>JAFSIQ010000016.1 GCA_017439675.1 Lachnospiraceae bacterium
CCCACCATATTCTTTTAAAAAGAATATAACGTGCTCGAAGGGATTCGAACCCCTGACCCACGGCTTAGAAGGCCGTTGCTCTATCCAACTGAGCTACGAACACACGTTACGTCTTTGCGTAACAAAAGCGGGTGATGGGAATCGAACCCACGTATCTAGCTTGGAAGGCTAGTGTTCTACCATTGAACTACACCCGCATATCAATAGTTGAAAAATCGGGGTGACAGGATTCGAACCTGCGACCTCTTGATCCCAAATCAAGCGCTCTAGCCAAACTGAGCCACACCCCGTTTTCACGGTGTCATCGCTGACGCAACAACTACTATAACAAAATGCATTTGACTTGTCAACCATTATTTTCAACTTTTGTGAAATTATATTGACCTGTTTGAGTGCCCTCAAACAGCACGTCTGTTATATTACCAAATAAATTTCCATTTGTAAAGTACTTTTTTTATTTTTATTTGTGCTTAAATGCATATTGGCACATTTCATCTTGTCATACCCTTTAATATTCTGACATAGCCACATCATCATTGTCCTTCGAAACCGACTTTACCACTTCTCTCACAATACTTCTCGGTCTTCCCTTAATTTCCTCATAAATTCTTGCTATGTAATATCCAATAATGCCAAGACTAATCATAATCAAACTTCCAATAAGTAGTAAAAGCAAAATCAGAGTGGTGAATCCCTCCAAGGCATGTCCTGTTGCCCACTTAATAACCGAATGCAAGCCTAATATAATGGCAAACACAAAGAATAACATTCCCGACACGGTTATCAACTGCATTGGTGCCGTTGTAAATGATGTAATACTGCCGATAGCATATCGTACCAACGATTTAACAGACCACTTGGTGGTACCGAACACTCTTTCCTTTACATCAAATTCCACCACTGCACTCTTAAAACCCAACCAGGAAGAAAGAGCACGGAAGAAAATATTACGTTCAGAAAGCTTCACATATTCATCCACTACCTTGCGGTCCAACATCTTAAAATCAGAGGAACGATACATTTCAATACCAGTAGACTTACTAATCAGCTTGTAAAACAGCTTAGCAAATCCTTTGTATAACAGATTTTCCTTTCCACGGGAACGCTTTACTCCTTCAACAATTTCAAAACCTTGCTCCCACATAGCATACATATCAAGCAAAGTCTCTGGTGGATGTTGTAAATCACAATCCATCACCGCACACACATCACCAGTAGCATGAGAAAGACCAGTAAAAATAGCGGATTCCTTCCCAAAATTTCTAGAAAATGACAAGCCCACAATTTGTGCATCCGATACTTCCTGAGACAATTTGCGAATCACCTCAAAGCTATTGTCTTTCGAACCATCATTGACATATACAAGTTCAAATGGAATCCCTTTCGGTGCCAACACATCACGAATCGATTCGTATGCCCTTACAATATTATCTTCTTCATTATACACTGGTAACACTATAGATAACATGTCTTTCTCCTCACACTTCATGCTTCAATCAGTATTTCTATTACCCTATGGCTTACTTTTTCTTGTATACTGTTATAATACAATCACTACATGCTTCGCACTCTCGCAATTGCTCCACATCATTCGCATTTCGACTTGCCAGATTTTATAACACACAAAGGGAACCATTGCCATGCAATAGTTCCCTCAACCATCTTCCAATTACAAGAAATTATGCCTCTGGCTTAACGGTCGGCTTAACGTCCTCATCATCATCAAAAAAATCGTCATCAAAATCGTCATCAAAATCGTCATCAAAGTCTTCTAAATAATCTGGTGTAAGATAACGATATACAGCATATGCAATACCTGCAATTGCTGCAACCGCACCAATAATAGCAAGTACCCAGATTACTCTTCTAGTCGCCTTCTCCTGTGGATCCTCACGCTTAATCAAATCCTGAATCTTAGCTGCATTGATTAAATCATCTAAATTCTTCATAACTCATACCTTCCTTTCAATTCCATCATCCAAACAATCATTGTGACTTAAAACCGCTATTGACAGTTCGGACTCACTACGTGCCTATAGTATATCACAAAAACATTGAGTTTACTATATAAAAATATCATTTCTGCAAAGTTATTTTCACAAGAGCCCCTCTTTATTAGTATATTCTATTACAAAACCATCTGCGCAAAAAACGTTGTTGCATTTTTTCTTAATCTTCTATCTTCTTTAATTTTGCAAACGACGCAAACATTCGCTTTGTTCCTGCGGTTTCAAAATCCACCGTCACCTCATAGTCCTTTCCGCCGGATACGAGACTAGTAACCACACCTTTGCCAAATTTCACATGCTGCACTGTATCCCCCACTGTGTAATCCACCTCTAAACGCTCCACTCTAAACTCTTTTCCAAAAGTTGGGGTGGTACTGAAGGAAGGTGAACCTGTCTTTCGATATGTCTGGCTCATCGCTCCATAAGAATATGGCTTTGCCGTCACACTAGCAGTTTTTCCTGACATACTATCCCTTGCCTGTTGTAACATTTCTGTCTGCTTACGAATCGCAAAAGATCCATTGCCATTCATGGAGATAACATCCTCTGGAATTTCCTTCACAAATCGGGACACCGGATTATAATTGGTTGTTCCATGCATCATTCGTTGTCTCGCTGCACTCAGAAACAACTGCTCCTTAGCTCTAGTAATTCCTACATAACAAAGTCGTCGCTCCTCTTCCACTGCGTCTTCATCATCCGAATTAAGTGCCATACCACTTGGAAACAATCTATCCTCCATTCCACCCATAAACACACAAGGGAACTCTAATCCCTTAGCACTATGTAGTGTCATAAGAAGTACCTTATCCTCTGATTCCACGATGTTATCTACATCTGCAACCAATGCAATTTCCTCCAATAGCTCGGATAGGTTCGGAACCTCCGCCTCCTCTTCGTAAGTCACAATCTTATTCTTAAGCTCAGTAAGATTCTCCATTCGCGCTTCCGCCTCATCAGTTCCCTCCGCAATCAATTCATCCCAGTAGCCGGTACGTTCCAAAATGGCATCGTAGAGCTCGCTGAGTTTCGCTCCATCCTTTAGCATATTTCGAAAATCCATAATTAAATCCGTAAACGCTTCCACCTTGCTCACAGCTCTACCTACACCCGGCACATTGGAAACCTCAAACAGGGCCTCTAACAGACTCATTTCAAAATTATCTGCATAATCCTGTACCTTATCAACCGTGGCGGTACCAATGCCTCGCTTTGGCACATTGATGATACGGCGTATTGACATGTCATCCTGTCCATTATCCACAGCCTTTAAGTAGCATACCAAATCCTTTACCTCTTTACGACCATAGAAGTTCTGTCCACCAATAATCTTATATGGAATGTTGCGCATCAACAGCTTTTCCTCAAAGATACGGGATTGGGCATTGGTGCGATATAAAATGGCAAACCGATTGTAATCACATCCATCCTTGCTTCTCTGCTTTATAATCTCATTCACAGCGGCTTCCGCTTCCTGATATTCTGTGTCATAGAGAGAAAATGATACCTTATCACCATCCGGTGCCTCTGTCCAAAGCGCCTTAGGCTTACGCCCTTCATTGCAGGCAATCACGCCATTAGCAGCCTTCAAAATATTACCGGAAGAACGATAATTCTGCTCTAGCTTAATCACCTTTGCTTCTGGATATTCCTGTTCAAAATTAAGGATGTTATAAATGTTAGCACCTCGGAACTTATATATGGACTGGTCATCATCACCCACAACACAAAGATTGCGGTACTTAGATGCCAACTGCTTAATCAACAAAAACTGAATATGGTTGGTATCTTGATACTCGTCCACCATAATGTAGCGAAAACGCTCCTGATAGCTATCTAATATCTCAGGGTGAAACTGGAATAGCTCCACGGTCTTATACAACAAATCATCGAAATCTAACGCATTGTTTTGCTTCAAACGCTGCTGGTATTCATTATAGACCCGGGCAATCTGCATTTTGCGGTAATTGCCACTGGCTTCTCTATCATACTCTACAGGAGACACAAAACGCTCCTTTGCCTTTGATATTTCACTCATCAGCATGCGTTCTGGATACTGCTTTGGGTCCATATTAAGCTTCTTGAGACAACTCTTTACAAGTGTCTTTTGGTCATCACTGTCATAAATAGTGAAATTCGTCTCATAATCTAATTCCTTAATATATCGCCTCAAAATTCGAACACAGAGAGAGTGGAAGGTAGACACCCACACGCTGTGAGCACCATACGAAACGATATTATCAACACGTTCTCTCATCTCCTCTGCCGCTTTGTTGGTAAAAGTAATCGCCAATATATTATATGGATTCACGCCCATTTCTTCTATTAAATATGCAACCCTGTGTGTCAATACTCTGGTCTTACCAGAACCTGCACCGGCCAACAACAGCACCGGTCCTTCTGTCTGTTTCACGCCTTCAGATTGTCTGTCATTTAATCCTGCCATTTTCATACCCCTTATCATTCAAGACTAATTCTTTTTCTAGTATAACTTTTCTTTCATTTGCCTGCAACCAGATTTTGTGTTACACTAACGTAAGTTACATATTATGGAAAGAATATTTATAGAAAGGATATTCTGTTATGATTAAAGATATTTTTAAGCAGGGGAAAACTGTATTTTCCTTTGAGGTATTTCCCCCAAAGAAAAATGATGAAATATATGATATATACAAGACTCTGGATACGCTGAAAACATTAAACCCTGATTTTATCAGCGTGACTTATGGTGCGGGGGGGAGCAATTCCAAAAAAACAGCTACCATTGCATCCTATATTAAGAATATATGCGAAGTAGAGCCAATTGCCCACATGACTGCTGTGGCGATGGATGAAGAATTCCTATCTCAATTTTTACAAGAATTAAAGGAAAAAAACGTCTCCAATGTATTGGCACTTCGAGGCGACCGCCCGAAAGATATGAGCGATGAGGATTACGAAAACCGCAAGTTTTTATTTGCAGAGGATATCATACATATTATTAGGGAACAGTCCGATATCTGTGTGGCTGCCGCCTGTTATCCAGAAATCCACCCTGAGTCTGATTCCCGCGAAAGTGACCTTATATACTTGAAACAAAAGGTCGATGCAGGTGTTAATTTCCTAATTACACAGATGTTTTTTGACAATAACAAATTTTATGAATTCAGAGAGGCTGCTGAGAAGCATGGCATTCATGTTCCAATTTCCACCGGTATTATGCCAATTACAACAGCAAAGCAATTAGGAACTAGCGTCAGTCTATCCGGTACCTCTGTACCGCAGCCACTGAGCAACTTAGTTGCCAAATATGCAGACTCACCGGCAGATCTTAGAAAAGCCGGTATTGAATATGCGATTCGTCAGATTGAAGATTTAATTGCAAATGATGTAGATGGTATTCACATTTACACCATGAACAAAGCAATAACTGCCCATGAAATCATGGAAGGGTTACACAGGAATGAGGGATAGAATGAAACAGCCAAGCTTTAGTGAATTGAAAACCTTAATTGAAGAGTGGAGCTACGTGGAATACATTTCGCCGGAAGATATTCCTTCCATTGAATTGTACATGGACCAGATTACCACTTTTATGGAGAAACACTTGAGTGGTAATAAAAGAAACGAGGAAGATAAAATCCTCACCAAGACCATGATTAACAACTATTCCAAAAATGATTTGCTACCTCCGTCCAACAAAAAGAAATATTCAAAGAATCACATTATTTTACTCATTTATATTTATTATTTAAAAAATTTCTTGTCCATTACAGATATACAGAATCTTCTCACCCCTATGAGTGAGAATTATTTCGAAAAAGAAGATGGATTAACTATGTCGACAATATATTCAGATTTGATACGCATCGAGTCTGAATATGGCATCGACATCCGAAAGAGCATATCTGATATCTACGAGATTGCAGAACGGGAGTGTCCAGAGGACAACGACTACCTAAAGACTCTTATGCTGATTTTATTGTTGAGCTACGATATCTATGTCAAGAAGCAGGTTGTGGAAAAACTAATTGACTCCATCCCTGTAAAACCAACAGGTAAAGACACGAGCAAAGAAGCAAAACAACAGGAAAAGAAAGCGAGAGGAGCTTCTAAGCAACAGAGTAGAAAGGTCAGGGAAACTGCAAAAGCACAAGCAAAAGCAGATAAAGCCAAGTCAAGCCGCCAAAGAAAAGCGGCGGAATAGACAATACTCCAATCGAATTGATGACGAACCCTTTCAATAGAAGGTTCTAGAAAGAAACAGGGAAAAGCATTACTGCTTTTCCCTGTTTTCCTTCATTCTGCTAAATACCATTTCGTATCCATCTTTTCCATAATTCAAAGAACGATTCACTCGAGATATCGTAGCAGTAGACGCACCGGTCTGTTCTGCAACCTCCATATAGGTATTCCCTTCCTTTAACATCTTCGCCACTTCAAAGCGCTGTGCCAAAGACAACAACTCATTGACGGTACACACATCTTCAAAAAAATCAAAGCATTCCTCTTCTTCTCTCAATGTTAATATTGCTTCAAACAATTCACTGACTGCTTTTGTTCTAACACTTTTCCCCATATTATCTACGCTCCAAATTATATTACACCAACACTGTAAAATTTTACTGCATTAAAGTATTCTTATTATAATATAGATACTTCACGGACGCAAGCAAAAAATACTTATAATCTCACAGCTTCGCTTATCCAAATGGAAACAGTTTCTCGGTTTACATAAAATTCTCCACATCCGTCATCATCAATCTTTACATTATACTTGGCATTACCCAATGCATCCTTGAAGAACTGACCTGCAAACTTCTTTCCCACATACATGCGTTTGCTTCCACCTGTACTGTCTGACATAATAACCGCCATACCGGAATTCTTATGCTGGTCATCTCCCTCTCTAGTCCATCCAACCACATTGTAATCGTCAAAATAGTCATGTTGCGGACCATAGGCAAGACGCTTGCGGAGTTTCATCATTTTGTTAAGCATCTGCTTCTTTGGTGCAATATTATCATGCGGAATACCATTGTAATCACCGTAAAACACACACGGATATCCGTCCTGACGAAGCATCGTAATCGCATATGCATGCGGCTTAAACCAATCCTCTACCCATGACTGTAACGCCTGTCCCGGCTGGGTATCATGGTTATCTACAAAAGTAACTGCGCACATCGGATGACGTGCCACTAAGGTGTCATTCAAGATAGTTGCCATATTATAATTGCCATGCGCCTTAGATGCGTCATGAAAATGCATATGTAACGGCACATCGAATAAATCCATCTCATAATTCACATTGGCAAGATAACGGTCAAGCTTGTTTACATCCCAATGCCAATACTCGCCCACACAGAACAAATCTCTTCCGCAAGCCTCTCTCATAGCCGGAATCCAATCTCTGTAAAAATAATGACCAATGTGCTTTACCGCATCAATACGGAATCCGTGCACCCCTGTCATCTTCAGATACCACTGACCCCATTTGTAGAGTTCATCTTTCACTTCTTGATTATCAAAGTCAATATCTGCTCCCATCAGGTAATCATAATTACCATTCTCTGCATCTACTGCCTGCTCCCAAGTCTTGCCCACAAAACGGAAAATTGCATTTCTTGTAGTCTGTTGGTCCCAGTCTATGCCGTCAAAATGCGTCCAATTCCATGTAAAGTCAGAATACTTACCCTTACGTCCAGGGAATGTATACTTGGTCCAACCCAGAATAGTCTTGGCATCTCCAACCATCTGATTGCGACTACAAGCGTTAAATTCCTCCGCCTGAATACGCTCCGTCTCATCTGCGCCAATCTTGTGATTCAATACAATATCAGCATAGATATCAATGCCTTTTTTCTGAACCTCAGAAATCATCTCTATGTACTCTTTCTTTGTTCCATATTTGGTAGGGATACTCCCTTTCTGCTTGAACTCACCCAAATCGTACAAATCATATACACCATATCCCACATCTTTATCGCCAGCAGCACCTTTATATGCCGGTGGTAACCACATAGCTGTAACACCCAAAGTCTTCAGCTTGTCTGCCTCCTCCTTCACCTTTCTCCAAAGGCTATGGTCCGCATCCATATACCACTCAAAATACTGCATCATCAATCCGTTATTCTTCATAAAGGATATCCTCCTTTTAGTATCTATTTTTGACAATTCTCTCTCACAAAACAATTGTCACATATGCATTTAGTATATCAAATCCGTCCTCAAACTGCAAGGTGTTGTATCTTCCCTCAAATCAATTGCTTATGACGTATTGTGCCAGATACTGTTCATGAAATTCGTCATAAAAATTCTATGTAACGGATGCAGAAAAAGCCACTCGTTCTCTCATTTCTACATCCTCATTTTACACTAATCCAAGCAAGGTGCCTTCTTATCAAATGAAGGATTAAATGCATAGAAGTTTCTTGCATCCAAGCCTTCCTGTACAAGCCGTAAGCTTTCTCCAAATCTCTGATAATGCACCATTTCTCTCGCGCGGAGGAACTTGATTGCCTCATACACATCCGGTTCATCTTTGCAAAGACGAAGAATATTGTCATACGTCAAACGCGCCTTCTGTTCCGCCGCCAAATCCTCATGCAAATCCGCAATCGGATCACCGGTAGATTGTAAGGTCGCAGTAGAAAACGGCATTCCACTAGCAGCCTGTGGCCAAATTCCAATCGTGTGATCTACATAGTACTGATAGAATCCAGATTTCTCGATTTCACCAATAGTCAAATTCTTGGTCAACTGTGTGATAATGGCAGCAACCATCTCCTCATGATTTAGTTCCTCGGTACCTATATCTGTGAGTGTAGCAATCACTCTCTTATCCTTCATGGCATAACGCTGCGATAAATATCTGGTAGAAGCACCCTTTTCACCATCCGGTCCACCCAACTGGCTCATAATTGCCATTGCCAGCTTTGGATTTGTTGTTTTTATTTTTACCGGAAATTCCAACATTTTGTTATATGTCCACATTAGCAACTTCCCCCTTCCTGCCATGGCCATGGTTCATTTACCCATGTCCATTCCTCTTCACATTTCACACCATAAATGCTTAATGGTCCGTAATTTTTCTCATACACGGCTATCGCATCCTTTAAAGTATTTTTTAGATTGTGATACTTGGTCAAAGCACATGCAGATGTGGGATGTGTATCTAAATACAACCCCAACTCAATCACTGCAAAGTTGGTGCTTCGAATCAACTGTTTCAATTCCTCTTTACACATTTTTTCCATTCCTAGCACCTCTCTCCACAAAAGATAAAGTTCAAATCCTTAAAAATAGTTCCCTGCATCAGACCACATTCTATGTCGTACAAATCTCCCCACTGTTGCCATGGAACATATGCCATAACCACTGGAAATTCACAACCTAAATGTTCCATTTCATCATGTCTGTGGCAACTTATCACAGGATTCACCTGACAAACACACTCCACTTCAACTCTTCTGTTTTTCATTTCATGTCTTTCAGGGCAATTCCCCTCTCTCTCTTCCTTCGCACAACAACTGTTACAATCCTGTCTTCTACGCTGTTCTACACTTACCTCTCTTTTGTATTTTCCCATATTTGCGTCTCTTCGTTGTTCTACATTTGTTTCCCTTTTGCACTGTTCCATATTCGCTTCTCTTCTGCATTGTTGTGTCATATGGTCACAACGATTCATCGTCTGACTATTACCCACACCCAAACTGTCACGGCTACATACAGTTGCACCACGAGGACAGCTCATAGAATTGCGATTATTACAATAAGATTCCACTAAAATTCTCCTTATTCTTTGGGTATATTACATAATATTCAGAACACACAATTTTGTTCCTACGAAGATATTTCTATACATAATTATAAAAGGACTCTATATTATATACAGAGTCCTTTGAAAGATATAAGTCTATGAAAGGGATTCTTCGTTTAACGCATTGTTAAAGATATCCCACATTTCTGCATAACCTTCCGATGAAGGGGTTATCGGACGTGGAAGTGTATTTTCCATATCCAGCTTAAAATTACCACTACGAGACATAAGCATAATTCGCGTGCCGAGTACAATTGCTTCCTGAATATTATGCGTAATAAAAATAACAGTAACATTTTCTGACTTACTGAGTTTCAACAATTCCTTTTGTAGCTTTCTTCTTGTCATAGCATCTAAGCTTGCAAATGGTTCATCCATCAGAATAAGTTTCGGTTTAACTGCAAGTGCTTTCGCAATGGCAACTCGCTGTTTCATACCACCAGAAAGCTGATGTGGATAGAAGTCCTTATATTGCTCTAAACCTACTTTGCCCAAGTACTTAAGTGCAATTTCCTCTCTTTCCTTCTTATCCTTGATACCAAACTTTATAAGCGGATAACAGACATTCTGCATCACGGTCTTCCAAGGAAATAACTGATTGAAATCCTGGAACACCAAAATTCGGTCCGTATTGGGCTTTCTGACCTCAACGCCATTCACCTCAATGGTTCCTTCAAATTTTTCAAAGCCAGCAATACAGCGAAGCAATGTTGTCTTTCCACAACCAGATGGTCCCAAAATACAAAGGAAGTCATTCTCATTCAGAGACAAATTCACATCATCTAAAATTGCCTTTGTACTATCAGAGTCCTCGTAAATTTTGCGCAGATTGGTAACCTGCAATATCACATTCTTATTCTCTGCACTCATTGACGAATCCCCCATTTCTTAATTGTATTCTTCTCAATCACGCGGAAGAAACCGTATTCCACGATAATTCCAATTAAAATAATAACGATTAGTGCCGCAAACACACCTGCAATATCTACATTTGTACGCTTCATAAAAATGAACCAACCAATTCCGGCTCCTGCACTGGTTGTACCAAAAATCATTTCTGCACTAATCAAGCCACGCCAAGCTCTTGCCCAACCAATCTTCATACCGGATAATACATTAGAAAAAGAAGCTGGTAGATAGATATCTTTTACCATCTCAAATTTAGAAAGCCCAAGGTTCTTTCCGCTTTCAATGTATATCTTCGGAACGGATTGAAATCCGTCAATAATACTTCTAGACATTGGCCAAATGATGGAATGGATTACAATAAAGATAATCGGTCCTTCTCCAATTCCAAACCAAAGAATCGCTAATGGAATCAAGGCAACACCTGGAACCAAGTCAAATACGGATACCAACAAATTATATATCTTGTGAAATGTCTTACTTATAATGGAAAGGCTAGAAAGCACAAATGCCAGTAGGATTCCAATGGATAAACCTCTCAAAATCAAAGATAAGGAATATCCAACCATACCTGCAAGCTCATCCTCTGCAAAGCCCGTCCACAAGCTTTTCATAATGGAGCCAATCGATGGGAACATCAGCTCCGGAAATACACCCGTGCGATATACAATTTCCCAAAGTGCTATAACTGCTACAATAAAAATTATCTGTACTCTACATTTTTTCATAAGTCATTAATTTCCCTTTACATTATCATAAACTAACTCAGAGTAATCTGCTGGTGCTTCCTCAATAAATCCTGCCTCAGCCATAAACTCAGCCATCTGCATCAAACCTGTGGTCTCAACAGAGTATCCACATGCCGGATCCTGTAACCAAGTTAACATCGTTTCCTGATCAACGCCTTCGTTTTCACAAAGCATTGCTGCCACTTCTTCTGGATTGTTATTGATATAATCAATAGCATCTGCCATAGCCTTGGTAACTGCATCATACAAGTCAGGGTTCTCATCATGCAACTTTGTAGATGCCAAAGCTACAATGAAGCTGTTTCCCTCTGGCCATACATCTGAAATAGAAGAAAGAGAATGTATTCCTTCTTCCTCTGCCTCTTTAAATACATACGGAGAGGTTGTAAGCTGGCAGTCCACACTTCCTGCAAGAAGTGCTGTCATTCCGTCTGGATGGGACATTGCAAGAATATTGTCATCCAATGCATGTGCATCGCCTAACTCCTTCTCTGCTGCCATAGCTAGCAAAATATGCTGAATACTTCCGATATTTACAAGCGCAATCTTATTTTCTGGCGTAATGTCACTCAAAGACTGAATATCTGGATTGTTGCTCATAATCTTATGAGGCTGGCTACTCATATTGGAAAAAATCTTACATGGTACGCCCTTCTTCACAGCCGTAATAGCTGGAGCAACACCCATTGCACCCACGTCAATGCTGTTCGCCGCAATTCCCTCCGTAATTGCAGAACCAGAATTTAACACCTGCCAATCCACAGTTACATCTGGATAATACTTTTCAATCAGCTTCTGCTCTTTCATCACCTGCAATGGTGCATACGCCATGCCATACTGATATGCAACCGTCAATGTTGCTCCTTCCTTAGAAGCTGCTTCTCCACCTTCGCTACTCTTACATGCTGAAAGAGAAAACAACATTACAAAGACCATCGCCAAAGATAATAGTTTCTTCATTTTGTTCATAACAAATTCCTCCATAAATTAAAATTTAGTTATATTTTCAAGAATTTTAATAAATTCTCTACTAGCGTTTGATAAATATTTATCCGCATGGTAGCCTACAAACATCTCCCGGCTACATATATCTGGATTCAAAAGATAAAATGTCGGATACTTCTTAAAGTTTCCACAACGAATCGCCGTTTCTGAAATCAGAGAAATTCCCAATCCCGCATTGGTACAAGAAAGACTAGTAATCATCTGATTTGCATTCATAATCCGAATGGAATCAACACTGGCTTCTGCCACCAACTCACGGAACATTTGTCCCATTTGTTGGGACTGCTGTAGCATAATAAATGGGTAATTTTCAAAAGATTTCAAAAACGCAGCATCTCGGACCGCCATGTCATCTGTAATCCCACCTTCCAAAATAGTATCAAGGGTAATCTGCCATTCCTTATACTGTTCATTCACTACATATTCCGGTGGTACACATAATAGGATTTTCTCTTCAAAAATCTTCTTATATGTAATATTGGAATGCTTCGGAAAACCAGGAGACAGGAACATATCAATTTCCCCACGAAATGTTTTATCTAACATTTCCGGAACCGTTCCATCTAACAAATGTATCTCAATACCAGGATATTGTTGCGAAAAGGTTGCGATTGCCTCTGGTAAGTAACTAGTGTTAAAACAGTTAGAACCTCCAATGGTCAGCTTGCCAGTCTGAATATTAGTAATGTCCTTTAGCTGTTGCTTCAAGTCCTCCACATCATTTAAATATTGTAATCCACGTTGATAATAGATGTTTCCCACCTCCGTCAACACCCATGGCTTTTGGGAACGGTCGAAGATAGGAGCCTGTAGCTGTTCTTCTGCTTTCTTTAAAGCCGCACTCAATGCCGGTTGTGTGATAGAAAGCTTCTCTGCTGCAATCGATAAATTCTGACTTTCAACTATTACTTTTAAATATGGTATAAACGAAAACATATTTCCCTCTCCTCGATATAAATATCTACTTATATCACATAAACTACAATTTATATATCATAAACTTTGGGGCATGTCAACCATAAATCATAAATTGCAAAAAATTGGAAGAAAGGGATATCCGCTTGGATACCCCTCAGAACATAGATATAAGAACTGCACTCCCCATCAATTGACTAATTGACAGAAATCGAACCTTTTGCTCCCCGTCGCCATGTACTCTCATACTGACTTCTGGTTACAAATCCACTATATAACCTTCCTTTTTTTCTTTCCGTTACTCCATGTAATAGGTTTGTGTTACCTTTGCAGAATTACTTTTCTGCCGCCTTTTTGGCAAATTCAGTATTTACCAATTCATTATATGGGGTAGGCTCTGACAATTCTCCTGCATCCATTAAAATGTTTTGTAATAGGTCAAAGCTACTTTCCTCAAACAAAAGATTATCCTTCCATGTGTCTTGTTCCTGATAACGTTTTACGATAATCTCTATTGTGGATACATCCGATTCCGGAAACTGTGGTGCAATCACCTTGGCAATCTCTTCTGGCGTATGACTATTTACGTATTCCATACCTTTTTGCAATGCATTGGTAAACTTTTGAATTATTTCGCCATTTTTTTCCATGTACTCCTTTGTCACACAGTAGGAGGTATATGGTACATATCCGGAATCCACACCAAGAGATGCCACTACATAACCATCCCCCTCTAGCTCTAGTGCAGTTGCCGAAGGCTCAAATTCCACAGTAAAATCTCCTTGTCCGCCGGAAAATGCAGCCGCAGTACTGCCAAAATCAATACTCTGGTTGATGTTGACATCCTTTACCGGGTCAATGCCATTCATCTTCAATACATACTCAAACACCATCTGTGGCATTCCACCTTTTCTTCCACCTAGCACATCACTACCCTTAACCATATCCCATGTAAAATTCTCAATTGGTTCTCTAGAAACCAAGAAGTTTCCTGCACGCTGTGTAAGCTGCGCAAAATTTACTGCATGATTTTCAGCACCCTCGGTATACATGTATACAGAAGATTCTGCTCCCATAAATCCCACATCTGCTTCTCCTGCAATTACCGCCGCCATGGTCTTATCTGCACCAAAACCCGTGACTAAGTCAATATCAATTCCTTCTTCCTCAAAATATCCATTTTCAATTGCTACATACTGCGGCGCATAAAAAATAGAATGTGCCACTTCATTTAATGTGACCTTCGTTAATTCGCTTTTTTCTTCTTTGCAACCCACACAAACTGTAAACACCATTGCAAGAGACAATAGTCCTGCTATTACACGTTTCATACTTAATTTCATGAATTCACTCCAACACTTTTCTCTGATAGTATATGCTACCCCTTCAAAATAGTGCGACCAAAACAAAAAGAGCTTTTGTATGACAACTAACCTCATCATGCAAAAACTCTTTTCCTTACTACCTATATTCAATAATCATTACGGGAACGACTGCTCTATAATTACATTTCCTTTTCCATGAACAATACAGCAAGCATTCCCGGACCGGTGTGTGCACCGATAATAGGACCAATCTTTGTAAGCTCTACACTGGTCGCATCCGTCTCCGCTTCAACCTTGGCTTTTAATTCTAACGCTCTCTCCTCACAATCGCCATGACCAATAAACACACTGCACTCATTTTCATCCATAGTTTCACGAATTTTAGCAAGCATATACTCTACGCCCTTCTTATTGCCGCGAACCTTATTTTCCACATACAGCTTTCCTTTTTCATCTACACTAATAATCGGCTTAATTTTTAGCGCACTGCCAAGCATAGCTTCCGCAAAGGACAATCTTCCTCCGCGCTGTAAATGAAACAAATCATCTACAGTAAACCAATGTGCTATTCGATTGCGTTTTGCAAGCACCCAATCCTTAAGCTCGTCGATATCCAACCCAGCTTCCTTCTTTTCCCCAATCAACTTCATAAAATATCCAAGCCCTGCCGAAGCACACAGGGAATCAATCACATATAACTTTCTATCGGGAAAATCCTCTTCTAACATTCCCTTGGCAAGCACTGCGGACTGATAGGTTCCGCTGAGACCTGAAGTAAATGCCACATATAATATATCCTCTCCACCTTCCAATATCGGTGTGAACAAATCCACATAAATAGTTGGATTAATCTGAGAAGTTACTGCTGTCTTTCCCTGCTTTAACGCCTCATAAAACGCTTCATTGCTCATGTTCCTCTCATCAGGATAATGCAAAATCTCCTCACCATCCAATGTAAATGCCATAGGAACCACAAAAATATTATATTTCTCTACCAATTCAATCGGCAAATCCAAAGTTGCATCGCTCACTAATCTGTAGCTCATGTTTCGCCCTCCAACAATTCATCTTGTATGTTTTTCAATGGGACCATCGCATTGTTATATTCCCCTACAAACTCCTGCAAAATATATCACATATCGTGTAAATCTTCAAGCTACTTTTATTACCATATGAATGCGATTCTATTCCTCCGCATCCAATTCCTCTATTTCTGGAATCAGTTTCCTCAAAACCTTATACAAGGTATCCACATCCACCGGCTTTGCCAAATGCGCCTGCATGCCTACCTGTAAAGATTCCTCCACATCCTTATCATAAGTATTAGCCATTAACCCGATAATTGGAACGGTTTCCGCATCCTCCTTACCGGAAATACGAATACATTTGGTAGCCTCACGACCATCCATCAAAGGCATATGCACATCCATAAGCACTGCATCATAAGTAAATGCCGGTTGTGAGATAAACCGAATAACCGCTTTCTTTCCATTTTCTGCCGCATCCACCTCAAAACCAACCACTTCTAACACTGCTCGTAATGCGTCCTGTGCCATATCACTGTCTTCTGCAATCAGAATTTTCTTACCCTCAAAATTACCAATGCTAGTATTCTTCTTACTTTTGACTGGCTTATTATCCTTTGCATCATTTTGCAATTCAAACCGAATCGTAAAATATAAATGCGTGCCACTCCCATTCACATCCACACCAATCTGACCTCCCATCAGCTGAATAATTCGCGATGCTAAGGAAAGGTCAAAATGCTGTTCATCTATTACACCGTCTTCTGCATTATGAGAAAAACCAAAAATACTCTCCTTCATCTTATCAGTCAATCCATTACCGGTATCATCTATCATGAATCTTATATAAACCGATTTGCTATCCGCTGCTATCTGCTTGGCTGTGAGTCGTATCTCCCCCGAAATCGGAGTGTATGAGATAGAATTGTTAATCAGAGAAACCATTGCCTGATTCAGACGAATATCATCTCCCAACAAATGCTTGAACTGGCTTTGTACACTAATATGAAATTGCACATTCTTCTTCTCAATACGCTCTCGCACCGCAATATCAATTCGGTTCAAGAAGCCTTCCAAATTAAATGGTTGTCTCGCGATGATAATGGAATCCTGATCCACCTTCACAGTCTCTAACAGCGAATCCATAACCTGCATCATATGCTCTGCATAGCTATCGATATTAGTTAGGCACTCCAACAAGCGCTTCTCGTCATTATATATCTGCTTTGCCACACTAGACATACTCATAATACCACTCATTGGTGTACGAATCTCGTGGGAGATGTTAGCCAACACCTGACCCTTCAATTCCGCAGCAGAACGCGCAGCCATCAATGACTCACGAAGCTGCTTCTCCTCTTCAATCTGCATGCTACGAACCAATTCCACATCCTGAAACAATATATACACCATTACCTCTTTGTTGGTAGTATGTTCAAACAAAATGCGACCACTCATACAGTGGTAGCCACCCTCATGGGTACGATATCGAAAATCGATTTCCTTCTGGTTAATTCCGCTTTCATATGCACTCTGTAAAAAGTTAATATCAAAACATTCCAAGAATTTTTGCTTATCATCTAAGTGCACCTTGGATAGCCACTTTAACACAAAGTCCATACTATAAGAGTGCTTGTTATCCGCCTTCTTTTCCAACATGTTATAGAAGGTGTCCCGTCGAATCTCCACTGCAATAATATCCTTGTACAAATGTTGCAATGCAAAAATGAATTTCTTGCCGGTCATGTTGCGTGTATCCACAGACTGTAAACTACCTAGCTTCTGTAGTGCAAGGAAAATTGCATCGCCCCTATCCGCAGTCTTTACCTTAGTGGAACTCACACGAAAACTGTCCTCCAGATATGGAAGATACATTACGCTATCTAAATATTCTTCCTCTTCTAATTTGAAGAATGGACAATCTTTACAAGGTGCATTCTCTCCCCGAAACGCCTCGTAACAAAAATCACCTGGTTTGATGTTCGGACACTCTTCTTTGGCAAAATTATTGATATAATGAATTCGGTAATCTTCATCTACCATATAAATCATGGTTTTGGTCGCCTTACTAGCAAGCTTAGAAATTCTCCAATCACTTTCCCCTAACACCTCTTTGTTAAACTGACGCACCAAAACCTCATTCATCAGCTTAAGCAAAACATGTAAATTGCTTTCTTCCTCTTCCGTCAAATCCTTAATCCGATTCCAGCCAAGTAAAATGTAACCAATCACATTACCATGATTCTTCATCTGAAATTCCACTACAGCCTCATAACCGGCAGCAGTATACAGCTCTTTCTCATCCACTGGCAAAACCGTAGTTGCTCTTGCAACAAACATATCACTTTCGTCAAAATGAGCCCGCTCATCCACCGTTTGAAAATATGGTCCGAATTCCACAGCATGCTTCTTCTCATTACTTTCCCAATCAAACATCACCTCTGGCTGCATCAAATCTTCATCATAACGAACAATATATATACTGTCTAACTCCAGTTCGTTAATCATGCGCTCCATAGTCTTCTCAATTCCCTTTGATAAACTGGAGCTTCGCATCAAATCTTCAATTGTATCTGCATCTAATAATCCCATTGTACTTCTCCATTTTCTATATTGTCTTATGTAAATATCACTAAATTATCTCTTACAACTATATATTATATCACATTACACAGAGCTTTTGTACGATTAGAAAACTATTTTTATTAGTTTTTGACGCACAAAAAATTTACTTTTACTAACTTTTATGTTTAGTATTGACTTCATTTTTATAACATGTATAATAGTGATGTTGTTTGTTTAGTAAAAGTAAACTCAAAGTTTAAGTTTATTGAGACGCTAGAACCAGTGACAAACCGCACAAAATATAAATTCAACTATAATAGACAGGAAGGAAATCACATCATGAACATCGGTTACAAAATCAAGACCCTTCGAGTCGCCAAGAACCTGACACAGGAAGAGCTGGCAGACCGAGCGGAATTATCAAAGGGATTCATTTCCCAGTTGGAGAGAAACTTAACCTCTCCATCTATCGCTACCCTGGTGGACATCTTGCAGTGTCTAGGTACGAACTTAAAGGAATTCTTCAACGATGAAGAGGATGACCAAATCGTATTTTCAAAAGAAGACTATTTTGAAAAGAAGGATGATGAACTCGGAAATGTAATTGAGTGGATTATTCCCAACGCACAAAAGAATGAAATGGAACCTATCCGTTTAACGTTAACACCCAATGGTTCCACCTATCCAGATTTGCCACATGAGGGCGAAGAGTTTGGGTATGTGTTAAGCGGTAGCATCAAGATACATATCGGTAATGCCTGCCACAAGGCAAAGAAAGGGGAGTCATTTTACTTCACTCCTTCTGGCAAGCATTATTTGGAAGCTGGTAAACAAGGGGCAACACTCATATGGGTTTCCAGCCCGCCAAGTTTTTAATATAAGGAGGATATTAGGCTATGCCAAACAAACTAATTGACTTAGTAAACATCACAAAATCCTACGGCGACCATGTTGTATTGGATGATTTGAACTTATACATCAGAGAAAATGAATTCTTAACCTTACTTGGACCTTCTGGATGTGGTAAAACCACCACCCTTCGTTTGATTGGGGGCTTTGAACAGCCAGACGTTGGTCAGATTATGTTGGATGGAAAGGATATCACCAACCTTCCTCCAAACAAAAGACAGTTAAATACCGTATTTCAAAAATACGCTCTATTCACCCACATGACCATCGCCGAAAATATCGCATTTGGTCTAAAGCTAAAGGATAAGAGCAAAGCATATATTGACGATAAGATTAAGTATGCACTTAAGCTTGTAAATTTAGATGGCTACGAGAACCGCAAACCAGACTCCCTAAGTGGTGGTCAGCAACAGCGTATTGCTATTGCCCGTGCCATTGTAAATGAACCCAAAATCCTTTTGTTAGACGAACCACTTGGCGCATTGGATTTGAAGCTTCGTCAGGATATGCAGTACGAATTGATTCGATTAAAAAACGAGCTAGGTATCACATTTATCTATGTCACGCATGACCAAGAGGAAGCGCTTACCATGAGCGATACCATCGTAGTTATGAACCAGGGTTACATACAGCAAATCGGTACTCCTGAGGACATCTACAACGAGCCTGAAAATGCTTTTGTTGCAGACTTTATCGGCGAGAGTAATATTATTGATGCGGTAATGCTAGAAGACCGTCTTGTATCCTTCTTGGATACAAAATGGCAGTGTGTGGATGAAGGCTTTGGAAACAACACCCCAGTAGACGTTGTCATTCGGCCAGAGGATGTTGTGTTATGTAAACCAGAAGAAGGAACCATTACCGGCGAAGTTACCCACGTAATCTTCAAAGGTGTTCATTATGAAATGGAAGTTATGGCGGGTGGATATGAATGGTTAGTACATTCCACTGTAATGCACCCCGTAGGGGAAAAGGTGGGAATTAGTGTAGACCCATTCAATATTCAGATTATGCACAAACCAGAATCTGAGGATGAGGAGGTAGCATACATTGAAGAATAAGCACAGCAAATGGCTTGCAATGCCTTTTACCGTGTGGGCCACCATTTTCATCATCATTCCACTTTTCATGATTTTGTACTATGGATTTGTGAATGGCGAAGGGACTTTCACATGGGAAAACATCTTAGCAATCGGCGAACCGGAACATTTAAAAGCTTTGGGGATTTCCATCGTGTTATCCCTAATTGCCACTGTTATCTGTCTGGTGCTGGCTTACCCCCTCGCTATGATACTTTCAAGACTCGGCATAAACCAGAACAGCTTTATTGTATTGATTTTCATATTACCAATGTGGATGAACTTCCTGCTTCGCACCCTAGCATGGCAAACACTGTTAGAAAAGACAGGCGTTATTAACTCCATCCTTTCTTTCCTACATTTACCGGCATTGAATATTATCAATACCCCTTATGCCATCGTACTTGGTATGGTATACAACTTTTTGCCATTTATGGTATTGCCAATTTACAATGCCATTATCAAACTGGATAAAGACGTTATCAACGCCGCAAGAGACTTAGGCGCCAATGGTGCCCAGACCTTTACTAAGGTAATCTTCCCTCTTACACTTCCAGGTGTCATCAGCGGAATTACCATGGTATTTATCCCTGCCCTTACCACCTTCGTTATTTCCAACCTACTTGGTGGAGGCAAAATTTTGCTAATCGGTAATGTCATTGAACAGGAATTCACCCAAGCTAGCAACTGGAACTTGGGAAGTGGACTTTCAACGGTTATGATGTTATTCATCGTAATCAGTATGATTCTATCGTCCATCTTCGACAAAGACGGGGAAGGAGGAATGTTCTAATGAAGAAGTTTATTGAACGTTTTTACGTGGCTATCATTTTTGTATTTCTCTATGCTCCGATTGTAACCTTGATGGTGCTATCCTTTAACCAGAGCAAGACCCGTTCCAAATGGGGGGGCTTTACCACAGAGTGGTACTCTGCCTTGTTTAAAAATGATGCCATTATGCAGGCACTCTACAATACGTTGTTCATTGCAATCGCATCCTCAGTAGTTGCTACCATCATTGGAACGATTACCTGTATCGCGCTCTACAACATGAAGAGCCGTACCCGTAATGCAATGCTCGCAGTAAACAACATACCTATGTTGAATGCGGATATTGTTACTGGTATTTCATTGATGTTGTTATTTATTAGCTTCGGTATGAGATTTGGTATGGAAACCATATTGCTTGCGCATATAACATTTAATATCCCATATGTCATCTTAAACGTTATGCCAAAGTTCAAGCAGTTAAACCCTAACACCTACGAAGCTGCGTTAGATTTGGGGGCTTCTCCAATCTATGCCTTTTTCAAGGTGATTCTGCCAGAGATTATGCCAGGAATCCTTTCCGGATTTTTGATGGCATTTACGATGTCTCTTGATGACTTTATTATTACGCACTTTACAAAGGGTGCCGGTGTGGACACACTTTCCACTAAGATATATAGTGAGGTACGAAAGGGAATCAAACCGGAAATGTATGCCCTCTCCACCATCATTTTCTTAACTGTATTTGTATTATTGCTGATTGTAAATGTTGCACCTGCACAGAAAGAAAAACGCATGGCATTAGAGCGCGAAGCTGCCAAAAATGGTATTATAAAGAAATCTCTTTTCAAGCCACGCACCAAGAAATGGATGAATCGTATTGTGGCTGTCATTCTTACCATTGCATTGATTATTGGTTCTGTACAGCTTTACAAGAAAAGCGGTGGAACGAATCAGGTTGTAGTGTACAATTGGGGTGAATACATTGACCCTATCGTGCTTGAGATGTTTACAGAAGAAACCGGAATTGAGGTTATCTATGACGAATATGAAACCAACGAGGTTATGTATCCAAAGGTGGCAAGTGGTGCAACCCAGTATGACATCGTATGCCCTTCCGATTACATGATTCAGAAAATGTTGGAAAATGATATGCTCGCAGAAATTGATTTTGACAACATTCCAAATATCAAACATATTGATGAGAATTACATGATTCAGTCACGTGAGTTTGACCCAGAAAACAAATACAGTGTTCCTTACTGCGTTGGAACTGTTGGTATTCTTTACAACAAGACTATGGTAGAGGAGCCAATCGATTCCTGGGACGTACTTTGGGATGAGCGTTACAAGGACAACATTTTGATGCAGGATTCGGTAAGAGATGCATTTATGGTGTCTTTGAAGCGACTTGGATATTCTATGAACTCAACAAATCCAGATGAATTGGAAGAAGCTAAGGAAGATTTGATTGCGCAAAAGCCATTGACACAGGCTTACGTTGTGGACCAGGTTCGCGATAAGATGATTGGAAACGAAGCTGCTATTGGCGTAATTTATTCCGGTGAAGCCATCTATACACAAATGGAAAATCCAGATTTGGAATATGTGATTCCAAAGGAAGGAACCAATGTATGGATTGACTCCTGGTGTATCTTAAAGGATGCTCCGAATAAGGAAAATGCGGAAGCATTCATTAATTTCCTATGTCGCCCAGATATTGCGCTAATCAACTTTGAGTACATTACCTATACCACTCCAAATGTGGAAGGCCGAGCATTAATTGAAGACGAAGCAATCCGTAACAGCGAGATTGCTTTTCCGGATTTGTCAAAGTATGAAAACCTAGA
The DNA here is from genome assembly GCA_017439675.1 of Lachnospiraceae bacterium. Lineage (GTDB taxonomy): Bacteria > Bacillota > Clostridia > Lachnospirales > Lachnospiraceae > CAG-590. Next base: position 22,907 of record JAFSIQ010000016.1, read on the forward strand.
AACCTTCCGTTACTTAGGAGAAGATGCCGACCGCATGTATAACAATTTATGGAAAGAAGTAAAGTCAGAGTAGAAACCTCGTTTTTTTAACATCCTGACATTCAAAATAATATTTTAAACCCAAAACCGCTGATATCGGAATTTCCCCGATACCAGCGGTTTCATTTTAGTCAAACTTATAGAAAACCTTTGTCTCATCTACTACCTGATATCCATTTTCATCTAACCTCACAATAATCACGCCACAGTTTCGCTGTAAACCACCGGACCAGTACTCTGCAATTCCATGTTGCTTCACATGGCACATAATCGCCTTGTTCATGGCTCCATGGGCTACAATCATCACGCGTTGTAATTCATCCTTTTGAGGCTCAATTACCTCTCTCATAAACTCTGCACCGCGTTCACAGATCTGTTCTAATGTTTCTCCCTTTTCCGGTGCGCGGTAAAGGTCTGGACGGTCAAAGAAATGATGAAATGGATTACTGGTATCCGCCAATAATTCTTTGAAGTTTTTTCCTTCATTCACTCCAAAATTCAATTCCTTCAACCTCTCATCACGGATAATTGGAATATTTCTATGTCCACGAATCAAACAAGCAGTTTCATAAGCACGAATCAATGGGGAACTGTAGATTTTGTCAAAGGTAACCATTTCTAAATTCTGTCCAGTTTCTCCTGCTAATGCCCGACCTTTTTCATTGAGCTCCACATCCGCATTCCCCTGCAAAAGATTACTTGCATTCCAAATTGTCTGTCCATGACGTACGATGTATAGTTCCATTTTCATTCTCCTCATCATTACACTTCAATTATGCCAATCGATTATGTAGACATATTATGTTTAGTTCTTATGTGAACTGGTTGTATTAACACACATACCCATCACCGCTCAACGTATTACTAAAGAATATTCCGTTTTGTTGTGCCGATAGCTTCCTTGTATAATTCCTACCAATTCACACATACTATCCCCGAAAGGATGGTCCCGGCGGTGCATAAGCTATTATAATGTAAACGAATCCCGCTGCCAAGTTTCATGCCAAACCTGCCAACGGGACTACATAAACATAAGCCTATATCCTACCATTACATCTGATAAAATTTCAAATTCTCTTTCAGTTCCGCAGTTATGGTTCCACCTGCTTTTTCATACTTATCATACACGCCTGTGAAGCGTTGTAGCTTCTTCGCCACTTCGCTCTCAAATTGGGTTATGGTTCCCTGATAGATTGGATTCGCCGAAAGCTCATTGCGGATTGCCTTTACAAACGGACAGTGAATGCTGAGAATTTCTCTAGTCACCTTATTCAAACGAAAGCTTCCCTTTGATTCAAACTTCATCCAATTGATATAGTCTCTCACAAACACTTCACGGAAATTGTTCTTAGCCCGAACCAAAGCACCTTTTATCTTTTCCTTGACCTCTGCAGACAAGTCACGATTCTTACGATAAAACTGTAGATATGTACAATATTCTGCGGTAAGAGAATGTTCTCGCACATCGTTCCAACGGACACCTTCTACCCTACGACACATCTCCCAACGGAAACGTCCCACAACCTCTAACATCATGTCGTCCAAATCCATTGCAGTGAGAATCGGGAACATAAATCGTCCCGGTGTATTACTGCGCAAACCTGAAATCTCCTGCCACATAGCAACTCTAGAACCCGCATTCGGCATGAGAATAATATCTGGCAACACTTCTTTCATAATTCTCTCACAATTGATTCCATGCTCTACATCCGAAAACATCACTTCCCGATAGAACACAGAATAATCCACTTTACGCACTTCATTCATAGCAAGTTCTAACCGCTCAGCTGTCACCAACATTTTGTCTACAGAATTAATCAAATCTTGTTTACATAATATAGGGGTAAATGTGGTAATCTTACCGTAAGTAAGCTTATTGCAGGATGCAAACATATTCTTAATCTCGAATTCCACCATCTTTTCCCGATTATTCTGTAGCATTTCATACTGCTGCTGATTCAGCTTACCAGTCTTCAACAAATCGGCCAGATAGACCTGATAATCCATTTCCAAATCATTCTTAGACGTCTCTTTCTCACCATGATAGATTGCCTTCAACCACTCATAAATGGTATAGATATGCTCCGAATGACAAATGTCCATGTGTGCTACTGTATCGTATAATTCCTTTGCTCGTTCCTCTCCCACTAGCGACAAATCCATAAATCCAAAATGCAAAAACATTTCTAGCACCGGTGTCAAGGTAGACTCATCCTTCACTGCTCGTAGGAATACCTTCTGGTATATTTCGTAGTATAGAGAAGTCAGCTTCTTTCGCAAACCATAAACCTCTTTGTCCATAGAGGTCATATCCGGCAATTCCTGATACTCATGAATCTGATTGCAAATGACAAGTGCATCATCATCATTATACCCAGCATACTCCAAGATATGTCCAAGGCAGTCTTCCGTGAGAATATCCATCTCCTTGCGTACCACTGCACTTCCCGTTGCATTTTCATTGCCAACATTCTCAAAGTCATATTCTTTGAACTCTTTCAAACGACGAATGACTGTTCTTGGATTATATACACCTAATTTGTCTGCCACTTTTGCAATCAACTGAATCTCTTTTGCTGCCGGTTCAATATCAAACTTCTTAAGCTTAATCTTAATTGCCAAATCAAAGAACAACTGGAACAAGTCACTTTGCATATCGTTCAGCAAAATATCTTTATTATAGGTTAGATAATTCTCCATCTCCCAAACACCCTGGGTGAAACGACGCATTTGAAAAGACGCCTCCATAATGACACCAACTGTCATACTGTCATCCTTTTCCATTAGTTGCAAATACTCTTGTAAGTAATTGTGTACAATACTGGCACTGTTATTCACTTCCCATTCCTCCGCCTTGTGTTGCATCTCAAGAGGATGAAACAACTCCATGCGAAGGAAACTCAACTGTTCAACTTTGTACTTCAAACAGAGATTCTTGTAATCATTAAATACCGTCTCTACAAACATATGAAACTGTCTTGTCTTGCTGTTCAATTCCGCATACAGCTTCAACATCTGCTGGCGCTGTTCCACCGCTGCTCGCAAGAATATTCCTCGCAGCTTTTCCTGACCCGACAACAGCTTTTTCAAATCTTCCGCACCATCACAGGTAAACTCCGCCAATACCGTATCTTCTGTTGCGATATAATCACACAGATACATATCTTTTTCTAATATACCGATTAATGCATTTTTTCCAAGAGAGACCTCTGACACCTCGAACTTCTGTGTCACACTTCCCTCCTGAATCAAATACCAATGTTGTACCATATCATTCCGTTTTGCAATTGTCTGTCCACGTTGAAACTTTACTAATTCCATATTGCGCCCTCTCTCTGTAGCTTTGGCTACTCACATATTTATATTATAGCCCTTTCCGAGAAAGTGGGCAATGCATTTGTGATAAAATTTTTCATTACTCTACGTTTTTCAACGCCATATCCATCGGCACCTTCTTTACTTTTCCATATTGCTTCCATGCAATCACCGCATAGGAAAGAATTCCTGCTGAAACCACTGCAACGTAGGCATACGTTGGTACGTAGTATGGGAACCACCCCGAAAAGCTGGATGTCATAACAACACATGCATATTTCATCAATTGATCCACCAATGGCAACGTCACAATAATGGATAAAATTACCACAATGGTAGTTGACATAATGTAAAGTCCTCCAATTTCAGTATTGGTATACCCAAGAATTTTTGTCATGGAGATGGATTGCGCATTCTTCTCAATAATAATCTTGGAAAGAAGATAGATAATCAGCATGAACATAACCACACCAAAACCAAACATCATATCCATCATAGAGCCCATGGAATCAATCAGTTGTCTCGACGTCTTCGTCATATCACTGACCGTAATCTGTGTTGCGATATACATTTCGTCAATATCTTCAATCTCTGTATTTGAGAAATAACCGCTATAATAATCCGCTTCATAGTCAAAGGTCTCATTGAAATGCTCCTGCGACATAAACACCGCCAAACTGGATGGATAATGATAAATACCTTGAACATCAAAGTTATATTTTTTACCTCCAAACTCTTTTAACTCAACTGTGTCACCCTCCGATATGTGATATTTTTCCGAAAATGCATCGGAAATATATACTTCATCATCCGCCAACTCAATATCAATATATTCACTATCTGCCACAATGCCAAACAAAGTAGCATCCTCTTCACGACCATTTTCTGCTACATAAGTAAGACTTCCTGCACAGTATTTCTCCGCATCCTCTACCTCTGTATCTACTGGTGCTTTCAAAATATATTGATAGTCACAAATCATGTTGTCTGCAATATCGTCCTCATACTTGTTCAACAGGGAAGGAAATGCAATTCCAAGCAATAGAATAACATTTGCAAAAAAGATTCCCACAAAAATCATAATATAATTTGGCATATTCTGAAAAATAATACGCATGCGGAACCGCTTCATGATTCCAATCTTAGTATTCAGACGAATTGCCTTTTTCTTTTGTCGCTTACTCAAATCACGACGGAGAAATTTCAGCGGAGAAAGCTTTAATTTACTGACTAAAATCACATAGTTAATTACAATCACAAGAATAACTGGAACTACAGTAGTTTTAATAAATGCATCTGCATTCCACAACACTTCATAGGTGGTTAAACTGTAGCTTGCAAAGTACATATTCTCCGCAACAGTTCTAAAACAGGTATAGCCTAACACGTTACCAACAAGTGCCGAAAACAAAGTAACTAACACTGGCATTGTCATATAATGACGAAGCAGTTCTCCTCTGGAATAACCTGATGCCCTAAGAGTTCCAATTACCGTTGATTCCTTGGCAATCGTATTATTTGTAGTGATTGCAAATATAAATGCAATGATTGCCACTACAATATAAAGAAACACCATCATTACCATGTAATCATTTCCCAAATCATTACCAGCGAAATGAATTGCCATATTACAATATTCTGGAATATATTCTGTCACCATTGCATTGTCAACCAGTACCTCTAATAGGTCGTCTGCCATTTCCTTCGCCTGCGCATCATCTTTCGGTGCCTCATCATACTTCCATGAATAACTATAGTGGAAACCTCCCTTACCAAAGCTGTCAAAGGTTTCCTCTGTCACAACGCCAATACCGAACATATTGGCATCAAACATCATATCCGATGGGCTAGAAAGCATGGTGCTGTAATCTGGTAACGCAACAAAACCTGTTACCTCCATTTCCTTAAAGCCAACCTTCAAGGTGTCGCCCACTGCAACACCATTGTTCTGTGCATACACTCTATCAATAGCAATTTCATTTGTGTCTGTCGGCATTTCGCCTTCCATCACACATTCTAAGTTTACTTCCTCACGCATTTTGAACATACGCAAGGTGCTTTCAAAATCCTTAGTATCCTTTTCTATGTAATAATTTTCATAGATTGTTACATCTTCCTTTTCTAATGTTTCAATCAAAGCTTCATCTGCTTCATAGAAAAGTTCAAAATTACCATCCTCAATATTGTACTTTTCAAAGGTCTCACCAAAGGTAACCTTCATACTTGCAGAAGATACAAGGAAACCGGAAACAAATCCGATTACTATCAGAAAAAACAAAAAGATTACCAGATATTTTCCAAATTCACTTTTTAATTCCCTTGGTAAACGTTTTATCAGTGGATTTCTCATCATCGCACCCCCTTACCAATCAAGCTCTACAGCTGGCGTCTTTGTTTCATTGACATAATTCTTCCGAATCATTCCATCGCGAAGCTTGATGACGCGGTCTGCCATATCCTTGATTGCATCATTGTGGGTAACCATTACCACGGTGTTACCATATTTCTGATTCACTTCCTCAATAAGCTTCAAGATTTCCTTTGAGGTATTATAATCAAGTGCACCAGTTGGTTCATCACAAAGAAGAATGTCTGGGTTTTTCACAATTGCACGGCCGATAGCTGTTCTTTGCTGCTGTCCACCAGAAAGCTGATTTGGCAATTTGTGGCGGTGCTCATAAAGACCAAGGGTATGTAACAGTTCATCCACATCCAACGGATTGTCACTTAAATATGCACCCACTTCAATATTTTCTTTGATATTCAAATTAGGGATTAGATTGTACATCTGAAAGATGTATCCAAGATGTTTTCTGCGATATAAAGTAAGGGTTTTCTCATTCATATCTGCTGTTTTCTCACCATTAATAGAAATGTAACCACTGTCTGCATTGTCAATTCCACCAATAATATTTAACAAAGTGGACTTGCCGGAACCAGAAGGACCAAGCAAGACACAAATCTCGCCTTTCTCAATTCCCACATCAATTCCCTTTAATACTTCTGTTTTACTCTCACCTTCACCAAAACTTTTTTTGATACTACTGATTTCTAAAAACATATTTTTCTCCCTCCTGTGACTAGTAGATAACCATACATTGCAAGCATAGCTCATTGTAAATACAAAATCCTAACCATAACCGCTACCGTTATGATTAGGATTCATCAATTCAATATAAAAAGACTCCATGCATAACAATAACGATACACATGAGTCTCGCAATTTAAAACAAGCCAGGTCTGCGACCATGATGTTGACTTGCCACGTTCTAAGAACGCCTGCTACTCCCTCACAGGATTTTTGTTGAATACATAATAACAATGTAAGATTCATTTGTCAACCAGATTTTTCCATTTGATAATCTTTATCAATTACCGCCTCTGTAACTTAGAACATTCCACTTACAAATATTTCAATACCAATGGCAATTAAGATAATCCCACCCAATATAGATGCCTTACTTGCAAGCTTTGTTCCAAATCTTTTACCGATGACAACTCCTGTAACACAGATAAAAAATGTTACCATTGCAATAAGCAATGCACAAACTACCGCCATAATCCAGTTGTAATCAGAAATAGTGAAACCCACCGATAATGCATCAATAGACGTGGCAATTCCCTGCACTACAAGCGCAGATAAACCAAGTGTGGATTGCACCTCTTCTTCATCCTGTCCCGGATGCATACCTTCCCACAACATCTTACCACCAATAAACAATAACAAAATCAATGCAATCCATGGTATCATCCCTTGAAATCCCTTAAAAATCCTCGCTAGGTTATGTACGCAAAACCATCCTACTATAGGCATCAATGCCTGAAAAAAAGCAAACATGCCTGCAATTTGGCAAACCTTCTTTGCTTTCATCTTGGGTTCATTTAACCCATTTGCAAGAGACACCGAAAATGCATCCATCGCAAGCCCTACTCCTAATAAAATGCTATTGGTAACAAATCCCACACCCCAAACCATGTTTCTTCCTCCGTATCACACATTCTCAATCTGCCAATCAATAGGGTCAAGTCCCTTTTCCTGTAGAAATGCATTGGTTTGGCTAAAATGTTTACAACCGAAGAATCCTCTGTATGCAGAGAGAGGACTTGGGTGTGGCGCCTTCAAAATCAAATGATTTGGATTATTGAGTCTTGCCGCTTTGTTCTGTGCTGGCCTTCCCCATAACAGAAACACAATCGGTCTATCTTGTTCATTTAAAATATCCATAACTGCATCGGTAAATTGTTCCCATCCGATTCCCTGATGAGAATTTGCCTGGTGAGCACGAACAGTAAGCACACTATTTAACAATAAAACTCCCTGCTCCGCCCACTTTACCAAATAACCATTATTCGGAATTGCACAACCCAAATCATCCTGCAATTCCTTATAAATGTTCACCAAGGATGGTGGAATCTCCACTTCCGGTCTTACGCTGAAACAAAGTCCATGTGCCTGATTCACATTGTGGTATGGGTCCTGTCCGATAATCACACACTTTACATCTTTAAGTGGAGTCAAATGAAATGCATTGAAAATGTCATCTGCTGGCGGAAATATCGTAGCACCACTTCCATATTCGTCATTTACCTTCCTATATAACTTTCTATAATACTCTTTCTTGTATTCCGGCTTTAAGTACTCCGCCCAATCATTTGTAATTGCTGGCATAATATTTCCTCCCGAGTTTCCTCAATCTCTTTTCTTTCGTCTTTCTTAATTCCGAAGTGACGGAACCCATCTTCAAATATCATACACCAAAACCAATCCCTTGAAAAGCAATAATTATGTGGTACAATAGCGATAGCGATTTCACTTGCTTGCAAGGGTGAAATCGCGAGCTGGATTGCATGCGAAGCAGGCAATATAGCGATAGCATATCCACTTGCTTGCAAGGGTGAAATGTAATTTACAGGAGGGATTATATACATGAAGCAATTTTATCATTTATCAATGTTGTTTCTCATTGTCATAGGGCTTACATTTTCTTGTCCCATACGAGTTTATGCAACTGAAAACGCTACCTCGAACACCGATAGCACAAGCACCACAGACGTAACTTCAGATAACACTACCACAGATACGGACTCTGCTTTTGTTTTTGCATTTACCAAAACGCCACAAACACTGAAGGCTACAAAAAAATATTCTCTTAAAACAAATGCTCCTTCAGACGCTATAGTAACCTATTCTGTTTCCAATGAAAAATACGCCACCATTACAAAAAAGGGCGTATTAAAGGGAAAACGTGTCGGAACAGTCACCGTATCCGCAACTTATGCGGGACAAACCATTCAGTGCAAGGTAAAAATCAAAGGAAAAAAGACCATATACATCGACCCCGGACATCAACGATATGCCGACTTAAGTACCGAACCAATCGGTCCCGGCAGTTCTACCCGAAAAGAGAAAATGACCGGAGGTGCCACCGGTGCATCCACCGGCATTCCAGAGTACAAATTCACCTTGACCATATCCAAGAAACTGAAAACCGCTTTAGAGCAAAAAGGATATGCAGTAGTACTCAGTCGGACCAAACACAATGTAAAAATGGGGAATATTGCCCGTGCCAAGAAAGGCAATAACAGCGGCGCCGACATTTGTATCCGCATTCATGCAGATAGCTTTAGCAGTTCTTCCGCTCGAGGGGCTAGCGTTCTATATGCTTCATCCTCTAATCCTTATTACGCAGGAAAATACGCAAAGAAAAGCAAAAAATTAGCTACCAAGTTATTAGATGAATATTGTGATGCAACGGGAATCTATAAGCGTGGCATCGTGGTTCGCAATGACCTAACTGGCACCAACTGGAGTAAAATGCCAACCGTTCTAATCGAATGCGGTTTTATGAGCAATCCAACGGAAGACCGCAAACTCAACAATACCGATTTTCAAAAGAAAATGACAAAAGGAATGGTTAATGGTATTGATGCCTACTTCGGATATACGAAATAGAGTTTACATAATGCAACTCAAATAATCTGCTAATTGTTCATACTCTTCAAACAAAATACCACTCATACCAACAGAGATAGCCGCATCCACATTGCTTTGTCGGTCATCTATGAACAGACATTCTTGCGGGAGCAACGCGAAACGCTCACAAAGCAGTTTATAAATAGCAGGATTCGGCTTTCTCATACACTCCAGTGCGGATACGATATACCCATCCACTTGATTGTAAAAAGAAAATACCGGCCAATGAACCTGATACATCTCCTTCGGATAATTGGATAACAGATATACCTTGTATCCCTTTTCCTGCAATCTACTTATCATCGGCGTAGCATAATCATACTCCTTAACAAATCCTTCTTTAGTGTCCCAAAATTTTCGAATCTCCGCCTCATACTGAGGAATAACACTAACAAAGTATTCGATTGCTTTCTCCTCACTCATGGTTCCTTCATCCATCTGGTCCCAACAATCTGACATGACCATATATTGATCAAAGGCTTCGATTACAGACTCGTCAAATCCTAGATTACGACAGTGTTCCTTCCAGCAAAAATCCACTAATACCATACCCACATCGAACACTATATTCTTAATATTCTTCATAGTCACCTCATATTTTAAATTCTTTCGCCAAATAGACAACTGCATGCAAGCATGCTTGTCTACTTGGCTCATTGTATAATCGAGTAGGCTAATTCCTACTCGCTTGTATACTTCGTACATCATCTCGCTTATCAGCTCGATGATGTACATTCGCCAAATAGACAACTGCATGCAAGCATGCTTGTCTACTTGGCTCATTGTATACACAAAAAGAAACTGTTGTAAGTATACCATACAACAGCTTCTTTGTCCTATACCATATTCCTATTTTATAACTGGAAAATACCAATCTTCTCTTCTAATTCTGCAGCAATTGCATTCAATCCATTTGCCTTATCTGCAATATCAGCTACAATACTTGTAACCTCAACAACTGATGCGGATGTCTCCTCTGTTGCAGCAGCATTTTCTTCCGCAATAGCAGTCAAATCGTTCACCACATCGACCACATTCACTCTTGCACGATCCATCTCCTGAGCCTTGACAGCAATCACCTGCATACCATCGATGGACTCTGATACACCTCTTTGGATTTCCACGAAAGCTTCATCGGTACGAACAATATGCTCGGTCTGCTGACCAATAATTTCCTTAACCTGTCTCATAGTCTGCACAGCCTTCTCTGAGTCAAGCAGTAAGATATTGATAATCTCTTCAATAGTTCTTGCTGACTCGCTTGACTGTTCTGCCAACTTCTGAATCTCAGAAGCAACAACCGCAAAGCCTCTACCCTGCTCACCAGCTCTCGCCGCTTCAATGGAGGCATTCAAAGACAACAGGTTGGTCTCACTTGCGATATCGGTAATTAACTTAGTTGCCTCACCAATCTTAAGAGCTGACTCATTGGTAACCTCTGTCTGTTTTGCAATCACATCAATGTACTCACCAGATTGGCGGTTAATCTCACGAAGTTCAGCTAAAATCTGTTTCGCATTGTCATTTGCCTTGCTCATCTCATTAGCAGAAACCATCAACTCTTCTACAGTAGCATTGGTATCCTTAACCATATCTCCAATCAAAATAACATTCTCTGTTGCACCCTGTGTTTCCTCTGCTTGATTGCTTGCGCCATTTGCAATATCATTCACCGCATTCTCAACCTGTTCCATTGTGGTCGTTGTCTCAGCAGCACCATTATTCAAAACATCTGCGGACTCCACAAGCGACTGACAACTTTCACGAATTGCATATACAACGCCTGCTAACTCTTCCTTCAATGTTCCAAGCGCACGTGCCATCAATCCAATCTCATCCTTGCGAGCACTCAAGCGGAACTGCATAGAATTCTCTGTAAAGTCCATATGAGATGCTCTCTCTGTCAACTCTGAAATTCGCATAATTGGATTGACAATCAAAATGGTCACCAAAATCACCATCATAATAGAGCCTAAGACAAATATACTGACCACGCCTGCTACACCCTTTTTGTTGATGTTAGCAACTGGTTGGAAAATCTCATCCTCATCTACAGTAACTACCAAGATATAATCAGCATTTTCGTTCACATAATAAGCAGCATACTTAATTGCACCCTTAAACTCGTAGGAAACCACTTTACTTTCTTCCCACTTGCCTTTTGCAATATCTGCTGTTACACCTTTGACCACCTCATTCTCAACCGGTTCACCAATCTTTTCCGGTGTTGGATGATATAACATCGTTCCTTCTGGTGAAACAATGTAGATATAGCTTGTATCCAAGCCTTCCATACCTACCCCATCCAAATGCTCTGCCAACTCCTCTGAGTCCAATGCGGCATCCTTACCTAACATATCAATCTCATCATCAATCACCATTCCATATGATAATGCCAAGTCATGTAAATAATGCTGCGACATGACAGTCATCTCATCCTTTACATTTGGCGAATAAATCAAAATCATAACAACTCCTACCACCAAAATAGCAAGTGCTACTAAAGCTGCCAACTTTGTTCGTACGGAATGTAATGTTCCAACTTTCGGAATTAAATTATTACTCATATGTATCTCCTCCTCACGTCCGTAAATTCCATAGCTGTAATTATAGCACTTTTGTACAAAACAGACAAGGGAATGTGTAAATAATTTACAATTTTATATTTTTTCCACAAAAGACATATCCAGACTCTGTCTCAGTCGTTTTATTCGTCTGTAGGCGTTGAATGAATTTCTTTTTTGGATTCCTATTTTTTTATCTTTACTTTCTCCACCTTCGACCATTTTCCATAATAAGTTTTTCCATCTATTTTCTTATAGGTTCTCACTTTTACATAGTAGGTCTTTCCCCTTGCAAATTTCTTTTTTGTTGTATATGTAGTTTGGGAAGTCTTGTATGTCTTCACACTCTTCTTGAACCTCTTCGAAGTGGATACCTTAATCTGAAACTTGTAACCGGAAGCCTTCTTAATCTTTACTTTAATTTTTCTTCCTTTCATATTTGTCACTTTAGAAATTCTTGCCTGCTTCTGCTTCGCCTTAGCAATCTCATCTGCAACATTCTCTTCCGTCTCAGTATTTGTATCTGCTGATGCGGTATTCTCATTATCTTGTACAGAATTTGCCAACGGAGTTCCTGTGTACTTGTTCCCTAATTTGCTACTCCAATCATGGTATGCATCGTCACATTTTGTCCACTGGGCGTAAATGGTTAATTCTGTTACATCAGTTGGAACCCAATCGTCTTTTGTAATCATCTTCGTACCTGCCACATCTAGCGACCAGCCTTTTAGACAGTATCCATCTCGGACTACCCCGAGAACTGCAGCACCACCATCTTCTTTTTCATATGAATATCCGGTTAGACTACCTTCTCCTAATTCAATACCTACAATTTCTTCTGGTAAATATCCGTATGTGCAATATTTTGTAGCAACTAATTTACTATACGCATAGTTTACACCACCATTCGCATTAATATTAATTGTGATATGGTCTAGGTATTTCAATCCCCATCTCTCGCCCATATCATAATAACAGCCATTGTAAATTTCACTTTCTACTTTATCATACTTAACATTATTCCAAGCCAAAGCCGAACCACTCATGGTAAAAGAAATCGCTAATACTAATAAAGCTATTAATACATATCTATTTCTATTATTCATAAATGATATCTCCTTTCATATCGCCACGTTTTCGCATAGTCCTTAAATTGTACTTTATTGCCCTACTTCGATTTGGTAACGGTTAAAGTAGATTTGAGTGGAATTAGTTCCGTTTGGGTCGCCAGTTGAAAATGCTGTATGAATGTCATTAGCTGTTGCATATTGATTATGGCTAAGTTTATTTCCTGCTGCATCAGTTTCTAAACCATGATACGAACATGTATCTACCCAACTACCACATGTCCTACATTCTTCTGAATAAGTAATCCTAACTTCGCCAGTTCCGCCATAATTTGTGTTAATCCAATTATATCCACTAGCCACATTCATCCGATTTGTGCCTACATCCAAATTGGTATTCTTAATCTTCGTATATTCATCGGCTATACAGCTATCAGATGCAACCGTCTTAGTAATAGCAGTTACCGATAAAGTCAACATACAAATTAATAAAGTTGCTACAATAAATCTTAATTTCTTTCTCATAAGCGTTTCCTCCTAAATTTCCAAATCTTCGCCCATCGCATCATTCCCTATGAAACATTTGCAATTCATCTTTGTGTAATTTGCCATCTTTTCATATCTGAGTTCAATGGACTTCTGCACAAAAAGAATGACCCAGACACAAGCCCGAGCCATCCTTACGATCTGCGGAAGAAGGGACTTGAACCCTCACGGTATTACTACCACTAGATCCTTAGTCTAGCCTGTCTGCCAGTTCCAGCACTTCCGCATATTCTATTATATGTGTTCTCTTCAAAATAAGAACCTTGTATAGATTACTACGTTTTCACAAAAAATGCAACAAAAAAATCGCAGTTTTTAAAATTCCTTTGCAATCCATATCATTTTTACTTCCACAAGCTATGAGAGTGCGGAACAGGTGCATATACACCTGCTCCATTTCTCCCTCAACTTATATAAACGGTACACCCGTAATATACGCAACTAAGCTAATTTGCTCTTAGCAACCTCTGCTAACTTTGCAAATCCCTCTGCATCAGAAACCGCTAACTCTGCAAGCATCTTTCTGTTCATATCAACACCAGCTAGCTTCAAGCCGTACATGAACTTGCTGTATGATAAACCGTTCATTCTAGCAGCAGCATTGATACGAGCAATCCAAAGACGTCTGAACTGTCTCTTCTTCTGCTTTCTACCAGCATATGAAGAAGTAAGTGCTCTCATAACTGACTGCTTTGCTACTCTATACTGCTTAGATCTTGCTCCTCTATAACCCTTTGCGAGTTTCAATACTCTGTTATGTCTCTTCTTTGCGCCTAAGCCGCCTTTAACTCTTGCCATTTCTATTTCCTCCTAATTCAATCCATCTTATAGATAAGGTAAAATCTTCTTCATTACCTTCTCGTTTGTCTTATCCATCATAGTTGCTTTTCTAAGATCTCTCTTCTTCTTAGTGGTCTTCTTGGTTAAGATATGACGCTTATAAGCTTTGTTTCTCTTTAACTTACCAGTTCCTGTTTTCTTAAAACGCTTAGCTGCTGCTCTGTTAGTTTTTAATTTTGGCATTATAATTTCCTCCTTAAATGTCTGTTATCTCTTATATAATCGGAACCCTGTTCCAGCATATAACGTAATTCATAGCGGTTCGCATCCAAATGATGCACTCACTCAACTACTTCTTTTCAGATAGAAACATAATCATGCTTCTACCTTCAAACTTTGCAGGCTTATCCACAACTGCAACATCTTCTAACTGCTTTGCAAAATCATCCAAGATACCCTTGCTTGAATTCACATGGGCAAGCTCTCTACCACGGAAACGCAAGGTAACCTTAACCTTATCACCCTTTGCCAAGAACTTTCTTGCCTGATTCACCTTAGTATTCAAATCATTGGTATCAATGTTCGGTGATAAACGAACCTCTTTGATATCAATTGTCTTCTGTTTCTTCTTTGCTTCTTTCTCTTTTCTCGCAAGCTCGTAACGGTATTTACCATAATCGATAATCTTACATACCGGTGGCTTTGCTGTTGGAGCAATCTTTACTAAATCAAGCTCAGCTTCCTTTGCTAACTTCATAGCTTCCTTTGCCGACATAATTCCCAACTGTTCTCCATCGGAACCGATCAAACGGACTTCCTTATCACGAATCTGCTCATTAATCATTAACTCGCTAATGGCTTTGTACCTCCATAATAAATGTTTAAACAACTATTCTAACACCCCACTATTATAATGCCGTTTGTTCCGTGCTTTGCACTCCCACAACCGACTATAACACAAAAGAAGTGGACAGCAAACTACCCACTTCTATTAGAAAACATACTAAAATCATCTAATATTCAACCCGAGTCGCCTCTTGCGCTAAGGTGAGAGTGGATACTCTACTTTGTTGTTATTCGTCACACGACTTGAATAGATTAACATATGTATTCCTTAAAGTCAAGGACTTTCTTACACAACATGCAATATTTTTATGCAACCCATTACATAAGGTATGCTTTCTGTTACGCTATCGTAAACTGTGTCATAGGAGCAAAACAATTACCATAAGCAGGTACATCCGAGTCCGTCGGCACTTAGTGAGGCACGAATTGTCGAACTTAGTACCGCTACGCACTCGGAGTAGTGCGAACGTGCCTGCGATGGTTTGTTTTGTTCCTATGATACCCGTTACATTATAGGTATAACACAAAGCATACCTTATACTACATCCTATTCCGGTTGAGGTTTAAAAATATTTCCACATTTTCTTATATTTTCGTGTTGTACAAATCTGTTTTAACACCTCATAATTATATGATTTTTGTGTTACTCAGTTTTTTTGTTGCCAAAATGTTGCCAAGGATTATTATAGCAAAATCTTTCAACAATGCAACCTCAATTTGCTTATAAAAGTCAGGTATAAGCGTCATGATCAAGCCTGCTTTATTTTATGTGACATCTAATGTCTCACATCCCATGATGTAATTTCATCTACAAGTCCCTGCAGATTGGATTGATGAAGATAATGATCCCCTGAAATGATTGACACCTTGCTATCCTTATTCGTTATTACGTCCTTGTGA
>JAFSIQ010000017.1 GCA_017439675.1 Lachnospiraceae bacterium
ATTGATACCAACCATCCAAACAAAGAACGTAAAGGACTGGTGTCTGCTTTGGCGAACCATGCCGATGCACGTAGATATATCCTCATATTGGCGAAAGGATTTGTAGAGACTTTGATGCCAGGCGAAGACACCCTTATTTCACAAGGGTTCTCTATAGAAGAGGCGAAAAGTACAACAGATGCATTCGAAGAGTTCTGTCGCACGCATTGCGATAACATAGAAGCCTTGCGCATCATCTACAATAATAGTGGCGAGGCTATCACATATTCCATGCTGAAAGATTTGGAAAATAAATTGAAAATGGCAAATAACCGCTTCACTTCCAAACAGTTGTGGAATTCTTATTCTATTGTTGTGCCAGACCAAGTACGACGTTCAACCAAGAAGGAAGAAGCCGATGCACTTACCAATATCATCCAGTTGGTACGATTCGCTTACCAACAAGTAGAGAAGTTGGAAAGTGCCGTCACTTCTGCTGGTCGTTATTTTAACCTTTGGGTTGGACACTATCAGCGTAACTACAATCTTACCGATAAACAGCGTGACATCATGGCTTTGATAGCAAACTACATTGCTTGCAATGGTGCATGTACCGTAAAGGATGTGAGAGAAGATGACCAAGACCGAGGCATACAGCTAATTAAAGCATTTGGTAATATGGCAAAGGCAAATGAAGCCTTGCAATCCGTATTCAATTTCGTAGTATATAGAAAAACAGCATAAAGAATATGGCAGATACACATATAATAGATTCAGTCAAGTTAAATCATAAAGGTTTATGCACCCTTGATGAAACTCACAAGTGGGTAAAGTTGCATAAACGACAAGGAGACCTTGATGGTGCTTGTGCAATTTATTCTCTTGTAATGGCCATGTTGTGCAAGGGATTACTTGCAGAAGATGATACAAAGGTATATAATCGACCAGACAGAAGAACTGACAAAGGTAAGTTTCTATATCAATTTTTCAACGAAAGAGGTATGATTAGAGATGGCTATTCGTATACTACCTTAGCGAAAGAAATCAATGAATCCTCTTTCGGAATAAAAGCAATACGTAAAAATCCTAGAACCAATGATAGTAGAATTGTATTGATTTCAGATTATATACATGACAATACACCTGTAATTATATCCATCGCATTTCCAGATGAAGATGAAAATGAAGGAGCACACGCACTTCTTGCTATTGGTGTAGAAGTGGACTCTAACGAAACAATAACAAAAATCCTATGTTTGGATCCTGGCTGTCCTCCACCAAAGATTTCTTCATGGAATTGTTTTATTGACGTGTCAAAAGAAAACAAATCGGATTATCCATTTTATTGTGTCAGTGAAGATGACCATTATAAAGTACGTTTAGACGATATGCTAATAATAGACAAAGAATAATAACGATATAAATATGGCAACAAATATCTCAACCGAGCAGACGCTTACCAAGAAAGTTTGGAATCTCGCTACAACCCTTGCAGGACAAGGAATTGGTTTCACAGATTACATCACACAGCTTACCTATCTTCTGTTTTTGAAGATGGATGCAGAGAATACCGAACTCTTTGGAGAAGAGTCTGCAATTCCTGTAGGCTACCAATGGACAGACCTTAATTGTCTTGATGGAATGGAACTGGTAGAACAATATGAGGCAACTCTTAAACTTCTCAGTGAGCAGGACAACCTTATCGGTACCATCTATACCAAAGCTCAAAAT
>JAFSIQ010000018.1 GCA_017439675.1 Lachnospiraceae bacterium
TAATACCTTCCTCATCAATCTTCATAACACCCATATTAAGTGATGTCTCTACAAGTCCAGGCAAATCCTGGCTCATAGTCTGCACACCATTTGGCAACAGATTAAGAGCTGTAATTGCCTTCTCTTTTGATACTTCAGATAATACCTTGCATGTAGCTACATTCCTCACTTCTAATACAAGCGCCACATTTGGATCAGCCACACCGTACTCCTGGCTTATAATAGCATTAAATTCTACTACAGCATTTTTAACAGCTTCTACATTTGGTTCCGCTATCATAAAGCTAGCATTGGCATTCTTCGGAATGACATTATCTTTCACTCCACCAGCCATACTTACGATATCAAAATCTACCTTATCCTTCAAAAATAGGAAGAATCTTCCCATCATAACATTTCCGTTTGCACGTCCTTTGTGAATTTCAATGCCTGAATGTCCACCTAAGAATCCAGTTGTTCTGATTTCACAAATCAAACCTCTCTTTTCCACCATCTCTGTTGGAATCAAACTGTCTGCTCGCACTCCCCCTGCACATCCTGCAGTGAAAACACCTTCGTCTTCTGAGTCGATATTAAGCAAGCGTTTCGCCTTACAGCACGACAAATCAATTGCTGTTGCACCTTCTAAACCCACTTCTTCACACACGGTCAAAACTAATTCCAAACGTGGACGCGGAATGTCCTTTGAATCCAAAAGCGCAAGTCCATACGCAATTGCAATTCCATCATCCCCACCAAGTGTGGTACCTTCAGCCGTGATATAATCGCCTTCTACCTTAATACGGATACTTTCCTTTTCCATATCAATGTCGCACTCTGGTACTTTATCACCAACCATGTCGAGATGTCCTTGAATGATAATCGGTTCCACCTCTTCGTACCCCGGTGTAGCCTCTCCAATGATAATTACATTTCCAAGCTCATCCTGCTCATAGTATAAATTTCTCTCTTTTGCAAATGCCACACAATAATCACTTAATTCCTTTTCATGATAAGAAATGTGTGGAATACTACAGATTTCTTCAAAAAAACCAAGCACTGAGGCTGGTTCATATCCATTTAAAACTTTCATTTTGTCCCTCCAAAGCTTTTCAATAATAATCTATTGTTTGAAAAACTCCGTAGAATTTCCGGCTGAGGAAGAAATATCTACGGAGTTGTTTTATCGTTTATACTTCTTTTGCCTGCCCTTTTACAAGAGACAATGCTTTTGCCACCGGTGGAATGGATATGACAATTAAAGTCAACAACAGTTCTACACCAAGATAGGAGCCTTGATATGCAATAGAATATACCCATGGGTTCATTCCTTCCGGAGCATAATCAGCAAAGAAGATTACACCGGATAATGTAGAACATACAAAACGTCCAATAACGCCGATTACATATCCGATCTGTAGACCGAATCTTTTGTCGCAAAATAATCCTGATAAGCCCAATGCACCAAAAGCAAGTGGATAATCTAAGATTACCTGCGGAACAGATATCATATACGGATCAATAACAAACTGAAGTAGTCCAAAAGCTATACCTGCAATGAGACCGTATTTCAATCCATACCAATATCCAATTAAACAAATAAATAACATGGAAAGTAATGTAACTGAACCGCCCATTGGCATTTCCCACAGTTTTATGTAAGAAGTCACCAATGCAAGTGCGATTCCAAGTGCTGAATAAACGAGTTTCTTAGTAGTATCTTTCATATATTTTTTCTCCTTCCTTACGCCAGCATTACCTGGATCAAGTTATTAGGGTACTGCACACCAATTAGTGCATCTCAGCCACTAAAGCGCCCCTTGGTTTGACTTTATTAGTGTACTACGCAAATTTCACAAAGTCAATCTTCTATCTTACTTACCAAAAAATGTATAACTATTCTGATATTAAATCCGTTGTATAGATCAAGTGGTCCGCATAACCTGTTGAAATCTTAAATAATCCAGGTTCTGATACAAACTTGTGCTCATTATTCCAGAAGCGAAGCATGGTTTCATCGATTGTAAATTCAACCACTTTTGTCTCACCAGCAGCGATTTCCACTTTTTCAAATGCA
>JAFSIQ010000019.1 GCA_017439675.1 Lachnospiraceae bacterium
GATCCATCTTCAATCGAGTTCTGCCATAAGGTAGGATTGAACTATGTATCATGTTCTCCATTCCGTGTACCTATCGCTAGATTAGCTGCTGCTCAGGCTGCAATCAATGATAAGTAAGATGTGAAAACAATGAGATATGCGAATGCCGGAAGGCATTCGTAACATAAGAAATAAGGTGGGTTATGAAATGCTTGCATTTCAGAGCCTGCCTTTTTCTTATGTGGCGAAAGTACGTCAGTACATTCATATATCGACTGTCCATCACTGAGCAAGCTTTGCTTGCGATGTGCGTGGTTGAATTGAATATCAATTAGTTTAATAAGCTCCTTGTGCTTCGTAATGAAGTGCAAGGAGTTTTTGGTTGATTTTTTGAAAAGGCTATCAGAAAGATGCAATTTTATAAAAAAAAGATATTATTAATGTGTGATTGTGTGGTATAATTATTAAGATGTCAAAGTGAGGAGGGTTTACTATGAAATCTATACGAATGAAAATTACAGTTGCAATTGTGATATGCTCTTTAATTACAGCATGTATTATCAGTTTGCTTAGTATTTCTGATACGAGAGAATTATCGAATGCTGCAGCTGAAAATGAACTAGTGCTAACCTGTGAAAATACAGGTGAAGAAATTAATGCTTTGATTTCTAGAATTGAGCAATCGGTAGACACGATCAGCGATATTGCAATGGAAAAGTTGGAATTTTCTACATTTAAGAATAATAATGAATATGTGAGCGAGTATACCAATGGACTTTTGGAGGATTTTTATACTTTTGCAGAGCATACAGACGGAGCAATTACAGCATATATCCGTTATAATCCAGAATTTACAGAACCAACTTCTGGTATATTTTTGACTCGTAATGATACGGAGTCTGCATTTGACAGTGTGACACCAACGGATTTTAGTATGTATGATCCGTCTGATTTAGCACATGTGGGTTGGTATTATCTACCAGTTGCAAACAAAGCTCCACTTTGGATGGACCCTTATTTGAATGCTAATATTAATGTTTATATGATTTCTTATGTGGTTCCACTTTATGAAAATGGTACATCAGTAGGAATTCTAGGAATGGATATTGATTTTGGCCAGTTGACGTCTTTAGCAGATGATGCGATTGCCTTTGATACTGGATATTCCTTTTTGGTTAGTTCGACAGGTAATGTATTGTATCATAAAGATATAGAGTCTGGTACTGATTTAGCAGAGTATAATGATGGAGACTTAACAGTTGTTAAGGATTTTATATTGGATGCTGCTAATCAAGGTAAAACACTGCAGTATAACTATAATGGTGAGGAAAAATACTTAGCTTATGTGGAACTGAAGAATGGTATGAAGCTTGTATTGACAGCGCCATTAGAGGAAATTACGGCTGATGCAAATGCCCTTTCTGGTCAAATATTGATGTTTCTTGCCTTGGGATTGATGATTGCTATTGTGCTTGGAGTTTTGATAGGAAGTACGATTGCAAAACCGATTAAACGAATTACAGAAATTATTAAACAGACTGCACAGCTAGATTTTCAACGAGCTGCAGGAATTGATGAATTGATGAATAAACGTGATGAGACCGGCGTTATGGCAAAGGCGGTAAATGAAATGCGTTCTGTTTTGCGTGAGTTGGTAGGTAACATGGAAGGTATTAAAGATGATTTGATTGGAAATATGGAGCGTTTAGATGACATAATGAGGGAAAACAATTCTATTTCTGAGGATAATTCTATAACTACCCAAGGACTAGCCTCTGGCATGGAAGAAACTACCGCTAGCGCGACTATGATTGTAAGCAATATTGATGCAATCCAAACAAATGCAGAGGAAATTCGAGAGCTTTCTGAACGTGAACAGCAAGAGTCGAGAGAAATTATGACGAGAGCAAGAGAACTTCGAGATAATACAAGTGCTTCTAATGAGAAAGCAATGGCTATTTATGCAGATATGAGAACGCGTACGGAAGAAGCAATTGAAAAATCAAAAGTAGTTGCGAAGATCAATGAGTTGACTGATGATATTCGTGATATTTCTGCTCAGACAAATCTACTGGCACTGAATGCTAACATTGAAGCTGCAAGAGCAGGGGAAGCAGGTCGTGGTTTTGCTGTAGTTGCTACTGAAATTGGCGCACTTGCTAATCAAACATTCCAAACTGTAGATGGCATTAGTGAAATTGTAAAAGAGGTCAATGAAGCTGTTGTTAATATGACAGATTGTATTCAGGTCATTATGAGTTTCTTGGAAGAAACAGTGGTTGAAGATTATAGTACGTTTGGTCAAGTAGGTGAACGTTATGAGAAGGATGCGGAAAGCTATGCAGAATCAATGCAGCATATATATTCTGAAATTTCTGAATTAAATCGTAAGATTGTAGAAATCGTGGATGCAATGGATGGTGTGAATCGTACAATTACAGAGTCTGCAGGTGGAGTGAATATGATAGCAGAGAAATCTGAAGATGCAGTTCAGAAAACGTTAGAAGGTTATGAGCATTTACGTGAGAGCGAGACAAGTCTTAACCATTTGAAGGAATTAATTGAGCGATTTAATGTATAAAAATGGTTTTGATGGTTGTAACTGAACGTAGAATTAATTTTTGTAATAGTTCTTTAGATATTAAATAAGTTTACATAACTTTATATCCAACGACTTTAGATCCCACAGGCTGCAATCAATGATAAGTAAGATGTGAAAACAATGAGATATGCGAATGCCGGAAGGCATTCGTAACACATAAAAGAAGCGTATTCGGGAATGCTTGCATTCCTGGATACGCTTTCTTTATGGGCTCTTTGTCAAGAGTGGGGGTAAAACCCGTTAATAGCAGGTGTGGAGGAATCCACACCTGTTTTTAGATTAAGTTGTAGTCAATAGAATACGATTTCTAAAATTCTCAAAGTTACGGTATCCGTAAGCATTTCTTTTTATCACCTTGATTTTATTGTTAGTGCCCTCTGTGAAGCCATTGGAATAAGGGCATTCAAATGCATTTAATATATATTTTGACCAGTTTGCAAGCATAGTAAGACACGAATTAAATTCAGATAATCCACTGACTTCTGCTGATAGGATGAATTTCTTGAGTTTTGGCAGAGCTTCTTGTTTTGATTCAGAGTTCATAAACTCATAGAATTGTTCTTTTAAGTAATAAGCTTGTGCTAACTCTGGGGATATGGATAGCATTACTTCCAATGCGTCTTTATTCTCATCACTTAGTTTGTCATAATGAGATAATAAAATGCGTCTGCTACGCTTGAAGTATTTACGTCTAGACGGATGCATATCTTTTTGAATACGTTTTCGCACATTTTCTAAAGCCCAGGTCACATATCGCACGACATGAAATTTATCAATCACAATAGTAGCATTTGGAAAATACGTTTCTGCAATGTCACGATACACGTAATTCATATTCATTATAAAACATTCTACTTCTTTGCGATTTGGAAACTCTCTTAAGTAGCTGCTAACCTGAGCTTGTGTTCTAGAAGGTAGTATATCGAAAACTTTACGTTTCTTAGGGTCAGTTAGAATAGCTTGAAACTTCTGACCGCCAGCATTTCCTCTAAATTCGTCAATAGACAGAACCCTAGGAAGAGTAGTTGGTTTTGGATATTTTATATCTTCCATACGTCGAAAAATAGTGGAGGCTGAAATGCCGGTTTGTCTTGCGACAGAAGATACATTCTGATTCTCGCGTAGTAAATGAATTGCTAAAAAACCTAAGCGGTTGGTAATTCTACACTGTTTTGGTAGTAGGTTGAATGCTTCTTTAAAGTGGTGGTTACAAGCGGAACAATGATAGCGTCGTTTTTTATAGTGAAGGAAGGTATGTTTGCCCTGTAATGGAGCATCTTTAATAATGGAGGTTCTATAGTCATGTACTTTGTTTGTCATAGCACCACAAACCGGACAAACATGATCACGACGTTCAAGTTTAAAGAAGATGTGTACCTCTTCAGTAGTAGTTTCGGTTTTTTCTATAATTAGGTCTTTTATTTCTAGGATTTCTGATATAAAATTAGAATTAGGCATAGATGAAATCTCCTTTCTTTGTTTTTTGTTGTGGTGACTTAATTATAAAGAAATTTTGATTCTATGCCTATTCTTTTTTTTGCCTAAAAATAAAAGTGGTTCTAAACCTTACCCCCAAGTAAAGTTTAGAACCTCTTTATATGTGTGGCGAAAGTACGTCAGTACATTCATATATCGACTGTCCATCACTGAGCAAGCTCTGCTTGCGATGTGCTTGGTTGAATTGAATATCAATTAGTGAAACGGACTCCTCGTATGTCGTAATGATGTGCGAGGCGTTTTTGTTATAAATGACAAGGTAACAGGAATACTGCATTCAGTACTAGTACATATAAGAGTTCGGTTTCCTGCTAACCAGAATATAACAGAATAAATGTAATTCGCGAAATTTACAAGTCCTGTTTTGAAAGCGGCAGTTGTTAGTGGAGCAGTATTGACTGCACGTTACGTGCAGTTTCAAAATATTGGTATAACTAATCATTGTTTAAATGAGGTAAGCGAATGAGAAACAGGACGTTAAGGGAAATATATGAAGAATATGGGATTTCCAGAAGAGCAATTCAAGGTTATGAAAAGGAGGGGTTAGTGCATGCTACAGCAAAAATGAAACGTGGATATCTGCTTTATAATGAAGATATGGTGAACCGAATGATACAGATACGGTTTTATCAAGATATCGGATATCGTGTGAAACAAATTAAATATATTATTGATGCTACAAACGATATCAAAAAGGATGCTTTAGTGGTAAAACTTGATGAATTAAAGTCAAAAAATGTAAAGACCAGTGATTTAATTCTTAAAGTGGAAAGAATGATAGCAGAACTTTGATGAAGAAACTAGCAACTGTGCGCTTATCGATGGTTTTAGAACGGAAGATTAGATATGAGAACACATTTATTCAAGGAGGATGGATGATTTATGATGAAAAAATTATCAATAATTATAATTACTTTTTGTATGTCAATTTCAATGGTGGCATGTAATAGAATGGCAGATGTCGGCAAGAATGAATCGAATGTAACAGAGACTTTGGCGGAGAAAACGCAACAAGAAGAAACAGCAGAAGAAAAAATGGCGGTGGGAGAGTTGGGGCAACTGCAAACACCAATTTATGATATGATTACAGGATTTCAAGAAGAATATACATCGATTGTGGACTCAATGGATAATTCTTATGATGGCTATGTTGAACATAAGGAAGAAATGAATACATTTTGTGAAAAGATGGTTGTTGAATCACAGGATGTGTTTTCGAGCCTTGCGGAATCTTCTGTTAATTATTTTGAAGAAGCATTTGAACAACATAAAGACGATAAGGAGGCGTTGGAAGATGCCATTGATGATTATTATGACGAGATATACGATGGTGTTTTAGATGATTATTATGATGATGTATATGATGGTATATTGGATGATATGTATGATGACATATACGATGGTATCATTTCAGGTGCGTATGAAGAATTAGAGTATAAAGAGTGGTCTGATGCTTCTGGTGGTGCATATGAAATGTGGTCGGATACAACTTCTAGTGTGTATAAAGAGTGGTCCGATGCCAGTGCTTTGTGTTATGTGATTTGGTCAGAGGCATCTAGTCAATTCTACGCAGATAACAAAGATGCAGAAGATGTAGCACAGAAATTAAGGGAAGTTATGGAACGGAAAATAAAAGAAATTCAGGGCGAAAATAAGGAAGATGAAAAAGAAGTAACGGAAGAGATTCAGGATAACGAAACTGAGAGTTCGGAAGAAACTAAAGAAGAAAGTACGGAGTCCTCAGAAAGCACAAGTGATGAGTTAATAGATGGAATGAGACCAGAATTTAAGGCGGCGATGGATAGTTATGAAGAATTCTTTGACGAGTATATCGCATTTATGGAGAAGTATGCAGAATCCTCAGACACACTGAGTATGATGGAGGACTACTTGGATTATATGGAAAAGTATGCGGAAACCATGAAGAAATTAGAAGAAATGGAAGATGATGAAATGAACGATAAGGAGGCTGCTTATTATCTCGAAGTTATGACAAGAATAAATAAAAAACTTCTAGATGCATCTTTATAAAGTGGATTTGTGCGATATAGGACAAGAGGTAGAATTACTACGATAATAAAGATGACTTGAATATAAGGACTTTTGACATGGTAGTGTTCGACTTTTTTGAGTAGGGAAGCTAATTGTTTGCAGGGCAATTAGCTTTCCTTTTGTGTGTGAAAAATCATACTAAAAAATGACAAAGAATGCTATTTATGATAGAATGATATGGTATATTTAATCAGGACATACATTGGTTTCAAATGTTGGACCTTATATGACAAATCCGTTGTTCTTATATTTGTTTTTGTGAAAAACACAAATTATATTATGAGGAAAAATATTACTATTATGTGATACACAAAGGAGAAGAAAGTATATGGAAAATGAAGATAAGAGAAAATTTAATTTAACAAAAGCAAAAATAGCAATTATAACAGTTGCAGTATTTGTTGTAATAATACTCCTTATTGCAATTGGTGTTTATATGAAAATGGTGGTGTTCAATAACAAAGAAGGACAGGTAAGTACAATTTCAAAATCTTCTCTGGAAAAGGTGCTTGAGATTAATGAATTGTCAACAATAGATTATACATATAATGCTACTACAAAAGTTTATGATGAAGATGGTACGACTATAAAGTATTATGTCGCATATGAAGGAATTGTAACGGCAGGAATTGATTTTGAAAATATTGAGATTGTTCCGGATGAAGAACAAAAAAAGATTATCATAACACTTCCAGAAATACAGGTAAATGATGTGAATGTAAACATGGGAACGCTGGATTATATTTTCATGAAAGACAAATATGAAACGGAAACAGTTTCGCAAGAAGCATATAAGGCATGCAAACAAGATTTGAAAAGTCGAGTGAAGAATGAAACAGATTTGCATAAAATGGCTAGAACAAATGCGATAGAATCGGTAAAAGCTTTGTTTACACCATGGATTCAACAAGTGGACGAAGAATACGAAGTTGAAGTAAAGTAAGGGGATGAGACAAATGATTAAAAAAATATTTATAATAGGTATTATATTATTGACAGTATTAATTATGTGTTCTTGTTCGGCAGAAAAAAAGGTTATAAATGAACCAGAGATAACACAAATTAGGTCAATATGCAATTTGGCGACATTGGAATGTTATTATCACAATGTGGCAAAATCAGTAAAAACAGCAGGTGAGGGGATTGCACATTGGGGAGAAAAAGAAAGAAAATTTTGGATAGAGTATACTGGTGTAGCCAAAGTTGGAGTTGATATGTCAAAAGTGACCATGGAGATGGATGGGACTAATGTTATTATTTCGATTCCTGATGCTGAATTAATGAATATTAGTGTGGAAGAATCAACTTTGAATGAAGAATCTTATATATCATCGGCAGATGGGTTGAATAGCAATAAAATTACAGCAGAGGATCAAACGGCGGCAATTGAAAATGCACAAAAAGAAATGGAGGAGAGTGTAAAAAATAATTCTGCATTACTATTGAGTGCGCAGAGTCGGGCAAAGGATTTGATTAAAAATTATATTGACCGATTAGGAGAAGTTTCAGGTGTTGAGTATAAGATTACATGGGTATATGAAGATGGCGAAGAAACAACAAAAATAAACGATGAAGCAAAATAAATGTTAAGATTAATTTTGTGAATGGAGGTACACCATGACTCTTACAGAATCATTTAAAGAATTCTATAAAGTGTGCAAAGAAATGGATATCGAAGATACAGTAGAAGTAGCGTTAAATGCTGAATCAAAGGAAGAACAAGAATTTGTCGAATTAATTAGTAACTTCTTCATGCAACAAAGACAAAAAGAAGTAATAGCCAAAGGTTTGTTTTAGGATATAGAATAACAGGAATAGTGATGTTCCTGTTATTTTTATGTAATGGAGACATATTATACTTGTAATACATCTTGTGATTGGATATAATAATTGTGATGATAAAATTTTGATAAAATTATGATAGGAGTGACTGCTATGATACAGATAAAACCCGTTTCTGATTTGAGAAATAAATTCGCGGATATTGAAAAGCTTGTGGATGAAGGACAACCGGTTTATCTTACTAAAAATGGTTATGGAAAAATGGTGGTGTTGAGTTTAGAGGCATATTCAAAACTAACGGATGGTGTTGAATTGGCGTTGGATGAAGCTGATTGGTTAGCAGAAGAAGATTCTACAAGATATACACATGAAGAAGTGTTCTCTAATTTGAGGAGGCGAATTAATGGCTGATACAACATATGTGGTTTATTATGTTGTTATAAATGATGAGCAATTGGGAAAAATAATGGAGATTCGTAGGTTTTTATATAATCGACAGAACAGAGAGCAGCTTATATAATTATTATCTGCCTCGAAATGGGAAAAATGTTATTCGGGGCAGGGAATAAAAATTAGCCTACGATAACTCAATTTCTTTATTTTACAACAGTGTTTCAGACACCAAACAAGTTTACATAAGTTTATATCCAACGAAGTTAGACCCCACAGGCTGCAATCAATGATAAGTAATACACCGTAATCGGTTGAATTGAATATCAATTAGTTAAATGAACGTCTCAGCTTTATAATGAAGTGCGAGGCGTTTTTCATTGTTGATTGTTTTTATGTATTGTATAATGATATTTATACATAAATGTAGAAAGAAGCAATCAAGAAAAGGAGTTAGCTTGATGTTCGATATATTTAAAAAGAAACACAATAAAAAAGACTTCTACTTTGTTGGAAATAGGCCACATCTTCGGACTGAAGAGGAAAAATCACTTGTTAACAAACAAGAAGCAGATTTGGCATTTAAGCGATACAAGAGAGAAATTATAGATGATTTGCTGTTGGGTAATGGTTTCTACAAATATAAGACGAATGCATATGTGAGATTAAATAACATTGGTCTGTTGGAATATGTTGATTTACAAAAAGAGAGATATGGTTCAAAAACGTTTTGTGTCAATTTTGCTGCCATGCCATTATATTGTGTAAATAAATACATTATTGTTAGCTTGGGAGGCAGATTAGGTACTTATATATCCGGCAAAGATGTTTGGTGGGATTATGCATCAGAAAATGTCGCAAAAGCAAGCTTTGAAAATGTATCGATGGCGATAGAAAAATATATGTTTCCTTGGTTTGAGGAGGTTTCTACTGAGGAAGGGTATAGAGCTAAATTGCAACAGGTTCACAGTAAAAAGCTTGCAGCAGAGTGGCTTGATGCGCTAGAGAACATCCAAGATAAAGAAACATTGATAGAGCAGAATATAGTAGAGCTTAGGTTGCCGAAAAAGATAAGAAAGTATAAAGAGTTATAAAAACTATAAAGCGGAATCATTATATGTAGAATTCTTCCTGTTTCTCTTCATTGACAATACAGAGATAGAATGATAAATTGTCAATATTACCGAACAAAAGAAAATTATTATCTAAAGTAAAGGAAATAACACATGATTAAACTAATTGAAATGGAATGTGAAAATTGTGGAGGAGCATTAGAGCAGATTGATAGAGAAAGAGCAAGATGTCCGCATTGTGATGCCGTATATTTGATTGATAGGGGGCAACCGAAAGAAATTCATGTGCATCAAACAGCGCCAGCGCAGAGAAATTCTACACCCCTTATTGCTTTTGCAATCATTGTAGTAGCGTTATTGGTTTTTTTAGTGGTAGAGATTCGTAACACTTATACAACAGGAGATACTAACCGAACTTCTTCTGTGGGGACGGAAGCAAAAGAAGAAAAGTTTCGTTCTGAGTTCTTCAAAACGCTAGTCATGGAAATCTATGGTGCGTCAGTAGAAGAGGTTGCAGAAGAAGAATTGCGTGAGTTAACCTCGTTATATGTTTATCGTGAGAATGGTTGTTATGTTGTAGAGTACAGCAGAAATGATGGTGAGACAAAGCAAATACAGATGGAAGATTCCTTGTATAGTGATATGGCTGATTTGAAAAATTTTCCGAACCTAAAAAGGATCCATTTCATTACAGAAACCATTCCACAGGTGGCTTTAAATCAGCTGAATTCTCTAGAAGAGGTGTGGTGTCAGAATACACCAAAAGATTTGGCAGATGGCCTGACACATCCTGAAAAACTAAAGGTTTATGGATGTTATGATGCGGAAACCCTAGACGGTGTGGATGCATTTACGCAGTTAGAACACTTGCACATCAATGACTATGATTTGGCGGATTTGAATGCAATTAGTGCCCTTACGAATTTGAGGAAATTAGAAATTGTCAATGGAGATGCGATTACTGATTTTGGGGTGTTACATTCTTTGAAACAGCTCGAGGTTTTGTATATGGATACAGAACAGCTTAAGGACATTTCTTTTGTTGGAAAAATGCCTAATTTAAAAGAGTTTTCTATGAAGGATGCCATTGTAATAGATATTTCGGCATTAGATGGGAAAACAACATTAAAGAAGGTTGTTTTGCAGGATAATAGAGAATTGACAGATTATAGTGCTTTGAGTTCCCTAAATGAATTAGAAGAGTTGACTTTGGAATTGGGAAGTAAAGCGCAAATGCCAGATGCAAGCAATTGGACCAAGCTGCATACATTGTCTATTCAAGGGGTATCGGATGTTTCCTTTATGCAATCCTTAACCGGATTGAAAACATTGTATCTAAAGGGAGCAGATTGTAACACATTTGATGTGTTTGCTTCGTTGCAAAACCTAGAGTATTTGCAGATTGGCAGTGTGTATGGTGATCTGGATAATTTGAATATGCTTACTCATTTGTCAAAGCTGAAAGTATTAGATATGAGTGGTATGACTGTATATGGCAATGTGGAAGCTATCTTTTCGATTGCGAGCTTGGAAGAGATTAATATCAATGATTGTAGTTTTGGATTGAATTTTGATGCGATTCCAGAACACGCAAACTTGAAAAAATTACATATGAATCGTCTGCGTCTTTGGGAAAATATTATGGTGCAGTATGATGGTGCATTTACTTATGTCGATTATGATGATGTGGAATTGGTTGATAACATCGATGTGGTAAAGAAATTTGGCAATCTTGAGGAGTTGTATCTGCAAGGAAACAAACTTACAAATATTTCCTTTGTTGAGAGTTTACCGAATTTGAAGAAATTAGATATTACCAACAATTATGTGACAGATTTGCGTCCGCTACAGCAGTTGTCACAATTTGAAATTGTGTGGTGTGGACAAAATGCGATTTCGCAAGGGTCTGATCTGGGGGCTGATGTCACCGTGGTTTTAGATTCCGAAGAAGAGGAAAAGGAGTGGTGGGAATAAATAAGGCGTTCCGCAATGACAGAGGATAAAAATATGAATAAGAAAAAGAGGTTCTAAACTTTGGGTTAAGTAAAGTTTAGAACCTTTTTAATTTAATACTCCAATAAAGAATCCACTTCTACCTTAAATGGTAGTAGCTTCAAAATATCATTTTCAATATCTACACCTGGATATACTTCGATGAGTCGGAGGCCATGTTCTCCCAATTCAAATACACACCGCTCTGTCACATATAGGACTTTCTGTTTGTTCGCGCGGGCACGTTTTGCTGAAAAACTGATGCTAGTTACTTTATCTACAAACTTTGGAATGGAACCGTCATTCTTAATCGTAACCTTTCCGTCCTGTTCATCCACATTAAGTCCTTTGGTATTAAATGTTAGGCAGAACACCACAGTTTTGGTCTTAGCAGTGATATTGGCAAATCCACCGACGCCAGCAAAGGCACCAGGGCCACGATGGGCATTCACGTTACCATGTTTATCAACTTCGATACCGCCCATAAAGCAGATGTCAAGACCACCATTGTTGTATAAGTCAAACTGGTTTGCCATGTCATACATGGAGTTGGCACCAATAACCGCACCGAATACCTTGCCGGATGCAGGAAAACCACCAACGCCACCGGATTCTACAGTTAATGTCACTTTATCTAAGATTCCAGTTTCACGAGCATATTTTGTAACCGTTTCAGGAATACCCACACCAATATTTACAATGTCATCCGCTCGAAGTTCCATGGCAGCACGTTTGCCAATGATGTTTCCTGCAACGTTAACCATATTCTTTGTGGAAGTTCTTGCCTCTAACATATCACTCCAATCCTGCCACTGAGAGTATGGGATTTCAAAACCACCGGTCAAGGACTCATATGCTGCATGGCGAGGTTCGGGTTCTACTTTAACAATCGCATCCACAAGACATCCCGGAATGATGGTGTTACGAGGTCTGGAAGGTGTACTTTCAATGCGGTCTACTTGAACAATAACCTTTCCGCCATTTGCTTTGGTCGCCTGACAGATAGATAGTGCATCACCAGACATATACATGTCGTCAAAGGAAATGTTACCTCTGCGGTCAGCAGTGGTTCCTTTAATCAGTGCAACATTGAATTTTGGAAGCTTGTAGTATAAGAATTCCTCGCCATCAACCTCCACGTGTGTTACCAAAGAATCGTCTTTCGAAATGTTGTTGATTCCTGGTCCGTCTACCAATGGGTCTACAAAAATGTCAAGACCAACCTTGGATAGAGCTCCTGGAATACCACCAGCCTGTGCACGAATTGCATGGGAAATACAGCCCAGTGGAAGATTATAAGCTTCGAATTTGTCTTCTAACACAAGTCGCTTGGTACTAAACATTGCACCAAAGTGTCCGCAGATAATCTTGTCTACAGCCCCTTCCTTTATGTATTGTTCCGCGTTCTTGTTCTCGTCCCAGACACCGAATCCTGCGCTAGACACCATGGTCAAATGCTTTGGAGAACCGGTTGCCTTGTATTTGCGGTAAATCGCTTCGTGTAATTCTGTAGGATTTTCGATTCCTAGAAAGGAATTCAAACAAATCACATCACCGTCGTTTATAATATCGATTGCTTCATCAGAAGTCATAATTTTGTACATTGTTTTGCCTCTCTTCTTTATGTATAATTACAATAGATACACCATACCATTACAAATCGTTTTTGGCAACAAAATTCGGTGGAAATAGCGGTATTTTAAGGCGTTTTTGTAAGATGGCAGATGCAATTCTACGAGTTTTTGATATAATTATGAGTATCAGAATCGTAACAGTTAAGAAATACTTAACTGTTCAAATGGATAAGGATTTAGAAAAGTATGGGTGGTAAATCAGGAGGTATATGATGAAAAGAATAATGTTAATTGCATTCTTATGCATCATTTTTTTGTGTGGCTGTAGAAAAGAATATGATGAGAAAGATATCAAGGAATATGTGAAAACAGAATATGGCTTAAAGTCTGTTTCAGTAGAAGAGAAACCAGAGGCGATTCAGGATGAGGATGACAGGACGGATTATATATGGACAGTGACTGATAAAAAGCATAACATGAAGTTTCGTGTGCTGGATGATTTTCGGGCGGATTCTTTGTTTCCTGGTAACAATTTGACTAGTGATTATGAAGATGTCCGATTGGCACAGGCTTTTGAACAGTATGATTCAAAAAAGCTTTCTTTAGAAACCAAAACGCAATATGCTCTATGTCGTGCTACGATTAGGGGCAATTATAGTAGTAGACAAGAATTGCAGGAGCTGTTTGAAGAAACCAATGCATTTTTGAAAGAATACTTGGATAACGAAGTGAAAGTCAGTATTCATTTCACAATGGATACTCCTTATCGTGATGCGGTAGAAGGATATGAAATGGATTCTGGTGATTACCGTGGTACGGCTACAAAGTTTACGGAAGAAATGTATGAGGAGGCGGAAGGAAATCTCATTTTGACCGCGTTGGATTATAGCTTAGATGCATGTTTGGAGCAATTTACAGAAGAAGAAATTGAGGAAGCGGTTGCAAATAGCAAATATCGTCTCGGTATAGCAGATTCAGAAGAAGGTCCTTATGAATATTATGACGATTTGGTGGCTAGTCGGTTCTCATATGGAGTGAGCTTTTCAACCTTGTATGAGATTTTTATAAGAGAAGGTTATTCAGTGGAAGGAGATAAGAACCATTATTCCTTTGTGGGTGTGGATGGTTCCACTTATGAAATTTCTTATGACTTTGTAGGGTATGAGTACAAAGATGGAAAGGTTGGATATTACTACTTGAAGGATGGTGTGGAAACACCGATGGATGCTTATTTTTACAATCATTTTGAAACGCCATTTATCCGGGATGCAACAGGAATTTATCTAAGAGAATATTGGCAGGAAGAAGAGAAATAAAATTTGTAAAAGTAAAATAGTCTCCATTCTTCATTCGTGTATACGATGTGTGATAGGAGAATTCTATTTGATATCACTTGCTAAATGTATGCAAAACTTGCTATAATATTTGACATATAAATCATTGGGGGATTTTACATGGAACAGAAGGTTACTAAGGCAAAACATTTGTCAACGGAGCAAAGGGTAAAATTTTATCAATCGCAATATGATTACTACAAATCATTTAATAGAGGAGTTTTGATAATAGCTACGGTTGCTTATTTGACGTTTTTCTTTACAGATTGTGGAATATTCGGTAGATTTGCGCATGAGACATTATTATCTCGTTTGATTGTCATTATTCCATTATTAGCTTTTTTCTATCTATACAAGCAAGATAAAAGCTACAAGGTGATGGTGACGGCGTCGTATCTCATGGTACATATTATTATATGGTGCACAGATTGGGCTACTTATTTGTTGCCAGACAGAGAATATGCTGGTGAGGGTATGATTATCATGAATTTGATATTTGTATGTGCAGGATTTTGTGCGCCGTTTAAATATTGTCTGATTGCACATTGTGGTTTGATTGTGGATATATTGATTGCGAACATTTTTATACAATATGACAATGTGGCAATGATGTTAATGTTTAATATTCCGTGTGTGGTTGCAGTGTGTGTAATGCACTATACAATGGAAAAGGTCTATCTAGACCATTATTTGGTAACGGAACAGCTAGAGACGTTAGTGGTGCATGACCAGTTGACGGGAGTATATAATCGTAACAAATTCAAAAGCCTTAGCGACCCGGTTACACAGGAGTTAATTATTCCCAATGACATTGCAGTTACATTTTTGATAGTAGACTTGGACTTCTTTAAGAAGGTAAATGATCAATATGGCCATGAGGCAGGAGATCGAGTGTTGAAAGCTGCTGCACAGGTGATGAGTCAGTCAGTACGTGCATCGGATTATGTGATTCGTTGGGGAGGTGAAGAGTTTATTGTTGCTCTGATGGGTTGTGATTTGGAAATTGGTGTGTCCATAGCAGAGAAAATGAGAGTGAATATTGAAAATAGCGATAACAAAGTGTGTCCGATTACAGCCTCCATCGGTGTCGCGGCGTATCAAGGGGGCAATTATCATGATACAATTAAATGTGCGGATGAGGCTTTGTATAGGGCTAAGACAGAAGGTAGAAACCGGGTTGTTGTAAATGAAGGTTAATCATAAGTGAATTCATGTTAGGAGATACAACGGTATGCAAAGACAATGTACAGCGGAAGAAAAGAACATATTGTTAAGGAATGAACAACAAATTATAAATGAAAAGCCAATCAAGGATTTTTTTGACGGAGATAATCTTGTGATTAACGGTGCAACCATTGTGGAGGTGGATGCTGGCAAGTTTTCTTATATAGAAGATGATAGGAGGACGGAATCTGGTAATTATATTATTATCGATAATCCAGAAAATACATCCGATATGACACAGAGTAATGTGGGAGATAGAATTTTAGTTGTGTACAATGAGGATTTTCATTTTCAACTTATGAAGCTGAATGAGGAACTGAAAGGTTTGGTTTCGGAAGAGGGCGTGAATTGTACTTCTGAACAGGAGTTGAGCCAGTGCATGAGAGTTCCACATCCTAACGTATTACGGATTAAAAAGGATGTACATGAGCTGACAGACAAAGAGAGGGAAGAGTATGCTGAATTACACCTTGCAGTGAGAAGGAGTATTACTAGCAAGGGCATGAAATATTGTTTTATTGCCATGGTTGTAATTGCGGTTATCCTATGCGTAGCTCTGAATTTTGTGGAGGGGGGATATCCATTTTCACAGACTGTTCCAATTGCGGTGGCTGTATGTGGTGGTATTGGATTGTTTTCATTACTGGCGTTTCCGATTGGCAATGTGAACATCAAACGCCAGGGACAGTTCAAGGATGTAAAGGAAGTGGTATATCGTTGTTCTTCGGAGAGAAACAATGATGTTACAGAGTATGTGTATGAATGGATTGATGGAGAATTACTGATATGTGAATATCCATATTGTGAGATATGGTCAGGTACACAATTTGGTGATGTATTATATAAGTTTACCAATATGAAGGGGGAGCCTGTTTTGCAGAATATAAAGCCGGTGAACCAGAAGAAATAGTTGAAGTGTTATGAATCCCTACGTTCGAATGAGTGTAGGGATTTTTTGCGTTAACAATGAGGTAAGTGGATTCATATTTGCATGAAAATTCATTTGACTAATGTTCATTTTGAGTTGACAGCAAATATGTATAACCTTATAATGTAACAAGTGTTATGAAACGAGTGTTTTTTAACGATTGCTAAAAATATTATATATGAATGGTGAATAGGGAAATTATATTACCAGTATATTGAAACAAAAGAAGTGTTGGCGTATAGTTTGAAGATATAATTAGGCAATTGCCTATGAAGATACAATGAGTGAAAGGGGATAAGAGAGATGGAAGCAATCATACAATTGCAGGATGTGTCAAAGGAATTTAAGGTTCTGAACAGACGAGAGGGATTAAAGGGTAGCTTACAGGATTTATTTTCGAGAGACTACAAGATAATCAAGGCAGTTAACAATATTTCTATGGACATTATGCCAGGCGAGATTGTTGGCTATTTGGGTCCAAATGGTGCGGGAAAGTCTACTACAATTAAGATGATGACTGGTGTGTTAAAGCCAAGTAGTGGAACGATTCTTTGTAATAATGTTGTTCCGTATGAAAAGAGAAGTGAGAATGCCCAGAATATTGGTGTTGTATTTGGACAGCGTTCTCAGCTTTGGTGGGCGCTTCCGGCAATCGAATCCTTTAAGATATTAAAGGACATATATCAGGTGGAGGATAAAGCTTATCAGGATATGATGGATTTATATGCATCCATGGTGGATATGGAAAGCTTGATGCATAAGCCGGTAAGACAGATGTCCCTTGGTCAGAGAACTCTGTGTGACATTCTAGCAGCATTTTTACATAATCCAGGTGTGGTGTTTTTAGATGAGCCAACCATCGGATTGGATGTGGCAATGAAAGCCAAGATTCGTGAATTGGTGCAGACGCTGAATAAGGAAAAGAACACAACAGTAATTCTTACGACCCATGATATGGGAGATGTGGATGCATTGTGCGAGAGAATTGTAATTATCGATAAGGGAACCATGCTATACGACAACGACATTCAGCATTTGACAGAGCTGTTTGGTGCGTATCGAACATTAAGTCTTTCCTTGGTGAAGAGTGGAAAGGATGTAACAGAAGAGAAAATGAACGCGCTAGTTAACAGTGTGGAACAAACCTTGTGTCATCGATTTGACATACAGTCAGGACAGGCAGAATCTGGTAAACAGGAAGAGATGACTATTTCGGTAACAAAAAATGAAGACCAGATTGAAGTGTTAGTAGATGAGTCAAAAACCAACATTATTGATGTGTTAAATGCGATTCAAAAGGAACACAGAATCTATGACATGCACCTACAGGAAATTTCTACAGAAAGTGTCATTAAGAAGATATACGAGGGAGGGTTGGTATGAAGCTCTCAAAATATGGAAGTTTAATTAAAGGTGGAATTATAGAACAATTGCAGTTTCGAACCTCTGCCATTTTAGTTGTGGTGTGCAATCTGTTATATTTGTTGCTCATTTACTTTTTGTGGAAGGCGATATATGCGTCAGCAGGGACAGATGTGGTGAATGGAATGACCTTTTCCGACACCATGATTTATCTGGTGTTTGCCTCAGCATTGTTTAACTTCATGGAAATGTGGATTGCATGGAATATGGGTTCCGATATTAGGGATGGAAGAATTATCATTGATTTATTGAGACCGATACCATATCCATTGTATCTATTTTGTGCGTTGAGCGGGAATTGCATTGTAAAATTTGTGACCACATTTATGCCTACTGCTGTGGTGGTTTATTTTGTGGTTGGTGGAGAAATTCATTTAGGATGGAACATTTTATGGTTTGTGTTAAGCGCATCCATAAGTTTGGTGATTAATTACTTTATCAATCTTTTTGTTGGTACTATTTGTATGTATACAGAGTCTATATGGGGCATCAACATTATGAAGGAGGTTGTGGTGGGTATCCTTAGTGGTGCTACAATACCTTTGGTGTTTTTTCCGGATACCATAAGAACCATAGTGATGTATTTGCCATTTCAGGCGATTATCAACTCTCCATTGGAGCTGTTGCTTCACACAGAATATTCATTAGGTCAGATTGGTGAAATAATCGGATTGCAAGTGGTTTGGCTGATTGTGATTGGATTGCTTTGTAATGCGTTTTTCAACCTGTCAGTGAGAAGAATAACGGTGAATGGAGGTTGATGCGGGATGAAAAAGCGAACGTTAGCATATTATCTAAGAATTTATCTTAAAATCCTTGCTCAGGATATTAAGAGTAAGATGAGTTATCGGGCAGATTTCTTCATATCTACCATCGGAATGATTGCAACCAATATAGCAGGTGTGTTGAGTTTTTGGTTGGTGTTTCAGACATTTCCTTCTATCAATGGTTGGAATTACTATGAAATGCTATTCTTGTATGGTTTTTCCTTAGTGTCAGCTACACCGGCACAGTGTCTGTTTGACAATAACTGGAATTTGCGTTTCCAAGTGTATTCAGGTGATTTTATTAAGTATTGCTTTCGCCCAATCAACGTGTTCTTTTACTTTATGTCAGAGGTATTTGACATAAAGGGATTAGGACAGTGTATATTCGGTATTGTGGCAGTGGCGTATGCATGGATAAAGCTCGGAATACCATTTGAATTTTATAGCATCTTGTTGCTGATTGTGGCAGTGCTATCAGCATCCTTATTTGTGATAGCAATATTGAATCTGGCGGCGTCAGCGTGTTTCTGGTTGGTAAATGCATTTTTTGTATTGACCCTATCCAATCAGTTAAGGGATTTTGCAAAGTATCCTTTGACTGTGTTTACACCGGCTTTGCGTATTGCGTTCACATTTATCATACCAATTGGTTACATGGCGTATTACCCGAGTCTTTTGTTCTTAAGACCAGAGGAGGTGTCTTGGATTGTTTGGTTGACACCAATATTCGGTATTGCCTTTTTCTATCTAAGCTACAAGGTATGGATGAAAGGGGCGCTAGCATATTCAGGCACTGGAAGTTGATGGGAATTATAAAATACAGTTGAATGAAAAACTATTTTCTGAAGGATAATTTGGAAAATAGTTTTTTTCTTTATAGAAAATTTGTTTTACTATAATCTGTTTTTTGGTATAATAAGCTATCGTTTAGAAAAACGCGGTTGAAATATCGGAGGGGTATATGAGCAAATCAAAAGATAAGAGAATTCGAAGGTTGAAGAGATTAAGAATCTGGCCATCTGTTTTGGGGTTGTTTGTTATTACAACAATATTTACGGTAGTGTTTGCCTTGACCATCGTGACAAGCTTGACAGATGTGATGCGTGAAAAATTTGTTAGTAATTATGAAATATCCAGTCAGTTAGTTAATAGACATATTGATACAAACTTTTCTGCACAGGAGCAGGCCTGTCAGGGGATATTAAAGGATATAGATTTGTCTAATGAAATACAAGCAGTTTGCGTTTTGAAAAATGGAACTGAGGTGTGGTCTAGTAATGGACAGTATCCGGACTTAAGTGTTCGGGTTGCATTTACAGAGTTGTTTGGACCAGAATCCACGGTATCGAATTATGACATGGTTATTGAAGAAGATGAGCAAACTATAATTGTTAAAGAGGATGGGCAATATACCTTTAATGACCAATGGATTGAGCAAATCGATTTGGAAAAAGAAATTTCTCGATTGGAAAAAGAAGGTAACAAAGAATATGAACCAATTGTTTCTTTAAAGTTATGGTATGTTATGCCGGTTGGAGATTTGGAAGCTTTTGTACTGAATGATATTCATGTGTACATATATGATGTGGTTTTTTTGGCGGCTGTTGCGTGCATGGTTGTAATATTAGTAATCGTGTTTATCATTTACTACATTATCACCATCTTTGGTGTGATTTCAAGCCAGAAGAGAGTTACCAAGGTTCTCTATACGGATATTGTTACCGGTGGAGAGAACAGGTTGGCGTTTGCACGTAAGGGTACTAAGTTACTTAAGCGTAACCGCAGGAATAAGCGTAACTATGCAATGATACATCTGCGTATGGAAAAGTATCGGAGCTTTTGCACCTGTTTTGGTGTGAGAGAAGGAGAGGAGCTTCTTGAACGTTTTTATCGAACTCTAAAAAAGTGGATAAGAAGAAAAGAAGCAATGGCACATTATGAGCAGGCTGATTTTGCATTGTTGTTGTGCTATACTACACAGGAAGAGTTGGTGGCACGTATTGAGTCCATTGAGCAGGCATTGAATGCGATTACGCCGAATATAAAGCTGTATTTCGGTGTGGGTGTGTGCTTGGTAGAACAACGTCAAAAAGATGTGGAAGAGTTATATAACAATGCGCTATCTGCAAGAAGTTTGCTAGGAGAGGATGCAGAGAATCGGATTGCGTTCTTTGATGTGGAGATGAAAAAACAACAACTTTGGGAACGCAAGGTGGAAGATGAGATGGAACGCGCCTTGAAGAATAAAGAGTTTAAGGTATATTTGCAACCAAAGTATAGTGCAAAAGAGGAAAAGATTGCGGGAGCGGAGGCTTTGGTGCGATGGATTCATCCGACGGAAGGTTTTGTTCCACCTAATAAGTTTATTCCAATTTTTGAGAAAAATGGTTTTATTTTGCAACTGGATGATTATATGTTAGAAGAGGTTGCGAGACAACAAGCTAAGTGGATACAAGAAGGGAAGAATGTGGTTCCGGTATCTGTCAATGTGTCTAGAGCACATTTTACCAGAGAAGATTTGGCGGAACATATCTGTGGAGTTGTAGACAAATTCAATGTACCACACAGTGTAATTGAATTAGAACTTACGGAAAGTGCATTTTTTGATGACAAGGAGGTACTTCTCAATACAGTTAAGAAATTAAGAGAATACGGTTTTATTGTATCCATGGATGATTTTGGAGCAGGTTATTCGTCTTTGAATTCATTAAAGGAATTGCAGATTGATGTGTTAAAGATTGATGCAGACTTCTTTAGAGGTGAGGATTCTGTAGATAGAGGAATGCTGATTGTGTCTGAGGTGATTGACCTTGCCAAGAAGCTTGATATGAAGATTGTGGCAGAAGGCATTGAAAGTAGAGAGCAGGTGGATTTCTTGGCGCAACAGAATTGTGACTTGATTCAGGGTTATTACTTTGCAAAGCCGATGCCGCTCAATGAGTTTGAAGAAAAGTATAATCACCAATAATACAGATAAGATTAATATATTATTGTGAACAAGCAATATATGACATCATATGCACCCTTTTTGCTATACTGAATACAATGATAGCAAGGGAAAGAATAGCCAAATTCATTTGATGAATGAAGGTGGCGAGGAGCGTATGTGATTAATTGGTTTTTAAATTTAAGTCCGGTTTCGCAGACTTTGTGGGCGACGATGTTTACGTATATGGTAACGATGATGGGAGCGTCTTTGGTGTTTTTCTTTAAGTCAGTGAATCAGAAGATAATGGATATAATGATGGGATTTGCTGCTGGAGTTATGATAGCGGCATCCTATTGGTCACTGTTAAGTCCAGCTATTGAATTGTCTGAGGAGCTAGGACATAATCCAGTGTTGTTCGTAGCAATTGGATTTTTGTGTGGTGGAGCTTTCATCATGTTATCGGATATCATTTTGGCGGGAAGAAATTGTTGTAAGCAAAAGGGGGATGGATGGCGGAGATGCGCCTTAGTGGCAACTGCCGTTACCATGCATAATATTCCAGAGGGGATGGCGATTGGTGTAGCCTTTGGCAGTGCATCCATTGATGGTAGCAGTGCATCTGTTGTAGGTGCTATTATGCTTGCAATTGGAATCGGACTTCAGAATTTTCCAGAAGGAACCTGCGTGGCAATGCCTTTGAGACGCGAAGGGGTTTCTAGAGGGAAAAGCTTTTTAGCAGGACAATTTTCTGGGTTTGTAGAGCCGATAGCAGGTTTGGTTGGTGTGCTATTTGCCCTGAAAGTGCAGATAATACTTCCGTTTGTTCTTGCATTTTCTGCTGGCGCTATGATATGTGTTGTATGTTCGGAGCTAATACCAGAATCCTTTCGGGACAATAAAAATCTAGCCACAACGGGAGTTATGTCAGGCTTTGTGGTGATGATGATACTAGATGTGTTATTAGGATAAAATGTTTGCGGTTATATTGTTTTTTAACGCATTCAAATAATAAATATACATGACAAGGAGGAGTATGAAATGATAAGAACCAATTTATTTAACCAGACTGAGATTCATAAGGTTGTGGCACAGAAAGGGTGTTATTCTGTGTTGGAGTATGACCATGATGTATCGGTATCGGAAGGGACTGCTATTACAGCATATTATGCATCTAAAATGAATGTCCGTAAACGTCAGGTAATAGCAGAGTTAAAGGGAACTGGAGTGATTGTCCAGGCTGGAGCAATGCAGATGATGCTTGGTGGTGTGGAAGCCACAACTAATGTGACGGGTGCAGGTGATTTGTTGAAGAAAATGGTTGGAAGCAAGGTGACAGGAGAGACAACCATTAAGCCACAATATACCGGTAGCGGTCTTTTAGTGTTAGAACCTACATACAAGTATATTTTGTTAGAAGACCTTGACAATTGGAATGGCAATATGGTAATTGAAGATGGAATGTTCTTGGCTTGTGACAATACAGTGGGAATGTCGGTGACAGCTAGAAGTACATTGTCTTCGGCGGTGTTAGGACAAGAGGGATTGTTTAACACTGCTTTGACGGGAAAAGGAACAGTTGTGTTAGAGAGTCCAGTACCTGCATCTGAATTGATTGTGGTAGATTTAGAAAATGATGTGGTTAAGATTGATGGCAATATGGCAATAGCATGGTCTAGTACACTGAAATTTACTGTGGAGAGAACAACAAAGACATTGGTGGGTTCTGCAGCTTCTGGTGAAGGCTTTGTAAATGTATATCGCGGAACGGGACGAGTATTGATTGCACCTGTAGCAGAAAAAAGATTTGTCCCAACCATGAAATTATGATATATAGTAGTATTGAGATTACATAACAGAAAGGAATCAGACTATGAAGGTTGCAATTATTATGGGTTCTACTAGCGATTTGCCTAAGGTGGAACCAGCAGTAGATGTATTAAAGAAATATGGTGTGGAAGTAAATGTAAGATGTCTATCGGCTCATAGAGCCCATGTGGGATTATCTGCATTTATTGATGAGTGTAATGGTGATGGAACAGAAGCTATTATCGCAGCAGCGGGAATGGCGGCAGCATTACCGGGTGTAATTGCTTCTCAGACAGTACTTCCGGTTATTGGTGTACCGATTGCGGGTTCCAACTTAGATGGTATGGATGCGTTGATGTCAATTGTGCAGATGCCACCAGG
The DNA here is from genome assembly GCA_017439675.1 of Lachnospiraceae bacterium. GTDB lineage: Bacteria > Bacillota > Clostridia > Lachnospirales > Lachnospiraceae > CAG-590. The sequence continues at coordinate 23,733 of JAFSIQ010000019.1, forward strand.
TATTCCGGTTGCCACTGTTGCAATTAATGGAAGTAAGAATGCAGCTTATCTTGCACTTCAGATTATGGCAGGAAAGCATGATTCTATCAAAGAACAACTGTGGGCTGAGCGAAAAGAGATGGAAGAAGCAGCTATGAAGGCGAATGAAGAAGTGATTGCAAAGTTTGCATAATAGTTGTATTTATAAAACGATATATATGTTTGACAAGAATGTATATGATAGGTAAAGACCATGTGTTTCACAATGAGATACATGGTCTTTTTAGAGTTTTTGGTTCATTGTCTGTACATTTTGTGTTATGATACAAGAAAAAATACAAAGGCTTTGTTTGATGAAACAATAATTTGCAAACAGAGCAAGAGATATATTGATGGAGAGGAACTAGAATATCATGGAAATAAAAAGAGTCATTATAGATTTTATACAATATAGCTGGAGGTAATGTATGATTTGGAAAATACTAGAGATTGAAAAAACGAAGGATGAAGAAGTGATTAAAAAGGCTTACAGGGATAAGCTTCCATTGGTGAACCCGGAGGATGATGCGGAAGGGTTTAAGGAGCTTCGGAGAGCTTATGAGGAAGCACTGGATTATGCCAGCCGTGATGAATCGGAGGAGGAATTGGATGAGGAATCCAACCAGCCATTTCAGGGTAAGAAAAATGACGTGGATTTGTGGATTGATAAGGTGGATAGAGTCTATAGAGATGTGAAGACAAGGATTGATGAGCTGTGTTGGAAGGAATTGTTTAAGGATTCTGTGTGTGAAAATTTGGATACCGAGATGGAAGCTGCAGAAAAGCTGTTAGTCTATTTTATGTCTCATTCCAATATGCCACAGGCAATATGGAAGTTGATAGACAATCGTTTTCAGTATATGGAGAACGTAAATAGCTTAAAGGAAAAGTTTCCGGAAAATTATCTTGATTTTGTGAAATGGCAGATTCAGTATCCAGGATTTATTGATTACAGTTTGTTTGGCGGTAAAACTGACGATAATGTAGACGAGTTTATCAATAAGATATATGAAGTTCGTAGTGTTGCAAGTGAGGGAGATTTGTCTCGTGTAAAGCAGCTCTTAAAGGAGTTAAATAGGTTTGATGTGGAGCATCCCTTTGTGCAGGTGGAGGAAGCAAGATGCCATTTGCTAGAGGCAGAACTGTTGGAAAAGGAATCACCGGAATCCACAAAGGAGCAGCGGGATACGTTAGTTAGAGACGCACTTTCTATTATGGAGGATTTGGATTTTGAATACTCGGAGAATCTGTATGTGGAGAGGATATATGGAGAGTGTCTGATTAAGGCGGGCGAGATTGCAAAGGCGAAAGTTGTGTACGACACTTTGTTGGAGCGAGATGAAGAGAATCAGGTGGCTGTGCTCGGAAAAGCGGAATGTATGATGCTTGAGGGGGCGGTAGAGGATGCAAAGGAATTGATAGAGGATGTGTTAGAAGACCATGTACAAGATTCGGATAGTCTGGCACTTCTTGACCGCGTGAATCTGATTCTAGTGGAGCAGTACGAAGAAGCACTGAAGAAAGAAATGGTTCCGGACATCTGCTATAAACTTGGTTGGTGCTATTATCAGCAAAAGAAGTTTGAAGAAGGCATCAAGATGTTGGATGATTTGGGAGAACAGGATTCCTATGAATATGTGAATCTACGATGCAGGTTATATCTTGCCAATGATGACTATGAACAGGCTAAACCATGGGCAGAGAAATGGCTGGAATTGATTGAGGCCACTGTGGACGACGGCAGTCGGGAGATGACAAGGAGAATGAACCGACGTTCGTTGGCACATTTTTCCCTTGGTATTTGTGAGTGGGAGATTCATTTTAAACATTGCAATGAAGACGAGAAGGAAAGTGCGGCAAAACGAGTAGAGGATTACTTAAATCTCGCAATTGAGGAGGAGACGAACCGATTGGTTAGCTTCTCCTATATGGAGCAGCTTGCGCGCTTTTTGGTGGATGCAGGTAAGTATGAAGAGTGTATCGAAACATGTAATCGCATATTAGAGGAGGATAGAGGCTTCTTCCCTGCGTATGTGCATAGACAAAAGGCGCATTACAAATTGAAAAATGCCAAAGAAGTGATTGATGATTATTTTGCCTGTGTGGAATTGTATCCGGTGTATGCCCCACCGTATTGTCTTGCAGCGGAGGTGTTCTATGCTTTTGAACAGTATGATGACGTGGAGCAGGTGATCAGTGCAGCAAAAGAAGCGGGAATTGACAGTGATACCTTGGAACTTTATAAGATTCGATGCATGCATTACAAGGAGTTTTCCAAAGAGAATACTGAGCAAGCATTGAAACTCATGAAGGAATTGCAAAAACGTATACAGGAACATGGCGAGGAGTCTGATATTGAGGACATGTCAGATGTGGTTCGGGAGTGTGCGATTTTGCATTGGGATGTGGATGATGTCATGGATGCATTAGATACCTTAGAAGAGGGTTTGAAGGTGAATCCAGATAATGTGAATCTGCTCTATCTTAAGGTGGATATTCTGAATCGGGAGAATCGCTCCGAAATGGCGTTAGAGACTTGTAAGCATTTGGAAAGACTAGAACCTGACAATTTACAGGTAAAACACAAGATTGCCAATTGTTATGAGTACATGAAGAAGTTGGACGAAGCGATTAAGGTATATGAAAAGATACTTTCCGTTGATGAAGAATACGTACCATCACTTCGTAGAATGATGTATGTATACAGTTATCTAAGTGAACAAAATGGCGATTTGGATGCGTGCAAAATGGCGGTGTCCTACGCTACCCGTTTTATTGAATTGACTGATGCTGCAGAAGGCTATGTGGAACGTGGTAATCTGTATATCGATATGTATGAGTTAGAAAATGCGGTGGCAGATTGTAAAAAAGCAATTGAACTAGATGAAGATGCTTATTATGCGTACAACAATTTGGGGTGTGCACTGTTAAAGCTCCGTCGCGTGAAGGAAGCAATTGAGCCCTTAAAACAAGCAGTTGCCATGGACCCAGATAAGGAGCATTTGCCATATCTCAACCTGGCAGAATGTTATGTCTTATTAGAGGAGTATGATACAGCAATCAAGATGTATCGTGAAGTATTACGATTGAGACCGAATGCCAAGAAAATGTGGCGAGAAATTGCTATCATTTATACTAGAGCAAAGCAGTATGACAAGGCTATTGAGGTGTATGAAAAAATGGTGGCAGATGCTAAGGAGTCTAAGGGAAAGACATCATTTTTGGAAAAGTTAAAAAAGAGGAAACAAAAAACTCTTACGGATGAAGATATTCGGTTGCAGATGATATACTGTGATATTGCAGACGTATACCGCCAAAAAGGGGACTATAAAGCAGCAGAGGATTGCTATAACAAAATGATATTAAAGAATCCAGATTTAGTACTCTGCGTGGCAGCGGCTGGTAAGATTGCAGAGTTTTATCGAGATATTGGTCAGATGAAGAAAGCGCATGATTATTTACATTACATGGAAAGTCACACGGCAAAGGAGGACTTGGGAACTGGTGATTATGAACATTTGGATTTCATTCGCACCACGGTTTATTATGAATTGGGAGACCGGAAGAATGCTACTATCTGTGCAGACCGATTTTTGACCGCATTTTTGAAACGACGGGGTGGCGAGGAGAAGATGTTGCGTGATGAGCGATATCGCCGAATGTTACAATATGTTCTCGTGGTGATGCATGCTTGTGCCGGAAGGATGGAACAGGCAAAGAAGTATCTAACCGAGATGCGTCCGTGTAAGCTATGTGTGACCTGTGAAGCTCATGATTGCTATGAGTTCTACTTTGCAACGGGTTTGATTGCAGAGATGGAAGGGCGCAATGCGGAGGCGATTGAAAATTACAAAAAAGCAATTATTCTAAGAGGCGAATATGGTTGTGCACAGCTACATTTGGAGCAATTATTGAAGAAAGTATGAAAGTAAAAATTGATGCAAGCAGCGTGAGAAACAATGGACCACGGAAATTTGATATTTCCGTGGTTTTATGTTATAGTTAAGAGTGGTGTTTATGATAAGTGTATGTGCTCCGACAGGAGTATTGAAAATAGATAGATGAGGACAGAAATATGATTATAGGAATTGACTTAGGAACAACAAATAGCCTTGTGGCATATTACACAGAGGAAGGACCGAAAATGATTCCCAACCGCTTGGGGAAGAATCTTACGCCTTCTGTAGTAAGTGTGGATGAGGATGGACAAGTATATATTGGTGAGACTGCTAAGGAGAGAATGTTATTATATCCAGACACTGCTGCTGCCATATTTAAGCGCAGTATGGGTAGTGAGAAGGTATATGAGTTGTCGGGAAAGAAGTTTTTGCCCGAAGAATTATCTGCATTGATTTTGCGAGCGTTGAAGGAAGATGCGGAGTGCTATTTGCAGGAAGAAGTGACAGAAGCAGTTATCAGTGTGCCAGCTTATTTCAATGATGAGAGAAGAAAGGCGACGAAGCGTGCTGGTGAGTTGGCAGGACTTAAGGTTGATAGAATCATCAGTGAGCCTACTGCGGCGGCTATAGCCTATGGCTTATATGAGAACCGTCAAAATGGAAAGTTTTTGGTGTTTGATTTAGGCGGGGGAACATTTGATGTCTCCATACTAGAGTTATACAATTCTATCATTGAGGTCAGAGCGGTGGCTGGTGATAACTTCCTGGGTGGCGAAGATTTTACCAAGGTGATTGAAGATATTTTCTTTGACAAGAATGCAGAGATTAATAAAGATGCACTTACGGAGAAGGAATTACGCCATGTGAGGAAACAAGCGGAGAATTGTAAGATTGGCTTTGCAGGTGAGAGATATTCTACAATGATTTGCAAGCTTTCCGATAAAACCTATGAGATGAAGCTTTCCATAGATGAGTATGAGGCAAAGTGTGACGAGTTGTTAGATAAGATTCGTCAGCCAATTAAGCGAAGCTTGTCCGATGCTAATGTGCGTTTGAAGGATATTGACCGCGTTGTGTTGGTAGGTGGTGCCACAAAACTATCCTTTATCCGTAAGTTTGTGGGAAAATTATTTCATAATCTACCGGATACCTCTATTAACCCAGATGAAGCAGTTGCCCTAGGTGCAGCGGTGCAGGGCGCAATGAAAGAGCGCAAGGACAGTATCAAGGAAGTGGTTCTCACGGATGTGTGCCCATTTACATTGGGGACAGAAGTAGTTGTGGAAAAGGAGAATGGTCGATTTGAGGATGGACATTTTTGTCCGATTATAGAGAGAAATACAACTATCCCAGCTAGTAGAACAGAACGACTGTATACCGTCAATGATAATCAGACTCAGATACGATGTAAGGTGTTGCAGGGAGAAAGTCGATTTGCTTCTAACAATGTGGCCCTGGGTGAGCTTCGGGTTAAGGTACCAAAGGGAGAAGCAGGTAAGGAATCCGTGGATGTAACTTATACTTACGATGTGAATTCTATTTTGGAGGTGGAGATAAAAGTAGTATCCACCGGTGAGATTACACAACAAATTATCAAGACCAATGCAACAGATATGAGTGATGAGGAGATTAAGGAGCGTATGGAAGCGTTAGCATACCTTAAGATTCATCCGAGAGAGAAGGAGGAGAATAAGTTGCTTTTGCTTCGCGGTGAACGCTTGTATGAGGAGAGCATTGGAAGAGACAGAGAATATATTGAGTACGCGTTAAGAACCTTTGAAAGAGCATTAGATACTAGGGATGACAGTGAGATAGAGGGAGCTAGAAGAGAATTTAAGGAGTTTTTGGAAGACTTTACGGAGTAGGAGGAGAGAACATGGTTTGTAATGATGTGTTTGCAAGTTATGTGAAGCTTTTGTCAGAAAATGAGAATAGTTTTTCCCTGATGAATCGGATATTGGAATTATTTTGGGATATCTATCATATTGCCAGAGTGGAAATCGATTTTTCTCTTTCAGATGCCACAATAACACCTAATGGAAAGGATACAAAACAAGTTTTTTCTGTGAAGGAACAGATTGCAAAAGAACAGCCAGATGTTGTGAGACGCTTTACTACAATAGAGCAAGGGGTTGTAACATTTTCCCTCTACGGGGCTTACGGCAATGCAGAGTGGAATGAACAGCAACATAAAGAGCTAGATGTTATACTAGAAGTATTGTTTATGCATTCTGGAAGATTTCGACTCATGAATATTGTGAAGCAAAGTGTAATGACGGATGCGATGACAAGTCTACCGAATTCTCATGGTTATCTCAGTTTCTTAAAGGAAGTACATCACAATCAACAGCTTGCAGATTATGATAGTTATTACTTTAATCTAAAGAGATTTGGTTTGATGAATAAGAAGTTTGGTAAAAGGGAAGCAGATAGTATTATTAGTAGGTATGCGAGCGCTTTGCGAGAGTTTATAGAGGATGGAGAATGTGTTGCGAGATTAGGTGGAGATAATTTTGCGGCATTGATTAAAAAGGAACGTTCTAAGGAATTTATTGCTCTTTTGTCAGGCGTGAATACTTATGGCATGCTAGGAGATGAAAAAATACCAGTGGTGATATCTGCAACGGCGGGAGTTTGTGCTATTGATGACTCTGTGACACATTATGAACAGGTACTAAGCGAAGCGTCAGTTGCCATGAATGTGGCGAAGAATGTGACGAAGGAACCATTGGTGTATGTGACGAAAGAGTTAAATGAACGCATATTGAATGAGAAAAAGGTGATTGCAGGATTTTCAGAGGCACTAGAGCGTAAGGAATTCAAGGTATATTATCAGCCTAAGGTGGAGACAGATGGATATTCCTTGGTGGGTGCAGAGGCTTTAGTTCGCTGGCAACAAGATGGTCGTATTGTTTCGCCAGCGGAGTTTGTTCCGGTGATTGAGCGAGACGGATTGATTTGCCGTTTGGATTTTTATGTGTTAGAACAGGTTTGTCAGGATATTAAAGGTTGGATGGAAGAAGGGGTAGAACCAGTGCGCGTGTCTGTTAATTTCTCCAGAAGACATTTGTCAAATCCTAATTTTGCCGAGAATATTATGGATACTATGAAACGGTATGGTGTGGATAGTCGTCATATTGAGGTGGAGTTAACGGAAACTACAGACGAAGAAGAGCAGGGCTTATTGGCAGCATTTGTGCATAAGATGCAACAATATCAGGTGCCAGTTGCTATCGACGATTTTGGTACTGGCTATTCATCACTTAATTTGCTTCGGAGTGTTCCGGTGGAAGTACTTAAGATTGATAAATCCTTTGTTGATGGTCGTTCTACAACGGAAAATGATAGTGTAGTATTAAGCAATATCATCCGCATGGCTAAGCAACTGAATATGGATGTGATAACAGAAGGGGTTGAACGTTGGGAACAGGTGGAATTTCTACATGATATGGAGTGTAATGTGGTGCAAGGATTCTTGTTTGACAAGCCGTTACCAAAGGATATATTTGATAAGAGAGTGCGTGCTAAGAAGTATGACATAACCGAGGTCGTAGATTATGAAGGCTAATGTCTGCCCTTTACAAAAACTGGGTTTTTTATTATAATGACCTTGTTCTTGTGCGCAATGGATTTTATGATTGTTTTAATGCACATGATTTGAATATTTTTAGTTGAATTACTATATTTCAGGAGGATAAGAATAATGGATTACAAGAAAGCTGGAGTGGATATTGAAGCAGGATATAAGTCAGTCGAACTTATGAAGGAGCATATCAAGAAAACAATGAGAGAGGAAGTACTAACCAATATCGGTGGATTTTCTGGAGCATTTTCTCTTGATAAGTTTAAGGGAATGGAGCATCCAACTTTGGTGTCAGGTACAGATGGAGTAGGTACAAAGCTTAAGCTTGCATTTATTATGGATAAGCATGACACAATTGGTATTGATTGTGTAGCTATGTGTGTGAATGATATTGCTTGTGCAGGTGGAGAACCATTATTCTTTTTAGATTATATTGCCTGTGGTAAGAACTTCCCTGAGAAGATTGCAACAATCGTAAGTGGTGTTGCTGATGGCTGTGCGCAGTCAGATGCAGCATTGATTGGTGGCGAGACAGCGGAGATGCCAGGATTTTATCCGGAGGATGAATACGATTTGGCGGGATTTGCAGTAGGAATTGTTGACCAGAAGGATTTGATTACAGGGCAGAACATTAAGCCGGGAGATGTGTTGGTAGGTATTGCATCTAGCGGTGTTCATAGTAACGGATTTTCATTGGTTCGCAAGGTGTTTGATATGACAAAGGAGTCTTTGGATACCTATTATGATGAGTTAGGAAAGACACTTGGTGAAGCGTTGCTTGCACCAACTAAGATTTATGTAAAGGCACTTAGAAGTGTAAAAGAAGCAGGCATTACCATTAAGGGGTGCTCTCACATTACTGGTGGTGGTTTCTATGAGAATATTCCTCGAATGCTACCAGATGGAGTGCGTGCAGTGGTCCAGAAGGATTCTTATGAGGTTCCTGCAATTTTTAAGTTGATGGCTTCTAAGGGAGAGATTGCAGAAGAAATGATGTACAATACATACAACATGGGCATTGGCATGATGTTGGCAGTAGATGCTACGGATGTGGATAAGACACTTGTGGCATTGAAGGCAGCAGGCGAAGAGGCTTATGTTGTGGGTTCTGTGGAAGCTGGTGAGAAGGGCGTAACTCTTTGCTAGTCTAATGTAGAATAGGATAATAGGATAATGGACAAGGAGAATAATATGCTTAGAGTTGCAATTATGGTGTCCGGTGGTGGCACGAATTTACAGGCGATTATTGATGCGGTTCGCGATAGAAAGATAACCAATACGGAATTGGTTGCAGTAATCAGTAATAATAAGAATGCGTATGCGTTAGAACGTGCAACAAATGCAGGGATTGAAGCTGTTGTGGTTTCTCCAAAGGACTATACGGATAGGGAACAGTTTAACAACGCATTGGTTGAAAAAGTAGATTCTTTGAACGTGGATTTGATTGTGTTGGCGGGATATCTGGTAGTAATTCCACCGGCAATGATTGATAAGTACGAAAATCGAATTATCAATATCCATCCATCCTTGATACCATCATTTTGTGGAACGGGATATTATGGCTTGAAGGTGCACGAGGCGGCTTTAGAACGAGGCGTAAAAGTGGTTGGTGCAACAGTTCACTTTGTGGATAAAGGAACGGATACCGGTCCGATTATTTTACAAAAGGCGGTATCGGTAGAGTACGGTGATACACCGGAGATGTTGCAACGACGTGTTATGGAACAGGCAGAATGGCAATTGTTACCACAGGCAATTGATATGATTGCCAATGGAAAAGTTTCCGTGGTGGATGGTAAGACTGTAATTGCACAATCATAATAATATGAACAGCTTGTTTGGATGTGCGACATATTGATAATGATATATCGGAATCATTTTTCATAGGATAGATAAAATGGGACATAGTAAAATGTAGGAGGATGAATATGAAGATTTTAATCATCGGAAGTGGCGGTAGAGAGCATGCAATTGCAACTTGTGTTGCAAAGAGTAAGAGAGTTTCTAAGATTTATGCAGCACCAGGCAATGCAGGAATTGCGGCTTTGGCAGAGTGTGTAGATATTTCAGTGATGGATTTTGAAAAACAGGTTGCATTTGCAAAGGAAAAGGAGATTGACTTTGTGATTGTAGGACCAGATGATCCGTTGGTTGCTGGTTGTGTGGATGCATTTGAAGCAGAGGGAATGAAAGTGTTTGGACCTCGTAAAAATGCAGCAATCATTGAAGGCTCGAAAGCGTTTTCTAAGGATTTAATGAAGAAATATGACATTCCGACTGCAGCTTACGAGAATTTTGACAATGCAGAGGCTGCACTTAAGTATTTAGAAACCGCAGAGTTTCCAATTGTGTTAAAGGCAGACGGCTTGGCGCTTGGTAAAGGTGTTTTGATCTGTAATGATTTAGAGGAAGCGAAGGCCGGTGTTAAGGAAATTATGTTGGATAAGCATTTTGGTGATGCTGGTAATAAGATGGTAATCGAAGAGTTTATGATAGGTCGTGAGGTTTCTGTGTTGGCGTTTTGTGATGGTACAACTATCAAAACAATGACATCAGCACAGGATCATAAGAGAGCAAAAGATGGAGACCAGGGATTGAATACCGGTGGTATGGGAACATTTTCTCCTAGTCCATTCTATACTAAGGAGATAGATGCATTTTGCCAGGAGGAGATTTATAAGAAGACAATGGCAGCTATGAAAGCGGAGGGAAGAGATTTCGTAGGTGTTTTGTTTACTGGTTTGATGATTACAGAGAAGGGAACTAAGGTGTTGGAATTCAATGCAAGATTTGGTGATCCAGAAGCACAGGTTGTGTTACCTCGTTTGAAGAATGATATCATTGACGTGATGGAAGCTTGTGTGGATGGAAGATTAGATCAAATCGACTTGGAATTTGAAGACAATGCAGCAGTTTGTGTTGTGTTGGCATCTGATGGTTATCCGGTTGCTTACGAGAAAGGGTTCCCAATTAAGGGATTGGAAGCATTTGATAACAAGGATGGTTATTATGTGTTCCATGCGGGAACAAAGTTTGCTGATGGTCAAGTTGTAACCAATGGTGGCCGTGTTCTTGGTGTGACTGCCAAGGGAGATGACTTGGTAAAGGCGAGAGCCAATGCTTACGAGGCAACCAAATGGATTGATTTCGATAACAAATATATGCGTAACGATATCGGTAAAGCGATTGACGAGCAGTAAAGTATACAAATGAGGGGCTGCCACACAATAAGATTACTTTGTTGTGGCGGCTTCTTTTTGCAAGGAATAGGACGGTAATTTTATCGGAATATAAAAGTGATTGGAGAATGTAATGAGACAGAATTATACAAAGAGCGCTAACAATGCGTTGCGGTATGCACAAAAAATTGCATTACAGTTGACACAGGAATATGTGGGAAGTGAACACCTGTTATTAGGTCTCACAAAAGAGAAGAACGGTATTGCTTATGCAGTACTTACAAAAAATGGTGTGGAGGAGGAGCGTTTAGAGAAGCTCACCAATCAGTTAATGATGGATCATACCAATGTTGCTTTGGCAAATAAAGCTGACTTTTCTAAAAGATGTCAAGAAATCTTGGAGGTGGCAGATAAAGAAGCAAACCGATTCAAGGCAGACAAAGTAGGAACAGAACATTTGCTTATGGCAATTATTAAGAATCCGGACAGTGTAGCATTTCGTCTTTTGACGGCGATGAATATTCCAGTTGCCAAGCTGTACTCTGATATTTTGGTTGCAATGGGATTAGAACCCGGTGTAGCTAAGGCAGAACTCAACAGTTTGAAATCAAAGGAGAAGAAAGGAAAGTCTGCTACTCCAACTTTGGATCAATATTGTCGTGATTTTACTAAGCTTGCGAAAGAGGGGAAGTTAGATCCTGTGGTGGGGCGTGTGGACGAAATGCAGCGCGTGGTGCAGATTCTTAGTCGTCGCATGAAAAACAATCCATGTTTGGTAGGTGAACCGGGTGTTGGTAAAACTGCTATTGTAGAAGGGTTGGCACAGTTGATTGTGGCAGAAGATGTACCGGATACTGTCATCGGAAAGAGAGTTCTTTCATTGAATATTTCAGGTATGGTAGCAGGTTCGAAATATCGTGGTGAGTTTGAAGAACGAATTAAAAAATTGATTGCAGAAGTAATTAGTGCTGGCAACGTTATTTTATTTTTAGATGAGCTACACACTATCATTGGTGCAGGTGGTGCAGAAGGTGCTATTGATGCATCGAATATTCTTAAACCTGCTTTATCTCGTGGTGAGATTCAGATGATTGGTGCTACAACTACAGTAGAGTATCGAAAATACATTGAAAAGGATGCGGCCTTAGAACGGCGATTCCAGCCTGTTACAGTACAGGAACCGACTAAGGAAGAAACCATTGCTATTTTGCAGGGGCTACGTTCTTGTTATGAATATCACCATGGGTTAAGTATTAGCGATGAGGCGGTTGTGGCATGTGTTGAACTTTCTAGTCGCTATTTGAATGACAGATTTCTTCCAGATAAGGCCATTGATTTGATGGATGAGGCATCAGCAAAAAAGAAGCTTGCTGCATTTAAGTTGACGCCGCAGATGAAGGAAATCGAAAGGGAATTGCAACAGTTGAATGCAGAGTTAGATGAAGCATTTATGGATAACGATTTGGAAACTGCCCATGAGACAAAATTGGCAATCCGATTGTTAGAAGAAAAGCAGGAAAAGTTAAAAAAGAAGCAGGAATCTAACAAACGTAATCAAGCAATCCTTTTACAGGAAGAAGATATTGCTGCGGTAGTATCGGAATGGACCAAGATTCCAGTGAGTCGTTTGAGAGAGGAAGAGTCTAAGCGGTTGCTACATTTAGAAAGTGAGCTACACAAGCGTGTCATTGGACAAAATGAAGCTGTAGATGCGGTGGCGAAGGCTATTAAGCGGGGCCGTGTGGGATTGAAGGACCCTAAGCGTCCAACAGGCTCATTTTTGTTCCTAGGACCAACTGGTGTGGGAAAGACAGAATTGTCAAAAGCATTGGCGGAAACTGTATTTGGTGACGAGAAGAATTTGATTCGTGTGGATATGTCAGAATACATGGAAAAACACAGTGTTTCAAAGATAATTGGTTCTCCTCCAGGATATGTAGGTTTTGAAGAGGGCGGACAGTTGAGCGAACAGGTGAGAAGGAATCCATATTCGGTTATCCTGTTTGATGAGATTGAAAAGGCGCATGTGGACATTTTTAATGTGTTATTACAAATATTAGATGACGGTCATGTGACAGATTCTCAAGGACGCAAGGTGGATTTTAAAAATACGATTATCATCATGACAAGTAATGCTGGTGCAGCTAGAATTATGGAGCCGAAGAAATTGGGTTTTGCAGGTGACCACTCGGAACAGAAGGATTACGAAAACATGAAAAACGGTGTGATGGAGGAAGTAAAGAAACTCTTTAAGCCGGAATTTTTGAATCGTATTGACGATACCATTGTATTCCATGCCTTGAATGAAGAGGAAGTAAAGCAGATAGCAGACCTGTTACTTCGCAATTTTGTAAAACGCGTGAAGAAACAAATGGATATTGATCTGCGCTATGGCGAAGCTGTGAAAAATTATATCTTTGAAAAGGGCTACGATAAAAAGTATGGAGCAAGACCTTTGCGTCGTGCAATTCAAAATGAAATCGAGGATAAAATGGCAGAAGAAATTTTGACAGGTAACATCCAGTCAGGACAGACGGTGCGCATTTCTGTAGTGAAAACAGGAGTGAAATTCAAGGTTTTGTAAGCGGATGTATGCACAGGGTAAATGATTCATTTTAATATGCCGATTACTTGCCGCAAATTTTGTGTTTTTTGTAAAATATACTAGAAAAAACACCCCATATATTGTATACTATGGATATGTTATGGAAGTTCTTTTTTTGGTATAGATTTGTACCGAAGAAAGGGACGGGGAAGTAATTTGGTATTAGATGGAATTGCAGGAGGATAAGGTAATGGCAGTAGTAAGTGAACTAATTAAAGAAGAGAACGGAACGTTGTGTTTTGGTAATTATGAATTGGATACTAAGACCAAGCTTGATGGTTTTGATTTCAAAGGAGACCAATATAAAGTTAAGACATTTAATGAGATTACAAAGTTAGAAAGAAATGGTTCCTTTGTATATGAATCAGTTCCAGGAACAGCAGTTCATGGATTTAAGACTACAGCAGATGAGATTGAGTTTGTTGTAGAGGGAACAGAGGATTCTCAGATTACATTAGAGATGGAAGCAGGCCAAGAGTATGTTGCAATTGTGAATGGAAAGGAAACTGGTACTGTTAAGACGAATTTAGGCGGCAAGCTCAGCTTGAGCGTTGAGTTGAATCCAGGGGAGAGTTCTTCCATTAAGATTGCAAAGGCATAACCTACATTGTTAGTGATGTGTTTTGCATTGGAAAACATGGATGGTATAGGAATAGGATATTATTACAGATTTAGAAAGAGGAACATGAATGGCAAGGACGAAACAGATTTTCTTTTGCCAAGAGTGTGGGAATGAATCGACAAAGTGGTTAGGACAGTGTCCATCATGTAAGAATTGGAACACTTTTGTTGAAGAGAAAGTAGTGGTAGGCGCCAACAAGCATTTTGGAAAGACAGAAGCTGTGGCGCCTACATCTATTTTAGATGTAACTACTTCGGAAGACACACGAATTGGCACAGGCATGAAAGAATTGGATAGAGTATTGGGTGGAGGTATTGTGAAAGGTTCGTTGACCTTGGTTGGCGGAGACCCGGGAATTGGAAAGTCCACATTGTTGTTGCAGGTTTGCAGAAATTTAACAGCGGAAGAACATAAGGTTTTATATGCATCTGGTGAGGAATCGCTACAACAGATTAAGTTGCGCGCAGAACGATTAGGTGGTTTTACGAAGGATATGTTATTGTTATGTGAGACAAACCTAGATTATGTTGAGAACGCAATTACAAAAGTGCAGCCGGAGGTTGTGGTGATTGACTCCATTCAGACCATGTTTATTGAAGAGGTCGGCAGCGGTGCTGGTAGTGTGTCTCAGGTTCGAGAAGTCACTGGAAGATTGATGCGAATTGCAAAGCAGTTAAATGTCGCAATTTTTATTGTGGGTCATGTGACAAAGGAAGGAACTGTTGCGGGACCGCGAACATTAGAACATATGGTAGATACAGTGTTGTATTTTGAAGGTGAGAAGAGTGTCATGTATCGTATTTTGCGAGGCGTTAAGAATCGTTTTGGCTCCACCAATGAAATTGGTGTATTTGAAATGCGGGATAGTGGATTGCATGAGGTAGAGAATCCATCACAGGTTATGCTGAGTGACAGACCTTTAGATGCAGCCGGTTCTGTGGTGGTGTGTTCGATAGAGGGAACAAGACCAATTCTCACGGAGATTCAGGCGTTGGTATGCCAATCCAATTTTAATCTGCCTAGAAGAACATCAGTAGGTATTGATTATAACCGAGTGAACTTACTGATGGCAGTTTTGGAAAAACGTGCTGGAATTTTAATTGCAGGTAATGATGCTTATGTGAATTTAGCGGGTGGAATGCGACTCAATGACACGGCTATTGATTTGGGTATCATTGTGGCATTGGTATCTAGTTTTAAGAATGTGCCTGTTGAACCTCACACCATTATTCTAGGTGAGGTGGGATTAGCCGGCGAGGTTCGAGCAGTAGCTAATGTAGGACAACGGGTAAATGAAGCGGTTAAGATGGGATTTGCCAAATGCTATATCCCAAAATCGAATTACGATAAGAGTATGGAAAAACTTCCAATTGAGGTTATATGTGTATCTACATTGACAGAGACGATAGAGAAGATATTTTAAGGTGATGGTTAGTTGAGTAATAAGGTTGAGGAGATAAGAGGATAGTGTGAGGAGGGTATGATGAAGAAGCGAAGGAGGAAATTACTGGCATATATATTGGTTACAATATTGGTATGTCAATTGGCTGGTGATGATGTTTTGAAGTTGATGGCTGCAGAACACACGTTATATGCTAGTTATATGGTAGAAGAGGATAGTGAGCAAGATTTTATTTTCGCTAGTGGTGGCATAACACTGACGGTGGAAGAGGGAGTAACGGTGTCAGGTGTGGTAGATTTTTCGAGTGCTTCTACTGGTGCAAATAATACTTTGAAAAATAGCGGAACCATTAAGGGAAATATCATGACGGGAAGTGCCACGGGTGAGATTTATAACTATGGGACCATTTTAAGTCCTTCCTTTAACTTGAGTTCGGGAAGTGTTCTATATAACACAGGTAGCGTTTCTAATGTTACCGTAGAAGGTGGAGATTTGGAAGTTACAGGAGGAAGTATTGATACTATTACTGACACAACTGGTTCTTATATATTGCTATCAGGATGTTCGGTGGGAACTGTTACGAGTCATGGTGGTATAACAGTAGAAGGAACGGTTTCTGCCACCAGTATCACTGCAAAGGGAATTAATTCTGACAGTGGTGGTGCCACAGTTAATATTACAGACTATGTGAAGATACCAGAAGGCATTAATAACGCGAAATTATCAGTACAAAAAACCACGGTGATAGATGTGTCAGAAGGTAGTGGATATTATGTATATTATAATAACAAACAATATCCTTTTGCAGCTGGAGATAAGGGAAGTATTTTAGATTATTATGGAAAAACGGTTAGTGTCTTTTCTCCAGAAGATAGTCACATAATAGTAAGTGGTGTGTCAGAGGGAACAGCATACCTTCCGGGAGAAACAGCGGATACAATTACGTTAAGGGCAGAGGAAGGTTACTATTTCCCAGATAATTATTGTGATAGTATTGTAGGGGATGGAGCAGGTACGCTTACGGCCAAGAAGGTTAACGATGGGGAGATAACAATTTCTTATGTGTTGTCAGATAAAGAGAGCAAAGATGTAATTATTTCAGTAGAGGCTGCTAACAAAAAGCCAAAGGAAAATGGAAAAGGCACCATTCAGATTTCGGATATTTATTATGGTGGAGAATTTGAAGTGACACTTACATCAGACACTAATGATGTGGACAGTGCCAAGATAGAGTATAAGAAGAAGTCTGCTTCCGATAGTAGCTATAGCACGGAGAAACCAACTAAGGTTGGTACATATATAGCTAAAGCTACATTCAAGGAAAATGATACATATACAATGTGTGAAGCAACGACACAATTTAAAATTAAATATCTGCCAATTCCAGAAAGTGCTTATGTAATTAAGGGTGACAGAGGCGAGAATGGATTTTATACATCTGCTGTTGAGATTGTTCCGTTACATGGATATTCTGTAGCAGGTAGATTAGATGGTTCTTACAAGAAGAAGTTGGAGTTTACATCATCAAAGAAGAACCCAAAGGCGTATTTTAAGAAAAACGAAACCGGAGAAAAGACAAAAGGAACCAATTTGCCAGAGTTAAAGATAGACTTTACTTTGCCGTATATGAGTGCAACTCATGGAACTACTTATTATGGTAAGTCTGTTACGTTGGATGTTAGTGATGCGAATTTGTGTACGGTTACATGCAATAATGTGGAAATGACCTTGACAGACGGAAAAGTACAGTTGATTTTAGATTCTAATCATGGTTCTAGCAATTATCGCATTTATGCAAAAGATTTGGCTGGTAATAGTAGGCAAATCGATATTACTATTGCAGAGGAATGGTTAAAGACAGGAATTATACCTACAAATCAATTGGTGCGTCTTATACCAAATACTTCGTATAAGTTAGCGGAAGGAACTTGGAGGGTTGCTGGAGATACGACCCAGTATAGTGGAGGACGCGAGGTTTATGTTCGTTCTGAGGGAGAGTATACCTTTGGAAATGAATGATGGATGAATGATATGAGGAAAAGTTTATGGAAAAAAGTAAAAAGAATGCTGTGATTGCAATTGCAGTAGTTGTGGTTGTGATATTAGCGCTATTGATATTGGTTTTCTTTGGCGGGAAGAATGGTTATCGTATGATTAAGATTTATGAGTTCGATGGTATGGCGACGATAACTCGCGAGGAACAGGGAGAGATTACACCGTATAGTAATATGTTGTTAGAATCTGGTGATAACGTCTGTTTTGATGAAGGCATTATGACGTTGAAGTTTGATGACGATAAGTATGCCTATGTGGAGGAAAAGACGGAATTTGCACTCCGCGCAGAGGGTGACAGTGAGCGGAGCAAGACTACTATCACCATCGAGAAAGGTTCTATTACAAATGAGATACAGAATCCACTAAATAGCGATGCGTCCTATGAGGTAAACACCCCAAACTCTACAATGGCAGTGCGGGGAACCACATTTCGAGTTTCTACTTATTATGACGAAAAAGGTGTTTGCTATACCAGAGTGTCTGTATTTGAAGGAGAAGTAACATCAGCACTTGTGTATCCAGATGGAAAAGTGTCCACGGAGAAAGTCTCTGTTTCGGCTGGCAAAGAGGTTATCATTTATGAAGATGATAATACTACGGACTATTTGACAGAGGTTACAGATATTGACTACTCTACTTTACCTGAGGACGTGGTTGACCTGATAGAAAATATTACAGGAAAAGAGATTATGGTAGATGCTGAAAATCAAAATGAAGCAGATGGAGAAGAAACCTCAGAGGATATTTCACAGGATATAACACAGTACTCGGTAACTTTTCTTTACAGTGGAGAGGTCTTTGCAACACAACAGATAGTAGGTGGCGAATGTGCTACAATTCCTTCCTTGATGCCATCGGCATCCGGCGAATGGGATTTCGATTTTTCAACACCTATCACACAAGATACAGAAATTACATGGAAAGAATAGAGAATTGCTAGATGGGAAAAATGAGAACTAGCAATCAGTTGGAGAGGATCATATGAAGGATATAGCAAAGGACGTAATAGAAGCTCTTTTGGTGTTGGTTATGGTGTTTGTTTTGACAGTCACCAATTTGTTTGGTTCAGTAGACTATATGTTGAAGGATATTACATACCAGATACCAAGGGGAGTGAGTAATCAGATTAAAGTTATTGCCATTGACGAGAAAACGTTAGAAGAGTTAGGTCCTATCGGGACATGGTCAAGGCAATATTATGCGGATTTGATTAATGTATTGAATGCAAACGAAGTGGCTAGGCCTACTGTGATTGGTTTTGATATTATCTTTTCTGGTTATTTTAATGGTGATGATGAAGAGACTGGTGGAGATGTTGCGTTTGCAACTGCATGTAAAGAAAGTGGTAATGTAGTGGTGGCGTCTCAGATTGAATACAGTGAAAAGCCAGAGAAAAATGAGAAGGGATTACTTGTTTATCCGGTGGAGAAAATTTACAATCCTTATGAAGAGTTAGCACAGCAAGTAGAAGTAGGATTTGCGAATGTATCTCAGGATTCAGATGGAGTAGTGCGTCGTGTGCAATTAGCGGAAGAGTATCAAGGACAGAATGTTTCCTTGTTTTCTAAGAAAGTATATGATATATATTGTGACCAGTTAGATATAACCTCTGGAGGTGTTGAAGTAGACAAGTATGGGCGAGCAATAATCAATTATTCAGGCAAGCCGGGAGATTATGAGGCCATTTCCATGGTGGATGTGTTAAATGGAAAGATAGATAGTAAGGCGTTTCAGGATAGCATAGTTCTTGTGGGTGCATATGCAAATGGTATGCAGGATAACTTCCAAGTGCCAAATGATTACAGTAAGCAAATGTATGGAGTCGAGATTCATGCAAATGTTGTACAGGCGCTTATGGAAAATCATTTTTCTATAAATGGTAATCCTATATTGGCGGGAATCGTGTTAGGTGTAATCGCGGCATGGTTACATTTTATGTTTAAGCGGTCTAAAGTATGGTTATCTGCAGTGTTGCTGATTGGTGCAATTGGAATAGAAATAATAGTTGGAATGGCTCTGAATAATCGTGGAATTAGTATCAGTCTAATTTATTTGCCAGTTGTGTTAACGCTTTCGTTTGTTTATTGCTTAGCATTGCGTTATATCCTAGAGAGTAGAAGGCGTAAAAAGATGTTGAACGCATTTAAAAAGTATGTTGCACCAGAGATTGTAGAAGAGTTATCTAAAAAAGGTGACTTTACTGTTAAGCTTGGAGGAGAGAATAGAGATATCGCAGTATTATTTGTGGATATCAGAGGGTTCACTACGATGTCGGAGGTTTTGACTCCAGAAGAAGTAGTCGAAATTCTCAATCACTATTTAAATTTAACTACGAATGCTATTTTTAAAAACAAAGGTACGCTAGACAAATTTGTTGGAGACGCTACAATGGCAGTTTTCAATTCGCCTTTTGATTTGGAGGATTATGAGTTTCATGCAGTGTGTGCAGCTATGGATATTGTAGAGGGTGGAAAGGCGTTGGAAAAAGAATTGCTTGAAAAGTATGGAAGAAGTGTCGGATTTGGTGTTGGTGTGAATTGCGGACCAGCAGTTGTTGGAAATATTGGATGTGAGTTTCGCATGGATTTTACAGCGATAGGAGATACGGTGAATACGGCAGCACGGTTGGAGTCAAATGCAGCTAAAGGACAAGTTTTGATCAGTCAGGATGTATATGATAGATTGACTGGACGAATTGAAGTAGAATGCATTGGAGAAATACCTTTAAAGGGTAAGTCTAAAGGCGTATGTGTGTATTCAGTATTGGATGTCCACCGGGATGAATAGTATTATTTTTTAAGTATGTAAGCGAGATGTCTAAAACCATCCCGTATAGTATGTAAATGTGAGTGGCGAGGAAATTTGCTGATGGAAAGAGTAGTTGGGACTTCTACTATTGGTAGATTATAACTAGCAAATTGCGCAATAATTTCTGTGGCAAATTCCATACCCTCGCTTTTTAAATTTAGCTTTTTTGCTTGAGCTGTGTGAAAACCTCGCAATCCGCAATGAAAATCCTTTAGCATTACATGGTAACGTTGTCTTCCCAACCAAGATAAAAAAGGGATTCCTATATATCTGTGTGAAAATGGCATAGCTCCCTGCTCGATTCCGCCAGCAAAGCGGTTGCCTACTACAAGACAGTTAGTCTTACGCAATGTATCTAGGAAGGGCGAAAGGTGCTTGAAGTTGTACGTGCTATCACAATCGCCCATAATGATATAAGTTCCATATGCATGTTGAATCCCACATCGAATTGCATTACCGTATCCTCTTTTTTCTTCTGTAATAATTCGAGCATTAAGAGAGTTCGCAATATTAACGGATTGATCGACACTTCCATTATTCACGATAAGAATTTCGCCGACTACTTTTTCTTCTTCTAAAAAAGTTTTTGCGGCGCGGATACTATCGGCTATATTACTTTCTTCATTTAAACATGGCATTAAAATTGTCAATTCTATCATTTCTTTTTGAGTTTCCATAGTTTTCTCCATTCTTTTTGTAGCAATGAATAATCGATTCCATAAATTATAGCCAATCCAAATCCGAATATGCTGGCAAGTTGTGCGCGATAGGTGAAAAAATAGTGTAGGTAGGAGTGGTTGGATACAAAAAAGAAACGAATATATGGTAACAGTGCAATTAAGGCTAGTATGATGGATAATGTATTGTGTTTGTCGCGTTTGAACAGGTAATATATAATCATAATTGCAATTGTTGTCAGAAAGCAAGCTAGAAGTGCATTGTTTTTCATAAAACTAAATGGAAATAGGCAGACTAAGTTTCGAATTATTGCACCAATGGATTGACTAAAAAATGAAAGATTATCAGTACCTTGTACCATTCTAGTATTGGCTTGCGCTAAACCAGATTCAACCGCATTAGTTTGTAGCACGATGGAGGCAAGAGTCCATTTCATAATCCATGCGGATGCATATCCTCCAAGCCAAGATATACCAGTTTGGAAAGAAAACTTCATGTAATGAGCTGTAGTGCAGGAACCAAACTCTTTTTGTTTCAATAAAAATACAAAAATAATTGGAATGGTATAGGTAATGGTTTCGGTGGAAAGGAAATCAAAGTAAGCCGTAAGATTTCCTAATATCACAAAAAAACAAAATAGTGTGGTATCACTTTTTCTATATAAGAAGAAGGAGAGGATTGTTGCAATAAACATTAGAATCATACACCATGCATATTCCAATGAAAATGGTACATACCAAATTGAAACTGTAATACAAGCAATCAGTAAGCATATGGCAGAAGCTTTGCCGACATTTTTCCATAACAATATGAAGGAAGTGATTCCGAGAAAGAATAATATTATTGCATTGAGTATATATATTCCGTTTATATTTGTGATAAGCAATAGTGGTCTAACGATGATATTGGAACCGTGCCAATAACGTATGTAATCCTTGTTTGGTTGTTCGTTGGTAGTCACGGCAACTTTGAGGTTGTCATTTTCATTGTGCGTTTCACGATAGTAATAGGAAGAACGCATGATAGACTCCAACGGTTGGTTTTCGTTGTATGACCATGCAATGTTTAGTAAGATAGAATCTGCATAGCGGTCGATTTGGGATGCGTAGTCCTGTTGGTTTATATGGAAGAACACCTCATTTTCTAAGAGGATGTCCGCAGATTCGATAGTGTGTTGTTGGATGTCTTTTTGAGGAATTGTGGCAACCATGGTTAAAGCGAAGCATTCTATAATTGTTAATAAGAAAATGCATATTATCAGTTTTGCTATTGTAAAAAGTATGTTTTTCTCTTGTATTCTCATAATTCGCCTCTTACATTATCAATCTTGAATCGTTCTAAAATATAGTGTTGCTATGTTACTCTATCCCATATTATACACAATTTATCAGTTGTTTGCAGTATAAATGATACATGGAGTTTGTTGTATTGAAATAAATACAATTAAAAGTGTTGACTTTGTTTTTGTGGAGTGGTATATTAAGCAAGCTGTTGCAAGGCAGAAATAAAAAATTAAAAATAGAACAAAAAAGTTGTTGACAAGACAATCGTAAAGTGTTACTATTTAGAAGTTGTCGCCGAAAAAGGTCAGACAACGAAGAACAATGAAAACTGAATGATGATTAAACAACAAAACAACCCTGAAAATTCTAAAAGATTTTCAAGAGAACGTTTAGTAAAACGATCCAAACAGTAAAAGGGATTGATTAGCCAGAAAGGTAATCATGAACAGA
>JAFSIQ010000020.1 GCA_017439675.1 Lachnospiraceae bacterium
AATCCCCCACTCCATCATCAATGCTGCACTGCCTGACGCAAATGGCGTCGCAAATGACGTGCCGCTTAAATTTTCAAATGTGCCTCCCGGAACAGGCGCTAAGATATCCACCCCCGGCGCCACAATATCAGGTTTGGCGCGTCTCCCTGGTCCTGCCGGACCACGTCCCGAAAAATCTGCATAGGTAAATGTGGCAGAATCATATGCACCTACACCAACTGTTCCATAAGATGTAGATGGAATAGTAAGGGTTCTCTCTTCTGTCGGAAATAAAAAACCAGTCCCTACATTTAACACAGCCTGACTGGGAAGCCACAGCGCATACTCTCCATTCACTATATCCCTCGGCGTTAATACAATCCTCCACACACCACTATTGATATAGGTGTCTCTAGGCAGAAAATCGATGAAAATTTCCTGGTCAATACTAAACGGACTTGGCTCTCCGTAGTATAGTAAAATCTGGGTATTACCCACCACAAACCGCTGCGAACCCAACTGCTCCTGAATAGGACCAATCCTCACACCGGAAGGTGATATTAAAGATATATCTACCAAATCAAAATAAGCCTTCCAGATTTGCACATTTACAGTTGGTTCATTTTCCTGTATGGCAAGTTCTATCACCACTTCCTCGTCATCCGATAAAACTCCCGATGTATGTCCTGCACTGCTCCCCTCGTTTCCGGTTCCAATACAAATGACACTCTTCCATGTGTTTGCAATATCCTCTATAAATCGTTCCAGAAGTCCACTGCCATCATGGGGACCATAAGTATTTCCAAAACTAAGATTAATAGCAACAGGCAACTGGTACTCCAATGCCCTTCGAACCACATAATCTAAAGCCTGAATGAGTTCCGTCGTCCTTGGGAAGCCTCCTTCTCTCGGTGTTCCAAGCTTTACCACCAACAAATCACTTCGAAAAGCCACGCCCCGATACTCCTCAGAATTTCCTGCCGCAATCCCTGCTACAGAAGTACCATGTCCGGAAAAATCCTGACTTGGTACAATTTGCAGCCTTTCCTGACGTGTTTCCGCCTGAAGTGCTTGATTAATCTCTTCCTGCGTATATTCAGTTCCTATTACATATCCTTCCGGCGGATTCCCTGCAATGGTCTGGTCCCATAAGCTCCGAATTCTGGTTGTTCCATCTGCATTTCGAAAGACCACATTTTCATAATCAATCCCCGAGTCTATCACCGCAACCAAAACACCCGCTCCAGACAAGGATTCCGGCGGTAGCTGCACAGGCGTAATACAAGAGGCCCTCTTTCCATTTTCTATTTGGAAAAAGAGCCTCTTTGGTTTCTCAACATAATCTACAGCCGGACAGTCTGACATGGCGTCAATCAGACTTTCCCGTATTGTTACAATGGCAAACTCATTTTGCATTTCCACGACCTGCGCCCCAAGCGCACGCACGCAATCTAAAGAACCCGAATACTTTATAATCAAATCCCACTCCCTGTCTATGGGATTGTAACCCACATTTAATTCCAAGGATTTATCCCGCTCCTCTTCCGTGGCATCTAACGCAAGGTTTAATAAATTCTCTAACTTTTGGTCTGGCATAAAAACACCTCCTATTCTCAACATATGTTTGTAAATCTCATTTTGATATGCTAATATTAGATTTAGCACAAAAGAAGTGAGGTACCATATGAACAAGAAAGAAATCTTAGAAATCCGCAAGCAATACAAGCCAGAAGAATGCTCGATTACACGCATCTGCGGTTGTTATGTGAATGGGAATAAAGAAATCGTTGCTACGTCAAAAGATGCATTTTTATCTCTTCCTGAAGAAGAAATTTTTAAATATTTAACCATCTTCAAACAAACGCTTTCCGGAACAATTGGAAAGAATCTGATTAATATGGAATTTCCACTAGACCAGGAAATGCCAGGCGGTACGCAGGAATTTTTATTACAATTACGTAATTCAAAATTGCAAAATGATATGCTGATTGAACAGTTTTATGAAAAAATTATCGAGAACTATAACTATGGCGAAAATTATTACATAATCCTGATTCATGTAGCATACGACGTTCCTGGCAAATCTACGGACGGCAGTGAAATGTTTGATGCTTCCGATGAAGTATACGAATATTTGCTA
>JAFSIQ010000021.1 GCA_017439675.1 Lachnospiraceae bacterium
ACATGCACATGCATTGAATGCAAAGGAGTCTGGCTGTAACGGTATTATCGGTTTATACGAGGGCAGTAAGTCTTGGGATAAGGCTGGAGCTCAGGGATTTGAGGTTTATACAGCAGCAGAAGCAGCTAAGAAGGCTGACATCATCATGATTTTGATTAATGATGAATTACAGGCTTCTATGTACAAGAAGGATATTGAGCCAAACTTAGAGCCGGGTAACATGTTAATGTTTGCTCATGGTTTCAATATTCACTTTAATCAGATTGTACCACCAGCAGATGTAGATGTAACAATGGTAGCTCCTAAGGGACCTGGACACACAGTGCGTTCTGAGTATCAGGTAGGTAAGGGTGTTCCTTGTTTGATCGCTGTACATCAGGATGCAACAGGTCAGGCTCAGGAGAAGGCTTTAGCATATGCTTTAGCAATCGGTGGAGCAAGAGCTGGTGTTCTTGAGACAACATTTAGAACAGAGACAGAGACAGACTTATTCGGTGAGCAGGCAGTACTTTGTGGTGGTGTTTGTGCATTGATGCAGGCTGGTTTCGAGACATTGGTAGAGGCTGGTTATGATGAGAGAAATGCATACTTTGAGTGTGTTCATGAGATGAAGTTAATCGTAGATTTGATTTATCAGTCAGGATTTGCAGGAATGAGATACTCAATTTCTAATACAGCTGAGTATGGTGATTATATCACAGGACCTAAGATTATCACAGAGGATACTAAGAAGGCTATGAAGAAGGTACTTGCAGATATTCAGGATGGTACATTTGCCAAGGACTTCTTGTTAGATATGTCAGCAGCAGGTGGTCAGGCTCACTTCAAGGCTATGAGAAAGATTGCTGCAGAGCATCCGGTTGAGGTTGTTGGTGAGGACATTCGTAAGTTGTACAGCTGGAATGGTGAGGATAAGTTAATCAACAACTAATCCCAATATAGATGAGATAAGTAGAGAAAAGTTTCCGGTGTGGTTCATGCCGGAAACTTTTTTGGCAAATGGGAAGGTGGTTTTGTAGTATGTCTACAATCAGACGGTGTTTGGTGCTTTTGACTAATGTGATGTTGGTGCTTTCGATTTGTGCCTGTGGTCGTTCGGATGATTGTTTTTTTTCCTTGAATGGACAAGAGCTTGACAGCAAGGATGTGGCAGCATTTGTATATGTGTATGTCACAGAATTCAACATTAGAGATGTAGAACAGTTAGAGGAATTTTATGAGGGTTCCACAACCTATCAAGAGTACTATAAGCAGGAATTAGAGAATGATATTATTGAGACGGTTCTCCTTTATAAAGAGGCGAAGGATAAGGGTATCACTTTGACGGCAGGGGACAGAGAGAAATTAGCTACTAATACGTCCAATGTTTTGAAACGCTTTGAAGGCGAGGATATGCAGGAAGATGTCTCTAAGGCGGATATTGAAAAGGTCTACGAAATGAAGTTGTTAGGCGAAGCTTATTTGGATGCGGTTTCACAGGAGACGGAAGAAGTGTCTGGAAAAGAGGATGAGGCTTCTGATTCGGCGGATGAAGCTGAGGGGAAAAATGTTGGTAGACAGGATAGATATGTCAAGGTTTATCAGGTGATATTTCCAATTGTAGAATTAGATGAGGAGGGCATGGTGCGCTCAGATGAAGAGGGGAATTTGGTTACAGTATCTACCGCGGAGGTGTCAAAACGGAAGGAAGAGGCTGTGCGGTTTGCGGAGCAGGCAGGAACTGGAGCGGATATGGAAATGCTATTAGAAGATGTGTCTGACGGAGTGACCGGTGTGGAAAAATATTTGAAATATGATGATTTGGCAACGGATTACAAGCATGCGGTTGATGCTATCTCTGTGGGAGAGGTAAGTGGTGTGATTGAATCGGACTATGGGTTCTATGTGGTGAAACTGTTAGAAAAAGATAGTGCGGACTTTAGCAATACCATAACCACATACGAGGAAGAGGTTTTGGAATCTACAGCTAGAACAGAAGAGTTGAATCGATTATATTCTCTGTATGCAGGTGCAAACAAAGAGTATAAAAACAATACCCTTTGGGACACATTAGAGATTAGAAGATATATAAAATAATTTTTACAATAATAGAAAGAGATTTATTCATAATACAAAAGAAGACAGCCGGTGCATATATTGCGTGAGGCTGTCTTCCTGCTTTATGAAATTTGTAAAACTCTATTCCATAAAGCGTGAGTTACTTTAAGTTCTTAGCAATTGGGTCATATAGATCCAATACACAATGCTCGTCTGCTGCAAAGTGTTCACAGTTTAGACAACTTGTACAATCATCGCCTACACAGTTACTAAGTTCACTGGAAGTTGTTTTTGCATAAGAACTACATCTCTTTGCAACTGCTTCATAATCTTTCTTTGATGCCCTCATGTCAGTCACTCCTTTGGTTAGAAAAGTCAATGGGTTACAAATATAGTATGACTTGACAAGACATATTTCATTCAGTAAAATTAAGGGCGTCTTTGTGTTTTTGTCCGTTTATGGATAGGAATAGCGGGATGATACAATTATGAATATGTATTTTGATAATTTAGGAGGATGATGAATTGAGCCCCAGTGAGAGTTTACAGCTTGTAACAATTATAATTTTGGTGTTGCTTTCTGCTTTTTTCTCTTCTGCGGAAACGGCGCTTACAACGGTGAACAAGCATCGCTTGCGTTCTCTAGTAGAGGAAGGCAATAAGACAGCGGCTAAGATTTTAAAGTTGGTGGAGAATCCATCGAAAATGCTAAGTGCTATCTTGATAGGCAATAATATTGTGAATATCAGTGCTTCGGCTTTAACGACCACATTTACAACAGAAGTATATGGAAATGCTTTTTTGGGTGTGTCTACCGGTGTGTTAACCTTGGTGGTGTTATTGTTTGGGGAGATTACCCCGAAAAGTTTGGCAACCCTTTACAATGAGAAGATTGCATTTTTGTATATTCATATAATTGCACCAATGACCATGATTTTAACTCCGGTTATCTGGATTGTAGACAAGTTGTCTACGGCTATTTTCTTTATTCTTCGAATTGATAAAGATAAGGCAAAAAGTCAGATGACGGAGGGAGAACTCCGAACTATCGTGGATGTCAGTGTGGAGGACGGTGTCATTGAAAAGGAAGAAAAGTCCATGATTAACAATGTGGTGGATTTTGGTGATTCTAAGGCGAAGGATATTATGGTACCGCGTGCGGATATGGCATTGATTTCGGTGGATGCTACTTTTGAGGAAGTGTTTGAAATTTTCAACGAGGAGCATTATTCTAGACTTCCGGTATATGATGATAATAAGGACAGTGTGATTGGCATTTTGTATATGAAGGATTTATTCCTTTATCAAAATGCCGCCGATAGCAAAAAACAGAGTTTTTCGGTTAAGAATATTATGAGAGAACCGTTCTATGTATATGAGTATCAAAAGACATCTTCCATTATGGCAGAGATGCGCAATCGTTTTGTATCTTTGGCGATTGTGTTGGATGAGTACGGAACAGCAGCGGGACTTATCACCATTGAGGATTTGATTGAGGAAATCGTTGGAGAGATTCGAGATGAGTTTGATATGGATGAGTTAGAAACAGTTACAAAGCTAGAAGAGAACCGTTATGAAATAGATGGTGCTATGAAATTGAGCGATTTAGAAGATAACATTGGAATTCGTTTGGAATCGGAAAACTATGATTCTTTGGGTGGATATGTGATTGAATTGCTAGATCATCTTCCGACAGAAGGGGAAACGGTAAAGAAAGATGGAATTACCTTGAAGGTGGTTTCTATGGATAAGAATCGGATTGACCGTGTGGCAATTATCATTGACCCAGAACTGCAGTAGATAATAGAAAGAATGAGAGAGGTAGCGACATGATTAGTGCAAATAATGTAACATTGAGATTTGGTAAGAAAGCGTTATTTGAAGATGTAAATATTAAGTTTACAGAAGGAAATTGTTATGGATTGATTGGTGCAAATGGTGCCGGCAAGTCTACATTTTTAAAAATCCTTTCGGGAGAGATAGAAACCACCAAGGGTGATGTTGTGATGAATGCAGGAGAGAGACTTTCTGTATTGCAACAGGATCATTTTAAGTATAACGAATATACTGTATTGGATACAGTTATCATGGGTAACAAACGTCTTTATGAGGTTATGAAGGAAAAGGAAGAGATTTACGCAAAACCGGATTTCTCAGATGAAGATGGTGCAAAGGTTGCTGATTTGGAAGCAGAGTTTGCAGAGATGAATGGTTGGGAAGCAGAATCGGATGCTGCAACGCTTTTGAATGGTCTTGGTGTTGAGACAGAGCATCACTATAAAGTAATGTCTGAATTGGAAGATACTTATAAGGTTAAGGTGTTGCTAGCGCAGGCGTTGTTCGGTAATCCGGATGTATTGCTTTTAGATGAGCCTACAAACCACTTGGATTTAGAAGCAATTGCATGGTTGGAGGAATTTTTGATTAACTTTGATAATACAGTTATTGTAGTGTCTCACGACCGTTATTTCCTGAATAAGGTATGTACGCATATTGCAGATATCGATTATGGTAAGATTCAGTTGTATGCCGGTAACTATGATTTCTGGTATGAGTCTAGCCAGTTGATGATTAAGCAGATGAAGGAAGCAAATAAGAAGAAGGAAGAAAAGATTAAAGAGCTTCAGGAATTTATTCAGCGGTTCTCTGCAAATGCATCAAAGTCTAAGCAGGCGACGTCAAGAAAACGTGCTCTGGAGAAGATTGAGTTGGATGAGATGCGTCCGTCTAGCCGTAAGTATCCATACATTGATTTCAGACCAAATCGTGAGATTGGTAATGAGGTGTTAATGGTTGAGAATATTTCTAAGACGGTAGATGGAGAGAAGATATTAGATAATATTTCCTTTACAATTGGAAGGGAGGATAAGGTTGCATTTGTAGGACCGAATACTCTTGCAACCACAATGCTGTTCAAGATATTGACAGGAGAAGAGAAGGCAGATGAAGGAACCTTTAAGTGGGGCGTTACTACATCCCAGGGCTATTTTCCTAAGGATAACACAGAGGAGTTTGATAATGATTTGACCATTGTAGATTGGTTGACACAGTTTTCAGAGGAGAAGGATCCTACTTATGTAAGAGGATTTTTGGGAAGAATGTTGTTTGCCGGCGATGATGGTGTGAAGAAAGTTCGTGTGTTGTCCGGAGGTGAGAAGGTTCGTTGTCTTCTTTCTAAAATGATGATTATGGGTTCTAATGTGTTGGTGTTGGATGAACCGACCAACCATTTGGATATGGAATCGATTACTGCGTTGAATAATGGCTTGATTAAGTTCCCTGGTGTGGTGCTGTTCTCCTCTCAAGATCACCAGTTCATTCAGACAACCGCAAATCGTATTATGGAGATTACCAATACTGGTTTGATTGACAAAATGACCACGTATGACGAGTATTTGGAAAGTGATGAAATGGCAAGAAAGCGTCAAGTTATGAATCTTAACAAGTAAAATTGTCGAAAATAGTAGTACGTGTTGGCAATATTGCATGTGGTATTGCAAGAAATCACATACAAAATATGGTATTTTTACGACAATTTGCATAATGCCACAGGTGATATTGGCAATTTCATGGCAAAATTACTAACTAAAATCGAAAAAAAGACTTGCAAAATTGTTCAATATGTTATATCATTGTCAATAGGTTCGACAACATAGGTGTTGTTATTGTGACGAAAGTTGCAATATTTACATACACAAATATTAAACAACTTTAAAAGGGAGGAAAAAGTCTATGAAGAAGAAATTACTAAGTGGACTTCTTGCAGCTACTATGGTTGCAAGCTTAATGGTTGGTTGTGGAAGTAGTGAAGAGACTACTACCGAGGCAACAAGTGAAGCAGCAGTAGAAACTACTGAGGCAGCAGAGGCTACAGAGGATACTAATGAAGTAACTGATGCAGCTACAATGGAAGCTCCAAGCGCTGATGGCTGGGATGATTCTAAGAAGATCTATGTTTACCTTTGGGATGCTGATGGTGAGGGTAAGGTTGAAGAGACCAAGGCTCACATGGGCGATTTAGCTGACTACGTAGAAGTAGTTAACTTGAACGTTGGTGGTCAGACACCAGAGTACATCACAGGTGTTAACACAGCTCTTGATGGAACAGACAAGTACCCTTCAGTTATCTTAGCTGATGAAGGTATTGCTAAGCAGTGGTCAGAGTCTGATAAGACAGCTGATTTAGCTTCTCTTGGTATTACTGAGGCTATGTATGCTAACGCATACTCTTACACTGTTACTTACGGTAACTACAACGGTGCACAGAAGGCTCTTTCTTGGCAGGCAACTCCAGGATGCTTCATCTACAGAGCAGACCTTGCTAAGGAAGTTCTTGGTACAGACGATCCTGCAGAGGTTGGCGCAGCTATCTCTGATTGGGATAAGTTCATGGACGTAGCAGAGCAGATGAAGGCAGCTGGTTACAAGATGGTTTCTGGTACTAACGAGATTAAGTACCCAGTACTTAACCAGAGACAGAACCCATGGGTATCTGTTGCTGATGATGGTACAGAGACATTGCAGTTAGAGGATACTCTTGTAAGCTACATCGAGAAGGCTAAAGTATTGTATGACAACGATTATACAAACAAGGCTAACCAGTGGGAAGCTGATTGGTCTGGTGCTATGGCTGAAGGTGATGTATTCGGTTACTTCGGATGTACATGGTTCATCGGTTCTATGGAAGGTAACTGTCCAGCAGACGCAGCTAACTTCGGTCAGTGGAGAACAACTACTGGTCCTGAGAGCTACTACTGGGGTGGTACTTACTTAATGGCTGGTGCTGATACACCTAACCCAGAATTAACAGCTTACTTCATTTACATGATGTGCTGTGATGAGACAACAATGTACGACATCGCTAAGAACAAGGGTGACTTCGTAAACAACAAGGCAGTTAACGAGAAGTTAATCGCTGATGGCGTTGGTGCTCGTGATATCTTAGGCGGACAGAACCCAGTTGAGACATTTGCTGAGGCAGCTGTTTCAATCAACGTTCAGTCTACATACGTTGATGGTAACATCTTAACATTCGTTGATGACGCAGCTAAGGCTTACTTCGCTGGTGATTACGCTACAACAGATGAGTGTATCCAGTACATCAAGGATCAGGTTAAGACAACATATGACTATATTGTAGTTGAGTAATCTTTACTAAAAAGATTTCTTAGCGGATGAAACTATGCACCTATGTGCGAAAGCGCATAGGTGCATGTTTTACTAAAAATAAGATGGATTGGGAGTGATGGTGTGAAAAGAGAAAAGAAAAAAACGGTTGAATACGGCAAATATGGTGTTATCTTCCTAATTCCGTTTTTTGCAGCGTTTTTAATATTTCAGTTTTATCCACTTTTGTATACCATTTTCAAATCATTCCTGTATGATCAGAAAACTGGTAGAAATAATATAACGACTGTATTCGGTCTTGGCAACTACACCAACTATGTATTTGGTGAAGCTGGTAATGGCGAGTTCTGGCAGGCGTTGATTATTACAATTGTTTTATGGTTATTGAACTTTATACCACAGATTGTACTTTCTTTACTTTTGGCTGCGTGGTTTACGGACAGCAACAATAAGTTAAAGGGAACTGGTGTATATAAGGTTATCATGTATATGCCTAACATTATTACAGCGGCTACTATCGCGGTATTGTTCTTTAACTTGTTTAGTGTTAACGGTTCTATTACAAAGGAATTGATTGACCTAGGCATTGTTCCAGCGACAGGATTTATGGAGCAAGGATGGGGAACATTGTTCCTTATTGCATTTATCCAGTTCTGGATGTGGTATGGAAATACCATGGTTGTATTGATTGCAGGTATCTTAGGTATCAGCGAGTCATTATACGAGGCTGCTCGTGTGGATGGAGCTACTTCTAGACAGCAATTCTTTAAGATTACGTTACCATTGTTGAGACCAATTTTACAGTATACATTGGTTACTTCAGCAATCGGTGGTTTGCAGATGTACGATATTCCACAGTTGTTAATGAAGGGTGTTCCAATTGTTAAGGTTGGTGAGACATCTGTTAATTCAACAACAACAGTTGTTATGTTGATTAAGAAGTACGTATCAGGTAGTTCATCAGAGAATCTTGGTCGTGCGTCAGCATACTCCGTAGTTTTGTTCTTAGTAACATTATGCATTAGTATGATATTCTATAGAGCAACAGCTAAGAAAGACTAGGAAGGGGGAGATAGTGATTATGGATACAACAGGAAAGAAGAAAACATCAGGTACGAAGATTCTAAGAACCGTAATTTGTGTTATTTTATGTGTTCTAGCAATTTTCCCTTTCTATACATTGATTATTAATTCTACCTTAAGACATGCTGATATCGCTTCTGGTATCAAGTTTCTTCCAGGTGGTCATTTTATACAGAACTTTAAGAATTTGTTTGATCCAGAGAAGCAGGTTGTAAGTACATTCTCATTGTTTGATGCATTTAGAAACTCAATTGTTATTACAGTTCCTGCAACTATCTTGCAGATTTATTTCGGTTCTTTGACAGCATACGCTTTAACAGTGTATCGTTTTAAGGGTAGAGATTTTGCTTGGGGTCTTATCTATGGTATCATGATGATTCCTACACAGGTATCAATCGTAGGTTTGATTAAGGTATCACAGTTAACACATTTATATGGTACATTGTGGCCAATGATTCTTCCAGCGATTGCAGCTCCAACTACAGTATACTTCATGAAGCAGTATATGGAGAACGGACTTTCACTTGAAATCGTGGAAGCGGCAAGAATTGATGGTTGTAGCGAGTTCGGTATCTTCAACCGAATCGGTTTACCATTGTTAAAGCCAGCGATGGCAACACAGGCAATTTTTGCATTCGTTGCATCATGGAATAACTTGTATACACCATCTATTTTGATTGGTGCAGAGAGACAGCTTTCTACATTACCAATGTACGCAGAGGCAATTCGTTCTAATGATAAGAAGCAGGATTATGGTCAGGTTTATACAGCATTGTTATGTGCTATTATTCCTATCATCGTTGCTTACTTAGCATTGTCAAAGTACATCATTGCCGGTGTAGCACTCGGTGGTGTTAAAGAGTAATGTAAGTTATTACATTTATATTGACTTTTTCAGAAGTGTAATAATACAGAATTTCTGTATATTTACACTTCTGTTATGTTAAAGGGAAAATTCACAGAATGGACAAATTCATTCTGGTTTATATAGAGAAATATTTGGAAAGGCGGATTAGTGGTTTGAAGGTAAAAGTGGAACATACACATCGAGGGGGAAAGAAAATGAATAGGATGCGCATGTTTTTGGCAGGCGTTATGATTATCACGTTGCTTATAGGAAGCACAGGCTGTGCCAATGGGGCGCCGAATGAGTTTTCTGTAGAAGATGGAAAGAATACAATAGTGATGTCTCTTGGTGATTATGATGTAACACTGAGTGAATTTAATCTATATCTTATCCAATATTTATCCATGCAACAATTAGACCCAAATAGTTTGTCAGCGGAGCAGTGTGCTTCTACTTTGGAGACGGTCGTATCGCAGATGAAATTAGAATTAGTGGAATATTTGTTGGCGTTAAGTATGACAGATTTGGAAGTGCCACAGGAAGATTTAGATGAAGTGCCGACTATTGCGGCGAATTATATAGAAGGCTATGGAGCGGATTTTCTTACAGGCTATGGGATTGACCAAGCAAGTGTAGAGCAGCTTTTTACGGAACAGGTTTATATTAGTGCTTTGACGGACAGAGCCAAAGAGGATATGGCAAAGGATTATTATGAGCAATATTCAGAGGAATATAAGGATAAGACCTTCCATAGTGTATATTATGCATTATTCCCAAGTATTGAATATGATGCAGAGGGTAATCCGAAGACAGATGGGGAAGAAGAATATATTACTTTGTCAGATGAGGCGATGAAGGAACAGAAGACTAAGGCAGAAGAATTGCAGAAAAGAGCAACAAAGGGAGAAGCCTTGGAAGATTTGATTGAAGAATATGGTATTTCCTATTGTTCTGGCTCACAGCGCAATTATAATGGTGCCTATGATGATGCTTTGAACAAAGTGATTGAGAATATGAAAGAAGGGGATATATCTGAGGTGATCGAGACAGATGCGGGATATATGATTGTTCGTATGGACAACCCAAATGATACAGAATATAAGGAATATGTAATTGATTATGCGGCGAAAGACACAGCGAATAATATGATTACGCAGATGCAAACCAATTGGTTGCAATCCTCCGGTTATGCGAATGTAGAGGCGGATACAGATATTTTGAAAAAGATTGATGTAAAGAAAATGTGCCAGTACATGAAAAAGAATGGAATTTATTAAGGGAAAGAAGTAAAAGGAGGTTAACACGTTGTTGACTGATAATTACCAAAATGAAAATATACAGAGTGATAATCCGGGAGGAGATGCAGAATGGCAAGAGTCCAAATTGAAAAGAATGATGGATGTATTTGGATGCCTCTTTGCGGTTAATGTGTGTTTTGTGATAAGCTGTCTTCCGATTTTTACTATTGGAGCAGCATTTACTGCTCTGTATGCAATGATGTTTCGTATTCAAAGAAGAGATGATTATACGGTTGTAAGAGAATATTTTATGGAGTTTAAGGCGAATTTCAAGAAGGGAACTATCGCATTTTTAATTATTCTCTTGGTATGCTTTATTATGTGGGGGCAGTACACCTACGTGCTTAATTTCGAGGGACCTTTAGCTCTCTTTTATGACGTTGTTGTTGTATTAGAAACTGTGGCATTGGCGTTGGTGCTTCCGTTTGTGTTTCCGTTGTTGGCATACTTTGATAACTCGGTGCTTAATACATTCAAGAATGCATTTTTGTTGGCTGTTAGTAATTTAGGCGCATGGATTAAGATGTTTGTTGCATGGTTTGCGACGATTGCATTTTCGTTCGGTTATGAAGCTATTATCTTGAATACATGGTATTTGTGGTTGCTTATTATCTTTGGTTTGCTTGCTTATGGAACCTCTCTTACAGCTAAAAGAGTGTTTGACTTGGTTGATACTACACATAAGGAAAAAGAAGAGAAGGACGAGGAGAAAAAACGTATCAAGGAAATCGAGGAGAAGAAGGCAAAGGCACCGAAGCGCTCGATTAAGGAAAAACAGGCCTTGGTTGCATCTATGCAGGCTAGAGCTGAGGCAAAAGAGGGTGATGTCGTTGATAAAGATAAAACGACAGAGTATGATAATATGAGCAAGGCTGTGCCAGATAAGGAATTAGATGTAGCTGAGGAAATAGCTACAGAAGAAGAATTGCCATGTGAAGAAAAGACTATCAATGAAGCGGTTGTGAAGGAAAAGAGTGAAAAGAAACTGGATGTCAAGCAGGAATCTATCTCTGAGAAAAAGAACAATAACAAGAAAAAGGGCAAAAAGAAGTCTAAGAAATAGTTGAAAGAAGAAAATCAAAAATAAAACAGCACTTAGTTCGTGTGAATGATATGCCACCTGTCAAGTAGACAGGTGAAATATCAGTGTGAACCGAGTGCTGTTCTTTTGTAGAATTTAAAGGTACATATCAGCCAACTTCTGGAATACTGGAATCGAGCGTTCCACTTTCTCAGTTGGAATACAGTAGCTAATGCGGAAATGTCCTGGTACGCCAAAGGAGTTGCTAGGAACTAGTAATAAATCCAATTCCTTTGCTTTATTGGAGAATGCAACTGCATCTTCCTCTAAAGCCTTCGGGAACATATAGAAGGTTCCGCCTGGTTCTACAATGTCGAATCCCATTTTGGTTAGTTCTGTGTATAAGATATTCTTGTTTGTCTCATATACGGATAAATCTGCAGTGTCGTATAAAGATTTGACAACAGCAAGCTGAATAATACTTGGAGGGCAGTTGTGTCCGATTCCTCTGGAAATTTGTCCAAACATATCAACCAATAATGCAGAATCCTCGCAGGCTGGGTTCACAGCGATGTAACCAATGCGTTCTCCAGGAAGAGATAAGGACTTGCTAAAGGAATAACAGGTGATTGTGTTATTGTAATGAGCAGCAATAAATGGAGAGTCTACGCCGTCAAATACAATTTCGCGATACGGCTCATCAGAAATAATGTAGATTGGATGTCCGTATTCTTCTTCCTTCTCAGATAAAATCATAGCAAGCTTTTGAACGGTCTCTGTAGAGTAGACGATTCCGGAAGGATTGTTTGGTGTATTAATCAATACTGCCATTACCTTTTCGTTCAACATATCTACAAAGGCATCAAAATTAATCTGGAAGGTGCAGATGTCGGCGGGAACTACCTTTAACTGTGCTCCGGTGGAGTTGATATATGGCGTATACTCTGGAAAAAAAGGAGCAAAGGTAAGGATTTCATCTCCGGGAACTGTAACTGCTCTGGCAGCATGGGCGATGGCACCAGCTGCACCACTTACCATGAAAATGTCCTTTTTTTCATAGCTCATATCAAAGCGATCATTTAGGGAAACAGCTACTGCTTCTCTTACGGAATCGATACCAAGGCTTGGAGAGTATCCGTGCAGTGTGACTGCGTTCTCTGTCTGGAGAAGACGAATCATCTCGCTAGTAAAGGATTCCGGTGCAGGGACAGATGGGTTTCCTAAACTGTAATCAAATACATTTTCATAACCGATTTCTTTTGCCCGTTCGCTACCATAGGCGAATAGTTCGCGGATCACAGACTTCATTCCGCACATATCGATAAACTTTTGATTTAACATAGTGTTTTCTTTCAACCTCTTTTCTGATTAATTCAATCTATATCTTAGCAAATCTTTAAAAGCCTTGCAATGTTTTTATGGATAAGATAAAATGCTTTTTAGAAAATGTAAAAAGGAAGCATGACATATGGAAGCAGTGGAAAATAATAGAGTTGTATTGTGTGCATCTTCGAAGTACGAAGAGAAGTATTATCTGAATCCCGAATTTGACGGATTGCCGCAGAGTATCAAAGACGAGTTGCAAGCTATGTGTGTCTTGTTTGTGGAAGATATCGGTGGCATTTTGACTTTGGAGTATGATGAGGATGCCAATTTAAAGTTTGTCACTATGAGTGATAAAGGTGATCTTTTGTATGATGAAATCGGAAGTGTGTTAAAGATAAAGCAGTTACAACAGGTTAAGCAGGAATTGTTGGAGAGTCTGGAGTTGTACTATCGCGTTTTTTTCTTGGGAGAAGCGATAGAAGAGTAATTATATCATGGCGGAATAGAGATTGATGGGCGCACGAATAATCGGCAAGATGAGAGTACGATAGAAATACATATTTGAATGAAATATGAGAAAAGAGGACAGTATGTTATTAGCGATTGATATTGGAAATACGAATATTACCATTGGATTGTTTGATGGAGATGAAATTGTGGGAACCTTTCGCATGACGACGAAGATTCCAAGAACCTCCGATGAGTATGGAACATTTTTGTACAACCTTCTTCACAGCAAGGACATCGTGAAGGATCAGGTGAAGGCGGCGATTATGGCGTCTGTTGTGCCGGATGTAAATCACCATATTATTAACGGCTTGAGAAAGTATTTTAACTTGAATCCCATTTTGGTAGGACCTGGTATTAAGACGGGAATCAAGATAGCTATTCCGAATCCGAAGGAGGTAGGTGCAGACCGCATTGTGGATGCAGTTGCGGCTTACGAAATCTATGGTGGTCCGGTGTTGGTAATCGATTACGGAACAGCCACCACGCATGACCTAGTGTTGGGTGATGCGACGTTGGTTGGTGGTGTGACCTCTCCTGGTATCCGTATTGCAGCTCATGCTTTGTGGCAGGATGCAGCAAAGCTTCCGAAGATTGAGATTATGAAACCAGATTTTGTGCTTGGTAAGGATACCATTTCTTCTATGCAATCGGGATTGGTGTATGGTCATATTGGACAGACAGAATACATTGTGCGAAAGATTCAGGAGGAAGCAGGGCTTAGTGAGATGAAGGTGGTTGCAACTGGTGGACTTGGAAAGATTATCAGTGACGAGACGGATTGCATTCATATCTATGACCCAAACCTTACCCTTAAGGGGCTTAAGATTTTATACCAGAAGCAGCAGTAATGAGGGTGCGATTATAGCTACGAAACCAGATACGACTTGTGATCAGAATAGTGTAGGTGAATTGTGATGGTGAAGTCATTATAATAACGGACAATTGTTGAAAAGGGATAACGATAATGTCGAGAAAAGAAATGATAGATTTACACAACAAGTTAATATTAGCTCCTATGGCAGGTGTTACAGACCTGCCATTTCGCTTACTTTGTAAAGAGCAGGGGTGCGATGTTTTGTACACGGAAATGGTTAGTGCCAAAGCGATTTTATACAAGAACCGAAATACGGAGCCACTGATGCATTACGAAGAAATGGAACATCCACTTGGCTTACAATTGTTTGGCTCAGAACCACAGATTATGGCGGAGATTGCAGCACAGGTTCAGGATAGGGGATATGATTTTATCGATATCAACATGGGATGTCCGGTGCCGAAAATTGTGAATAATAATGAAGGGTCTGCCTTGATGAAACAACCAAAGCTTGTGGGGGAGATTGTTTCAGCAATGGTTAAGGCAACTCAGGTTCCAATTACAGTTAAGATTCGAAAGGGCTTTGATGAGGAACATGTAAATGCAGTAGAGATTGCCAGGGTGATAGAGAATAGTGGTGCATCTGCTATAGCAGTACATGGAAGATTGCGCAGTGAGTATTATTCTGGGCATGCGGATTGGGACATCATCCGACAGGTGAAAGAGGCGGTTCGGATACCAGTTATCGGTAATGGAGATTTGGTTACACCGCAGGATGTCATTCGCATGAAGGAAGAAACTGGTTGTGATGCATTTATGATTGGAAGAGGTGCAAAGGGAAATCCGTTCATTTTTTTTCAGATGAAGACCTATTTTGAGAAGGGGTATATACCGGAACGCCCTACGTTATCAGAGATGGTGCAGGTGATGCTTCGTCATGCGCAGATGATGATTCAATATAAGGGTGAATACACTGGAATTCATGAAATGAGAAAACATGTGGCGTGGTATACCACAGGTTATCCCAACTCCTCGAAGCTTCGGGATGAAGTGAATCATGTAGAAAACTATGAAGAGTTGGAGATGTTGCTGCGTAGATGGCAGGAGTCTTAATCGTATTCTACATTCATAAGAAATAGTCCCTTGGCAGGTGCTGTGTGACCAGTGAGACCACGGTTACCCCCTTCTAACATAGCAGGAATTTCTTCTGGATTGCGTAACCCTAAACCAATTTCAATTAGGGTGCCAGATAAAATGCGAACCATGTTATACAGGAATCCGTTTCCTGTGAATGTGAGAGTCAACAGATTCTCAGAAGCATTTTCTTCAATCACAATATCATATATGGTGCGAACGCTGGATTTCTTCATGCGTTTGTTACTACAAAAGCTTTTGAAGTCGTGGGTGCCCAGTAATAAGTCGGCACCTTTTTTCATTGCGCCGATATCCAGTGGTGTTGGCACATGGTGGCTGACATTTCGCAAAAAGAGATTTCCATAGGTAGAAATGTCGATTTGATAACGATAGGTCTTCTTTACGGCGTTGAGTCTTGCATGAAACCGAGGGTGGCAATATTCTATAGACACTATGCGGATGTCTTGTGGTAAATGATTGTTGATTGCGGTTAAAAATGAAGACGGGTCATTGTTCGGAATTAACATTTGTTTGCAGTGAAAATGAAACACTTGTCCAAGGGCATGAACGCCAGCATCAGTTCTTCCTGAACCTACAATCTCTATCGATTCATCTAGGTGCTTGGAAAGAATCTCTTCTATCTTGTGTTGTAGTGTGTTGGCGGTGTTGCCCTGCTTTTGCCAACCGTTGTATCGAGTTCCCTCGTAGGAAACCACACATTTATATGAATACATAATGTCCTCCTATATTATACTTGTTTCATTGTATGAATCATTTTATTTGGTTAGCCGAAGTTGGAAAACCAACATCTACATTATAACAAAAACCTTTTGGGTATGTAAATTGCTGTTGTGCATACAATTTATATAGACAATGGGAAAAATTACTTTATAGAGAATAAAAGATTGGATATATGGAGTGTGGTGAGTAGAATGTTTGGAAGGAGAGAGAAGAAATGTGCAGATTACCTTTTTGTTGAGAGAAAGCAAGGGAAAGGGAAAATGCAATTGGAATGGGGGGCTTGCTGCGGAAAAAAGATATTGCGGTTGACGCAGTATATGAAGGACAAAGAACCTAGAGACCGTGACAATAAACGTATGGAGAAAATGATACAGAGTCATTGCAGAAAAGATACTATTCTATATGGAGATGAACAAATGGTGAGAGAGTTTGGATTGTCCAATGTATTGTTTGAAGCGAGAAAAATAGAATTTCTGCGCTGTGTGGAAGAATTGGCAATGCTTTTTCGAGGGGAGAGAAATAAGAAATGCCGAAGCGCAAAAGAGCAGGTTAGGAGAAAACAGTTTTTACTGGTGGTGGATAGTGAAGAATGGAAGTATAAGGAATTAGTGCAAATCATTTCAGCAGTGAAGAATGTGTACGAGGATGTATATATTTTACCGTTGGTTTCTTTGCCCTATATAGATGAGATGAGAGAGTTTTTCTGTGAGGAATATGGAATGCTGCTACATGTTACCTTAGAAGCAGAGATTGTGAAGAAGAGAATGGATGGAGTGTTCTTTTTGTTGGAGCACTGGGACAAACGTTACATGCATTTTCTTTATGAAAAAGGTTATGTGGTGTGCGAATGGGAGCATGGGCTTCGGCGTGTTCGAAAAGCGATGGGAAGAGAAAAAATGCAGGAAGAAAGAAAATATACAGGTGCATTGTATGGTGGGTTTGTATATCATTTGGGGAAAATACAGCTTTCCTATGAGCTTGCAATTCTGTTGCAGATGCAAAGGATGACAGGTTTTGTGGGGAAGCAGGAAGAAGAAAATCCAATTTCAATCGTTGCCATTTACGGCGTGGAATGATACAATAAGCTGTAGGTATTTTGCGCGAAAGTCAGGGAGGTGTTATTTTGATATATGTAAAGGCGGAAGACTTGAAGGTGGGTATGCGATTGGCAAGACCAATCTACAATAAGAGGGGAATCCTACTTTATGGTAGAAATGATAAGATAACCAAGCAGGGTATCGAAAGTGTGAAGAATTTTGGATTGATTGGTTTGTATGTGTTAGAACCAGCAGAACCGCTTCCACCAATGTCAGAAGAAGAGATTGAGTTTGAACGTTTTCAAACCATGGCGGTATTCACAATTCGTGAGGATTTGGATTT
Source organism: Lachnospiraceae bacterium (assembly GCA_017439675.1). GTDB lineage: Bacteria > Bacillota > Clostridia > Lachnospirales > Lachnospiraceae > CAG-590. The sequence continues at coordinate 17,319 of JAFSIQ010000021.1, forward strand.
GATTGTGAGCAACAAAGCACCAGTGAATCTGATGAAGCAGACAGATGATTTGGTTCGTATGTTTGGCAAGTTATATCACAGGATTAACTTTAATCAGAATTTGAGAAGTCCAGAGGATTACATCTATAAGCATGCATTGAATGTGGCAATTTTGGCGGCTATGATTTCGCATAGAGCTGGGTTTGGGGTTATGGAACAGACAGAGGTTGTGGTTGCAGCGTTGCTTCATGATTTGGGAAAGCTTTCTTTGAAGCCAGAGTTGAGAGGTAAGACGGTGCATCTTACTGAGGAGGAACAGACCACAGTTGCAAGGGCGGTGATTACTGGAATTGATAAGATTTCCAATGCTTTCAATTTGCCGGCAGGTGTGAAGAGCATGTTGATGCAGCTATGCCAGTTGCAGTATTTGCCAGAGAATGCGCCGGCTAACATTTCTGCAGCGGTTAAGGTGCTAATGGTGGCGAATGCCTATGACGAGTACACAGCGATGCGCTTAGGCGAGGACCCACATACTGAGGTACAGGCTATTCGTATGTTGCAGGATAATTCGGATGTTTACGATCCAGAGATGGTAAAGCATTTGTTAGACAGCATTAAAGTGTTGTATCCTGGTGTTTGCGTGGAACTTACCAATTCGGAAAAGGGACTTGTCCTTAGAGAGAATGATAAGGATGTGCTTCGTCCGATGATATTGGGATTTGGGCAGAATCAGATATATGATTTGAGCCACGATGGCGTATTTAAGTCGGTACAGATTAAGGATATTATGAAGACTATGGACAATCGTATTAAAGTAGACCCAGAGCGTCTTAAGGAGTATATGTAATAGACAATATGCAAAAGAACCTGTTTTGGAAGTGTAATTTTTCAAAACAGGTTCTTTGCATTATATACAGATTTATGTACGGTCGTAATAATATTGAATGACATCACGTCTTTTGATGATTCCGATAAATGTATCGCAATCGTCTACCACAGGAACAAAGTTTTGGCGCACAATCTTGGAGAACAAATCCTCCATATTAGAACTGGCATTCACTGGTTCGTAGTCTAGACGTCGCGGAATATCTATTAGTTTCAGTTCTTCGGATTGTTTTAATGTGGTTGCAATGTCGTTCTTGTGGAAGTACCACAAAATATCCCCCTCGGTTATAGTTCCAATATATTCTCCCTCGCTGTTGAGAATCGGAATGGAGGAGTATTGGTGATGTTCCATCTTTTCCAATGCTTGACGAAGAGAAAAGTCTTTTTCTAAGAAAGCAACCTCGGCTTTTGGTGTCAAGAAAAATAGTATGTTGATAAGCGTCACCCCCTTGTTTGTAAAATCGCCCCAATTATCTATAGTATATAACAAAATTACTGTAAAAACAATGAAAGAAATGTGAATCCCGCAATTATCTTGCTGAAAAATAGTTGTATTTGTTGGGGTGGTTTGTTACAATGAAAAATAGATGTTGTGTCAGAGAAAGACTTTATATACAAGAGTTAGTACAAAGGAGATGCAGTTTATGCAGAATAATGTATTTAGTGAAAATGTAGATTACTTGTATCAGGTTCAGACGGATTTAGAAGCAGTAGAACAGTTGAAGAAAGAACTTGCTGAATACAAGAATCAAGAGAAGAACTTAAAGAAAGCAATTGTTACCGAAGAGAAATCGATTCAGGATGAGATTGCCCAGACAATTCGCAAACGTAAGAATGAGATTGAGAAGACGTATGACAATCAGATAGAAGCTAACAAGAGCAAAAGTCGTTCTGTGAAAGCGAAGCGTGATAAAGCAAAGTCTAAGAGAGTGGATGAGCGAGTTTCAGAGGAAACTGCAGATTTAACGGAGGAGAATCGCCAGTTGCAGGTGGAGATGAAAACTTTGTTCAAGGCAAATCATGTACCTGCATTTTGCAGAAGTGGAATATTCTATTCACTATTCATGACAAAGCACATTTTAGAAATGCTTATTTTTTTGGTGGTTGTCTTGGTTACCTATATTGGTGTTCCTTCCCTGATGTATTATTTATCTGTGAATATATTCTTTAAAGGGGATGCCAATGTGACATTTTTGTGTACACTTACCGTGTCGATTACGTTGTTGGTGTTGGGCTGCATTTACTTCTGCATCCTCAATGGTGTTAAGGTGAAACATTATGATACCTTGCGAGAAGGTAGAATTATTAAGGATAAGATGGCAGCCAATAAACGTCAGATGCGTGCGATTCGCAATAAGATTAACAAGGATAAGGACGACAGCCAGTACGGCTTGGATAAGTATGATGATAAGCTGGCAGAGTTGAACGAAGAACTTAAGGATATCAGCCAAGACAAGCAGGAAGCTATGACAGCCTTTGAGAATGAAACCAAGCAACTGTTGACAGATGAGGTGAATGATCGCAGATTGGCTAAGCTTGAGAAGATGAAAGAGGATATTGAGGTTTTAGAAGATAATATGTCTGTGCTAGAGGAGGATATCAAGGCATCCACCATTGCGGTTGCTAATAATTATGGAGCGATTCTTGGAAAGGACTTTTGCACGCCAACTAAGGTGGCGGATTTGATTTCTCTTATGGAGGATGGGACAGCAGATACCGTTTCGGAGGCAATTGCGGCCTATAAAGGTGCAGGAAGATAGTAGGGGCTATCTGCTTAGGAATACAGTATGCTTTGGTTTTCTAGTGCACGATCTTCGGTAAAAGAAAGATAGATTGCGTTGCTGATGCAATCTGCTAAGGTCATGACGGTGTGAAGGCGTGTGCTCTGCAACAGAATAGAATTTGGAAAACCGGCAACATTTACAATGCCTGTGATAGAAAGATTACCTATCGCAGGCAATTTTTTGTTTACACCTTTTCCAGGCTTTAGCGGTTTCTGGCTCAAGGTGGCATAGCCGATATGTTCGGATACACCCAAGGAGGCATCAATGGCTATAATAAAGGGATTGTCGTACTGCTGATAAATGCTGAAAATAGTTTCTTCCAAGTTTAATGCATGGATTGGATTTTCCAGATTGCCGTATACTGGAATATGAGGTAAAACCTGCATTAGATGTTCCCCCACCAGAGGACCGAGACAATCTCCGGTAGCACGGTCTGTTCCGATACACAAAATTACAATGTCCTTCGCATCCACCTTGTTTTGTTCCAGTGTAGTCAACAATTTGTTTTTTAATTGATATGTTGCATTTTTCTCGAATGCATTGCAGTAAAAATGTGTCATAGCGCGATTCCTCCCACTTTCTTATTGATTAGTTTATGGGGAGTATTGCCATTTTGAGCATGGTCTACACGCAGATTTTGAAAAAGTTTTGGGCGGTGTCATGAAGAGTGTCGTTTTTTACGGAGAAAAGGAAAAATTATCCGTGATTTGCGTTCATTTATCGGAGACTAGGACAATTTTAGACATGATAAGCACCGTTTTCGTGATAATTTATGGTAGCAAACTCTGAAACTATGATGTTTGGAATGATTTGATGAACGCTTGTAGTAGTTTAATGATTTTCTTAGGGTTTTAAATGGCTATTGCTGTGGCGAGGTGTGAAATGTTGTCGCAGTTATATAAATAGGAAAAGCAGCGAAAGGGTGGAATACATGGTAGAAATTGTGTACGACAAAGAAATTCCTACAGAAGAAAACGGATTTGAGGATATTCCTTTACCAAAAAACATAAGACAAATTGGTACGCCTTGCGGAAACCGCAGGATTTATATTGAGGATTATGTGATGACGTACCTGAATCAGTTGGCAAATCCCAATGCGACTTATGCAAGAGGTGCTATTCTAGTGGGCGAATGTGTGAGGGGACAACGCGGAGAGGTGCTGTTTGTCAGTGGTGCTATTCCTGCACAGAATTTGGAATTAGATCTTGAGGAGACAAGCTTTGACGGAGAAACATGGAGTCATATTTATCAGGAGGTCAAAACCTATTTTCCGGAATTGCAGGTGGTAGGATGGTTTTTGTCTCGCATGGGATTTTCTACTACGATAAATGATATTATTGTACAGCTACATTTAGATAACTTTGCTGGTGAGGAAAAGGTTCTCTATATTATGGATGCATTGGAGGGCGAGGAAGCATTTTATCGCTTAGAGGGAGAATATTTGAGAAAGCAGAGCGGTTACTACATATATTATGCACGCAATGAGGCGATGCAGAATTTTATGATAGAGTCTAAGGGACAGCTTTTGGCGGCGGAGCCCTCTGATGTGGAGCAAAAGGATGAGGCAGTCTTGAGAAATTATAAAAAAATAATGGAAGAGAGAACGAGACAAGCTAAGATTGAAGCGATGAACAGACGTCTTAGTCATGTGTGTTCTGCTCTGGTTATTGCTGTGTTGGCTCTAGGTGTTGCAGTCTTTAGTAATTATCAAATGCTTGGAAAAATGGAACGAAAGTTGGCGCAGGCGGGAATTTATTTTGCGGACGAGGCCTATGGAGAGTATAAGGTTTTTATGACAGAGCTTCCGGAAGAGGAGAAAACGGAAGCAGAGATGACTGCCGGAGCAGATAATGATGCTCTAACGGCTGCACCGGATGTGAAAAAAGAGGAGGTGCAGGAAAAATCAGATTTGGAAAGCGAAAAGGTTACCGCCATGGCACAGAGTGATTCTCGATACTATATTGTACAAAGGGGAGATACGTTGTCTTCTATCAGCTTTAAAATGTATAATTCGGTCGGGTATGTGGCAGAATTGATGGCAGCCAATGGTTTTGGAGAAGCAGATGAAATCAAGGAAGGCGACATGATTGTAATTCCTGATGTAAATTAGGGTAGTAGCTTTCAAAAAAATGTAGTATAATGCGATTAGCAGTTTCACTTGCTTGCAAGGGTGAAACTGCTGAGCGGATTACAAGCCTTGCTTGTAATATGCGATTGAGATATACTTGCTTGCAAGGGTGAAACTGCTGAGCGGATTACAAGCTTTGCTTGTAATATGCGATTGAGATATATTTGCTTGCAAGGGTGAAACTGCTGAGCGGATTACAAGCCTTGCTTGTAATATAGTACTATACATATAGAAAAGGTTGATATAATGAAGAAACTACAGATTGTGAGAAATGAAGATAAAGGAGAGCGGGAAGGAAAGAAGACATTTCGTCTTATAGAATGGTTCCAACAGAAAAAGAGAATCATTTTACGCATCTTAGGGGTACTGGTGCTTGTTGCTTTGGCAGTGGGAATTGTTATGGTAGTGAATGCCATTGGAACCTATCGTGGCTATGAGGTAGTAGAGGAGACCGGTGTTAAAAATGCGTCCATGATTGATTATGTGGATTATCAAGAAGCATTACTTAAATATAGCAAGGATGGAGCAACCTATGTGGATGAAAAGGGTGAGGCTGTATGGAATGAAACCTTTGCCATGAAAATGCCAAAGGCGGATGTGTGTAACGAATATGTTGCTATTGCCGATTTGAACGGAAATGATGTATATATTTTCGATACTGAGGGCAAGGTGAGTAGTACTACACTTCCTTATAAGATTTGTGATATTGCGGTGGCGTCGCAAGGCGCTTTTGCAGTTATCTTGGAAAGTGAGAAGGAAAACTTTATCAATTTGTATGACAGGAATGGAGAGCAGATTTCAGAAATACAGACAACCATTGACAAGGGTGGGTATCCGATGGATATCGATTTGTCTGTGGATGGTGAGAAGTTATTCTCTACCTATGTGTCATTGGATGGTATGACAGCCACTAATGGTTTGACAGCCTATAATTTTGGTGCGGTTGGACAAAATGAAAATGCAGAGCGAATGGTTGGTGGTTATCAATTGGAAGGAACTATAGTGCCGAAGGTGGAGTTTTTGGATAATAATACGGTTTGTGCCTTTGGTGACAATCAGTTTATCATTTATTCCATGAGAGAGAAACCGAGTGAGAAAGCAAAGATTGCTTTTGAACAGGAGGTTCGTAGCGTGATTTACAATGAAAGTCACATCGGTGTGGTAGTTCCCAATACTGATGACGACAAGTCGGAAAAACCATATGTGTTGGAGTTATATAATACCAATGGAAGAAAAATGATGACGCAAAAGTTGGAGTTTGATTACAAAAAGGTGCGCATGAGCAATGACGAAATTATATTTACAGGAGGTTCCGAGTGTAGAATCTATACTGTTAGTGGGAAATTGAAATTTGCTTACGAGTTTTCTAAAAATGTCGTAGATTTGGTGCCTACGGGTTATAGCAGAAGATATATTGCATTGTATGATAGCGGTTCGGAAGTGATTAAGCTTACACATAAGGATGAAAAGGAATAGCGATGAATTGGATTTGTATTATTATAGGAGTAGTGTTTTTTGCGTGTGTCATAGCCGGTTGGATTCAAGGACTATTTAAAGTGTTAGTTTCGGTAGCGGGCTTGATTGCAAGTATTATGATTGCAATTTATGTAGCGCCGAATATTAGTGGCTATGTGCAACAACATACGACGTTAGATGATGAGTTGGCTACATTTATAATAGAAAAGATGGAACTTTCAAATGATACGGAGGATGTCTCTCGTGGTGTCCAAGTAGAACTGATTAACGAACTGGCAGTGCCGGATGCGTTAAAGGAAAATATGCTGAACAATAACAACTCAGAAGTGTATTCTTTGTTGGAAGCATCTGGTGTGAATGAATATATCGCCAAGTCAATGGCTATGGTTATTATCAATGCAGTGGTTTTTCTTGTATTAGTTGCTGTCTGCAATGTGTTTTTCTCCACATTAGGCAAAGGTGTGGACAAAATGACAAAGCTACCAATAATCCGTTCCATTGATAAGATAGGAGGCGGATTGTTGGGCGGTATGCGTGGATTGCTTGTTGTTTGGATGTTGTTTTTGGTATTATCCATTACGAGTACCACTGAAACAAGTCAAGAATTAATACAAGCGATTTGTCAATCTGGACTCTTGAAATTGTTGTATGATAATAATCTACTACTAGATATTGTGGGTGATTTGACACGAGTTTTGTTCCTTTAAAACGGCACGAAATTTGTGTCAAATTTTTTTGAAAAAAGGTGTTGACAATAAAAATGCCTTATGATAATATTATTACTGTTGCGGCGCTAAAATCTAGCGAAAGCAACGAAGAACAATGAAAACTGAATGATGATTAAACAACAAAACAACCCTGAAAATTCTAAAAGATTTTCAAGAGAACGTTTAGTAAAACGATCCAAACAGTAAAAGGGATTGATTAGCCAGAAAGGTAATCATGAACAGA
>JAFSIQ010000022.1 GCA_017439675.1 Lachnospiraceae bacterium
GTTCATTGTGACCATCCTAGCTTATTCCTCTATTTATACTACAGGGGAGCTGAGCCAGATTCAAGATGTGCTAGAGAGATTGAAGAATCAAAAGCCGGTGGAAAAACAGAAGTATAAGGCAGATAATTTGCTACAAAGTGGTTCTGTAAAATCCGCTATCATGGCTTATCAGGAAATCATACATGGTGAGCGGGATGAGAGTATGGATGGAAAATTCTACGGCAAGGTCTATGCATGTCTCGGGGCGTGCTTTGGACGATTGTTTCTATATGAAGAGGCTGCAAAAATGTATGAAGCGGCATATCAGATTTGCGAGGAGGAAGCCATGCTGAAGGCTTACCTGTATGCCTGCCGTCAGTATATGACCAAAGAGGAATATCAAAATCTTTTAAAGCGCAGCCAAATCTATATGAATCTGGATGCATGGATTGCACAGGAAGTGTTGGAAATCGAAAATCGGGTAAAAGTGCTACAGTATGATGATACCTTGGCGAATTGGAAGAATCAGTATCGCAGACTGAGCACGGGGGAAATATAAAAAAGGAGTTGCTAAATCATCGAAAATCGTATAGACTTACAAGTTAGGAGAAAAAAGGAGGTTTTGAGAGATGACAGCATATAAAGATTTAAGTGTAGAAGAATTACAGTCATTAAAGAAAGAACTGGAAGAACAGTTCGCAGAAATCAAAGCGAAAAATTTGAAGCTCGATATGTCGCGTGGTAAACCGTCAAAAGCGCAGTTGGATTTATCCATGGGAATGATGGACGTTCTCAGCAGCGAGGCAGACCTTACTTGTGAGGAGGGTGTTGATTGCCGTAACTACGGTGTGCTTGATGGTATCAACGAGGCGAAACAGCTTCTTTCAGATATGTCAGAGGTGCCAAAGGAGAATATTGTTATCTTTGGTAACTCTAGTTTGAATGTGATGTATGACACCATTTCACGTTCTATGACACATGGTGTTATGGGAAGCACACCTTGGTGCAAATTAGATAAGGTTAAATTCTTGTGTCCGGTACCGGGATATGACAGGCATTTTGCTATTACAGAGCATTTTGGAATTGAGATGATTAATATTCCAATGACAGAAGAAGGTCCTAATATGGATATGGTAGAAGCATTGGTAAACAATGATGAAACAGTCAAAGGTATTTGGTGTGTACCGAAATATTCAAACCCACAGGGTTACACATACTCAGACCAGACGGTAAGACGTTTTGCAAGATTGAAACCGGCTGCAAAGGATTTCCGTATTTACTGGGATAATGCATATACTATTCATCATTTGCATGATGACAACCAAGATTACTTAATCGAGATTTTGATGGCATGTAAGCAGGAAGGTAACCCGGATATGGTTTACAAATTCTGTTCTACATCAAAAATCAGCTTCCCAGGTTCAGGTATTGCAGCAATTGCAGCGTCTACAGCGAACTTGGCAGATATTCGTAAGCAAATGACGATTCAGACAATCGGTCACGATAAAGTAAACCAATTGCGCCATGCACGTTATTTCAAGGATATCCACGGAGTTGTGGAGCATATGAGAAAGCATGCAGATATTTTAAGACCAAAATTCGAGGCAGTAATTGATGTACTGAACAAAGAGTTAAGCGGACTTGAGATTGGTAGTTGGACAGAACCTCGTGGAGGATATTTCATTTCCTTTGATTCCTTAGAAGGCTGTGCAAAGGCAATTGTAGCAAAAGCAAAGGAAGCAGGAGTAATCATGACACCTGCAGGGGCTACCTTCCCATATGGAAA
>JAFSIQ010000023.1 GCA_017439675.1 Lachnospiraceae bacterium
AGAAAAATTAGAAGAAAAATTAGAAGAAAAGCTAGAAGAAAAGCTAGAGCAAAAGCTAGAAGAAAAGCTAGAAGAAAAGCTTGATAAAAAGCTAGAGCAAAAGCTTGATAAAAAGATAGATAAAAAACTAGAAGTGTTTGGGACTAATGTGGAACAAAAGTTTGACCAAAAACTAGACGTGTTTGGGATTAACATGGAGCAAAAGTTTGACCAAAAGCTGGAAGTGTTTGGGACTAACATGGAACAAAAGTTTGACCAAAAGCTGGAAGTGTTTGGGACTAACATGGAACAAAAGTTTGATGAAAAGCTAGAAGTGTTTGGGACTAATATGGAGCAAAAGTTTGATGAAAAGCTGGAAGTGTTTGGGACTAACATGGAACAAAAGTTTGATGAAAAGCTAGAAGTGTTTGGGACTAACATGGAACAAAAGTTTGATGAAAAGCTAGAAGTGTTTGGGACTAATGTGGAACAAAAGTTTGACCAAAAACTAGACGTGTTCGAAACTAGCACGAAGAAAAGAACGGATTACAAATTGAACGGAATAAATGAACAATTACAGCATTTGGATAATAAAACGGATATGATTTTAGATGAAGTGGTTAGAGTTCATGAAAGTCTTCAGGGGCAAATTGACAATATTGAAAAAGATATGAATGAGTTAAAACAGTATTATCGAGTTGACAGATTGGAAAACTACAATATGTCATTGTTGTTGAGATTGACAGATGATTTGACCAAAAGAGTAGAAAATCTCGAAAACAAAATTGCGTAATATTAGAATAACCAAGTAAAAGGCAACTTTTTGTGAATATAATGAAGAGTTGTCTTTTTGCTTATGAGAAATTTGTTTTGAATGTACTGTGAAGTAAAACGAACATGATTCTAGGTTTGGATTTTTTTTGAGTTTTTCTTTTAGTTATGTTATACTATATCCAAATGTGCATTTACATACAAATTGACATTGAAAAAAGAATTTCAAATAAAGGAGATATATTATGAAACTAGGAATTGTGGGACTTCCTAATGTGGGAAAGAGTACATTGTTTAATTCATTGACAAAGGCAGGAGCAGAATCAGCAAACTATCCCTTCTGTACCATTGACCCAAATGTGGGTGTGGTTCCGGTGCCGGATGAGAGAATTGATGTGTTGACTAAGATGTATAATTCAAAGAAGACGGTTCCGGCTGTAATTGAATTTGTAGATATTGCAGGTCTTGTGAAGGGAGCTTCTAAAGGTGAAGGTTTGGGTAACCAGTTCTTGTCAAATATCCGTGAGGTAGATGCCATTGTACATGTGGTTCGGTGCTTTGAAGATACCAATGTGGTTCATGTGGATGGAAGTATCAACCCGCTTCGTGACATTGAGACCATCAATTTTGAACTCATTTTCTCTGATATTGAGATTTTGGAGAGAAGAATTGCTAAGAATTCCCGTGCGGCCAATAACAACAAGGATATTGCTAAGGAAGTGGAATTTATGAAGCGTATCAAAGACCATTTGGAAAGTGGTAAGCTTGCTATCACATTTGAAGTGGATGGTGAGGATGAAGAAGCATGGATGGCAGATTATAATCTTCTGACTGGAAAGCCAGTTATCTTTGCTGCAAATGTGGCAGAGGATGAGCTTGCAGAGGACGCAGCAGATAACGAGTATGTAAATGCGGTAAAGGAATATGCGGCAGAGTATAACTTCGAAGTATTTGCAGTGTGTGCACAGATTGAGCAGGAGATTTCCGAGTTGGAGGATGATGAGAAGAAAATGTTCTTAGAAGATTTAGGACTTTCGGAATCTGGTTTGGACAAGCTGATTCGTGCAAGTTACTCTCTACTCGGCTTGATTTCATATCTTACCTCTGGTGAGGATGAGACAAGAGCATGGACCATTAAGAGAGGAACTAAGGCTCCGCAGGCTGCTGGTAAGATTCATACAGATTTTGAACGAGGATTTATCCGTGCGGAGGTTGTAAATTATAAGGACTTGGTTGAGAATGGTTCTATGATTGCAGCAAAGGAAAAAGGACTTGTTCGTTCTGAGGGTAAAGAATATATAGTACAGGATGGTGATGTTATCCTGTTTAAGTTTAATGTGTAAGACTATGTGACAGGATGCTTGCGAGAATGCGAGTTAGAGTGAAGGGCATCAGTATTATTAGATAAGGAGGACTTCCTATGTATGAAATACGCTTCCCTAATTTGGGGATTGAGTTGGAAAAAGTGATTGATGGATTTATGATTGGCAATTTTGAATTGCGTTTGTACGGCATTATTATCGCATTGGGATTTATCATGGCATATGTAATTGTATCCAAAGAGGCTGTTCGTACCAAACAGGATCCGGAACTATATTTAGATTGTATGTTATGGATGGTAGTGCCTGCCATTCTTGGAGCAAGACTTTACTATGTACTATTTAGTTTGGATGAGTATATAAAGGAAGGGCAAAGTCTAGGAGACACCTTGCTTTCCATGATTAATATTCGTAATGGTGGACTTGCTATTTACGGTGGTATTATTGCGGGTATAATTACCCTTGTCATATTTGCTAAGAAGCGTAACGTCAGTCCACTGTTAATGATGGATACGGCATGTATGGGATTACTGATTGGACAGATTATGGGACGTTGGGGGAATTTTTTCAATAGAGAAGCATTTGGTGGATATACCGATTCCCTGTTTGCTATGGCGATTCCGGTCGATTGGTTTGGAAGCAAGAATTATTTGCTTAGCACGGTGAATAATGGTGTCATTACCCAGGAAATGATTGATAATGTGTTAATTGTAGGTGGTAAGGAATTTATTCAGGTGCATCCGACCTTTTTGTATGAATCATTGTGGAATCTAGGTGTGTTGTTGGTAATTTTCTTGTATCGTCGACATAAGAAGTTTGATGGAGAGTTGTTAGCGATGTACATTTGGGGTTATGGTCTAGGACGTGTATGGATTGAAGGTTTAAGAACCGATTCCCTTATGTTGTTTGGAATGAATTTTAGAGTGTCGCAACTGTTAGCTGCACTTTGCGTAGTGGGCGCTTCTATATATATTGCGTATAAGCGCGCAAAGCTTAGCAAGGTAGTGGTGGAAGAACAGAAGGAATAGTGGAATGAAAATATACACGGTGGTGAGAAAGTGGGAGAATTGATACATAAGTGGGAAAATCCCACCACTTTCTCCCACCGTCTTTTTTTGTATAAAAAAGACGAAAAAGGAAAGCACAAAATAAAAGCGGAAGAAAAGAGCAAAACACAATATATTGTGTTTTGCTCTTTTTTGGTTAAAAAAAGGTGATAAAAATAATGACAAATTGCACAAAAAACGAAAAGAAACTTTAGCTATTTTCACAATGCCATATAAGAAAATCAGTTGTTGCATTATGTAACCTAATGGGGTACAATAGTGGATGTAAGTGGTGGATTGTGGATGAAAGTGGTAGAGAGTGGTGGATTTACCATGGGAATCCAGATACGTCACCTGCGAAGGAGAAAGAAGGGAAGGTGAGGATCGTGTCCAAGGGATTAAAAGGTGAATATAATCATTCCGTAGATGCTAAGGGCAGAATGATCGTGCCTTCAAAGTTAAGAGAACAATTAGGACTTACCTTCGTAGTAACAAGGGGAATGGATGGCTGTCTGTTTGCTTATCCCAATGAGGAGTGGGAAATCTTTGAGGGAAAGTTGAGACAGTTGCCAATGACCAATGAGAAGTCAAGACAGTTTAAGAGATTTTTTCAAGCTGGAGCAACAGATTGTGAAGTGGATAATCAGGGCAGAATTTTACTCCCGTCCAATTTGAGAGAGTTTGCAGGCATCACAAAGGATGTTACAGTTGTGGGTGTGGGCGAACGTGCTGAAATCTGGAGCAAAGAGCGTTGGGAAGAGAAGAACGATATTGATAACATTGATTTCAATGAGATTGCTCAGGGAATCGAGGATTTAGGAATTATAATCTAGGAAACGACATCGTTTCGGATGAAAAATTGGGAGGATAAGCGTGGAATTTTCGCATAAGTCGGTTTTGTTAGAGGAAACCATAGAAGGACTGAATATAAAAGAGGACGGAACTTATGTGGATGGTACACTAGGTGGTGGAGGACATGCATTTCATGTCTGTGAACGTTTGTCCCATGAAGCAAGGTTCATAGGAATAGATCAGGATGCAGCTGCCATTCGGGCAGCAGGCATCCGTCTATTACCATATCAAGATAAAGTTAAAATAGACATTGTAAGAAGCAATTATCTCAAAACCCCTCAGGTTCTTAGGGATTTAGGTGTACAAGGTGTAGACGGAATCGTTTTGGATCTGGGGGTGTCCTCCTATCAGTTGGACACTCCGGAGAGGGGATTTACTTATCGAGAGGATGCGCCTCTGGATATGAGAATGGATCAACGGCAGGAGAAGACTGCTAAAGATATTATCAATGGTTACTCTGAGATGGAATTATACAAAGTAATCAGAGATTACGGCGAGGAGAAATTCGCCAAGAATATTGCGAAGCATATATGCCGAGCAAGACAAGACAAGGTCATTGAGACAACATACGAACTTAATGACATCATAAAGGCTGCTATACCAATTAGAGCAAGGTCTGCAGGAGGGCACCCTTCGAAGCGAACATTTCAAGCTATCAGGATTGAGTTAAATCAGGAACTGACCATTCTTGAGCAATCCATCGACCAAATGATAGAGTTGTTGAATCCAGGGGGCCGAATATGCGTAATTACGTTCCATTCATTAGAAGATCGGATTGTAAAAAGGATATTTAAGACCAATGAAAATCCTTGTACATGCCCTCCCGACTTTCCTAAATGTGTTTGTGGTAATGTTTCCAAGGGGAAAGTGGTCACACGGAAACCTATTTTACCGTCGCAGGAAGAATTAGAGGAAAATCGCAGAAGTAAAAGCGCAAAGCTTCGTGTTTTCGAGCGGGCGTAGTTGGTATTTAGTAAATAGACAGATGATACATTGTAAAAGTCACGGACGATAAATGTATTAAGAAGAGGGGAATGATATTAGTGAATCCAAGAAACGAAGGGTATTACATTGAAGGTAATACGGCAAGACAGCTGAATACAGTACCTGAGCGTATTGAAAGGCCGGAGCGCCGACAAGAACGCGAGGTTAATGAGAAAGTCAGCAGAAACCAAAGAAGAGCAAGGGCGTTTGATTTGAAATATACAGCATGTTTGATGGTGGCGACCGTATTTTTGTTTGTTTCCTGCGTCAACATGCTTTCAATACAGTCTGATATTACAGAACAGAGAAGACAGATTGCGGCATTGGAAAGTACTTTGAACGAACTTACAGATAACAACAATGAGACTAGCAAAAGATTAGAGAGTTCTGTTGATTTGACCAAGATATATACGGTGGCAACTACAGAACTCGGCATGGTGTATCCAAAGGCAGGACAAGTTGTTTCGTACGAGGCGAGTAATCCGGATTACGTGAAGCAATATAAGGATGTACCCACAGAGTAAGATTAGGTGATGAAATGGCAAAAGGGAAAAGACGTTTTCTGGTTAGAATGAAAAACAAGTTGCTTGTAATAACTGCTATCTTTTTACTTGCATTCTTGGCGCTTGTCGGACGATTGATTTACATCAATGTGAAGGATGGTAAGCGTTACGAAAAGATAGTGTTGGCGCAACAAAGTTATGACAGCATTGAGATTCCATACCGAAGAGGAGATATCCTAGACCGGAATGGAACGCAGCTTGCAACCAGTGAAAAGGTTTACAACTTAATTATCGAGCCAAAGAATATTTTGCAAAGTGACGAGGTAAAGGATGCAACGGTAGCCGCTTTGACAAAATATTTTGATTTAAGCGAAAGTGAAATTGAGAAGGCATTAGAGGATAGTACATCTCTATATAAAAAGATGTTGAAGAAGCTAGATTATGAACAGGTACAGCCCTTCAATGATTTTGTTGCTACTAAGGACGGCAAGAATGTGAAAGGTGTATGGTTTGAAGAGGAGTATGAAAGATATTATCCATATGGTTCGCTTGCATGTCACGCATTAGGTTTTACTGTTAGTGGCAATGTTGGACAGGGTGGTATTGAAGGTTATTACTCGGAGGAATTAAATGGTATTAACGGCAGAGAGTATGGATATCTGACGCAGGAATTAACGCTAGAGCGCACTACAAAAGCTCCAGTTAATGGATACAATGTGATATCCACCATAGATGCTAATGCACAGAATATTGTGGAAAAAGAAATTAGTACATTTATGAATGAGACGGGAGCTAGAAATGTTTCTGTTCTTGTTATGGATCCCAATTCTGGTGAAGTGTTGGCAATGGCGAATTCAAATACTTATGATTTGAATGAGTCCTATGAGGACAGTGCTATTGAATATATGTTTGAAGCACGCAATATTGATTATCTTTTGACTGATGCAGAGGTAAAGAAGTACTTTGCTGTAGAAGAAGGGGAAACCTTATCAGAGGAAAAGACAATGTTGAAGTCAATGTTGGAAAACAAGGACATTGCTGCTTCTGAAAAGATTAAGAACATACCGGAGGATTTTCGGTTGATTTGTCTGAATAAGGCTTGGCGTAATTATATTATTTCGGATGGCTTTGAACCGGGTTCAACCTACAAAACCTTTACTATAGCCGGAGCCTTGGAGGATAGTGTGTTACAGGGAGATGAAACCTTTTATTGTGAAGGTAAGTATGACGTAGAAGATAGGACCATTAACTGTCACAATCATTCTGGTCACGGTGAGATTACGTTGGAACAATCCCTTATGTATTCCTGTAACGTGGCGTTAATGCGAATTGCATTAGCAGAGGGAAGAACAACATTTTCAAAGTATCAGAATGTATTTGGATTTGGTAAGCAGACAGGTGTTGACTTGCCGGGTGAGGCTTCCGGTCTTATTTACGATGAGAATACTCTGAATAATGTAGAACTTGCAACATCTTCCTTTGGACAGGGGCTTACTGTTACCATGATGCAGATTGGTGCTGCGTTTTGTTCGGTCATCAATGGTGGTGATTACTACGAGCCGCATATGGTGCAGCAGATTGTAGATGAAAATGGTGGAACTATTAACAATATTGAGCCGACGGTGTTGAGAAAGACAATTTCTGCCGAAGCATCAGAAAAATTTAGACAGATGCTTTTTAATGTGGTAGATGCTGGTACAGCACAGAAGGCAAAGGTGGAAGGATATACGATTGGTGGTAAGACAGGTACTGCGGAGAAGTTACCGCGTGGTAATAATAAATACTTGCTTTCCTTTATAGGTTTTGCACCAGTAGAGAATCCACAGGTGGTAGTTTATGTTACGGTAGACGAGCCAAATGTAGAAGATCAGGCAAATTCGGGTCTTGGTACTATTATTGCACAGAGTATATTTGAAGAGTTGTTGCCGTATATGAATATTTATCAGACAGAAGAAGTAGCTAGCGAAGGTGACCCTAATGTGGGTGACCAGGGGGCAACTCCGATATATAGTGGTGAAGCACCGGATGAACAATTGCAACAGGATATTGACGGCGAAGGTTCTTCGAATGGTGATACAACTGGAGACAATACTGGAACAACTGGTGACGATACTGGCGATGACGCAGGAATGACTGGTGACGATACCGGCGATGACGCAGGAATGACTGGCGGTGATACCGGTGGAGATACAGGAACAGCTAGTGGCGATGCCGGTGGTGATGCAGGAGCATCTGGTGATGGAACAGGTGGAAATGGGACATGACAATAGCCGACGGCAGAATAAAATGATATATAGTAGAACCGCTGGTGGCAGGTTCGTTTGACTGGTAAGGCATGGTGAACTTTTGGGAGAAGTTTAGCATGCCTGGGTTATTTACAGCGAGTATTTCAATCATATCTGAGGCTGTTTCATAATAAGTTATTAAAAAGAAGACCTGGAGCATATATGCTTAAGCCTCATATGAAAAGAAAAATATTAGTAGTGTTAGTTGGGGTTTTCGCGGTTGCTTTGTTGTTGACGGTGCGACTTTCTTATCTGATGATTGCTAAATCCGAATATTACATGGAAATAGCAGAAGCACTTCATGACAGGGAGCGAAGTATCAAGGCGAAGCGAGGAGTAATATACGATAGAAATGGTGTGGAATTGGCAAGCAACAAGCCGGTCTGTTCTGTTTCTGTCATTCATTCACAGATTACAGATGAAGATGCAGTGGTGGATGCATTGTGTGGCGTGTTAGATCTCTCGGAAGGAGAGGTGCGAAAGAAAGTGCAGGCAAACACCATTCGCGAAAAAATTAAAAGTAACGTAGACAAAGAGATTGCCGACAAGTTGAGGGAAATGGACTTGGACGGTGTTATGATAGACGAGGATTACAAACGGTATTATCCTTATGACACATTGGCCAGTAAGGTGCTAGGGTTTACGGGTGCTGACAATCAAGGGATTGTGGGGATTGAAGTTGCCTATGAAGAAACACTTGCGGGGGTGCCGGGTAGTATACTAACTATGACCGATGCCCATGGATATGAATTGGAAAATGAAGCAGAAAGTAGGATTGAACCGATTCCCGGTGATAATTTGCACATTTCTATCGATGTAAACATACAAAAGTATGCAGAACAAGCGGCTACTAAAGTGATGAAGGCAAAGAATGCACAACGTGTATCTGTTGTTATGATGAATCCGCAAAACGGAGAAATCTATGCAATGGTTAATGTGCCGGAATATAATTTGAATGAACCATATACGTTGGTAGGGATGGAAAGCTATGAGGGAAGTAAACAGGATGCTCTCAATACCATGTGGCGGAATTTTTGCATTAATGATACCTACGAACCTGGTTCTACATTTAAACTGGTGACTGCAGTGGCAGCCTTAGAAGAGGGTGTGGTAAATTTGGATGATGGCTTTTCCTGCCCTGGCTTTCGTGTGGTGGAGGAC
Source organism: Lachnospiraceae bacterium (assembly GCA_017439675.1). GTDB lineage: Bacteria > Bacillota > Clostridia > Lachnospirales > Lachnospiraceae > CAG-590. The sequence goes on from JAFSIQ010000023.1 coordinate 8,901, forward strand.
AGAAGAATACGTTGTCATAAGGTTGGCGGACATGGAAGCGAAACCTTTGCGGAAGGATTCAAGAATTCCTGTAATCCGGTATTTATGGATGTGGGTGCCAGAGTTGGTGTGTCTGCCATGTATGAAAATTATGAAAAGCTTGGCTTGTTTGAGAAAACCGGTGTAGACTTACCGGGAGAAGCATCTTCCATTATGCATAAACAGGAAAATGTAAAGGCGGTAGAATTGGCTACCATGAGTTTTGGGCAATCTTTTCAGATTACACCGTTGCAGTTACTTCGGGCAGCCAGTGCGGCAGTGAACGGAGGAACCCTTGTAACCCCTCATTTTGGTATGTATACCACGGATGAGGCAGGAACGGTGAAGGAAACCTTCCAATACAATATGGAGGAAAGTGCCATTGAAAAGGAAACCTCTGAAACTATGAAGCTATTATTAGAATCAGTAGTGGCAGAGGGCTCAGGAAACAAAGCGCAGATTGCAGGTTATCGGATTGGTGGAAAGACGGCTACATCGGAAAAGCTTCCGAGAGGAAATGGCAAGTATATTTCTTCCTTTTTAGGGTTTGCTCCTGCTAATAATCCCCAGATAATCGGAATCATTTTGATTGATGAACCAGAAGGCATTTATTACGGAGGTACCATTGCAGCTCCTGTTATGGGCGAAATGTTTGCTAATATCTTGCCGTACCTTGGTGTGGAGGAGGATTACACGGAGCAAGAGGAGTCGTCAGAGGACACGAATGAAACAGATGGAATAGATGTAGAATTAGACACATCGTCTCAATCAAATGGAAATGATTTGATTGAATAGAAAAAAGAAGGGCAATAATGGATATGAGCATACAAAAAACCTAGTTATAAGGTTGATAAAAAATGGAAAAGGAATTATACTATTGTAGTGTATTGCGTATGCACATACAAGTTCTTGTGTATGAGGATACTATTTAGATTCCTCCATATGCAAAATATATGATTACAAAAGGGTAGGAAAGATTATGAAATTTGATTTTACAGTATTATTACCAATATTGATTGCGTTTGGAATTAGCGTGGCATTAAGTCCAATGATGATACCATTTTTAAAGAAGTTGAAGTTTGGACAGTTTGTCAGAGATGATGGACCAGAATCCCATTTGAAGAAATCGGGAACTCCGACGATGGGGGGGTTGATTATTCTTTGCAGTATTGTAATTACAGCGTTGTTCTACATGAAAAGCAATCCGGTTATTTTGCCGGTGTTGTTTGTTACATTGGGTTTTGGTTTAGTTGGATTTCTGGATGATTACATCAAGGTTGTAATGAAACGTTCTATGGGTCTTCGTGCATGGCAGAAGATGGCAGGACAGTTTATTACTACTGCGGTGTTTGCCTATTATCTTGCTAATTATACTGATGTGGGAACGGCAGTGCTAATTCCTTTTACAGGTGGTTATGAGTGGGAACTGGGATTTTGGTATTATCCATTTTTGTTTATTGTGTTGATTGGAACAGTAAATGGCACCAATTTCACTGATGGTTTGGATGGCTTGCTTTCCTCTATTACAGTGTTGACAGCAACCTTTTTCACCGTGATTGCGATAGGTACTGCTTCTGGGTTGGAACCGATTACCTGTGCGGCAGTTGGTGCGTTATTGGGATTTTTGGTGTTTAATGTGTATCCGGCAAAGGTGTTTATGGGAGATACCGGTTCTCTGGCGCTTGGTGGTTTGATTGCCTCCACTGCGATAATGTTGAAAATGCCGATTTTTATTGTGATTGTAGGATTTGTTTATCTGTTTGAAGTGATTTCTGTCATGATACAGGTTGTATGGTTTAAAAAGACTGGAAAGCGCGTGTTTAAGATGGCACCGATTCATCATCATTTTGAGCTTTGCGGTTGGCCGGAGACAAAGGTGGTTGCAATCTTTTCGATTGTAACAGCAATTCTTTGTCTGATTGGTTTAGTAGCATATTAATTAAATGATTAGTGGAGGAAAATATGGATTTTCAGAAGAAGGTACTGATTGTAGGTACAGGAAAAAGTGGAATCAATGCAGGTCGTTTGTTGTTGGAAAAGGGAGCAGACATTGTGTTTTACGATGACAATGCATCCTTGGATGTGACAAAGTTGCTATCCCAATTTGAGGATTCTAATGAAATAAAGGTGGTTCTTGGAGAAATCAATAATCAGATTTTAAGAGATATCGATTTGATGGTGATTAGTCCTGGTGTGCCTATAGATTCACCGGTTGCCAATGTGGTTCGCGAGAATCAGATTCCGATTTGGAGTGAGATAGAACTTGCTTATCAGGCAGGAGCAGGTCGCTTGGCAGCCATTACAGGTACCAATGGAAAAACCACTACCACATCTTTGGTGGGACAGATTTTTAGGCGTCACACGGACAACAGTTTTACTGTGGGCAATATTGGAATTCCATATACGGAAGTGGCACTACAGATGAACAAGGATTCCTACACAGTGGCTGAGGTTTCCTCTTTTCAGCTAGAGACAGTTGTGGAGTTTAAGCCACATGTCAGTGCAGTGTTAAATGTGACACCGGATCATTTAAATCGTCATTATACTATGGAGAATTATGCTTCCGTGAAGTTGGATGTATGTCGCAATCAGACAGAGGAGGATTACATTGTATTAAACTATGATGATGAGATGACTAGAAAGATGGCACAGGATGAGAGAGTAAAAGCGAAGGTGGTATATTTTAGTCGTTTACATAAGTTAGAGCATGGCGTTTGTCTTCAGGGCGATGCAATTGTAATTAAAGAACAGGGTGAAGTGATTCCGGTAGTTGATTTGAAGGATCTGATTTTACTCGGTAATCATAATGTAGAGAATTACATGGCAGGAATTGCCATTGCGTATTATATGGGAATTCCACTTGAGGTTATTGTGGAAGTGGTAAAGGAATTTAGAGGTGTAGAGCATCGTATTGAATTTGTACGCGAAGTAAACGGTGTTGCTTATTATAATGATTCTAAGGGAACCAACCCGGATGCGGCAATCAAGGGGATTCAGGCCATGAATCGAAGGACTGTTTTAATAGGTGGTGGTTACGATAAGGGCGTTACATTTGATGAGTGGATTGAAAGCTTTGGAGATAAGGTTAAGAAATTAGTGCTTATCGGTCAGACCGCTAATATGATTGCAGACACAGCGAAAAGACATGGTTTTGATGAGGTGGAAATTGTAAAGGATTTGAAGGAAGCGGTTGATTTGGCGGCAGAGATTGCGGAATCTGGTGAGGCAGTTTTATTGTCACCGGCATGTGCGAGCTGGGGAATGTTTGATAATTATGAACAGCGTGGAGATATGTTTAAAGAGTATGTGAAGCAGATGGGAGCATAGTATATGGCGAAAAAGAAGAAGTCGGGTGGATTGTTCAACTCAATAAAAGAATTCTTCCAGGAGCTTTTTATCAAAAGCGATTATGTGGATTATCCTTTAATGTTTGTGACATTGTTTTTAGTGGTGTTTGGCTTGGTTATGGTGTACTCTACCAGTTCGTATACGGCAGAATTAAAGCTTGGGCAGGCGACTTATTATCTGGTGAGGCAGGGAATGTTTGCCTTGCTTGGTGTATGTGTCATGTTGTTTATATCCCGCATGGATTATCACTTTTTAAAGAAATTTTCCGTGCCGTTAATGCTTGTGGTTATTGTTTTGTTGGTGGCGTTACCTTTTGTGGGCGTTGAGTCTCATGGTGCGGTGCGTTGGATTAACATTTTTGGTTTTCAGTTTCAGCCATCGGAGTTTGCAAAGCCGATTATCGCATTGTTTACTGCGCATATCGCCTCTATCAAATCAGCAAGAATCGGTGAGTTAAAGATAATGGCTAAGGTACTGATTTTGCCGGTAATTGCTATTGTGTTGATTACATCAGAGAATTTGAGTACTGGTATTATTTGTACCGCAATTGCCTGTGTGATTGTGTTTGTAACTAGTCCGAAAGTAAAGCAATTCTTAGTAATTGGTGGTATACTTGTCTGTGTTATGATAGGATTTTTACTAGTAGCTTCCTATCGTTTGGAACGAATTGATATCTGGTTGAATCCAGAAAAATATGATAGTGGTTATCAGACGTTGCAGTCTCTATATGCCATTGGGTCCGGTGGTCTTTTTGGAAAGGGACTTGGTCAAAGTATACAGAAACTTGGATTTATTCCAGAGTCCCATAATGACTACATATTTTCTGTTGTCTGTGAAGAACTTGGTTTGTTTGGTGCAATCTGTGTCATTGGAATGTTTATGTTTTTGATATGGCGATGTGTGATTATCGCAGTGAATACTGAGGATTTGTATGGTGCATTGATTGTGGTGGGAATCATCACTCATATTGCAGTACAGGTGTTGGTTAACATTGCGGTTGTTACTAACAGTATACCGCCAACCGGAGTGCCGTTACCATTTATCAGCTATGGTGGAACTGCCTTGGTGTGTGTTCTGGCAGAAGTGGGAATTGTATTGTCTGTTTCTAGGCATCTGCGAGTGGCAAAGGAATATTAAAATGTTGTCACATATTTCAACAAGCAGCATAGGATAATATATATGGCTGTAATTGGATGTGTGTGTAGTGAAAGCAATAAGTATAAGAAAAACCGAACAATTAAGAGGAAATATTACAATTCAGGGATCGAAAAATACAGTACTACCGATTATGGCGGCTACGTTGCTAGGTTCCGGAATATCTGTGATATACAACTGTCCTATGATTGAAGATGTGGTTATTATGTGTAAGCTGTTGGAGTGTCTCCATGCGAAGACAAAGCTGGAAAATCATGTATTAACCATTGATACCAGGGAGGTTTCCTATGAAGCATTGCCTTATGAATTAACCACAAAGCTTCGGTCTTCGGTGTTGTTGTTAGGCCCTATTCTTGCTAGATGGAAAAAAGTGCAGATTGGAGTGCCAGGTGGATGTGCTATTGGGCTTCGGCCTATCGACATTCATTTGGACGGCTTGGCAAGAATGAATGTTGATATTGGGTGCTGTGATGGTATTCTCACTGGAGATACGAGTCATTTGCAGGGATGTGACTATCATTTGCGGTTTGCAAGTGTAGGTGCAACAGAGAATTTGGTGATGGCAGCAACGGTGGCAAGTGGCAGAACGATTCTTCGAGGTGTTGCTAAAGAACCTGAGATTATAGAACTTTGCAATTATCTGATTTCTATGGGGGCTTTGATTGAAGGAGTTGGGACAGATACCTTAATTATCAAAGGAACCAGTGTACTTGGTGCTGCGGATTATTGCAATGTGTATGATAGGATTGTGGCAGGAACCTATATGTTAATGGCGGCAATGGTTCCTTGTGAAATTTGTTTGCTTGGAATTGATGATATCCGATATATTAAGAATATTATCAATGTGGCAGCAGAGTTAGGTGTGAATATTGTGCGTCGGGACAATTGCTTGAAGATGCAATCCGTGGGAAAGGTACATGGAGGTTTCTTTCGAACTGGAATATTCCCGGAGTTCCCCACTGATTTGTTGCCGGTGCTCATTGCGGTTTTGATTCAGTCAGAAGAGGATAGTGTGATTGAAGAAACCATTTTTGAAAATCGGTTTAGCATTATCGGAGAGTTGCGAAAAATGGGAGCGTCGCTCACAGTGGATGACAATAGAGTTTCTGTTCAGGGTGGAAAACATCTGCAGGGTCATACTGTGCTTGCTACGGATTTACGACAGGGTGCAGCCTTAGTAGTGGCGGGCTTGTTGGGAAAAGGGTATACGACGATAACTAATATATCTTATATTCAGCGTGGATATGAGGATATTGTAAGAGATTTAAAGGCACTTGGTGTGTCGATAGAATATGTGTAAGGATAAGCTATGAGTGAGAAAAACAGCAACGTAATTCGATTTAAAAGGAAACGAAAGGGTATTGTAGCAGGCGTGATTGCAGTAGTTGTAATCCTGCTGTTGATTTTGTTGTTCACCTGTTTTCATATCCGTGAGATTGAGGTGGTGGGCAATGAGCATTATACCGAGGAGGAGATTAAGAATTTTGTGTTGGAAAATGGATATGTGGACAACACGATTCTCTTGATGTTGAAGAATAAGATAAAGCCACCTTCTGACATTCCGTTTATTGCAAAGCTGGATGTGGAATATGTCAATGCACATAAGATAACCATTACGGTTTACGAAAAAGCTATGGCAGGTTGTGTGGAATATATGAATTCTTATGTTTATTTTGACAACGAAGGATATGTGTTGGAAATGTCTCAGACAAAGGTGGAGGATGTGCCATGTATCAGCGGAATGTCCTTTGACACCATGGAGCTGCATGAACGATTGCCAATCGAGGATGAAGAGCGGTTTAAGCTGATTCTGACGCTGACCCAGTTGATTCAGAAAAATGACCTCATTATCGACTCTATTCGGTTTACGGTAGAGGGGGAAATTATACTACAATATAGAGATATTCGCGTGGAGATTGGAGACGGAAGTATTTTGGAATTGCAGTTGACCGATTTAAAACAGATTCTCAACAATTTGGAGGGGATGAAGGGAACCTTGGATATGCGTGATTTTGAGGCGATGGACGGAAAGGCTTCCTTCAAGCCAGACAACCCATAAAATTTTGTAAAAATGTTAAAAAATTACCATATTTTTCAATATTTTCGTGAAATATAGGGTTGATTATTTTAACAAAAAACAGTATTATATTAATATATGTTTACTAATGAATAAGAAAAATTTTTATAAGGAGGATACAACCTTGCTTGAAATAAAGACATTTGAAGACAAAGGGCCTGCTAAGATTTTAGTAATCGGTGTAGGTGGAGCTGGAAACAACGCAGTTAACAGAATGATTGACGAAAATATCAATGGAGTGGACTTAGTTGCCATTAATACAGATAAACAAGTATTAGCAACTTCTAAGGCACCAACCAAGATTCAGATTGGTGAGAAACTTACTAAAGGATTGGGTGCAGGTGCAAAGCCAGAAGTTGGTGCAGGTGCAATAGAAGAGAACAGAGAAGAGATTACCGAATTGGTGAAGGATGCAGATATGGTATTCGTAACCTGTGGTATGGGTGGTGGTACTGGTACAGGTGCTGCTCCAGTTGTAGCAGAGATTGCGAAGAATCTTGGTATTTTAACCGTAGGTGTTGTTACTAAGCCATTCTCTTTTGAAGGTAAGCCACGTATGGCAAATGCAGTTGCAGGTATTGATCGATTGAAAGATCATGTAGATACATTGATTGTAGTTCCGAATGATAAGTTATTACAGATTTGTGATAAGAGAACAACCATTCCGGATGCACTTAAGAAGGCAGACGAAGTATTACAGCAGGGCGTTCAGGGTGTTACTGATTTGATTCAGAGTCCAGGTATCATCAATCTTGACTTTGCTGATATTCAGTCTGTAATGCGTGATAAGGGTATTGCTCATATCGGTATCGGACGCGGAAGTGGAGAAGATAAGGCAGTAGAGGCAATTAAGCAGGCTATGGAATCACCATTGCTTGAGACAACCGTTTCTGGTGCAACAGACATTATTATCAACTTCGCAGGTAATATTGGTATGATTGAAGCTTACGATGCAGTTAATTACTTGACAGAAGCTGCAGGTGAGAATGTGAATATTATTTTTGGTACAGTTGACAATGAGACATTAGGTGAGGAAGTAAGTATTACCATTATTGCAACCGGTATTGAGCAGGCTGCAAAGCGTAATTCTTATGGCAGTTTCGGACAATCGGTTGCTCCTACATTTGTAAAGCCGGCATCAGTTCCTCCAACTCCAACCCCTGCACCAACACCGGTACAGCCAGTAGCGCAACCAGTGCCAACCACACCGGCACCGCAGACCCCATATCGTCCACAACCTGCAATGCAGGAGAAGACACAGGCGGGATTTAACGCAGGACAGCCATCGCCAACCTATGTTGGACAACCTATGGCTACTCCACAGACAACTGCTCAGCCAAAACCATCATTCTTGAATAATACACAGGGTGGTTCTATGAATACAGCACAGGCTTCACCTGTGACAACAGCAAGACCACAGTCTCCAAAGCAGGAGGCAGATGGAAGTATTAAGATTCCTGAGTTTTTGAAGAGAAGATAATCAATACAGAATTTCTTATATGACAAGTATTATAAGGTCAACGGATATTGTATCCGTTGACCTTTTTCGATTTTCTTCCCTTTCTCTTTTTTCTCCTTGCGAATTCGACTTTTTTTGATGAGGTGATGTAATAGAATATGGTCAAAGAAGTAGGAGGGATATGTTGCGAATAACAGTCTACGTTGATATTATATTTCTAATAAATTGGATTGCAAATTTTTTTGTTTTATATGTAACAGGAAAAGTTGCAGGCAGAAGAATTATTTTATGGAAGGTAGTGACAGGAGCAGCATTTGGAGCAGTTTTGCTAGTCATCCTTGTACTTTGGCCCTCAATGCTGATGGGCATAAAGGGTGTGCTTGCCTGTGTAGGAATCAGCATGGGAACTGTGGCGATTCCCTATTGGGAAAAAGGAAAATCCTTTGTTCGCACATGGTTTCTGTCCACCACAATTATGGTTCTTACTGGCAGCCTTATGAACTATATGCGATATTTATTCCAACTATCAGTGAAGCAAATGAGTCAGTGGCTTTTTTGGTTTACACTAAGTGGAATTGGTATTGTGATTTTAACTTACTTTATTAAGAACACATGGAAACAAACGGAGAATTTATATTTAATTCAAATTGTTCATGGAGGAAAAACTACAGTGGAACGGGTGTATATGGATACAGGCAATATGTTAACGACCCCTATTTTTCAAAAACCAGTAATGGTATTAAGTGAAGCTGTGGTACATAAATGTTTAAATAAAGAAGAGAAGATAATAATAGAACAGTACAGACAAAACAAGAGGCTAGATTATTCTAGTCTTATAACCTGCCAAATACAAAGGAAGGATTACTTTCATGAAATCAGATATTCCAGTGTTGGGAATCAAGAGGGGAGACTACTGTGTTTTCTCATGGATGAGGTTCACATATTGGGATGTAATATTGTGCTGTGCAAGCAACCAGTTGCACTAGTGCCAGAACATTTATTTCACGGAAAGGAATACCAAGGATTATTGCATAGAGAATGCATTGAACAGAGATTTGGAGGACAGTAAAGTGAATGTAGTTGGAAATGATAGATTTAGACTTACCATGATGAAGAGTGTGGCAAGTATGTTTTTGATGCCCAAAAATGAAATTCATTATATAGGGGGATCTGATATTTTACCTCCGCCATTAGATGCAGAAGAGGAACGAGTTTTGCTAGAAAAGCTGGAAAGTATGGGAGATATGGAGGTAAAAAGTATACTGATTGAGAGGAATTTGCGTCTTGTGGTTTATATTGCAAAGAAATTCGACAATACAGGTGTAGGAGTGGAGGATTTGATTTCCATTGGTACGATAGGATTGATTAAGGCTATTAACACCTTTAAATTGGACAAAAAGATTAAACTTGCCACCTATGCATCCCGTTGTATTGAAAATGAAATTTTAATGTACCTAAGAAGAAGTGCGAAGACAAAAATGGAGGTTTCTATTGATGAACCGTTGAATGTGGATTGGGATGGAAATGAATTGCTGCTGTCAGATATATTAGGAACAGAGGAAGATTTAATCTATAAGGATTTAGAGGATGAAGTGGACCGGGAATTGCTAAAAAAGGCAATGCTTATTTTGTCAGAGCGCGAACGGACCATCGTAGAGTTACGATTTGGATTAAACAATGCGGATGGAGAAGAATTGACGCAGAAGGAAGTGGCAGATTTGCTTGGAATTTCTCAATCCTATATATCTAGATTAGAGAAAAAGATTATGAAACGTTTAAAAAAAGAGATGTTACGAATTGGTTCGTGATGAGGAAAATATTGGCGACACAATGGAAGTATAAACCCATATATATTTGTAAATCCTTAACTATATAGAACAGTTAAGGAGGACAGTGGAATGGCACTTAATAAAGTTGTTATATGTGGTGTAAATACTGCAAAATTACCATTACTGACCAATGATGAAAAGAACGAATTGTTTATAAGGATTGAACAGGGCGATGCCGCTGCCAGGGAGCAGTTAATTGAAGGTAATTTAAGGCTAGTATTAAGTGTGATTCAACGATTTTCTTCATCTGTCGAGAATGCAGATGACTTATTTCAGGTGGGGTGTATTGGCTTGATGAAGGCAATTGATAATTTTGATCGCAGTTTAAATGTGAAATTTTCCACCTATGCAGTTCCCATGATTATAGGAGAATGCAGACGGTATTTGAGGGATAATAATTCAATCCGGGTATCCCGTTCTCTTCGAGATATTGCTTACAAGGCAATCTATGCAAAGGAAAGAATTATGAGAGAAGAAGACAGAGAGCCTACTATTGATGAAGTGGCAAAGGATATCGAAATGGAGAAGGAAATGGTGGTTATGGCACTAGATGCTATCGCTACCCCGGCATCCCTTTATGATCCTGTATACCAAGAGGGTGGAGATACCATTTATATTATGGACCAAATCAGTGACAAGAAAAATAAGGAGGAGCACTGGGTGGAAAATATCTCCTTGCAGGATGCGATGGGAAGGCTTTCGGAACGAGAATATAACATTATTCGGTTGCGGTTTTTTGAAGGGAAAACCCAAACGGAAGTTGCGGATGAGATTTCTATTTCTCAGGCTCAGGTATCGAGATTAGAAAAGTCTGCGTTGAAGAGTATGAAGAGTTACCTAATGTAGCATAACAAATTAGTAGAATTTTTTTGTAAAATCATGGTAAATGCGTTGTCAATCCTTAGAAAATATGCTATAATTCGGCTTAAGTGTTGTACCGAGAATGTACAAAGGAAGTTTTAGCCGAAAGGGCATTAAGGAGGCATATATATAATGAAGCATTTAATCTTAGTTACGTCACCACCGGCATGTGGAAAGACATTTATTTCAAAGCAGTTAGCGAAAGCGTTAACTAATTGTGTGTATTTAGATAAGGATACATTGATTGTCTTGTCTAAGCAGATTTTCAAGGTGGCTGGTGAAGAGTATAATCGTTCTTCTGATTTCTTCCAGAGAGAGATTCGTGACTATGAATATTATTGTGTATTAGATTTGGCAATGGAAGCATTGGATTATAACGATACCGTATTGATTAATGCACCATTTACTGATGAGATTCGTGATGACGAATATTTAGATTCCCTTAGAGCGAGACTTGCAAAGCATGGAGCAGAATTAGTGGTTATCTGGGTAAATACTCGTGTAGAGGTTTGCAAAGAGAGAATGATTAAGCGCAATTCAGATCGCGATACTTGGAAGTTGGAGAACTGGGATGAGTACATTGCAGGATGTAACTTCAATCAGCCGGACAACATCAAAGAGCTTATTGTATTTGAGAACTCTTCGGAAGAGGAATACAACGAATCAATTAAGCGTGTGGTAAAACAATTAAGAGGCGAGTAATATTAAGAAACGACGCTTTTTGAAAGCGTCGTTTTCTATCTTTCGGGGGAGTTTTTGGAAAATAAGTTCCTTTGGGAGAGTATTACATGTGTTACTAGGAGGATATATGACAAACAAGAAACCTGTATTTGCAATCAATTGGACAGAGGTAGATGCCCTAGTGGCAGGTTGCCATGACAATCCTCATCATTTGTTGGGAATGCATGAGACCGTAGACGGTGTCTATGTGAATGCATATTTTCCAGGTGCAGAGTCGGTGAAAGTAGTATCAAAGAGTACAAAGAAGCGATACGAGCTTGTCTCAGATAGAGTGAGTGGATTTTATTCGGTTAAGATTAAGGACATGACCAGTTTTGTATATTATTTTGAAGTGGTTATGGGCAATGGTGACAAGAAGAAGGTAATCGACCCATATGCATTTGAACCAGTAATTGACCCGATTGATATCAGCAAATTTAATGATGGAATTCATTATGAGATATATGAGAAAATGGGTGCACACCCTTGTATGCTAGATGGCGTGGAAGGTGTGTTGTTTGCCGTGTGGGCACCACATGCGCAAAGAGTTTCTGTAGTAGGTGATTTTAACCAGTGGAATGGTAAGGCGCATATGATGCGGCGCATTGAATATTCCGGTATTTTTGAATTGTTTATTCCAGAGCTTTCTGTGGGTGAGATTTACAAATATGAGATTCAGAGTAAGTCAGGTTCTGTATTTATGAAACCAGATCCATATGCGAATTATACAGAGCTTCGTCCGGCGAATGCATCACGAGTGGCGGATTTGTCGTATGAATGGACCGATAGTGATTATTACAAGATGGATATGGATAAGACCAATATGCCAATGAATATCTATGAGGTGCATTTAGGTTCTTTTAAGAGACCAAAGGATGGGAGAGAATTTTATAATTATCGTGAGATTGCCAAGGAGTTGGCCGACTATGTGATGGAAATGGGATATACGCATGTGGAGCTTATGCCAATTATGGAGCACGAGCAGGATGCAACCTATGGATATCAGACCACAGCATTCTATGCACCGACGTCTCGTTATGGCGAACCGAAGGATTTCATGTATTTTGTAGACTACATGCACAGCAAAGGAATCGGAGTTATCTGTGATTGGGTTCCGAGTCAATTTCCGATGTCTGACAATGGATTGGCTAGATTTGATGGAGAGCCACTATATGAACCAAAGGATTCTAGAAGAAGTGAGAATCCAAGATGGGGAACTTATATTTTCGACTACGGAAGGTACGAGATTAAAAATTATTTGATTTCAAATGCATTGTATTGGATATCAAAGTATCATTTAGATGGCATACGAATGGATAGTGTAGCGTCCATGTTGTATTTGGATTACGGAAAGTCCTATGGCAATTGGATTCCGAATCAGTACGGTGGTAATGAGAATTTAGAAGCCATTGCATTCTTTAAAGAATTGAGTACTATTATAAATGAACGCTTTCCGAATTGTATGATAATGGTGGAAGAAGAGTCTGGTTGGCCAATGTTGACTGGTGATATTACGGATGGAGGTATGGGTTTTGATTACAAATGGAATACCTCGTGGATGACAGACCTGTTGTCCTACATGGCATTAGACCCGTTGTATCGCAAGTACGAGCATAAAAAACTTACCAACAGCTTATCCAATGCTTATGATGAGAATTATATATTGGAATTTTCACACAATGAAGTGATTGGTGGTAAGGGCTCCATTGTAGACCAGATGCCGGGCGGATACGAGGAGAAATTTTCTAATCTTCGGTTGTTGTATGGCTATATGATGACGCATCCAGGTAAGAAGCTACTATTTATGGGACAGGAATTTGCGCAGTTTAAAGGGTTTAACGAGAGTGGAGAACTAGCGTGGGATTTGTTAGAGTTTGATGCACATACCATTTTACGAAATTATGTGAAGGCGTTGAATCATTTGTACAAGGAGGAACCGGCGTTATATGCTTTTGACAACAATGCGGATGGTTTTGAGTGGGTGAATGCCACGGCTGCCAATGAAAGCGTTGTTTCTTTCCTTCGTAAGACGGATAAGAAGGAGGATACCTTGTTGATTGTATGTAACTTTACTCCGGTCAAGCATGACAAATACAAAGTAGGGGTTCCATATGAAGGCACCTATAAGGAGATATTCGCAAGTGACTTAGAGCAGTATGGTGGTGATGGTAGTAAGAATGCAACTGCGAAAAAGAGCAAGCGAAGTGCTTGTGACGGCAGAAGAAATTCGATTACAATTAGCTTGGCACCACTTTCTATGAGTATTTTCAAATGGATGTAACTAGTGTTAATAGAGTAACAGAATAAAGGCGAGTGGGGCTGTCTTGTGAAATGAAAATACATTTCATACGATAGCCTTACTACGTTTATCTTATGTTCTAGGAAAAGAGAAAGGGATGAATCAAATGTGGATGGCAACGAACATGGAGATGTCTGTTGGAGTACTGAGTCAGACGTTAGATGATGTGTTGAATTGGTTAATTGGCAAGGCGGGAAGTATATTAGTGGCCGTTGTCTTTATACTAATTGGGGTGAAGTTTGTAGGTTTGTTAATGAAGCTTATGAGACGTTCCTTTGAACGTTCGCAGTTAGAAGCATCTGTATCAGGCTTTTTGTTGTCTGCCATTCGGATTGTGGGATACATATTAGTGTTTATCACCGCCGCAGCTATTGTGGGTGTAGAAGTTGCAAGCTTTGTTACGATTCTCGGTACTGCATCTATGGCGATTGGTCTTGCCCTGCAGGGGGCACTTTCTAATCTTGCCGGTGGAGTATTGATTCTTGTCTTAAAGCCATTTAAGGTAGGAGATTATATTATAGAGAATAATAAGAATATGGAAGGAACAGTAGTATCCATTGAAATTTTCTATACTCGATTGCTTACCTATGACAATAAGTTGGTGGTTATTCCGAATGGAATTCTTACTAACAACAGCTTAATCAATGTGACCAATGAGGTAAAGCGTAAGTTGGAATTAAAGATTAATATTGCATATGACAGTGATATCAAAAAGGTAAAGGATTTGGTTTATCAGCTGTTGGAACAGGATAAGAGGATTCTTTCCAATGAGCCAAAGGATGTGTTCATCGATGCGTTTGAGGACAGTGGTATGCGATTGGGAATCCGGGCGTGGGTGAATACGGATGAGTACTGGAATACGCTGTGGGACTTGAGAGAACACCTGAAGGAATTGTTTGATGAGAATGGTATTGAAATACCATATAACCGTTTAGAGGTGAATTTGGTTGCAAATAATAAGAATGTATGAAAATGATGACAATAAAATATTGAGAATAAAATGACATAGATGAAATGTTAAATGTGAATAAATATACATCATTGTGAATATATATTCAAAAATGTGTTGACGAATGTAGCATAACGTGTATAATAAGAGAATATCATAAGTGAGGAAGAAGGGATTATATGAAAGCACAGGATTTTGGTTATACGAAGCAGGATATTATTGATATGGCAGACAAATATATGTTGAATATTGGATACCGTTTTCCTATTGTGGTAGAAGAGACGAAGGATACGGTTGTAAGGGATGTAAATGGAGAAGAGTATCTAGATTTTTATGCAGGTATTGCGGTAAATTCAGCGGGTAACTGTAACGAGAAGGTAGTAGCCGCAGTACAGGAGCAGGTTGCCCAGGCAATGCATACGAGCTTGTATCCATATTCCGTACCACAGACGTTATTGGCAAAGCTTATCTGCGAGACAATCGGAATGGATCGAGTTTTTTTTCAAAATTCTGGAACAGAAGCCAATGAAGCAATGATTAAGATGGCAAGAAAATATGGAATTACCAAGTATGGTCCGAATCGTTATCATATTGTTACAGCGAAGAAGGGATTTCATGGAAGAACCTATGGTGCAATGAGTGCAACTGGACAGCCAGATACAGGCATTCAGATGGATTTAGGTCCGATGCTTTCAGGGTTTACATATGCAGATTATAATGATTTAGAGAGCTTTAAGGCTGCTTGTACAGAAGATACCATCGCAATTATGATAGAACCAGTACAGGGAGAAGGAGGCGTTTATCCGGCAACAAAGGAATTCTTACAGGGACTTCGTGCATTTTGTGATGAAAAAGGAATGCTTCTCTTATTTGATGAGGTTCAAACAGGATGGTGTCGTTGTGGTGATACTATGGCGTTTATGCATTACGGAGTGATGCCAGACGCAGTTACCATGGCAAAGGCTATGGGTGGCGGAATGCCAATAGGTGCATTAGCAGCACAGGAACACTGTGCACAGGCGTTGAATCCAGGTTCTCATGGAAGTACATATTCTGGTAATCCGGTATGTTGTGCAGCTTCTTATGCACAGATTACAGAATTGTTAGACCGCAATCTTGCCCAAAATGCAAAGGAAATGGGTGCATATTTTATGGAACAGCTAAAGACACTTCCGGACGTGAAGGAGGTTCGTGGTTTGGGTCTTTTGGTTGGATTTGAGTTGAACGATGTGGATGCAGTGCAGGTAAAGATAAAAGCAATGGAGAAGAAGCTGTTGGTTACAGCAACATCAAACCGTATTATTCGTATGGTTCCACCACTTATCATAACAAAGGAAGATTGTGATAAAGCAGTTGCTGTTTTGAAGGAAGCAATTGAAGAGGTTGCGAATGCCTAGGTGCAAAAGTGATTAAGGCGCAGATAGCATAAGTATATAATTTGTGTAAGGCTGCAAGAGGAAGCAAAGGCAAGTTTATCAGGTTGATAAACTTGCCTTTGTCTTGTCTATGGCGTTGAATAATTGTTCCCAGGCATTGTCGCCATCAAACCATATCATGTGGTCGCCATTTTTCAGTACGATATTAGAGCCATCCTTTCCAACGGAAATATATTGGTTGTCTGATATAATCAAGTCTGTTCCTTCGTTGTTATGAACAATTTGCTTGGACATTTATTCACCTTCCTTCGTATGTAATTCGTGAAGAAATATAATCTTATCTATAGTATATCAAATATTCTTAAAATAATATATAAAAAAATATTCTAAAATTCACAGAAATTTTCGACAGATTTCGTGAAATGTGAAAAAATACAACTATAAATGTTAAGAATACTGAAGAACAACTTGTCACTCCTGATAAATTGATGTACAATAGAATAAGTATGTCTAGAAACAGGAGGATGAATACATGGCACAGCTTTGGGGTGGTCGTTTTACAAAGGAAACCGACCAGTTAGTATATAATTTTAATGCGTCCATTACCTTTGACCAAAAATTTTATAAAGAGGATATGGAAGGAAGTATGGCACACGTCAAAATGCTTGCCGCAGTGGGCATTTTGACAGAAGAGGAAAGAGACCAGATTCTTTCAGGAATCAAGGGGATTTTGGTGGATGTGGAAAGCGGTAAGTTAGAGATTACTTCAGAATACGAAGATATTCATAGCTTTGTAGAGGCGACATTAATTGACCGCATTGGTGATGCAGGTAAAAAGCTACATACGGGACGTTCTAGAAATGATCAGGTCGCTTTGGATATGCGTCTCTACACAAGAAAAGAGATAGAGAACTTGAAGGGCTTGGTGAAGGAATTGCTTCGGGTTTTGCATCGGTTGATGAAGGAGCATGTGGACACTTTTATGCCAGGCTTTACCCATTTGCAAAAAGCACAGCCAATTACATTGGCTCATCATTTTGGTGCATATATGGAAATGTTCAAAAGAGATTATGGAAGGCTTTGTGATATCTATGAACGTATGAATTATTGTCCACTTGGTTCGGGTGCTTTGGCAGGAACCACATATCCATTAGATAGAGATATGACAGCGGAGTTGCTTGGGTTTAATGGTCCTACATTGAACAGTATGGACTCGGTTTCTGACCGTGATTACGTCATTGAACTGTTAAGTGCAATGTCTACTATTATGATGCATTTGAGCCGTTTTTCGGAGGAGATTATCATTTGGAATTCCAACGAATATCGTTTTGTAGAATTGGATGATGCTTACAGTACAGGAAGCTCCATTATGCCGCAGAAGAAGAATCCTGATATTGCAGAGTTGGTGCGCGGTAAAACTGGACGTGTATATGGTGCACTTATGCAGATACTTACAACTATGAAGGGGATTCCATTGGCATATAATAAGGATATGCAGGAGGATAAAGAGTTTACATTCGATGCTATTGATACTGTAAAGGGATGTCTTGCATTGTTTACTGGAATGATTGATACTATGACTGTGAACAAAGAAGTGATGGAAGATAGTGCGAAGAATGGATTTACCAATGCTACAGATGCAGCAGATTATCTTGTAAATCACGGAGTACCATTTAGAGATGCCCATGGTATTGTGGGACAGTTGGTATTGTACTGTATTGAGAAGAATATTTCATTGGACGATATGTCATTGGAAGAATACAAGGCGATTTCGCCTGTGTTTGAGGAAGACATTTATGATGCAATTAGTTTAAAGACCTGCGTGGAAAAGCGAGAAACTATAGGTGCGCCAAGTAAAGCTTCCATGGAAAAGGTAATTGCAATCAATGAAGCATATTTGAATGAGATAGTATAGAGCGTAATGTTGTGGCGTTGAAAGAAAGTGATTCAAACGAGTCTTGAAAAAATATGAACAGAAAAGAGGCATGTTGTAATGAATAACACAGATAAGGCAACTATTGAAGCAGCAACAAGAATGTTGCGAGGTAAGATTCCAGTGGAAGAGGTTTCCCAGATGTTTGGGTTGTCGATGGAAGTATTACTGCCGATTAAAGAAGAATTGGAAGAAGAGGTTCGCAAGGTGTATGGTAATACAGATGCGTATGATTTTGATATGAATAAGATTTTGTTTGAGGATTTCAATGATACTGGTTTGAATTTTGATATGCCAGAGGAAGAAGAGTAGATAAGGATTTGTTGCTATGTATGAAAAGATATTTCAGGGAAATATCAATGTACATGAAGGAGATTATATGGATATTAAAGCCAGAATTTTAGAACTAAAGAAAGAGAAAAATGCAGTTATACTAGCACACTATTATGTGCCGGACGAGGTGCAAGAAATTGCAGATTATATTGGAGATTCCTTTTATCTCAGCAAAATTGCAACTGGTGTGGAAGCTGATGTTATCGTATTTTGCGGAGTATCTTTTATGGGAGAGAGTGCTAAGATATTGAATCCCAACAAGCTTGTGATTATGCCAGATGCAACAGCAGACTGTGCCATGGCTCATATGGCTACAGTAGACAGAATTAAAAAGGTGAGAGAGGAATATGAGGATGTGGCAGTAGTATGTTACATTAATTCGATTGCCGAGCTTAAGGTACATTCTGATGTATGTGTTACCTCTGCTAATGCGGTAAAGATTGTACAAGCGTTGCCGAACAAAAATATATATTTTATTCCAGATGTGAATTTGGCAAAGCATGTATCAGACAAAGTGCCAGATAAACATTTTATATTTAACGAAGGCTTTTGTCCGATTCATCATAAGCTGACAAAGGAAGAGGTTCTCCGAGCGAAAGAGTTACATCCAGATGCAGAATTTTTAGTACATCCAGAGTGTCAAAGTGATGTGTTAGTATATGCAGATTATGTTGGTTCTACCAGTGGAATTATTGATTATGCAACCGCATCGGATTGCAAAGAATTTGTCATTGGAACAGAAGAAGGTGTTCTCTATGAGCTTCGCAAGAAGAATCCGAATAAAAATTTTTATGTGGTAAGTGACCATATGATATGTCAGGACATGAAGAAGATTACATTGGATAAGATACAAAAAAGCTTGGAGAACATGGAGAATCAAGTAGAAGTAAACGAGAAAGTGCGGGAAGGTGCGAATCATTCATTGAATCGCATGTTAGAGCTCGGAAAATGATAAACAAAAGTGTACGAGATGGGATGTAGAAGTTCTTTGTATATCCCGTTGGGAGATAGTGTATGAGACAGGAATATGACGTTATAATTGTAGGAACCGGTGTTGCAGGTTTGTTTGCAACACTTCACTTACCGCAAGATAAGCAAATATTACTTATAACAAAGTCTGAGGCGGAGGAGAGTGATTCGTTTCTCGCTCAGGGTGGTATTTGTGTGCTGAAAAATGAAGACGATTATGCAGCGTTTTTTGAGGATACTTTGCGGGCTGGTCATTACCAGAATAATCGAGAGGCGGTAGATTTGATGATACGCTCCTCTCAGGAAATTATCTGCGACTTGATTGACTGTGATGTGGAGTTCGAACGGGAGTGGGGCGATTTTGTCTACACGAAGGAAGGAGCTCACACTGCTGCAAGAATTTTGTACCATGAGGATTTGACCGGTAAGGAAATCACATCAAAGCTACTTAGCAAAGTAAGAGAACTTGAAAATGTAACGTTGCTAGAGCATACTACGATGCTGGATATTATTGAGAAGAACAATGTGTGTTATGGCATCGTGGCAGAGCTGGAAAATAGTTCCGTTATTCCGATATATAGCCATTATACCTTGTGGGCAAGTGGCGGTGTTGGTGGTTTGTATAAGCATTCTACTAATTATCGTCATTTGACGGGAGATGCGTTGGCAATTTCTATGAAACATAAGATTGAATTAGAAAATGTAGATTATGTCCAGATTCATCCGACGACACTATATTCTGAAGATGCGGGAAGGCGTTTCCTGATTTCGGAATCTGTTCGTGGAGAGGGTGCTGTTTTATTAAATCGTCATGGAGAACGATTTGCAGATGAGTTGTTGCCGCGAGATGTGTTGACTGGTGAGATTCGCAAACAGATGGAGTTAGATGATTCTAGATATGTATATCTTTCTCTTAGAAAGATTCATCCAGATGATATTGTAAAGCGCTTTCCTAACATATACAAACGTTGTTTAGAGGAAGGGTATGATATCCGAAGAGAGCCGATTCCGGTAGTTCCAGCACAGCATTATTTTATGGGTGGTGTGAAGGTTGATTTGGATGGTAGAACCTCTATGAAGCATTTATATGCGGCAGGAGAGACAGCGTGCAATGGTGTACATGGAGCCAATCGTTTGGCAAGTAATTCTTTACTTGAGAGTTTGGTTTGGGCAAAGCGCGCAGCCAAGGATATGGAAGCATGCATGCAAAAGGATGAGAAGAAGGATGCTAAGCACACATCGTCTATTGCGGAAATGGTTTCTGTCCGCATGTCGGATTATCCATCGTCCTATCAAGAATTTAGCGAAAACTATCACGAATTGACAAGACAGCGGATTGAGGCAGACAAGTTGAGAAGACAGATGCAGATGAGCAAGAATCAAGAAGATTTGTAATTGCTTATGATACATATTAAGTTGTGAAGAATGAGGAGAAGAACATGAGAGAATTGATGAATTTGAATGTAGACAATTTGATTTTGCAGGCGTTACGTGAGGATATTACAAGTGAGGATATCACAACTAATTCTGTTATGCCGGAATATGAGCTTGGAGAAGTGGATTTGATTTGTAAGCAGGATGGTGTCCTTGCGGGGTTGGAAATTTTTAAGCGTGTGTTTGAATTGCTAGATGATGAGACAGAGTTTGAAATGCAGGCAAAGGATGGCGATAAGGTAGTAAATGGCCAGTTGATTGGTAAGGTTCGTGGAGATATTCGCGTATTGTTAGAGGGTGAGCGTACAGCACTTAATTACCTACAGAGAATGAGCGGAATTGCTACCTATACCAATTCCATTGCAGTATTGTTTGAGGGAAGTAAGACGAAGCTTTTGGATACAAGAAAGACAACTCCTAACATGCGTGTATTTGAAAAGTATGCGGTAAAGGTTGGTGGTGGCTACAATCACCGTTTCAATCTTTCGGATGGTATTCTACTAAAGGATAACCATATTGGTGCTGCCGGTGGTGTGAAGGAAGCGGTTCGCATGGCACAGGAATATGCACCATTTGTTCGCAAGATTGAGGTGGAATGTGAAACCCTTGACATGGTAAAGGAAGCAGTGGAAGCAGGAGCAGATATTATTATGTTAGATAATATGGATAAAGAAACCATGAGAGAGGCAATCCGTATCATTGACGGAAGAGCAAAGACAGAGTGCTCTGGTAATGTGACAAAGGAGAATGTTGCAAACTTAATTGATATTGGTGTGGATTACATTTCCTCTGGTGCATTGACACACTCTGCACCAATTATGGATTTGTCGTTGAAAAATCTTCATCCAATAAATTAAATTATATAGAAAACTATATAAGTAAATATAAGGCGCATTTTAATGTACATATAAATATATACATTAAAATGCGTTTTTTCTTTTTCGATTTTCTGTTTGACACAATTCGACGTTTTCATAAGCTAGATTTAATATTTCTTATTTTTGCAAGAGAATGGTTAACTTATTTTTAACAACGCTCTGCTTTCGCATTTAACAACCATTTTTTATGATATACATGTCGACAAAAGAGAGAAGAAAATAATTTCCGAAATTGAGAAAGGAAGAGAGAAAATGAAGAAGAATTTAAAAAAGTTGGTGGTAGGAATGCTCAGTGTAGCAGTGTTTGGAAGTGTACTTACAGGATGTGGAGCCACAAATAGTGCAATTACCGTTGTTTCAAGAGAAGATGGTTCAGGAACAAGAAGCGCTTTCACAGAAATTATAGGAGTTGCTGTGGATGATGAGGATCATACAGTAGCAACAGCAGAGGTTACGAATTCTACATCTGTTATGATGACAACGATAGAGGGAAATGAGAATGCCATTGGTTATATTTCGATGGGATCATTAAATGACAGTGTAAAAGCAGTTCAAGTAGATGGCGTAGAAGCGACACCGGAGAATGTGAAGTCGGGAGATTATAAGGTTTCAAGACCATTTGAAATTTGTATTTCAAAGGATGGTACCACAGAGGTTGCAAAAGACTTCATCAATTATATTTTGAGTGACGATGGTCAGGCGGTGATTACGGAGGAAGGTTATATTTCTGTAACTTCTGGTCATACATATGAAGCAGCCGGCATGGAAGGTAAGATTACCATTGCAGGTTCCACATCGGTAGCACCGGTTATGGAAATATTAGCAGAGGAGTACAAAGAATTAAACCCTAATGTTGTTATTGAGATTCAACAGACAGGTTCTTCAGCAGGCATTGAATCTGCAACACAGGGTGCATGTGACATTGGAATGTCTTCCCGTTCTTTGAAGGAAGAGGAACTTGCAAATTTGGAGGCAATTCGCATTGCTATGGACGGTATCTGTGTGATTGTAAATGTGAATGCAACAGTTTCTGATTTGACAGCGCAGCAGATTAAGGATATCTATGTTGGAACAATTACAGATTGGTCACAAGTAGAGTAAACTAAAAAAGGAGTAAGGAATGAAAGCAAAACAATCGGAAAGAATCATGCATGCGATATTTTTTATTAGTGCTTGTGTTTCGGTTTTGGCAGTGGCACTCATCTGCTTTTTCATATTTGTAAATGGTGTACCGGCGATTTTCGAGATTACTCTGAGTGATTTCTTGGGTGGTACTCTTTGGAAACCACTAGAGGGGTTGTTCGGCATTTTGCCCATGGTTGTGGGAAGTGTTTATGTGACCGCAGGTGGTATTTTCTTTGGTGTGCCTATTGGTATTTTATGTGCCATTTTTATGGCAAGATTTTGTCCTGTCAAATTATATAAGATATTAAAGCCGGCGATAGAACTGTTGGCTGGTGTTCCATCTATTGTATATGGTTTCTTTGGGTTGGTGGTGTTAGTACCAATGATGAGAACTCTGTTTGGGGGAAGCGGAAAAGGGATATTAACCGCTTCTGTTATGCTTGGAATTATGATACTGCCAACAATTATCGGCGTGGCAGAGTCTGCAATCCGCGCAGTGCCAGAGAGCTATTATGAAGGTGCCTTAGGACTTGGTGCAACCCATGAAAGAGCAGTGTTTTTTGCATTGTTGCCGGCTGCAAAGTCTGGTATTTTAGCAGGCGTGATTTTAGGGATTGGACGTGTGATTGGAGAGACTATGGCAGTGGTTATGGTGGCTGGTAACCAGCCAATTTTGCCGAATTCCATCTTTAGCGGAGTGCGGACCCTTACCTCTAATATTGTGTTGGAAATGGGTTATGCATCTGGTTTGCACAAAGACGCTTTGATTGCCACAGCCGTGGTGTTATTCGTCTTTATTTTAATTATCAATTTGAGTTTTTCGGCAATTAAGAACAAGGAAAGGAATTAACGATGGAAATGGTACAAAGTCTGAATGGAATAAATGCAAATATAAAGGAAGAACAAGGGATTAATAAGCAGACATGGAGGCAGAAAATGAAAGCCTATAAGAAACAACCCTTGTCCTTGTTTTTGTTGACTTTAGTCACCACATCAGCGATAGCTACTATTGGTATTTTACTTTTTTTGATTGGTTACATCCTATTAAATGGTGTGAGAAACCTGTCTTTTGATTTGTTTGCCTGGGAATATACTACAGAAAATGTTTCTATGCTACCAGCACTGTTGAATACTCTTTATATGACGGGATTAACGCTATTACTTGCAGTTCCTGTTGGTGTGTTTTCCGCTATCTATCTGGTGGAATATGCAAAGCGAGGAAATAAACTTGTAAATATTGTGAGAATTACAACAGAAACATTACAGGGAATACCGTCAATTGTGTATGGCCTTTTTGGGTATCTCATGTTTTGTATCGGTTTGAACTGGGGATACACCCTTTTGGCAGGAGCCATTACATTGGCGATTATGGTGCTGCCTGTTATTATGCGTACTACGGAAGAAGCACTTTTGGCGGTGCCAGATTCTTATCGTGAGGGTAGCTTTGGTCTTGGAGCAGGAAGACTCCGAACGGTATTCCGAATCGTGTTACCATCTGCTATGCCGGGTATTATTGCAGGTGTTATTTTAGCGATTGGGCGCATTGTGGGAGAGACGGCAGCACTTATCTTTACAGCAGGAACGGTAGCCACTGCGGCAACAGGTTTGTTTGACTCCACAAGAACATTGGCAGTGCATATGTATTGTTTGTTAAATGAAGGTCTTTATATGGAACAGGCATATGCCACAGCCGTGGTATTGCTATTTATGGTGCTGGGAATCAATGCATTGTCGAGTTATGTAGCAAAGAGGTTTATAAAGTGACGTGTTGGTACTGGGATGAGATTTTAATGAAGTACAAGAAAAAGGTGTTAGAGGAGAAAAAGCACATGAACAAATTTGAGATAGAAAATTTGGAATTATATTACGGAGATTTTCATGCATTAAAAGGGATTCATATGAATATTCCGCAAAATGAAATCTCAGCATTTATTGGTCCATCTGGATGTGGAAAATCTACATTTTTGAAATCATTAAACCGTATGAATGATTTGGTGGAGGGATGTAAGATTACAGGAAAAGCGTTGCTAGATGGAGAGGATATTTATGGAGATATGGATGTTAATTTTCTCCGAAAAAAAGGTGGGCATGGTATTCCAGAAGCCCAATCCATTTCCCATGAGTGTGTACGATAACATTGCATTCGGTCCGAGAACCCATGGGATTCGCTCTAAAGTAAAGTTGGATGAGATTGTGGAAAAATCCTTGAGGGATGCAGCAATTTGGGATGAGTTGAAGGATCGGTTAAAGAAAAGTGCATTAGGACTTTCAGGGGGACAGCAACAGCGTCTTTGTATTGCCAGAGCATTGGCGGTACAGCCGGAGGTACTTTTGATGGATGAGCCAACCTCTGCCTTAGACCCCATTTCTACATCCAAGATTGAAGATTTGGCAATGGAGCTAAAAAAAGAGTACACCATTATTATGGTTACCCATAATATGCAGCAAGCGGCTAGAATATCAGATAAGACTGCTTTCTTTTTATTGGGAGAAGTAATTGAGTTTGATAATACGGAGAAGCTGTTTTCCACTCCGAAGGACAAGAGAACAGAGGATTATATTACAGGAAGGTTTGGTTGATATGAGAAATCGTTTTGATACGCAGTTGGAATTGCTGAATAAGGAATTGATTGAAATGGGTGCACTTTGCGAGGAGTTAATCGCACTTTCCAAGAGAGCATTGGATGAGGATGATGAGTTTTTGGAGCAAGCCAGAGCGAAGGAAATAGAGGTTGACCGTATGGAAAGTGACATTGAAAATCTGTGTATGAAGTTATTGCTAAAGCAACAACCAGTGGCGAGAGATTTGCGTGTCATTTCTTCGGCATTAAAAATGATATCGGATATGGAGCGGATTGGAGATCAGTCTTTGGATATTATTGAGATTGTGGAATATGTAAAGTATTGTGATGAGGAAAGTAGAGAACGTATTGAAATTATGGCAAACGCAGCGGGCAAAATGGTGTCAAACAGTGTAGATGCGTTTGTGAGAAGAGATAAGGTATTAGCACAGGCGGTGATTGCTGCAGATGATCGCGTGGATGAGTTGTTTGACGAGATGAAGAAACGGTTAATACATATTGTTTCCACTGGTCAGGCGGATGGGGAAATGTATATTGATTTGCTGATGATTGCTAAGTATTATGAGCGAATTGGGGACCATGCTACCAACATTGCAGAATGGGTACTTTATTCTATTACTGGCGCAAAGGTGTCGAACGGTAAGGATTCCTGATGGATTTTAACGCACATTTAACAATGCAATGTTTGTAAAATAAAATTCAATATTGTACAATATTTGTAGTGCAATCAAAGTATAGATGAAATGCTTGTGGCAAAGGACTTAAGATACAAATTATAAATAGGAAAATATATAATAGGATGGAGGCTACTAATGATATATTTGTTAGAGGATGATGCAAGTATTCAGAATTTTGTAATGTATGCTTTACAGAATACCGGATTTGAAGCAGAAGGATTTGAGCGTCCTAGCGATTTTTGGAAACGATTAGAAGAGAAGGTTCCAGATTTGCTGCTATTGGATATTATGCTACCGGAGGAAGACGGGCTTGAAATTTTGAAAAAGCTTCGTGCAGATAAGAGAACCAAAAAGCTGCCGATTATTTTGTTGACTGCAAAAAGTACGGAGTATGACAAGGTAATTGGTTTGGATTCCGGTGCAGATGACTATGTGGCAAAGCCGTTTAGCATGATGGAATTGATGTCCCGGATTAAAGCATTGCTCCGCAGGAGCGATATGACCACAGAAAAGGAAGATAGCTTCCACATTGGACCTCTTTATGTTAGTCTGTCCAAGCATGTGGTAAAGGTAAATGGAGAAGAAGTCACCACGCTTACCTATAAGGAGTTTGAGTTGTTATCCATGCTTTTGCAGAATCAGGAAATGGTATTTTCCAGAGACCAGATTCTACAGTCTATCTGGGGCTATGACTTTGATGGAGAGAGCCGGACGGTAGATGTCCATGTGAGAACATTGCGGCAGAAGTTAGGAGACGCAGGAAGTCTGATAGAGACTGTTAGAGGATTTGGTTACAAATTAGGGCTCCCAGATGAAAAACAACAGTAGGAGATACAATGGTAAAGAGAATTTTTAAGAGTACATTTGGTATATCTATGATAACACTATTGATTGCCTATGGGATTATTGTAGGCATTTTGTATGATTATTTTGGAGATCAGATTGAACGGGAAATGAAAGCGGAAGCAGCGTATATTGCTTGTGGCATGGAGGTAGTAGGAGAAGAGTACTTAGAGGGCTTTCGCATCAATGGATATGTCAATAACGGAAGTGTTGAGAAGCATAAAAATCGTATCACATGGATTTCTCGCAACGGCGAGGTGTTGTATGACTCTAATGTGGATCAAGGAACCATGGAGAATCACGGAAATCGTCAGGAGGTAAAAGAAGCTCTGCAAAATGGTGAGGGGTATGAGGTGCGATATTCGGATACACTTAGGGAACAGACAGTGTATTATGCTGTTAAGCTGAAGGATGGTAGTGTTCTTCGATTGTCTAGCGCCTACAATACAGTATTTGCTATTTTGATTTCTATGCTACAGCCCACCGTAATATTGGTCATGGTAATTGTGTTGCTTTCTTATCATTTATCCAAACGTATGGCAAGGAATATTGTTAAGCCAATTAACAATTTGGATTTGATAAATGGAGAAATGGAAGAGGAGTATGAAGAAATGGTTCCACTTCTCAAACGTATTCGCAAACAGAATGTGTTGATTGAACGGCAGATGGATGACTTAAAGACGCAACAGGCCAAGTTTCAGACCCTCACAGAGCATATGAGGGAAGGTTTTCTAGTGCTAGATAAAAGGGAGAATATTCTTTCTTATAACGTAGCGGCAGTCGAATTGCTTGGAGCAGTGAAGGAGATGGATTATACAGGAGAGAATATTATTTCCTTTGACCGGCATAGGGAATTGAGGGAAGCAGTGAAGGAAGCAGTTTCCGGGAAGCGTAGTCAGAGAATGTTGGATAATGGAGAACGTATATATCGTATCGTGGCAAATCCCATTGTAATTGAAGAGGTGGTAAGGGATGAGACAAAGGCTCGATTGGCTCCAACAGGCGATCAGGTTCCAGAGGAACAGGTTGAGGGTGTTATTGTTATCATTTTGGATGAAACAGAGAAGGAAAAACGTGAACAGTTAAGAAGAGAGTTTAGTTCTAATGTGTCCCACGAATTGAAAACGCCTTTGACTTCTATTTCAGGTATTGCGGAAATTATCATGAATGGAATTGTAAAGCCGGAGGATGTTTCCGGATTTGCAAAAAATATATATGAGGAAGCGGGAAGATTAGTAGGTCTTGTCAACGATATCATTTTCTTGTCGAAGCTAGATGAAGAATCCGCTTCCTATGTGGTGGAGGATATGAATTTGCTTGCTATGGCAAAACAGGTAAAGGAGCGATTGCAGATACCTTGTAAAGAAAAAAATGTTTCCATCCACATTATCGGAGAGGATGTGATTATGAAGGGGATTCCTTCTATGCTAGAAGAGGTTCTATATAATCTTTGTGATAATGCGATTAAGTACAATAAAATTGGTGGTAGAGTAGCAGTTACGATTCATCATTTTGAAGATATGGGTGTACAAAAAGTGTCTATTCAAGTTGAAGATACAGGAATCGGTGTTCCATTAGAGGACCAAGAGCGAGTATTTGAGCGTTTTTATCGCGTAGACAAAAGTCACTCTAGAGCTATTGGTGGTACTGGACTTGGTTTATCTATTGTAAAGCATGTGGTATTATTTCATCATGGTGATATTCAAATGGAGAGTAGGTTGGGTGAGGGTACGACGATTAAGGTGATATTACCATTAGATTTTATGGCAGAGAAATAAATATAGCAATAGAAGAAGAGGTATCCGTCAAAGAGTTGGTTGCAAATCAGCGATGGATACCGCTTTTGTTTTATAGATAGTCAATAAATTTAACTTTCTTAGATGTCTGTTCTGCAATGATATAAAAGTAATTGCCGGGACGTAGCTGGCCACTGCCTTTTGCAGCGGTAGAAATGGTTTTATCTGTAATCGTAAAATCATTTTTAAAAAAGTCATAATAAGCGAAAAAACAACGAGCAGAACTTCCGTATGTGCGATTCAGTACATAGGCTTTTACCTTGTAAAGAATCTTTTTCTTTGAAACTCTGGCTTTATCACGAAGCATCAATGCAAGAATAACGACAGCAAATAGAATGCTTATGATGAAACCTATCATTATGTCGCCTTGGATACCTGCATAAACGAGACTAACTACAGCAATAAATGCCAATACAAGTATGCTGGATGAATTGGTTTTCTTCTTATATTCCTGAAGGTCCTCTGTGGTAAGCATTTGGCGGCTAGTAGCAGCAGCCAATTCTCTTTTGTGTTCCTCTGTAAGCTTGTCCCAAATTGTTGTCATGACTTCACCTCCTCAAAAAAGAATGTGGTTCCGAAAAACCACATTCTATAATGTTTCTTATTTTCTCTCTGCATCAAGCATTGCACGAACCTTAGTAGAAAGACCGAATAAGTTGATGAATCCTTCTGCATCTCTGTGATCATATAAATCACCAGTTGTGAAGCTTGCTAAAGACTCAGAGTACAATGAGTATGGAGAAGTAGTACCAGCCTTGATGATGTTACCCTTGTAAAGCTTGAACTTCACTTCACCAGTTACGCGTTCCTGTGTAGACTCTACAAATGCCTGTAAAGCTTCACGGAGTGGTGACCACCATTTGCCTTCATATACAACGTCAGCGAACTTGTCACCGATTGTCTTCTTAAATGCTAATGTCTCACGGTCAAGGATTAACTCCTCTAACTGCTCGTGAGCCTCCATAAGGATGGTTCCACCAGGAGTCTCATAAACACCACGGGACTTCATACCTACAACACGGTTCTCAACGATATCTACGATACCAACACCGTGTTTACCACCTAAGCGGTTTAACTCACGGATGATATCAGAAACCTTCATTTCCTTGCCATTTACTGACTTTGGCACACCTTTTTCAAATGTAAGTGTTACATACTCAGCCTCATCTGGAGCTTTCTCAGGATATGTACCAAGTACCAATAAATGATCGTAGTTTGGTTCGGCAGCTGGGTCCTCTAATTCAAGACCCTCATGGCTGATGTGCCATAGGTTACGGTCACGGCTATAAGAAGAATCAGCGGAGAATGGTAAATCAATACCGTGTGCTCTACAATATTCAATCTCTTCCTCACGAGAGTTCATTGTCCATGAATCCTGTCTCCAAGCAGCAATAATCTTAAGCTCTGGACCAAATGCCTTAATGGCAAGCTCGAAACGAACCTGATCATTACCCTTACCAGTAGCACCGTGGCAGATAGCAGTAGCACCCTCTTTGTGAGCGATATCTACTAACACCTTACCGATTAATGGTCTAGCCATTGATGTACCTAACAAGTACTTGTTCTCATATACAGAACCAGCCTGTACGCAAGGAACAATATAGTCATCGCAGAATTCATCTACCACAACTAAGATATAGCACTTAGAAGCGCCAGATGCTTTTGCTCTTTCCTCTAATCCTTCTAATTCGCTTTCCTGTCCAACGTCGATACATACGCAGATTACTTCGTAGTCATAGTTTTCCTTTAACCAAGGAATGATAGCAGTTGTATCAAGACCGCCGGAGTAAGCTAAGATAACCTTTTCTTTCATTGAAGAAATCCTCCTTAATAATTATGTAAAAATGATTTCAACCATTCATGTCTGAAACCCTATTGACTAATATACAACTAATAGGAATAATATGCAAGATACTTTTTCAAATATTATGAATAATATTCGTTGGTCGTTTTTGTAGATAATTACTAGAGGTTTCATAAGAAATAGTAAATGACATCAATCTTGGTAATAAAAAAATATTGAAATAAATGTTGCATAATATACATGAAATATGTATAATTATAAAAACTTACACAGAAATAAGGAAGTACATATAGCGAAATCCCTTAATTTTACTATACATAAGAAGAAAACAGTGCTATAATACTAGTTTGGGTTTTGAGGAAAATAATGAGAAGATTACAATTAAGAAAGAAGGAAAAAGGCATGATTAAAGTAGGTATTATCGGTTCGACCGGATATGCAGGACAGGAATTAGTAAGATTATTATTAGGACATAAAGAAGCAGAAATCATATGGTATGGCTCTAGAAGCTATATTGATAAGAAATATTATGAAGTCTTTGGCAACATGTTTGAAATTGTGGATGCCAAGTGTTTGGATGACAATATGGAAGAGTTGGCAAGCAAGGCAGATGTGATTTTCACTGCAACGCCACAGGGATTATGCGCATCTTTAGTTAATGAAGATATTTTATCCAAGGTTAAGATTGTGGACTTAAGTGCAGACTTCCGTATCAAGGATGTGTCAGTTTATGAGAAGTGGTACGGTATCGAGCATAAGTCCCCAGAGTACATAGAGGAGGCTGTATATGGTCTCTGCGAGATTAACCGAGAGGATATTAAGGGTAAGCGTTTGGTTGCAAACCCAGGTTGCTATACCACATGTTCTATTCTCTCCCTTTATCCCTTGGTAAAAGAAGGAGTCATTGACCCTAATAGCATTATTATTGATGCCAAGTCTGGAACTTCGGGTGCAGGAAGAGGAGCCAAGATTAACAACTTATATTGTGAAGTAAATGAGAATATTAAGGCGTACGGTGTGACAAGTCATCGTCATACACCAGAGATTGAGGAGCAGCTTGGTTACGCTTGTGGTAAGGAAATTCTTTTGAACTTTACTCCGCATTTAGTACCTATGAACAGAGGTATTTTGGTTACAGCCTATGGTAACCTCACAAAGAAATATACATACGAAGAGATTAAAGCAATCTATGACAAGTATTACAGGGAGGAATACTTTATCCGTGTACTTGACAAGGATGTATGCCCAGAAACACGTTGGGTAGAGGGAAGTAACTATGTGGATGTGAATTTTAAGATTGATGAGCGTACAGGACGTATTGTTGTCATGGGCGCGCTTGATAATCTTGTAAAGGGTGCAGCAGGTCAGGCGGTTCAGAATATGAACTTAATATTTGGATTGCCAGAAACAATGGGCTTAGAGCTTGCACCAATGTTCCCGTAAGTAATGGGTGCATGATTGAAATGAAATAGATACACACAAGAAATAAATGAGGAATCATAGAAAGAGGGAATGGATATGACAAACAATACACAGGATATGGACAAGGTGATTGAAAAGGCACAGACACTGATAGAGGCGTTACCATATATTCAGAAGTTCAATGGTAAGAAGGTTGTTGTAAAGTATGGCGGAAGTGCTATGTTAGATGAAGATTTGAAGCTTAATGTAATCAAGGATGTGGCATTGCTCAAGCTTATTGGTATGCAACCAATTATTGTTCACGGCGGTGGTAAGGAAATCAGCAAGTGGGTGGAAATGATTGGCAAGGAACCAGAGTTTATCAACGGCTTGCGTGTGACAGATGCAGAGACGATGGAAATTGCGGAGATGGTGCTTTCTAAGGTGAATAAGAGTCTTGTGCAAATGATGCAAAAGCTAGGGTTAAATGCAGTTGGTATCAGCGGTAAGGATGCAGGACTTATGACAGTAACCAAGAAGTTGGCAGGCGGCAAAGATATCGGTTTTGTAGGTGAGGTTCAGTCTGTTCATGCAAAGCTTCTTGATACCTTGTTAGAAAATGATTTTATTCCAGTAATTGCACCGATTGGTTCTTCGGAAGAATTTGAAAGCTATAATATTAACGCAGATGACGCTGCCTGTGCAGTTGCAAAGGCAATTTCTGCAGAGAAGCTAGTATTCCTTACAGATATTGAAGGAGTATTTATGGACCCAATGGATAAATCAACCTTGATTTCTGAAATGCATATTTCTGAGGCGAAGGAGTTTATCGATAAGGGTATTGTAGGTGGAGGTATGCTACCAAAGCTTACAAATTGTATTGAAGCTATTGAGCAGGGTGTATCCAGAGTCCATATCTTAGATGGTCGCGTAAAGCACTGTTTATTATTGGAATTCTTTACAGAAAAAGGTATTGGAACCGCCATTTTAAATGAGCCATTATTTTAAAAGGTATGCTTTGTGCTATACCCACAATGTAACGAGTGTCATACGAACAAAACAAACCATCGCAGGCACGTTCGCATAACACCATTTACGATAACACAGCACAAAGCATACCTTTTATGTGTATTAGTGATAGAAAGTGGGAAAATACGATGAATAGAAAGAAAATTGCATGGTTGCTTGTGGTTGTCATGTTGTGTAGTGCGCTTTGTGGATGTGGTGAGAATCAAAAGAGGGATGACAAAGAGTCTGCACAGCCAGTGAATTACGACAATTTGATGGAACAGTGGAGTCAACAGGTGGATGTGGAATCCGATGTTCTGACTTGTTGGTATACAGATGAGGCTGATAAAGCGTGGCTTGAAAGCTCTGCAAAGAAGTTTGAGAAGGAGTATGCAGCCAAGGTCAATCTCGTATATTACGATGGCATCAGCCTATTTGAAGATATGAATCAGGCGAATCAAAAGGAGGAAGGTCCGGATTTGTATCTCTTAGGTAATGACCAGCTTCAGATTGCCACCCAGAGTGGATTAGCGGAGGAGCTTTCCTGGTTGCAGGAAGAGTACTTTTTAGAAACTTATTCCGAGGTGGCAAGAAAGGCTACTAATTATCAGGGAAAACAATATGGTTATCCGCTATATTTTGACACCTATTGTCTGGTATATGACGCCAATTTGTTGGAGACAGCACCAGCATCTATTGAGGATATTATTACATTCCTGGATGCCTATGAGGATACCGGTTCCACAAAGGCGGTATTTCGATGGGATGTAGCAGACCCGTATATCAATTCCATGTTTCTTGGTTCTTACGCTAATTTGTTTGGAGAAAATGGAGATGAGCCAGAATCATTTACAATTAATAATGAGCAGTGTATTGCTACCATGGAGTATTTCCAGTCATTAAGCGCATATCTCTGGATGGACAAGGACAACATTTCTCATGATACGGTTATGAATCGTATTAAAGACGGAACCTTGGTGCTTGGACTTTGTAAGTCGGATATGTTACCAGATTTGTATACAATGCAGGAAGAAAGCGTAAGTACTACAGAGCAGGATGTAGCAGGAGAAGCTTCTGGCGAAGCAACGGAGGCAGAAATGGATAACGTTCAGACAACAAATTACCAGATATCCTATGTTCCGAGTCTTACTGCAGAACTGTCTTCTACGTCATTTTCTACTACCTACAGTGCGTTTGTGAATCCATATGGAAAGAACAATGTCCTTGCCAATATGTTTGGCTTGTATCTGAGTATATCTTGCGGGGAAAATCAGTTTGAGACTAGTGGAAAGTTACCGGTGGTAGAGCCAAAGGATGGTTTAGATGATGTAAAAAAGGTGGTATACGCACAATATCGCAACTCTAAGCCTGTGCCAAAGGTTGTTGTACTGGGAGATTATCTGACAGAAAGCGCTATTGCTTTTGATGCTATTTGGGAAGGAAATGACGTTACAGAGCAATTAAATCAATTACAACAGACGATGGAAGAAAAAATACAGTAACTGGAAATGCTATATAAAGGGAAGAAAACACAGAGAAGAGGAGATTGTGTTTTCTTCCTTTTCTAATGCATATTAGAATAAAAAATAGTTTCTTAAGAAAAGATGAACTTGCAAAAAAGATGTTGTAAATTTAGTTTTTTTTCGGTATGATGATACCGTACGCAAATTTCATTTTATATAGGAACACTCTGTGTATTCGTGAAAGCGATAATAGAGGAGTGTGGAAAATTGAATAAACGAATCATACTATTTTTTTTGATGGGAATGCTATTGACAGGATGTTCAAAGACAGAAACGGTAATGAGTGCTTCAAAGTCAACGGACGACACTAGTGGTTTGGAGAGTGCAATAGAAGAGGACGCAGAAACCAACACACGAGTATCTAGCGACAGTGAAATTTATGTTTATGTATGTGGAGAGGTACTTACACCAGGAGTATATCCATTACAGGAAAATGCTCGCATATGTGATGCGCTTGCAAAAGCAGGTGGTGTTACCAAAGAGGGGAACCCGGAAGCACTCAATCAGGCGCAGTGTGTGGAGGATGGGCAGACCATATATGTTCCAAGTATATATGAAACTACTGAAAATCAAGCCGAAGAGGACGGGCTAGTTGATATCAATGTTGCAGATAAGGCTACATTTATGACCTTACCAGGGATTGGTGAGTCAAAGGCGGCGTTGATTGTGGAGTACAGAGAGGAACATGGCAGATTTCAATCCATTGAAGACTTGATGGACATTCCGGGAATCAAAGAAGGGGTATTTAACAAGATAAAGGATTATATCAAGGTGTCTTAATATAGTCCGATGACACAGTGTAGAAATGGGAAATGAATAGATTTAAGGAGAGTCAGAATGAAAAAGGTTTTGGTTGTGGATGATGAAAAGTTAATTGTAAAGGGTATCAAGTTTTCCTTGGAGCAGGATGAGATGGCAGTTACAGCCGCTTATGATGGTGAAGAGGCGTTGGAACTTGCTAAGAACAATGACTTTGATATCATTTTGTTAGATGTAATGTTACCGGGATTGTCTGGTTTTGAAGTGTGTCAGGCAATTCGTGAATTTTCAGATGTACCGATTATCATGCTCACTGCAAAGGGTGATGATATGGATAAAATTCTCGGATTAGAGTATGGTGCAGATGACTACATTACCAAACCGTTTAACATTTTAGAAGTAAAGGCTCGTATCAAGGCGATTATCCGTAGAAATCACAAGAAAGCACCTGTGAAGGAGGAAACCAAGAAATTGGTGGAGGGTGACATGACAATTGATTTGGATAGCCGTCGTGTTACGATTGCAGATAAAGAAATCAATTTGACCGCTAAGGAATTCAATATTCTCACGCTATTGTTGTTCCATCCCAACAAGGTTTATTCCAGAGATGATTTGTTGAAGGAAGTATGGGGCAGTGATGCACTTGGAGATGGTCGTACCGTGGATGTACATGTGAGAAGACTGAGAGAAAAGATTGAGTCAAACCCTGGCGATCCGAAGTATATTCAGACAAAGTGGGGAGTGGGTTACTATTTTAAAAAGTAAGAAAAAGAATCCATTTCGTAGTCTTAAGCTTTTAATATTCGTTTCCTTTTTCTTGCTGGCACAGGTTTCTATGCTTTTGTTTAGTTTGTTATTACAACGGTCCTATAACGATAAGACTGTGGAAGAAAAGCTACTATTAGTGCAGAAACAGTGTAGCATTTTAGGTAATCAGATTTTGGTAAACCAATTTACTATGGATACCCTTCAGGATAATGTGAATGTGGAGATTGACCAGCTTGCCAATGTGTGGGAAGGGCGAATTCTTGTGATTGATTCCAATTATCAGATTGTGAAGGATACATATACCATCGACCAGGGTAGTTATATGGTGTATGATGAAGTGTTCCGAGTAATGCGAGGCGAAAAAGACCGAAATGTTCGTATGGTAGACAATTATGCAGAAATTATTATTCCGATTGCAAATTCGGATAAGGTGATTAGTGGTGTTATGATTGCTACTGTATCTTTGCAGGATATTGAGGATACCAATGCTTATGT
This sequence comes from Lachnospiraceae bacterium, assembly GCA_017439675.1. GTDB lineage: Bacteria > Bacillota > Clostridia > Lachnospirales > Lachnospiraceae > CAG-590. Next base: position 45,320 of record JAFSIQ010000023.1, read on the forward strand.
TGCAACACAGGTTCGTGTGTTGCATGTTTTATTTTCTCTGTTGGCCATTATTGCAGCATATATTGTCAGCTCAATTGGTGTGTGGGGAATCCAGAAGTTGAATGGACAGATTTCTGGCTTGAGTGAAGGACATTTGGATAATATCCGAGTGAAGGTATATTTTAACGAACTAGAGGAATTAACGGAATCATTTAATGTTTTGATTGATAAGATGCGTGTGTTGGAGGATTCTAGACAGGAATTTGTTTCTAACGTATCCCATGAATTAAAGACACCGATTACATCCATGAAGGTGTTGGCGGACTCTTTGCTGATGCAGGAGGATGCGCCGAGTGAAATGTATCGTGAGTTTATGACAGATATGGTGGAAGAGATTGACCGAGAAACCAAGATTATCAATGACTTGTTAACTTTGGTGAAAACAGATAAGAAGTCTGCGACCTTGAATGTGGAACCGGTGAATATCAATGCATTATTAGAGTTGTTGTTAAAACGAATCAAACCTTTGGCAGCAAAGCGTAACATAGAAGTGGTGTTTGAGAGCTTCCGTGAGGTTATTGGTGAGGTGGATGAGGTGAAGATTTCACTGGCACTGTCCAATTTGATTGAGAATGCGGTAAAGTACAACAATGAAGGTGGTAATGTGCATGTTTCTTTAAATGCAGACCATAAGTTTTTCTATGTGAAGGTACAGGACAATGGTGTGGGTATTCCAGAGGAATGTCAATCCCAGATATTCGAGCGTTTTTACCGTGTGGACAAGGCAAGAAGCAGGGAAACTGGTGGAACGGGACTTGGTCTGGCTATTACTAGAAATGCGATTTTGATGCACAAGGGTGCGATTAAGCTTTACTCGGAGCCGGGAGAGGGAACTACATTTACAGTTCGAATTCCGCTGAAATATGTAAGCTGATGGAAAGATGTTTTGGATGACAGAAGGTGATAGAGTGAAAAGAATCAGATGGTTTTTGCTTTTGGTGCTGATGTTTTGTTTGACAGGCTGCGCCTCAGAAGAAGTGGAGGAAAATAGTGCTCCTGAATTAGGTGAGGGAGAGATATATACCTTTTTTGTGAATGCAGACAGAACGGATGTATATGGAGTTCCTTTTGATATGGGAGATACAGAGGATATCCCCACGATCATTTCGGATGCAATCGAATATATGGCAGAGGAAGTTGGAACTGCGGAATATAAATGTCCGATTCCAAGTGGTATTGCGTATTTGGAGTGTAACTATGATAATGTGCAAAACAGTGTAAGAGTATCCTTCAATGTCTTGTATGACTCTGTCAATAAAGAGAATTTGCTATTTTTTAAGACTTGTATAGCTTGTACAGTGTTGCAATTAGAAGGGGTGGATACAGTAAGTATTGCTCTTACAGATTTGGCAAACAATGATCCTGAGACGGCTACTGTGGTGGAGACCTTTGATAAGGATTCCTTTACCATGAACTTTGGAGATCGAAATGGTTACAAACAGATGGATACCATTGTGTTGTATTTTGCAGATGAGTCGGGACAGGCGTTACGGGCATATGAACAAACTGTTGAAATCTCCAATACTACATCTCTTTCACGTCTTGTGATTGAGTCTTTGGCAAATGGTCCGGAGAGAACAGGCTATCAGGCGACGATTTCGGAGGATGTCACTATTAATAACATCTCTGTTAATGATGGTATTTGCTATGTGGATTTGAGCGAAGAGTTTTATGATACCGCGAATCCATTACGCAATGAACTGATTGTATATTCGGTGGTGAATTCTCTTGTGGATTTGCCGACGGTAACGAAGGTGCAGTTCTTAAAAAATGGCGAAAAGGTACCGTTTTTTAGGCAGACCATGCCATTTGATGCCATTTTCGAGAGGAATTTAGATTTGATTCAACAGGAGGATGATGAATAATTGAAAAGACCCGTACTATATTGGGTAGTCGTATTCTTGCTTGGAGAAGTCCTTTGCAGGCTACTACCCATTGGTTTGGTGATTTTCACTGGAATAACAGTATTTCTTATATATGGAGTAACAAGAAAACACCTATGGAGAGAAAAACGGTTGCAATTGTTAGGCATTGTCTTTTTTCTGTTAGGTGTTTTTTGTATGCAACAGTGGAAGGATATGTCACAAGAATGTAATAATGTGCAAGGGGAGTGGATTTCCTTTGTAGGTACAGTGTACGCAAAGAAAGAAACTGAGTGGTACACTCAGTATACAGTGAAAGGGCGTACTATCAATGAAGTGCCTTGTTCTGTGCGCATGCTTGTGAGATTGGAAACATCGGAGGAGATATTACTTGGAAGTGTGATAAAGGGAGAAGGGAAGGTGAGTACCTTTAATGGTGCGACCAACCCAGGTGGATATGATGAGAAGGCATATCAAAATGGGAACGGAGTGTTGTTAAAGATTACAGAGGCAAATGTGACAGAGGTTTATACCCCTTCATTTGCTTGGAGAGACAAGCTTTTTCGATTACAGAAGGATATTGTCTGTGTTTATGAACAGTTGTTTGAAGCCAAAAATGCTTCCTTGGCAACGGCAATGGTATTAGGCGACAAGCAGAATTTGGACATGGATGTGAAGGAGCTGTATCAACGGAATGGGATTGCACATTTGATTGCCATATCGGGTTTACATATTGCTATGATTGGTGGAATGCTATATCAGTTTTTACGAAAATTTACCGGAAGTTATCCGTTTGCTGCAGCAATTGGGGCAACTTTCATTGTGTGTTACGGAGTAATGACGGGATTATCTGGAGCGACCATGCGCGCTATAATTATGCTAGTGGTTTCTATCGGTGCTGATATATGTGGGAGAAAGTATGACGGAATCACCGCTATTGCACTAGCGCTATTTGTTATGCTGATTGGGAATCCCTATCAGTTTACCCAGGTGGGCTTTTTGTTGTCTTTTGGAGCAGTGATTGGGATTGCCGTTATAAATCCAATTTGGAAGCTACGGTTTCCCAAACTACCAAAGGTGTTGGATGGTTTTTTGGTAAGTGTTAGTGTGCAGCTTGTCATTACACCAATTTTACTTTACTATTTCTATGAATTGCCTTTGTATGGCATATTTTTGAATATGGTTGTGGTACCAATGATGAGCTGGCTTCTCTTTTTACTGATACTTTGTGCTGTGATTGGAAGTGTATCAGTAGAAATTGCTTTTCTTCCTGCAAGATTATCGGATGGTATCTTTTATCTTTATGAAATGCTTTGTCGATTTAGTGAAACTATTCCGGGTCATACCTTGTGCACGGGACGTCCTTCACTATGGTGGATGATACTGTACTATCTGTTGTTGGCTCTGTTTGTGTGGAGTGGGTATAGAGTTGGAACTAGGTTCATAATACCCGCCAGTGTGGCGTTTTTTGCGCTTTTTGCAACATTTTTACTTCCGAGCAAGCTTCTAGTCTGTATGTTTGATGTGGGACAGGGAGATTCCATTTATATCCGCACATCAGGACATGCACATATATTGGTGGATGGCGGCAGCAGTACGAAGAGTCAGATAGGAGCCTATGTATTAAAAAATGGGCTAAAATATCATGGTGCAAATCATTTGGATTATGTATTTATAACTCACATGGACAGTGACCATTATAGTGGTATTATGGAGCTGTTAGAGGAACAACTGGTGCCTATTGACAACCTTGTGCTTCCGGCAATTGCGAATCCAGACGAAAGCTATCAGGAATTAGAACAACTGGCGCATGTTAAAGGGTGTCAGGTGTATTATATGAAGAGAGGAGATGTGTTATCTCTTGACGGTGTAATATTTCGTTGCCTGAATCCGGAAGTGAAGGAATATGCAGATAAGAATAAAGGAAGTATTGTGATGCAGATGACGTATGAAGAATTTGACTTATTGCTGACAGGGGATGCAGACGAGACGGTGGAGCGTGATATACAAAATGATATTGTAAAGCCACTAGAAGTGTTAAAGGTGGCACATCACGGCTCGGCAACCTCATCTTCAGAATCATTTTTACGTGAGATTGCGCCAGCAGTTTCTGTGATTTCTGTGGGGGAGAAAAATCGTTATGGTCACCCGGCACAGGAAGTCATGGAACGGTTATCACAGTATGCTCAAAAGATATATTTGACAAAAAATAGCGGAGCAATTACCATAGAGACAGATGGAAAAAGCTATTCGCTTGAAGAGTACATAGAAACGCACAAGGAGTAATGACATGAAGCAGATTATGGAGCACATTAAGAAGGGAGAGTTTCAACAATTCTATCTGTTAATGGGCGATGAGAATTACTTGAAAAAGCAATATAAAGAGAAGCTTGCCAGTGCATTGGTGGATGTGGAAGACAGTATGAATTATCACTATGCAGAGGGCAACAATCTAGATATGAATCAAATGTGTGAGTTGGGAGAAACATTGCCTTTCTTTTCCGAGCGCAGAGTACTTGTTTTGGAAAATACTGGCTTGTTAAAGAAGGCCTCTAAGGATGTGGAGGAGAAGTTTGCAAACTTTCCGGATTCCACTTATGTGATTATGGTAGAAGGAGAGGTAGATAAGCGCAATAGCCTGTATAAGTTTTTTACAAAACAGGGTTATGTGGCAAATCTGACTACACCGGATGAGAAAACCTTGTTGCAGTGGGTTAAGACGCTTTGCAAGGAAGAGGGTAAGACAATAGAAGATGCGGCAGTGTTTCATTTGACAGAGCATATGGGAACGGAAATGTTCCTGCTAAAAAATGAGTTGGAGAAGTTGTTTTGTTATTGCCAGGGAAGAGAGCGGATTACTGTTGCAGATGTGAATGAAATCTGCTTAGATGAAGCGGAGGATAAGCTGTTTGACATGTTAGACGCCATCGGAAACCGCAACCAGAAAAAAGCACTGAAGCTTTATCGGGATTTGCTAGAGCTTCATAAACCGCCGATGCAATTGCTTACCATGTTGAGTCGTCATTTTAATATTCTGTTACAGATGTCTGCCTTGAAGGAAGCAGGAACTGCATATACAGATATGGCAAGCCTTTGCGGGGTACCACCATTTACAGTAAAGAAATATGTTGCACAGACCAGTGCATATTCCTACAAACGGTTGAAGGCAATGGTAGAGCGTTGTCAGATGACAGACCAGGAGATTAAAACAGGTGTCATTAAGGATGTAGTAGGAGTGGAGCTACTGATTGTAGAGTTCAGTGGAAATTAACAAATAATATATTAAAATACATAACAAAAGGACCGTGGGTTAAGCGGTCCTTTTCGTTGTATATTCTAAAATTCAATCTGATGCTTATGCCATCTTGTTAACGGCAGCTGATAAACGAGAAATCTTTCTAGAAGCTGTATTCTTGTGTACAATTCCCTTAGTAGCAGCCTTACTAATCTTAGATGTACAAACCTTTAACTGAGCCTCAGCAGCAGCCTTATCGCCAGCAGCGATAGCAGCCTCAAGCTTCTTGATTACAGTCTTTAACTCAGACTTAACCATTTTGTTACGCATAGTCTTAGTCTCGATTACCTTGATTCTCTTCTTTGCAGATTTGATGTTTGCCAATTCAGACACCTCCATTCGATATTAAATGTTTATGTTATGGTTTTACATTAAAACCGGACACGGACAATCTAATGTAAACATACTCGTCTATGATAACCGAGAAACCACATTTTGTCAAATGATTTTTGCGCGTTAAAATGAGCCATGCGCAAAAAAACTTGAATATGACTGCCGGAAGCTTGCTTACAAGCAGTCATATTCAAGTTTTTCTGCATACGGCGAATGCCGCGACACAGAGCAAGCTTTGCTTGCGATGTGAGGCATGGCTCATATTTTATAGGCTGTTTCTGCATACGGCGAATGCCGCGACACAGAGCAAGCTTTGCT
>JAFSIQ010000024.1 GCA_017439675.1 Lachnospiraceae bacterium
CGTCAGGCAGAGGAAGCAAGAAAGGCAGCAGAGGCGGAAGCAGCCCGTAAAGCAGAAGAGGAAGCGAGACGGAAAGCGGAAGAAGAGGCGGCCCGTCAGGCAGAGGAAGCAAGACGGAAAGAAGAGGAAGAGGCGGCCCGTCAGGCAGAGGAAGCAAGAAAGGCAGCAGAGGCGGAAGCAGCCCGTAAAGCAGAAGAGGAAGCGAGACGGAAAGCGGAAGAAGAGGCGGCCCGTCAGGCAGAGGAAGCAAGAAAGGCAGCAGAGGCGGAAGCAGCCCGTAAAGCAGCAGAGGAAGCGAGACGGAAAGCGGAAGAAGAGGCGGCTCGTCAGGCAGAGGAAGCAAGAAAGGCAGCAGAGGCGGAAGCAGCCCGTAAAGCAGAAGCGGAAGCAAGACGGAAAGCGGAAGAAGAGGAAGCAGCTCGCAAGGCGGAAGAAGAAAGACAACGTGCGGCAGCGGAAGCGAAGCGTAAGGCAGAAGAAGAAAGACAGCGTGCGGCAGCAGAAGCGGCTCGTAAGGCAAAGGAAGAGAGAATTCTTGCAGAATCGGCATCTATGCACATGGATCGCATTGCTCCACATGCAGCCAACATGACACCACAGGAAAGAATCGCAGCAGCAGAAGCGGCGCAGAAGGCAGCCCAAGAAGCAGCAGCAGAAGCAGCGAAGAAGGAACAGGAGGCTTTAGAAGAGCTAGCGTCCGCGCAGGCATCACTTTCGGCTTTGAATGAACAACAAGGTGGAGAGGAATCAGTTAAGGAAGCTACTATACCAACACCAGATTCGCAGATGATAACGGAAGAGGAAGCTCGGCAGACGATGTCAGTGGCACAACAGAGAATAGCAGCGATGGAAGCAGCTCGTGCTGCAAAGGAAGCATCACAGTCATCTGGAGGAGTGGGAATTGCGAAACCTGCACAGGAGTCATCTATGAAGCTAGCAGAGCCATCTGCACCGATGTCAGTGGCACAACAGAGAATAGCAGCGATGGAAGCGGCTCGTGCGGCAAGAGGAGAAAGCAGTGGTTCGTCATCTGTAACTACGAAAGAAGAACCGGCAAAGAAAGAACAGCCTAAGAAGAAAGGCTTTGGATTTAAACTCAAATTCTAGTATGTATTTTGCAGTATATACTTGAAATAATTATTAAATTTATGGAGGTGTACAGATGTACAGTTTTGATGAAGTAATGAATTTAGACCCAGAAGTAGCAAAGGCAATGACTGATGAGATTAACAGACAGAACGACAATATCGAGTTAATCGCTTCTGAGAATATTGTTAGCAAGGCAGTTATGGCAGCAATGGGAAGCCCACTTACGAACAAGTATGCAGAAGGATATCCAGGAAAGAGATATTACGGTGGATGTGAATACGTTGACGTGGTAGAAGATTTGGCGAGGGAAAGAGCAAAAGAGTTGTTTGGCTGTGAGTACGTTAATGTTCAGCCACACTCTGGTGCACAGGCAAATATGGCAGCATTTTTTGCAATCATGGAGCCAGGTGATACTTTCATGGGAATGAATTTGAATCATGGTGGACATTTGACACACGGTTCTCCAGTTAACTTATCTGGTAAGTACTTCAATGTAGTACCTTACGGAGTGAATGATGATGGTTTTATCGATTATGATGAAGTGTTAAGAATTGCTAAGGAATGTAAGCCAAAGTTAATTGTAGCCGGTGCTTCTGCATATGCGAGAGCAATTGATTTCAAGCGCTTTAGAGAGATTGCAGACGAGGTTGGTGCAGTTCTCATGGTGGATATGGCACACATCGCAGGTCTTGTTGCAGCAGGACAGCATATGAGCCCAATTCCATATGCGCATGTTACAACAACAACTACGCATAAGACTTTAAGAGGTCCACGTGGTGGTATGATTTTATCAAGTAATGAAGTAAATGAGAAGTACAACTTTAATAAGGCAGTGTTCCCTGGTATTCAGGGTGGACCTTTGATGCATGTAATTGCAGCTAAGGCTGTATGCTTCAAGGAAGCTTTATCTGACGAGTACAAGGAATATCAGGCACAGGTGGTTAAAAATGCTTCAACTCTTGCAACAGCATTACAGGAGAGAGGTTTCAAGATTGTATCTGGTGGTACAGACAACCATTTGATGTTGGTAGATTTACAGAATCTTGAATTGACCGGTAAAGAAGTAGAGAAGTTACTAGACAGTGTACATATCACTGCGAATAAGAATACCGTACCAAATGATCCGAAGTCACCATTTGTAACAAGTGGTGTTCGTCTTGGAACACCAGCTATCACAACACGTGGTGCTAAAGAAGAAGATATGATCGTAATTGCAGATGCAATTAAGGCTGCAGTTATTGATAAGGATGAAGCTAAGGCAAAAGAGCTTGTTAAGTCTATTACAGATAAGTATCCATTGTATGCATAATAGATACAAACGAATACAGAAAGATACAGTGAATGAGTCAGACATCAGAGTGTTCTCTGGTGTCTTTCTTAATAGGAGAAAGATATGATAAGTTACAGAAGAGCGAATCAACTGCAAATATGGGGAGTTACTCTATTTCTTGTTGTACACATTGTATACGCATGGATGTTTTTGGATGTGGACATTACAAGGAGAATTATTTGGCATGCATTGGGGATTAGTATTTTAGCTAGCATTTGTCTATTCTTTATTAAAAATCAAAGAGTGTCGCAGATTGCATATTTTAGTGTGGTTCTCATAGGAGCTCATTTGATGGGGGAAGAGTTAGAGACGTTTGCATATGCCATTGTTATTTATATGTTGCTTTGCACAGTTATGGCAATTGTGGGAGAAAGGAAAACGCATATCATATATATTATTTTAGTGAACTGTGCAATTCTGTTTGATTTGATTATCCATAAAGCTGCGATTGCACGTTCCATTCCGTTAGAATATTATTTTATGATGGTGCTGTTTTGTGAAATGTTTCTGTTCGCCCAAAGTGTTATGGTGAACATTTATCATCAAAAGGTTTCTGAGATGGAGGAGCAGAATAAGCTACTTAATGAAGCACAAAAGAGTAAGGATGAATTCTTGGCAAATATGTCCCATGAAATACGTACGCCGATGAATGCGATTATCGGTATGACGGAGCTGATTTCCCGAGAGGAGGATACCACAGAGAAGGTAAAAGAATATTGTTATAATATTCAGTCTTCGGGAGAGAATTTGTTGGCAATTATCAATGATATTCTTGATTTTTCCAAGATTGAATCAGGAAATATGCAAATTTATTATGAGCCGTACTCAATTGCATCTGTCGTACAGGATGTAGCTAATACGGTAATGTTTCGGCGAGGTTTTAAGGAGATAGAGATTATCATTGATTGTGACCCCAAAATGCCGAAACAGTTAATTGGTGATGTGGTGCGTAATCGACAGATATTAATGAATTTAGTAACGAATGCGGTGAAATATACAGAAAAGGGGTATGTGTTCATTTCCTTATCTTGTTATGAAAAGGATGATGATAATTGGTTACATATGGAAGTTTCCGATACAGGTATTGGAATTCGAGAAGAAGATCAGGTACATTTATTTGAATCTTTTCAGCGAGTGGATACAACCAGGAATCGTTCGGTTGAGGGGACTGGTCTAGGACTACCGCTTTGTAAACGGCTGGTTGAAGTTATGGAAGGAACGATAGAAATTGAAAGTGAATACGGAAAGGGGACCACTGTGGTGGTTAATATTCCACAAGCGGTGGAAGATGCGTCTGAGTTTTTAACTATTCGCAATAAGCAGAGTATGAAGGTTATTGTGTATGGTGATTGGGAGCGTTTTTCTCAAAAAGCAAATGATTATTATCGAATTGCGAATACGAATACGTGGTCTGGATTTGGGGTTCCATATCGGGTGATTTTGTCGTTTTCTGAGCTAATGAAAGCTGTGGAAAATGGAGAGATTACGCACCTATATACAGGTGTGGGTGAATATACAGATCAGCGTAACTATTTTGATCACATTGCAAAGAAGTTAAAGGTATTTGTTATGTATGATCCTCAATATCCAATTAAGCTGGGAGAAGATATAATTGGTGTGCAATTGCCGTTCTATTCTGTGAATCTGGCTGCATCCTTGAATGGTGAATCTTTTTACAGTCAATATATCGATAAGAAGGAAGTGCAAATTACCTTCACGGCACCATATGCCAGAGTACTTGTGGTGGATGACAATGATGTGAATTTGCGGGTGGCAGAAGGTGTGTTGAAACTCTACGGCGTAACTTGTGCGTTGGCAAGGAGTGGAAAGGAAGCTATCGAACTGATTAAAGACCAGGATATCGATGTGGTGTTTATGGACCATATGATGCCGGAGATGGATGGTATCGAGGCTGCCAAGATTATAAGACGAATTGGTGGCGATTACGGAAGAGATTTGCCGATTATAGCTTTGACAGCCAATGCAGTAAATGATGCTAGGGATTTGTTTGTGAGTAATGGATTTCAAGATTTTATTGCAAAGCCAATTAGCATTAAGCGTGTGGATTCCGTGTTGCGACGTTGGCTGCCGGGTTCTAAGATTGAAGTGTTAGAGGAAGCAGGTGTGCGAGAGATACCGGAATTTGAAGATGGGGTTTTGTCTGGTGAAAATGAAATTGTGGAACGTGCAATATTCAACGAGGCTAAGGGTGTTACTGGCACGCTTACCGCAGATATGTTAGATGATCAGTGGATGACAATTAATGAAGATATTGCTTTAAAGAATATGGGTGGACAACGAGACTTATTCAAGGAATTGTTGGAATATTGTCTCGAGCTAGAGGAACAACGAAAGTGTGAAATTAATGAAAGCTTTAACAGTAAGGATTGGCAGGAATATGCCATCCGAGTACATGCGTTGAAAGGTGGGATGCGGAGTCTAGGCGTAGAGGAACTCGCATTAGTAGCTCAGGAACAAGAACTAGCTGCCAAGGAAAATCGCATTGGGGATGTGTTAGAAGGACATGCACATTTACTAGAGGAGTATGAGAGAGGACACAGAAGTATTGAGCTGTTTCTGAATACATTTCAAGTGTGATAATAATTTCAATTGAGCAGTTATTGAAATGAAAGACATAATATGTATAAGGGACAATGAGTAGATTTTAAGAAGGGTGACATAAGTCATCCTTTTTTTGTCGCTTATTGGAAAAGATGCATATTATGTAATAAAGAATAATAAAAGGAGAGATTATTATGAGTCGATCAAATTTTTTTGGCGGTAATAATCGTTATTTTTTTAAAAAGATAACAAGACCTTGCAACTACATTGGGAGTTGCAAGGTCTTGTTATATAAAAGCATTGGCTATCTTGCCAAGAGTTATGCATATAACTATTTGATATGTTCTTTGTCCAACACTTTATTCACCGCGGAAAGTAATGCGCATACAGATGCATCAATAATATCATTCTTAATGCCACAACCCCAAGTTGTCACACCGTCTTCTGCTTCAATTCCCACATAAGCGCAAGCTTGAGAGTTAGAACCATGCTGTAATGCATGCTCTTCATAAGTGGTAAGCTTGAATATTATATTAAAATGTTTTTGTACGGCGTTAGCTACAGCGTCCAAACGTCCATTGCCAGTTCCGTGATATACCTTAGGAGTACCATCACGCTTAATGGTAAGCTCGGTGGAAATGACACCATTTCCCTCTTGGACAAAGTGACATTCATCTAACTTGATGGCAGTCTTGATGTTCACATACTCTTTGTTGAAGATTCCCAAAATTTCTTCTGGAGATAATTCCTTGTGTTGGTGGTCGGATTCATTCTTAACCGCATAGCCCAAATCCTCGCGCATCTTGGCAGGCAAGTTGAAACCATAGGATTGCTCTAAGATGTAACCAATTCCGCCCTTTCCAGATTGGGAATTGATGCGGATTACATCGCCTTCGTACTCGCGTCCTACATCATGTGGGTCAAGTGGTAAGTATGGAACGGTCCAGTCCTTTAACTCCTTTTCTTCGCGCCACTTCATACCCTTGGCAATTGCATCCTGATGGGAACCGGAAAATGCAGCAAATACCAATTTTCCGGTGTATGGAGAACGTTCATATACATGCATTCCTGTCACGCGCTCATAAAGCTCTGTAATCTTAGGAATGTTGCTAAAATCTAACTTAGGGTCCACACCGTGTGTATACATGTTCATTGCTAATGTGATAATATCCACATTACCAGTACGCTCGCCATTACCAAATAATGTTCCTTCAATACGGTCGGCCCCAGCAAGCACGCCCAATTCTGCATCTGCTACACCACAGCCACGGTCGTTATGTGGATGTAAGGAAAGAATGACGTTTTCTCGCATGTTCATGTTCTTGCTCATATACTCAATTTGACTTGCATATACGTGAGGCAATGACATTTCGACGGTAGCAGGTAAGTTGATAATTACTTTGTTGTCAGGGGTTGGTTGCCAGATATCGATAACGGCATTACAAACCTCTAATGCATAATCTACTTCAGTACCAGTAAATGATTCCGGTGAATATTCAAACTGGTAATTACCACCATCCTTTTTTGTTAAGTCTAGTAACATTTTAGCGCCTTCAATGGCAATCTGCTTAATCTCTTCCTTGGATTTCTTGAATACCTGTTCACGCTGTGCCAAGGAGGTAGAATTGTAAAGGTGGATCACTGCGTGTTTGCAGCCTTTTACCGCTTCGAAGGTCTTCTGGATGATGTGAGGTCTTGCCTGAGTAAGTACCTGAATAGTTACATCATCTGGAATTAAATTCTGATCAATTAATGCTCTTAAGAAATCGTACTCTGTTTCAGAAGCAGCAGGGAAACCAACTTCAATTTCCTTAAAACCTACTTCTACTAACATTTTGAAGAAGTCGATTTTCTCATCTAAACTCATTGGCACGATAAGCGCTTGATTACCGTCTCTCAAATCTACAGAACACCATGCCGGTGCTTTATCGACATATTCCTTTTTGGTCCATTCCAAGGACTCTACAGGTGGCATAAAATAATTTCTCTTATACTTGGTTGCATCCATCATAATTCTTACCTCTCTTTCCTGAATTTGTATCTGCTACATAATTATGTAACGGTTCAGAGATTCATTCGAAAATGTTTTGCATTGAACAGTTACAAAATATGGTAATTATCCCAATCTTATGTACTCTGTTATAGTATCATGGTAAAGTTTCCTCAAATCAAACAGAAAGCCCTACGTCTCCTTGTCTAGAGACGTAAGGCTGAACTTACGCGGTACCACTCTAATTCATACATAATATGTATACACTCATTGCAGATACGGACTAGCGTCTTATATCCTCCCTAACATAACGGTTGGGTTCCGTCCTCACCTACTTACCAGATATGATATGTTCAGTGGGCTACTCAAAGGCGAGTTCAAATCTCATCCATAACTGTTTCACACCAACCAACAGCTCTCTGAATACTTCCGAAATTCTACTATTCCTTATCACAGTATTTCATAGATGGAATTATTGTAATTCACTAAGTAAATGTAGAGTAACACATTGAAGTGGAAGTGTCAACCCACATTTTGTTATAGAATCGTGATTCGGCTTGAGAAAGAAAAGGGGAAATGCTATACTTTGGAAAGAGAAGGAGGGGAATGACATGCATTTGAAAAATATATTAATTGTTGTGAAGGACATAGAATTATCCAAAGCATTTTACGAGGATTTGTTTGGGTTGAATGTGGTTACAGATTTTGGTGGAAATGTAATCCTTACGGAAGGATTAGTGCTACAAGAACAGACGATATGGGAAAATTTTACAAATAAGAAGGTGGTATCCTATGGCAATGACGCCGAATTATATTTTGAAGAAAATGATATGGATTCTTTTATTGAGAAGATGAATCATGGTTCTTATGAGATAGAGTATGTGAATCCACCAATGGAACATGATTGGGGGCAAAGGGTCATTCGAATCTATGATCCCGATGGACATATTATAGAGGTGGGAGAGTCGCTGGAATATGTGGCAAAAAGATATTTGAAACAGGGTGTGTCAGTAGAGGAAGCGGCTAGAAAAACACAGCTACCATTGTCGCAGGTGGAAGAGATTGCGAAAGGAGTAGCAGATGGCGTCTAATAATTAAGAAGTATTTAGGCAATTGTCTAACAAATTATATATGTGAAAGGATATTAGGAGGAAGGAAGTATGGCAGACAGAATCAAGCAGTATATGAATTATGTAAACCGATTATTGGAATTAGAAGAGGAGAGAGATTGGGAGGAAGAAATGCAAAAACATCTGGTACAGATAGCTTTTTTTGCCCATGAACGTTTTATTCATTTAGTAGTAACAGTATTGTTTGCGCTGATGACCACCATGGTGTTCCTATATACATTTCATAATTTCTCCATACCACTTTTGTTGTTGATGATATTGTTGATGGGATTGCTAATTCCTTACATAAAGCACTATTTCTTATTGGAGAACAGTGTACAGGATATGTACGAGCAGTATGACAAAATGCAGGAAAAAGCAGGAAAGACTTCTTTTGTCAGGAAGGGAAAATACAAAAGATAATATATTATTCAGATAGAATTAAGGAAAACGTAAGATTTGTATTTGGTAAAGTGTGGTACAATGCGATTAGCATTTTCACTTGCTTACAAGGATGAAAAGAAGTAAAGGAGAGGCTTATGAGAACAAGGAGAGGAAAGCAATGGATAGCACTGGTGCTAGTGTTGTTATTGATTGGAATGATAACACCAGGGATGAAAACCAATGCTACATCCAACGTAACAGAAAAGATAACCACAAAGAATAAGAATTTTACCGTGGAAGCAGTCTATGGTATTGATGGATTGGTACTTTATGACACACCAGTGTTGATTCAGATACGGGTGACATGTAAGGAGAATTTTATCGGTATACTAAGAGTTACACCGAGTGTAGATTATGGTTCAACGGTGGTGGCATATGGCGAAGAGATTACCTTATCTGCAGGTGAGGCGAAGACATTTACTTTTGTACCTACTAGTATTAACTCAGAAGGAAATGTTAAGATTGAATTGTTGAATGAGAAAGGGAAGGTTGTCTATGCAGAAAATAACATCGTTCCTATGGAAGGTGTAGGCAATAAGGTTACGGTCGGTGTGTTGAGTGATGACTATAGTGCACTTAGCTACATGGATGGACTGAGCATGAATATAGATGGGTACGAATCCATTTCTGGGATTTTAGAACTCACGAAAGATAGTTTTCCGGAGGACGCAAAGGCACTAGAGGTATTACAGTACATTATAATTGATAATTTTGATACTGCGCAGCTCAGTACTGAGCAATATGACACCTTGAAAGCATGGGTGAGTGATGGTGGTGTTCTGATTCTTGGATTGGGTAATCACTATCAAAATGTATTGCATTGTTTTCGAGATGATTTTGTTTCGGGAACATTAGGAACCTTAGGAAAACAAAAAGTGACATGGAATGACTTGGAACCTGCCAATGTATGGACCAATGGAAGTTATGTGACAGAAGATGGTGTTTCTACCGTTATTACAGGAGAGGAGACAACACCGCAAGTGGATACGCAAACGGAAGATACACAAACAGAAGATACGGAAGTGAGAGAGGATGCAGGAACAGATTCGGAATCATTGGAAGAGGAGTCAACGGAGACTGAGTCAGAGGATACAGAGCAGTCCGCGACTCTCAATATAGATTGTATTTCCTTTGAATTAGAAGGTGGGGAAGCATTTTCTGCCAAAGTGACCGAGGGTTCCGCTTATAAAAAATCATATGGATTGGGACAAGTGGTTGTATTGTCCTACTCCCTTGGAATGGAGCCACTAAGCAGCGCACCTAACCGAAAGGAAATTGGCAAGCTGTTGATAGAAGAAGCTAAGGTGGAAGGAACTCTTTCGAAACTTTACGGAACCAATTCAGAGTACAACTACCTTTATAATGGGTTTAACTTGTCTAAACTGGCAGATTCTGGAAGGAAGCCAAGTGTGCTTTTGTATGGTATTATTTTGATTGCATACGTTGTTTTGGTTGGTCCGATTCTTTATGTCATATTAAAGAAAATGAATAAGCGAGAAAAGATATGGGTAACCATACCGTTGGTTGCACTTGGTTTTACCGCAATTATCTACGTTACAGGATTTTTTTATCGGGTGAATAAACCGCTTGTCACCACGTTTTCTATGATAGGATTAGAGGATAGTGTTAAGGCGGAAAAGGTATTTACCACGGTGGTCTGTCCGAATGCGCAGGAGTATACAATTGAGTTTGCAAAAGGCTATGGCGGTTTTAGACGCAATCAGTATGATTACAGTTATAACATTTTTGGAAATGGTGACAATTCTGATTATAGCTACATGATTATGAAGCAGGGTGACAGCAATAAGGTCACATTTAATAACACAGAGGCATTCCAGGAAAATGCATTTGTGCTGGAGAATAACACGGAGAATAACATTGGTTCCATTGATGGTAACCTTACCTGTAAGACTACTGGTTTTGAAGGAACGGTAACCAATAACACCTGTTATGACCTGACGGAAGTAGTGGTAAGCTTTGAAAATTACCTCTGCAAGGTGGGTGATGTGAAAAAAGGTGAGACAGTAACCATTGATTCATCTAAGGTATTCCAGCGAAGTACTTATGGAAGCTTTTCTACACCGACCAATCTTTTGAATTTTAACTTGGAAAAGGAGATTGCAGCACAAGCAAATGATATGATGGAGGTGTCTGTGCTGTCAGACACAGACCAGAAGAGAGGCTACATCTGGGGTACAGTGGCTTCTTATGTGCCGGAACTTACACAGAACAGCAAGGTAGAACAAAGCGGATGTGCGGTGCTATACAGCACATATACTGCGGATTACGCTGATATTACAGAGGGTGAGTATTACTCTAATATTGATTCGTTAAGTGTGGCATCTCAGGGCGAGTTTGACGAATATGACAGAATGATTTACAGCTCCGAGTTGGTGGTTACCTACTCATTTGAAGATTGTCCCCATATTATGGAAATGCGGGTGGCAGAAGTTCCAAATACGGAAAGTTATACCTACTGGCGCCGAGCAGATGTCTATGCCTACAATATGGAGACTGGTGACTATGAACAGATTTTTGTAAATGGAGATACCATTTATGAAGACGAGATTCAAAAATATATGAAGAATGGAGTTCTGATATTGAAATACATATCATCAGATACAAACTATACCACATATGTTCCAAAGATTAGTGCATGGGGGGTTGAATAAATGTTACAGATACAGAATTTAACAAAACGATATGGTAAATTCCTTGCATTAAATGACTTGAATCTACATATTGAAAAGGGTGAAATATTCGGTTTTGTGGGACCAAATGGCGCCGGTAAGACCACCACTATGCGAATTGTCTGCGGTCTCTTGAAGGCTACTAGCGGAACAGTATATGTGGATGGTGTGAACGCATTGACCCATCCGGATGATATTAAAAGAAAGGTTGGATATGTGCCGGATTTCTTCGGTGTGTATGATAACCTAAAGGTAATGGAATACATGGAGTTTTACGGTTCTATGTATGGAATGGAAAAGCAGGATGTGGATGAGATTGCAGAGGGATTATTGGAACTGGTGAATCTCTCAGATAAAAAGGACGTGTTTGTAGATACGCTTTCTAGAGGTATGAAGCAAAGACTCTGTGTGGCAAGAGCATTGATACATAATCCAGATTTGCTGGTATTGGATGAACCAAACTCTGGTCTAGACCCGAGGGCACGTTTTGAGATGAAGGAAGTATTAAAGAATCTCGGTGCCATGGGAAAGACTATTATTATCAGTTCCCACATTTTGCCGGAATTGGCAGAGATGTGTACCAGTATCGGTATTATGGAGCGGGGTAAGTTGATTGTCAGCGGAAGGGTTGAGGAGATTATGAACCGTACCCATGGAAGTCAGCCTCTTCACATACGTGCATTTACTCCGGATTACGAAGATGCCGAAGAGGGTAGACAGTATTTGTCCACCTTGTTGAAGGAACAACCGAAGGTGAGTAAGGTCACCTTTACAGAAGAGGAAGCTTTAGTATCCTTTGGTGGTGACGATATGGAAGCAGCTGAGCTTTTGAAACGATTGGTGGAGAAGAACATATTAGTCAGCAATTATTACCGGGAAAAAGAGGATTTGGAATCCTTATTCCTTGAGATAACAGGAGGAGTGCAGGGATGAAAAAGAAACTTCGAATGAATCCGATTTTAAGAAAAGAATTGATGGTGGGCTCTAGAAGTATTAAGATGTCCTTTGCTATTATGGGAATTAATGCATTTTTGGCGTTCATTGTCTTGATTGTCATGGTAACTACGAATTTGAGCAGTACCTATGGCGGATATGATTATTCAGCGTTGAGCTATCTGTTTCCCGTGTTGGGATGTATTGAGTGCGGTCTGATTAGTCTGATTGTACCAATTATCACCTCCGGTTCCATATCTGGAGAAAGAGAGAGACAAACACTTGATATTATGTTAACCACGCCGGTGTCACCATTTTCCATTGCTCTTGGTAAGCTACAGTCAGCCATGATGGTGGTTATGATGTATATGATTACCAGTGTTCCCGTTATGGCGATTGCCTTTGTGCTCGGTGGAATGAGCTGGGGCGCATTGTTTGGATTGTTTGCAATGCTTTTGTCCATTGGTATCTATGTTGGAAGTGTGGGAGTGTTTTGCTCCAGTGTGGTGAAGAAATCGGTACTTGCTACTATTTTAACTATTGTCATTGGTCTTTCCATTATCTTTGTCACCTTTACTATTTTAACGGCAGGAATTTCCATGAAGGCATATCAGGATGAGATAATGAAAGCACAGCAGTTTCAGTTAGGGGCGATTCCAATGATTATGTTTTTGAATCCATATTCGGGATTTGTGGATTTCTTGATTCGCACTATGTCAAGCTATGACTTGTATACTTTGATTGAAGAGGCAGGAGATGTGGATTTACCAGCAGTGTATGGGGTGATTTACAAAGCATGGATTCCGATTTCGGTAGTGGTGAATTTGTTAGTATCCGTTGGATTTTTAAAGCTTGCTTCGTTGAAGATTGCAGCGACAAGAAACAAGAAAAGAAAGTAGATTATATTTTGTTTTGTGTATAATATCACAAGACAAGGTTTAGACGAATTCCTTATGAAGTAAAGGTTTATGCGTTGTTAGCATAGCGGAGATTTATGTAATTAGGAGGATATGCATTGGATAGTCAGATTAAGCGTTTTGTGTATCGTGTACGAAACAGAGTGCGGGAACAATTTGTAATAGATAATTTAATCAAGTTTGCTGGAGGCGGAATGTTGATTGCGGTGATTCTTTCACTGATTGCACTGGTGGTGCCATTTTACTATGTAATTGTAGTGGCAACAATGGTGCTCGTTGCGTCTTTTTTTGCTGGAATCATTTGGGGTGTTCGAAAGACGCCAACCCCGATGGAGGCAGCCTTGTATGCGGACGCAAAGGGACATAAGGAAAAGATATCTACTGCATTTTATCTTGTTGGTAAGGAGGATGTGTTCGCCGTTTTGCAGAAGCGGGATGCGGTGAGAATTCTGGAGAATTTCAGTATTCGAAAGGAATTTCCAATTCGGATTGCATGGAAACAATTTGGAATGTTTGCATTGCTTTCCATTCTCTTTGTGGTTTGTAGCTTGGTGGACACACCGGCGAAACAGCTTGCCGAGATGCGACATGAGGTGAGCAAAGAAGCAAAGGAAGAGATTGCGGAGTTAGAGAAGTTAGAAAAGGAATTGGATAAGGCAGAGGAGCTTTCAGAAAGCGAAATTGCGGACGTGAAAGAGCAATTAGATAATGCGAAAAAGGAATTAAGGGAAGCGGAGTCCTATGAGGATTTGAAGAAGGCTGAGGAACGCATCACCAAGAAAATGGAGATGGCAAGTAAGAATGTTCAGGACAAGACCTTAAGTGAGATGCTGGCGCAGGCGGCAGAGGAAAGCGAGGAGCGGCAACAGAATAAGGAAGAGGAATTGTTAGAGGAAGCCAAGGAAGCCTTGGAAAAGGCAGAGAAGGGAACGGATGAAGAAAAGGCAGAAGCCTACGAAAAGTTAAAGAAACTGGCAGCGGCTACAGGCAATTCTCAATTGGCTCAAGCGGCAGAGGATTATAAGAATTCTTCTTATTCGAATGATTCTTATGCACAGGCTAGCCAAGCATTAAGTGAAGCAAGTAAGAGTTCTTCCAATTCAGATTACGCTTCTAATTCCCAGAATAACAGCAATAGCAACAACGCATCACAGAGCAATCAAAGTCAGAGTGGTAACAATAATTCCCAAGGTCAGAATGGACAGGGGCAATCTGGTCAACAGGGGAATAATGGTGGACAGAATGGTCAAGACGGTAACGGTAACGGAAATGGTTCTGGTAGTGGAGGAAATGGTTCCGGTGGAGGTGCAGGCTGGAATTATGGTGGCAAGGACGGTAAGGAAGGTTCTAATAAAACAGCTGAAAATGTAACCATTCCAGAAGGTGAACTGGGGGATGATGAGAATCTTACTGGTCAGGCAAATGGTAATGACAGTAGCACCAAGGAGAAATCCAATGAGTCACGAACCTGGTCTGGAGATAAGGTGAGTTATGATGATGTTTCTGGTGAATATAAGAATAAGGCCTACAAAAAGGTGGATGGATCCAGTTATCCAGGAAAGATTAAGGAAAAGATACGAAACTATTTTAATGGGTTGAATTGAGTGAGAGATAGTTGCGAAACTAAAAACTATGTATAAGAGTTATACAAAGCAAACAAACCAACGTAGGCACGCTTTCGCTGCCTCAACGCGTAGCGGTACTAAATTCGAGAAAAATCTCTCATTAAGTACCGACGGGTTTCGAAGCACCTACTTATGGTAGTTGTTTACTTTGCATAACTCAATAGAAGGTTTTAATAGTTTCGCAATAGTATGAGATAGGGATAAGAGGAGAAAGGAGATAGAGATGGACGAGAAAACATTACAGGAAATGATTAACAAGGTTAAGATGTGTGAGGAGGAAATCGGAAAGGGAATTATCGGGCAACGTGACATTATCCGGCAGGTTCTGTTGGCAATTCTGTCTGATGGTAATGTATTGTTAGAGGGTGTTCCAGGACTTGGTAAGACAGAGCTTGTAAAAGCGATTTCCAAGGTGTTATCTACCAGCTTTTCTAGAATCCAGTTTACACCGGATTTGATGCCGGCAGATGTGACTGGTACGAATTTGATTATCAAAGAAGAGGGAAACAACGTGTTCCAGTTTGAGCCGGGACCGGTATTTGCTAATATTGTATTGGCAGATGAGATTAACCGTGCCACACCGAAGACGCAGTCTGCGTTACTGGAGGCGATGCAGGAAAAGACCGTTACAGTGGGTAAGACAACCTACGAGCTTCCGAAACCATTTATGGTATTGGCAACCCAGAATCCAATTGAGAACGAGGGAACCTATCCATTGCCAGAAGCGCAGCTTGACCGTTTCCTGTTTAAGCTGTTAGTGGAGTTTCCGGGTAAGAACGAATTAAAGAAAATTATGGATATTACTGTTACTAACCAGAAAGTGGAGCTTTCTCCGATTATGAACGGAGAGGATATTATGGCAATCCGTACGACCATTAAGGATATGCCGATTTCCGATGCGGTTATGGATTATGCATTGTCTTTGGTGGTGGCAACTCATCCAGAAAGTGCGGATGCACCGGAGGTTACGAAGAAATATGTGGCAAATGGTGCCAGTCCTCGTGCAGCACAGGCAATTGTAAAGACTGCCAAGGCGAGAGCGTTCATGGAAGGAAGATACAATGTTGCATTTGAGGATGTGCAGTTTGTGGCATATCCGGCGTTGCGTCACAGATTAGCTCTTAACTTTGAGGCAATTTCTGACGGAGTAAGTGCAGATGATGTGGTTCGAGAGATTATGGCATCGGTGAAGACGGTGTAACGTAAGTTACAATGTGGATAATCATCACATAGGAGGAATTATGAAAAATAAGTGGATAATTGTAATTAGTATTGTCCTTGTATTGTTTGTAGTGGTTGGAGTCTATTTTTGGGGAAAACCGGTTTCCCCTGTGGCAGGGGTACAGCCCGAGAATGTAGAGACCATTGAGATTTTTGATGGCAATACAGGAAGAGACGCAACAATAACGAAGGAAGAGGACATGGAATATATTATTGATAATTTGTCCTCTGTCACAATGAAACGAATAGGAATTTCCCTGTTTCGTTCGGGATATCAATATCGGGTAACCATTGAGATGAAAAACGGAGGTTCAAAGCAATTCATTATCAATAGTAAGGTAGATGTTCGTAAGGACCCTTTCTTCTATCAGGTGTATGAAGGAGAAATCGATTGTGATTATATAGAAGAGATTTTAAGAGAACAAAATAAAGCAGAAACAGAAAATGGTAACGAATAAAATTCGTAAATGAATAATGGAGTTATATGGATAATACAGTTTTTGATAAAGGATTTTTTGACAAACTGAATACGTTAAAAATGAGCCTGAATATGCGTCTGTCCCAGGGGATGAGTGGTATACGAAAGTCCAGTGCAAAGGGTTCTTCAGTGGAATTTTCCGATTTTCGTGAGTATATGTTAGGAGATGATATCCGTCGAATTGACTGGAATGCATATGGACGTACAGATAAGCTTTATATCAAACAGTTTATGGAGGAGAAGGAGGGGATTTTCCAGATTTTCATTGACACTAGCCGTTCTATGTGCTTTGGTGAGGCTCCGAAATCGAAGATGGCATTGCAGATTGCTGGCGCACTTTCCTATATTGTGCTGAATAATCTAGACCGTGTGTACATCAACGAGATGAAGGAGAATTCTCTGAAAAAGGGAAAGGGTGTAAATGGAGGAGCGGCGTTTTCACATGTGCTAAATGATTTAAACCGCATGCAGTTTGATGGCAAAACCGCCCTTAGTAAGACCATTTTATCCCGACCGGTACAGGTTGGTGGGGTTTCCATTATTATCAGCGACTTTTTGGACGAACAGGGCATCGAAGAGGCTTTGAAATATCTGGCATTTCGAAAACAGACCATCGTGCTAATTCAAGTGTTGGCAAAGGAAGAAATGGAAATCGATTATGAGGGAACCTTGAATATTCAGGATATGGAAACTGGTAATCGCGTGAAGATTACCATGTCTAATGCAACCATTAAGAAATATAAGGAACAGCTCACCGATATGCAGACGAATCTTCAAAGACTTGCAAGAAAGTATGGAGCAAAGTATGTGAGCATTCGCTCAGATGAATCCTTAGTAAATGCAATGCTACACGGATTTTCCGGCGTGTTGCAGGGAAAATGATAATTTGACAAACAGTGAATAAAAACAATACATCTAACAACAATCTGTTGTTGAGACATGATGCCTATGGAACGAATAGATTGCCGGCATCGGGTGTGGCGAAGACTTTGTTTTTAAGACGATAACAGAGGAATTTCACCCAAAGAATACGTTTTCCTGTCTGCATACATTCATGTGTAATCATTCGTGCGACCTTTGTGCTATGGAGATGAGACTCAGTGTACCCTTGAGACCTTTGTCGAAAAGGGTACACATGGTTTGAGGCTCATCGGAATGGTTAGCACAACCCGAGCACGGTTATTATCACTGAATGTGCAGACAGTGGGGTTTGGGTGAAATTCCTCGTCCGGCTTCAAAGGAAAGTCAGGGAAGGAGATACTATGAGTGTACAGAATATGTGGCCTTTGGCATTTCTGGTAGTAATACCAGTTATCATCCTGCTGTACTTACTAAAGCAGAAGGTAAAGGATCAGCCTTTTTCCTCAACATTGCTATGGCAGGAGATTTACAAAAACCTAGAGGCGAATACCCCATTTGAGAAGTTAAAACAAAATATTTTGATGTATTTGCAGATTTTCCTTATGCTGCTTCTTATTTTTGCGCTTATGGCACCAGTGTTAAACAAGGGCGGTGCAGTGCAGGAAAATGCAGTGATTGTGGTGGATAATAGTGCTAGTATGCAGTATCTTTACGAGGATTCTGACAGCAGACTGGATTATAGTATCAAGCAGGCAGAGCGTGAAATTGACGGACTAAGTGAAAATAGTACCATTACTTTGATTGCTTGTAATTCCGAGGCAAGTGTAGTGTATCAAGGAACGGACAAGACTACTATTAAGCATCGGTTGAGGGAAATTCAGCCAACCTTGGAGGTGGGCAATTTGGATTTAGCTACCAATCTAGTCAATTCTCTTGTGACGGACCTTCCCAATGTGCAGATTATCTGTTATACCGATACAGATTTTGGGAGTTCCCAGTGGACGAAGGGCAATGAAAAAGCAGCCTTGGTAGTAGAAAATGTGTATTCCAAGGGAGAAAACTGTTCTTTGGATTATGTAAGTTATTCTGTGGACGAGGTTACAACGAATGGAGCTTCTGTGAATGGAATTACAGAGGAGCAGGACGAATCCAACAAATCAGTTGCACCAGTGGAAGCCCTTGCTAAGGTTACCAACTACGGAGAAGAAACGGTGACTCAGGACGTGAGCTTGTATGTCAATGCAGATATCGTGGATGTGCAGGAGGTTACAGTTGCCGCAGGTGATAGTGAGACCATTTACTTTAACAGTCAGACAATTCCAGTGGATGGAAGTACAATCCTGCGAGCAGAGTTAAGTGCAAAGGATGCATTGGTTGCAGACAATAGTCAGGCTGCAGTTGTAACCGGAAAGACGGAGAAGAATATTTTGTTGTTGTCAGAGGGCAATGTATTTTTGGAGAAAGCCCTCTCCCTAGAAGAGAATGTGACGGTTTACAAGTCAGATGATGTGTCCGTGTTATATCAGACCGTGGGAGACAATGGGGAACCATTTGATATGTATGTATTTGATGGGGTTACCCTGCCAGAAGAGTTTGATGTTAGTACATTTCCAGAGGATGCAGCATTTTTCTTTGTAAATCAGGATAAGGACTTTTATGAAAATGGTTACATAGAGAAAGAAAATGAAGTTACCAATCAGGTATTGTCCTTTACAGAAAGTGATGTGACAGTTTATGCTGAAAATTACGCATTTGGCATTACCAAGGCACACACTTATGCATTGCCAGAATGGGGACTTCCATTTGTGAAGACCGATACAGGAAATGTGGTTGGATACTATGGAAATGCAGAGGGGCATAATGTTGCTGTGATGGGATTTGATATTCACAACACGGATTTAGCATTGCAGACAGAATTCCCAATTGTGATGTCCCAGCTTAGCGACTGGTTATTAGGCGGTACTATTTCTGTACAGGAGATAGTCAACTTCCCGGTGGCAGAGGAATCGAATGTAATTCCGGTGGATGCGGTTGTACTTGAGGGCAACAAAGAAAATCGTAAGACTGGCGGACGGGCGATTCGCAATTTGTTGTTAATTTTTGCCATTTTGTTCCTGATTGTGGAGTGGATTATATATGTTTACCAGGTGAATTCCAACAAGAAAAAGCAATTTCTTGTGGTGCGTACAATGGTGCTTTTATTGGTGATTCTTGCTATAGCAGGAGTATCTGTTTCTAAGAAACAAAAGAAGGCAGAGACCATTTTCCTTGTAGATGTGTCAGACAGTATGAGTGGCAATATAGAGGAGATGGAGGACTATCTCACCGAGACGATTGCTACCATGCCGGATAAGAATCTGGCAGGTGTTGTAGCATTTGGTAAGGACACGGCAGTGGACCAATTCCTGTCTGATAAAAAGATATTTGCGGAGTTTACCACGGAGCCGGTTACCATTGCAACCAATATTGAGAAAGCCATTACCACTGCGTGTGGGATGTTTGATGAGGGCGTTACCAAGCGACTGGTGTTAATTACAGATGGAAGTGAAAATGAGGGCAATATGAACCTTGCAGCTACTACCCTGAAGGGCAGGGGTGTAGAGCTTTATGCCATTGCTATGGAAGATAGTGTAAGTGGGAATCGCGAGGTATATATTGATGGATTAGAGGTTCCATCGGTGATTCATGTGGGAGACCACTACAATGTTATCGTGTCTGTCACATCCAATGTGGAGACAGATGCCCTTTTGTCCCTTTACTCTGGACGAATTGCTAAGGGGCAACAGCAGATTCGTCTGAATAAGGGAAAGAATCAGTTCGTGTTTGAAGATGTGGGTGAGGAAGGAACCATTGCAGAATACAAAGCGGTTATCGAGCCAGTGGAGGACACCATTTCTGTCAACAATACCTATGTGAATTTTGCGGAAATCCAAGCATCACCAAAGGTTTTGCTTGTGGAGGGACCTGCAGGAGAAGCGGAAGAGTTTCAGAAGGTACTAGATGCAGCTAATATTGGATATGACACGGTTACTCCAACGGCGGTACCGGTAACGTTATCGGAATTGAATCGATATAAAGCAGTAATTACGCTGAATGCGCATTATGATGATATGCGGGATGGTTTTGCGGATGTGCTGGATAGCTATGTGAAGGACTATGCCGGTGGATATATCTGTATCGGTGGTGATAACAGCTTTGCGTTGGGAAATTATCGTGGAACAAAGCTGGAGGAAATGCTTCCAGTGAATATGGATTTGCAAGGAGAGAAGGAAGTGCCGAAGATGGCGATGACCTTCGTGATTGACCAGTCTGGTAGTATGACAACACCTTCGGAAGAAAGTAGTACTGTGACAGGCTTGGATTTGGCGAAGCAGGCAGCTCTTTCTGGTGTGGACACCCTTCGTGAAAGTGATGAAGCTGGCGTGTTGGCGTTTGATGATTCATTTAACTGGGTAGTTGCTCTGCAACAAGCATCTGACCCAGAGAGCCTGAAGGATAAGATTCGTACCATTGGATATGGTGGTGGAACCAGCATTTATCCTGCATTACAGGAAGCTTACCTGAAGATGTTAAAGAGTGATGCAAAGCTTAAGCATATCATTTTGTTGACAGACGGACAGGATGGACATAATCAATACAGTGAGCTATTAGAAATGATAAATGCAGCGGGAATCACTGTGTCCACTGTGGCAGTAGGCGTAGGCTCTGATCAATCCACCTTATCAAAGATTGCGGAGGAGTGTGGTGGTAGATTTTATTACACGGATGTGAATAATTCTATACCACGAATTTTTGCACAGGAGGTTTATCTGTCCACCAACACATATTTGATAAATGAAGAATTTCATCCGGTAATTACTAGTAACAATGCCATTTTAAACGGTGTAATGGATGAGGGATGTCCTGCGCTTATGGGATATATTGCAGCTACACCTAAACAGACAGCGGATGTGATTTTGCAGTCAGATAGAGAAGACCCGATTCTTTCTACCTGGCAGTATGGATTGGGAAGAACCGTAGCGTGGAATAGTGATGGCAACAATGAGTGGACAGCGCAATATGCCACATGGGAGAATTATCCAATGCTGTGGTCTAATATTATTCACTATGTGATTTCTGATACAGAATTAGGGGATGACACATTAGAGGTGACTAAGGAGGGTAATACAGCCGTTATTGCCTATGAAACCAAGGAATATGACAAGGATACTAAGGTGGTGGCAGTTGTGTCCGATGAAAATGGTACCCCGCGAGAAATTACCTTAGATGCAGTGAAACCGGGCTCATTTGAAGCTACCGTTGACATGGAGGAAATTGGTGTATACAGCGTCAGTCTTCGTAGGATGAAGGGTGACAAGGTTGAAAAGAATTACAATACCGCCTATGCGAATCAGTATTCCGCAGAGTATCAGTTTACAAATTCTGAAACAAATTTGGAAACTTTAGTGAAGCAAGCGGATGGGCAGTCATTTACCATGGAAGAGAATGTATGGGACTTGGAGCAGCAGATGGTGAAAGCTAAGATATCGCTTACCGTTCCACTTTTGATATTAGCAATTTTATTGTTCTTGTTTGATATTATTATTCGCAGATTTTCTTTTGATGTGGTATACTATTTCAAGATATTTTGTGGTAAGATGTTTGCAAAGGTGAAATTTGCAAGAGGGCGAGCGAAACATAACAAGAAAACATCTGTCATAAGAGACGAGAAGATGAGAGCGCATTTGACAGAAGATGCTGTGACGAAGTCAGAGCAGACAGTTGTGCAGATAAGAGACTTGCAACAAAATATCGAGAATCAGTCAGAGAATGCGTCTGCACAAAGACATGAGGCAATGTCGGTACAGACAGCGGTGAAGACGTCTTCAAAGAAGGAAAAGAAGTCAGTATCCGCCAAGAAGGATGCGAATAACAAGAACAAGGATAACCGCAATGTAGCGGGACAGAATGAAAAGCTTGATATGAATGCGTTGTTGAAGAAAAAGCAGGATAGAAGCTAGAAAAAGAGGAATGATGGGATATGAGTAATTGGCAGCACAATATTCGTCAGGTTTGTAATGGGACGAGGACAGTAGATAATCAAACTAAATATAGGATGATGAATGTGGGAATCGCATGTATTCATTTAATATTTGCATTTTCCTTTTTCTCTCATGGCGTTATGCCTATGGTTTGGTACAACATTGGTGTCATTGTGTTTTATCTGTTGCACACTTTTGTTTTTCTTCCAAAAGAGAAATATATGTTTGTGTTTTATTCTTCCATTGTGGAGATTGTTTCTTATTCAGCGATTTCATCTATTTTGTTTGGCTGGGATTGGGGATTTACTATGTATACCTTAGCTATGATACCGGCATCCTTTTATCTGACCTATGCGTTACCGGGCTTGAAGGAAAGAATCTCTATACCAATCATAACCTCCATTGTGACAGGTGCAAGTTTTATTTTGGTTCGAGTAGCCTGCGGAAGAATAGAGCCGAATTATCAGAATTTCGACACGGGCAATTTACAGATATGTTTGTACTATTTTAATATTATTATTGCATTTGTAATGTTGGTGCTGTTCTCCTCGCTATTTGCATTGGAGATTAACTATATGCAACGACAGTTGGAGATGGAAAACCGTATGCTTGGCGAGGCTGCGAATTACGACCCATTGACACGGCTTTTGAATCGCAGATGCATGAATGAGCGTTTAAAAGAGGTTTTGGATCAAGCAGAGCAGCAAGGACAACAATTTTGCATTATGCTGGTAGATATTGATGATTTTAAGAAGGTGAATGATACCTATGGACATGACTGTGGTGATGAAGTGTTAATTGCGATTGCCAATGCCATAGCCACCGATGTGAGAGAGGAAGATTCTGTTTGCCGTTGGGGTGGCGAAGAAATCCTCATCTTGATTAAGGCAGAGCTAGATGTGGCACGTAAGGTTGCAGAACGTATTCGCAAGGATGTAATGAATACAGTAGTGAAGCAAAAGGATGCAAGGGTGAGGGTGACATTAACCATCGGTGTGGCAGATTATAAGAAAAAGCAGACGATTCGTGCTATGATTGAAGAAGCAGACCGCAACATGTATTACGGAAAGGCCAACGGCAAGAATCAAGTGGTTACTTCTCATGAGAGGTTAGAAGATTAAAATTATTTGTTTATTATAAGTAAATGGGTTATAATAATGTAGAAAATAACCATGAAAGGGGAATGTAATATGCCATTATTAAGGGAAGATAATTATACCATTGATGATATTTATGCGCTTCCAGAGGGACAGCGTGCAGAACTGATTGATGGTGTGATTTACGACATGGCACCGCCTAATACAATACACCAGAGAATTGTATCGGAATTGCATTACAAGATAGTAGATTTCATTAAAAAGAATCATGGTTCATGTCATGTGTTTTCGGCCCCTTTTGCTGTTTTTTTGAATAAGGATAATCGTAATTATATGGAGCCAGACTTGTCAATTATTTGTGACAAAGACAAAATAGACGACAAGGGTTGCAATGGTGCACCGGATTGGATTATTGAAGTTGTATCCCCAAGTACAAAGAATAAGGATTATAGTATAAAGTTATTTAAGTATCGTACGGCGGGGGTTCGGGAATATTGGATTGTCAATCCCCTAACTGAAACAGTTCAAGTGTATGATTTGGAGAATAACGAACAAAGTGATCAATACATGTTTCATGACGATATTCGTGTATGTATTTATAATGATTTGGTGATGAATATTTCCAAGCTACTAGCGGATTGATTAGATGGATAAAGAGAACTCTTTTAGGGTTCTTTTTGACTTTATAGACAATTGCGTTAAAATTCTTTGTTTTATATCAAATGGAACGACGGATTGAGATTAGCAATAAGATTGAGGACGGTACAAATGATACAGAAATTACAGAACTATTTTAAAAATATTGGTTGGAAACGATTCATATATATGATGTTTGCCATTGTTTTTTTGGGAATTGGAGTGAGCTTGTTGCGTCTGGCAGGATTTGGAACAGACCCATTTTCTTGTATGGTGTTTGGGTTGATTCAGCATTTGCCAATTAGTTATGGAACGTTACAGGTGATGCTTAATATTTTGATGTTTATACCGGTGATTATTATGTATCCCAAAAGCTTTGGTGTGGGAGCGTTCTTTAATATGATAGGGCTTGGCTATATTGTTAGTTTTTGCCTGTATCTATGTGGTTTGTGTGGAGTCACAGTGGAAAGTGTGCAAGAGCTATTTATAGTACGAATTCTTTTGCTTTTGGTTGGTATTGTGGTTATGTGTTTTGGAATTGCAGTGTATATGGAATGTGACCTTGGAATTGCACCGTATGATATGATTGCGCAGTTGATAGAGGACAAGACCCACAAAAAAATTCCATTCAAAGCAGGTAGGATTTTTACAGATATGTTGTGTATTACAATTGGGTTCCTATCCGGTGGCACAATAGGGTTTGCAACTATTGTGGTTGGTTTTTTCACTGGACCGGTGGTAAGCTTTTTCCGCAGTGTTGTGAAAAAGGCAATTTAATACTCTTACAATATAAGCAAGTCAGTTGGTGACAAAATATCAGCAACTGAGATTGGAGATGATGAAAGATGGTCAGAAATGTTGACTGGAAAGGGGGTACAAACCATGGAACGCAATATTAACATGGATGAAATATCGGATGGAAAATTATATGGGTTAAACGATATGGTAAAGGCAGGCTGTGACGACTGTAAGGGGTGCTCTGCCTGTTGTCAGGGTATGGGCAATTCCATTGTGCTAGACCCATATGATGTGTATCGTTTGACCACAGGACTTAACTGTAAGTTTGAAGAATTGTTGATTGACAAGTTGGACTTGAATGTGGTAGAAGGACAGATTTTGCCAAACCTTAAGATGACTGGAGAGAAGGAAAGCTGTGCCTTTTTGGATGCGGATGGACGTTGTAGCATTCATGCTTTGCGTCCGGGTATGTGTCGCATTTTCCCTCTTGGTCGAATCTATGAAAATGGTTCCTTTCAATATTTCTTGCAGGTGAATGAGTGCAAGAAAAAAGAGCGAACGAAGATAAAGGTTAAGAAATGGATTGATACACCAGATGTGGCGAAGAACCAAGCATTTATTAATCGGTGGCATTACTTTTTGAAAGATTTGACTAGTAAAATGCCCGCACTACCAGAAGAACAGGTGAAACAGATTAACATGTATGTGTTGAATGCATTTTTCATTACCATGTATCAGGGAAATCGCGATTTCTATGAGCAGTTTGAGGAACGGATGAAGACGGCAGAGGAAGTGTTAAAAGGTATTATCCATTGATACATCGTCGACTGATAGATATTGCAGGTGAATAGCATTAGATAGGTGGACTTCGTACAGATAGTAATCATATATTGCAATTTGTACAGTATACATATCCTAGGAAAAGGGAACGATAATGGTAATCATGTCATGCATTTTGCTGACAGGAAAGGAAGAGAAGAGATATGAGAATTTTATTTTATGACGCAACTGCTTATGACAAGGAATCATTTAACAAAGAAATTACAAATTATCCAGAGGTGGAGGTTACCTATCAGGAGATTGACATTTCCTCGAAGACCGTTTCTTTGGCAAAGGGATATGATGCAATCTGTGGCTTTGTAAATTCTGACCTCAGTGCACCAGTGATTGAAGCCCTTGGTGAAATTGGAATCAAGTTGATATTACTTCGCTGTGCAGGCTTTAACAATGTGGATTTGGAGGCGACGAAGAAATGTGGAATTACCGTGTTACGTGTGCCGGGTTACTCACCGGAAGCGGTGGCAGAGCATGCTATGACACTAGCATTGGCGGTAAATCGCCATGTGCATAAGAGCTATATCAAAGTCAGAGAGAATAACTTTAGCTTAGTGGGATTAACAGGAGTTAACTTTTATGAAAAGACTGCTGGAATTATTGGAACCGGTAAGATTGGTGCAGCTATGTGCCGAATCTGTCGAGGTTTCGGAATGAAGGTAATTGCATATGATATGTATCCTAACAAGGATTTGGACTTTGTGGAGTATAAGACATTGGAAGAGGTACTGAGAGAAAGCGATTTGCTTTCCCTGCACTGTCCATTGACAGAAGATACCCACCATTTGATTAACAAGGATACCATTGCCATGATGAAGGACAACGTGGTTTTTGTTAACACATCCCGTGGTGCATTGGTAAAGACAGAGGATTTGATTTCTGGAATCAGAAGCAAGAAATTCTTCGGTGTAGGATTGGATGTATATGAGGAAGAGGGTGCTAACGTGTTTGAAAACCGTGAGGATGAATTGTTAGATTCCTCCATCACAGCTCGTTTGCTATCCTTCCCGAACGTCATTGTTACTTCACATCAAGCATTTTTGACCATGGAAGCACTTGCGGCAATCAGTCAGATTACCTTGCAAAATGCAGTAGATTTTGAGAAGGGAACTGTGGTAGAGGCGAATAAGGTGGAGTAAGGAATAAGAAAAGTGAAATTGTGAAGAAGAGACCTGTTATCTACGTTCATTAAGTGAATACAGATAATGGGTTTTTTTGTTGTGTAAATATAGGAACAATGAGGGATGAAAATTGGGACTGTGGGTAGTTTTAAGCAAAACATAGTATTTATAAAATAAAATTAATTATAAATGGTTATGATGAACTAGCATTAAAGTGAACAATGGTTCGTGACAGTTTGCAGAGTGGTTCGTTTTTCTCGAGGCTCTTTTTTTGTATACTGAGTTGTAAGTATATATATTTATACCAAACTGTTAGAAGGCACAAAAGATGGGAGGAAAAATGGGAACACAAAATATCGATTTAGATTTAATGGAGAAACAAGGAAAATTGCTAAGTCAGGCAATTGAAGATTTTCGTCCATATGTTACAAATTTTTGGGAGCCACTATTACAGGAAATCGAGAAAAATAATTCTGATTTTATAATAGAGGTAGAAAAGATTATGGAAGCATTTAAGGATGATAAGGGAAAGGTGGCATTGCAAAATGCTAGTGCATATTATCAGGCCGTTGTCGGTGTTCGGGAATCATGGATTGAGGTAGAGAACAAGATAAAGGGAGATATAAAGGAAGGTGAAAACTAATGATGGTATCCAAGTATTCTGCGCAACAAGTAGTAAAACGATATATTGATGGCATGGAAACTGGTATTGCAAAATTGTGGGATGAATTTGCTGAACTGGATTTAGAAAATGTTAGAGTAAAAGATGATATAGAATATGAATTACAAGAAATAGAAAGACAAGTAAACAAGGCAATTGCTAACATGGAAGCAATACAATTCGAAGAATAGGAGAGGGTATGCGTTACCGAAACATTAAGATAAATTATGATGGATTAAAATATATACTTGGAGAAATAGAAACATACAAGAGAGCGGTAAAACAG
>JAFSIQ010000025.1 GCA_017439675.1 Lachnospiraceae bacterium
AGAAGTCAATATTATGCCGGGAAAAGGTGAAATACTATTGACAGGTCAGCTCGGAGATGTTATGAAGGAATCAGCGAGAGCCGGAATTAGTTACATTCGTTCCGTAGGTAAGGAATTTGAAGTGTCAGAGGATTTCTTTGAGAAACATGACATTCATATTCACATTCCTGAAGGAGCAACACCAAAGGATGGACCATCTGCGGGAATTACCATGGCAACAGCCATGCTTTCTGCAATCACAGGAAAGAAGGTGCGTGCGGATGTGGCAATGACAGGCGAAATCACCTTGCGCGGAAGAGTGCTTCCGATTGGCGGCTTGAAAGAGAAACTGCTTGCTGCCAAAAATGCAGGTGTAAAAACAGTGCTTATTCCGGAAAAGAATATGCGCGACGTGGAAGATATTTCGACTGAGATAACAAAAGGATTAGAAATTATACCGGTAAGCCATATGACAGAGGTTTTGGAACAGGCGCTGGTATGCGAGGACTAGAATATGAAGATTAAAAATGTGGAATTAGAAATTGTGTGCGGAATTACAAGCAAGCTGCCGGAGACTGATAAGGTAGAGATTGCATTTGCAGGAAAATCAAATGTAGGGAAATCCTCTTTGATTAATGCACTGATGAACCGAAAGGCACTTGCAAGGACATCTGCAACACCGGGAAAGACCCAGACTATTAATTTCTATAATGTAAATGATGTGATGTATCTGGTGGATTTGCCGGGATATGGGTATGCCAAGGTGTCGGAACAGGAAAAAATCAAATGGGGACAACTTATTGAACGTTATTTAAATACGTCGAAGCAGTTGAAGGCAGTATTCCTATTGATTGATATTCGACATGACCCATCTGCAAATGATAAAATGATGTATGAGTGGATTGTTTCCCAAGGATATCATCCAATTATCATTGCCACGAAGCTGGATAAATTAAAACGCAGCCAGGTGGCAAAGCATGTGAAAATGATAAAGGAAGGATTAAAACTCCTTCCTGGTACAACAGTGATACCTTTCTCGGCAGAAACGAAACAAGGTCGAGAAGAGATTTGGGAACTGATGGATAGTTATCTGCAAGAAGAAACAGAGGTGGAATAGATGGAAAATACACGTCCATATTGGAAAGTGATAGTGAGTCTCATATTCAGCTTACTGGCGACAGCTTTTGTTGTTGGGGCTGGTGTGACTTTGATTCGCTTTTTGATGCCATTTGTAATTGGCTGGATTATTTCCTGCATTGCCAATCCGGTAGTATGCTGGTTGGATAAGAAATTGAAAATTCAAAAGAAGTTTGGCTCAGCCATTATGATTGTTCTAGTAATTGCTGCAGTTGTAGGTGTCTTGTATTTGTTTGGCAGTGTGATTGTCAGGGAAATGGGTGGATTGGTAGCCAATCTACCGGAAATGTATGAGGAAATTGAACTGCAGCTCAAGGAAATTGCAAGCAATCTTGCCGGATTTTTTGAAAAACTACCAGATGGTATACAAAATGGCTGGAATACGCTTGTGTCAGGTGTAGGAAGTGCGACGGGAGGCTGGGTTGAAACGATAAGTAATCCGACGGTTTCATTGGTTGGCGATATTGCTAAATCCATTCCTTCCGCTATTATCGGAACCTTTGTTACAGTTTTGTCAGCCTATTTTTTCGTGGCAGACAGGGAGAATGTGGTTGTATGGTTTAAGAAAGTGATACCTCAATCTGTATATAAGAGACTCTCAATGGTAGTAACCAACTTTAAATTCTCTGTGGGAGGGTATTTTAAAGCACAGTTCAAGATTATGGGAGTTGTGGGTGCCATTTTGCTAATTGGCCTTAGTATCCTAAGGATCAAATATGTGATTGTTCTTTCGATTATTATTGCATTTTTGGACTTCCTGCCATTTTTAGGAACAGGAACGGCCTTTGTACCTTGGTGCGTCTATACCTTCCTAGTTGGCGACTATAAGCGATTGATTTTCTTGGTTGTGCTATATGCCATCACGCAGATTGTACGTCAACTGATTCAACCAAAGCTGGTAGGAGACGAGGTAGGATTAAAACCACTTCCGACTTTGGTGTTTATCTATATTGGTTATCGATTGGGTGGTGTGCTTTGGATGATTCTTGCTGTGCCGCTGGGAATGATTATCATTAACATGGTGAAGGCAGGAGCGTTTGATTACATTATCAATGATGTGAAGATTTTGGCAAAGGGAATTAAGAGTTTACGAGAGTAAACATAAGAACGCGAAGGGAGAACAGTTATGATTAATTTTAACGAAAAAAAAGGTTTCATCTGCGATATGGATGGTGTTATTTATCACGGGAATCAGATTTTGCCTGGGGTAAAGGAATTTATTCAATGGATGCAGGAAGAGAAGAAAGAATATTTATTCTTGACTAACAGTAGCGGATATACGAGAAAAGAACTTCAGCAAAAATTGGCCCGCATGGGACTTGATGTTTCAGAAGAGCATTTTTACACCAGTGCGCTAGCGACTGCGGAATTTTTGAAAAAACAGGCACCAGGATGTTCTGCTTATGTAATCGGCGAGGCGGGGTTATATAATGCTTTGTATGAAGCAGGAATTACGATGAGTGATTATGACCCAGATTATGTGGTGATTGGAGAAGCTAAGTCATATTCTTTGGATACATTGACAAAGGCGACGAATCTCGTAGTGAATGGTGCAAAATTAATTGGCGCAAATAGTGACGTGACTACTCCTATAGAGAATGGTATCGCACCGGCATGCCAGGCACTTGTGGCACCGGTTGAGATGGCAACTGGGAAAAAGGCATACTATTGTGGGAAACCGAATCCATTAATGGTGCGTACAGGTTTGAAACTCTTGGGATGCCATTCGGCTGAAGCGGTGTTCGTAGGTGACCGCATGGATACAGATATTGTTGCAGGAACAGAATGTGGTGTGGATACAGTGCTTGTATTATCTGGTGTATCCACAAGAGAGACGTTGAAGACATATGCATATCAGCCGACGGTTGTGCTTGACGGTGTGGGCGATATCGTGAAGGAAGCGAATAAATAGACAAAAGTACAGAACAAAAGTTCGATTTGTTCTGTACTTTTCTTTTGTCTTCTGATATAATCTAGTAGAATAAGTAGATAATAGTTTTAAGAACGATTGGAACCAGGAGATTAGTTATGGATAAATTCGTTTTAAAATCAGAATACAAGCCAACCGGTGACCAACCACAGGCCATTGAAAAGTTAGTTCAAGGCTTTGAGGAAGGCAACCAATGCCAGACACTTCTTGGTGTAACAGGTTCCGGTAAGACATTTACAATGGCGA
>JAFSIQ010000026.1 GCA_017439675.1 Lachnospiraceae bacterium
AAACACAGCTTAGTCGATTCTGCATACAACGACAGAAGAAATGAGTGCGAGACGGCCTTAAAAGAATTGCAAACAGTTGTAGATATTAAAACACTTGGAGATTTGACAGAAGAAGAGTTTGAAGCGCACAAAGATGCAATTAAGTCTGAAATCAGACAAAAACGTGCAGGACATGCGGTATATGAAAACCAAAGAACAATCAAAGCAGTAGCTGCATTAAAGGAAAATGATGTAGAAACATTTGGTAAATTAATGAACGCTTCTCACATTTCTCTCCGTGATGATTATGAAGTTTCATGTGAAGAAATTGACATCTTAGTTGACCTTGCTTGGGCAACACCAGGTGTTGTTGGTTCCCGTATTACCGGAGGCGGATTTGGTGGTTGTACAGTAAGTATTGTGAAAAATGATGCAGTAGACAACTTTGTATCTACTATCGGCAAGGCATACGCTGAAAAGGTTGGACATGAAGCGGAATTCTATGTAGTAGATATTGGTGATGGAGCACACATTTTATAATCAGGAGGCTGGATATGTTTTTTGAAAATATTAAAAAATTAGTACAATACGGTATCGATACAGGTCTGACACCTGAGTGCGAACGTATCTATACAACGAATCTTTTGTTGGATGTATTTCAGGAAGACAATTATGAAGATACAGACATCACAGGGCAAGAGATTGAACTGGAGGTTGTATTGAAAGGATTATTGGATGAGGCGGTAACAAGAGGCCTTATTGAAGACAGCATTGTTTATCGAGACCTGTTTGATACAAAACTCATGAATTGTCTGATGCCAAGACCGGCACAGGTTCAGACTGAGTTTGCGAAGAGATATGAAGAATCTCCAAAAGAGGCGACTGATTATTATTATAAATTGAGTCAGGATAGTGATTATATTCGCCGCTATCGTGTGAAGAAAGACCGCAAATGGAAGGTGGACAGCCCATACGGCGAAATTGATATCACCATTAACTTGTCAAAGCCGGAAAAGGACCCGAAAGCAATTGCGGCAGCAAAATTAGCAAAGGCAAGCAGTTATCCAAAGTGCTTACTTTGTGTGGAGAATGAAGGTTATGCAGGCCGTGTAAATCATCCTGCAAGAGAGAACCACCGTATTATGCCAATCACAGTAAATGACAGCGCGTGGGGCTTTCAATACTCACCATACGTTTACTATAACGAACATTGTATCGTGTTTAACGGACAACACACACCAATGAAAATCGAAAAGGCAACCTATATCAAGTTGTTTGACTTTGTCAAATTGTTCCCACATTATCTCTTGGGTTCCAATGCGGATCTTCCAATCGTGGGTGGTTCCATTTTGAGTCATGACCATTTCCAAGGTGGAAATTATACATTTGCCATGGCGAAGGCGCAAATGGAAGAAACTTTCGAAATCAAGGGTTTTGAAGACGTGGAAGTTGGCATTGTAAAATGGCCGCTTTCTGTACTTCGACTTCGTGGTACAGATTCAGACCGTTTGATTGAACTCGGAGCACATATTTTAGATGCTTGGAGAGGTTACACCGACGAGGATGCATTTGTATTTGCTGAGACAGACGGAGAACCACACAATACAATCACTCCCATTGCCCGTAAGGTAGGAGATACATACGAATTGGATTTGGCACTTCGTAATAACATTACGACAGAAGAACACCCGCTTGGAGTTTACCATCCACATGCCCAGTGGCATAACATCAAGAAAGAAAACATTGGTCTGATTGAGGTTATGGGTCTTGCGGTTCTTCCGGCAAGATT
>JAFSIQ010000027.1 GCA_017439675.1 Lachnospiraceae bacterium
ACTTTAATTAAATCGCTGTCAATAAATCCTTCAATCTTATCCATATAATACTGTCTTACATAAATTTTATTATTCATTGCATACCCTCCATATGCAATATCATATATTATACATTCTTTTTTTGCAAGTTAAGGGTGTATTTTTTTGATATTTTTACTTTTATACCCCCTTAACATTCACTTTAATTATCACAACTCTTCAGCACCTCAAGTCCTTCTCAATGCTCTAACATGTTCTCTATAAAAATCCCATATCCCTTCGTCGGATCATCCACCAAGACATGTGTCACAGCACCAACCAACTTATCCTCTTGGATAATCGGGCTACCCGACATCCCTTGTACAATACCACCAGTTAGTTCAATCAGCGCATCATCCGTTATTTCTATTTCCATCTCTGGATCACCATTTTCATTTTCATGAATATTCGTTATCTTAATATCATAACGTTTTTTCTCTCCATCCACATAAGATTGTATCTGCGCATCCCCTATTTTTACCTCTTCCTCACTTGCCAGTTCAATTGCTTCCGACGAATTCACTTGTTTTGCAAATTCATCCGTTACTTCTCCAAATACACCATACAAGCGATTATCCTCTATTCGCCCCACTACATTTTCTGTCTGATAAGCAATCATGCCCTCTATCTCTCCAGGAGTTCCCACCACTCCTTTTTCGACTCCAAAAATGTCCGCTTCATAAATCTCCCCTCCTGATACCGAAAGCAATTCCCCAGTATCACTATCGTTGACACTGTGTCCCAACGCACCAAATGAATCTCCTGTCAAATACGTAATGGTGCCTAGTCCTTGTAAATCATCTTTAATCCAGATTCCAATTTTATACACGTTCACATCTGACTGAACCGGTTCTACCTCCACTGCAATTGGCTTTTCATTTCTTATTACATCAAACACCAATGTTTCTCCTTCACAATTGGTAATACACTCCACTAACTGCTTTTTCGTTTTCATCGTTTCCCCATTCAACCCTACAATGTAATCTCCCTGCATCAATTTGTTTTTTGCCGGTGCACTATTCTTACCATCCATTCCCGTCACTTCACCAGTATCAATCACCAGAATACCTTTCGTATTGATATAAATTCCCACTGTATTTCCCATAGGAATTGCCTTTTCACTCTGTACCTTTCCCGATACCTCCACTGTATCGACATCCTGTTCCTGCTTATATCCCATAAATGCTACCACCAAGACCAGTACAATATTTAATGACAGCAAACATTTCAAAAATATTTTATATTCTCTCATTTTTCTTCTCCTTTCGTTACCAAATAAAGAAACCCACAATAAATGCTGTTACATTTATTATGGGTTCTCTTATATTATCTCAATCAGTTAACCTTTGCCTTGCCTGCCAATTCTTTCATCTCTCGTGCACTCTCAATTACTGTATCTGTAATTTTCACACCGCCAAT
This sequence comes from Lachnospiraceae bacterium, assembly GCA_017439675.1. Classification (GTDB taxonomy): domain Bacteria; phylum Bacillota; class Clostridia; order Lachnospirales; family Lachnospiraceae; genus CAG-590. Next base: position 1,438 of record JAFSIQ010000027.1, read on the forward strand.
TAGTCTTGCAAGCTCCATAATCTCTTGTTGCGAATCTAAATGAGAAATATCAGTTATCGTTTTTCCATTATCTACCTGTTTTTCAATGAGATAGTGATGATTTGCCATCGCGGCAATCTGTGGTAAATGGGTAATGCAAATCACTTGATGCTGTTTGCCGATACCGTGAATCTTCTCCGCAACCATCTGTGCGGTTCTACCACTGATTCCAACATCTATCTCATCAAAAATTAAGGTATGAATCTTATCTGCTTCTGCCAGACAAGATTTCATTGCCAACATAATACGGGAAAGCTCACCACCGGAAGCAACCTGCCATAGTGGTTTCATTTCTTCTCCCACATTGGTTGAAATGATAAAGTAAGGATTATCATAACCAACCGCTGTATAATTCTGCGTTCTTTCAAAAATCATATCAAAACGCACATCTAAAAAGTTCAAATCAATCAAAGCTTCCTTAATATGAGAACAAAGTACTTCCGCAACCTGCTTGCGTGCCTTGCTGAGCTCACTGCTTTGCGTTTCTAACTCACGTTCCACTTCCTGCAAACGCGCGGTCAATTGTTCTATATGCTGCTCTTGATTCATCAGATTATCATACTGTACCTGTAGCTGTTCACCATACTGAAGCACCTCTTCTATCGTCTTTCCGTATTTTGCTTTAAGATGATTCACTGTATTCAAGCGTTCCTCAATCTGGCGAAAAGCTTCATCCGAAAAAGTATTTTCGTCCAAATAATCTCTGGCACTTCGGGAAAAATCTATCATCAAATCCGAAACTGTTGCCAACACATCTGTCATGGAGGACAAAGCCTCATCATATTCAGATACTGAGCTCATCTCCCGCACTGCACGGTCAACCGCATCCTGTGCCAATTCTCCTGCATAATGAAGCGCACCGGAAACACTTTCCGTTATATTCTTACCATTGCTAATTTTCCGATATTGCTCCTCTAATTCCGCATCTTCTCCCGGCTTAAGATTTGCCTTCAAAATCTCTTCCTGCTCAAACAACAGCAAATCCAACTGGCGACGTTTCTCCTCGTCATTCATAGTATTTTCTGAAAGCGCAGCTTTTATCTCGGAATATTCCTTATAAAGACTTGCAACTTGTTCCTTTCCGGAATCTAACTCTGCATGCCCATAACGGTCAAGTAACTTCAAATGATTCCCTGGAATCAACAAAGACTGGTGCTCATGCTGTGCATGCAAATCCAGCAACAATGCTGCAATTTCTCTCACTTTGGAAATCGTCACCGTCTCACCATTGATTTTACTGACACTGCGATTGCCAATTACTTTTCTGGATAAAATAAGTTCTCCCGTCTCCAAATCACTGACTTCTAATTCCCGAAGACGATTAATCACATCCTCATCTTCCACAGAAAACAACAATTCCACCAAACCATACTCTGCATCCTTGCGAACAAAATCCTTTGGTGTTTTCCCACCTAATGCAAGCATAATGGAATCAATCACAATGGATTTGCCCGCACCGGTTTCTCCGGTCAAAATATTGAGATTGTCGCCAAATTCAATATCAATTTCATCAATCAATGCCATATTCTTAATATGTAAATTTAACAGCATATTATACCTCCAACATATCGTCAGACGCTATCTTCTTAATATCAGCAATTATCTCTTTGCAAAATGCACTGCTTCTCGCCACACAGAAAATGGTATCATCTCCGGCAATGCAGCCCATAAAACCTTGTAAATTCATATTGTCCAAAGCTGCCGCAACAGCCATTGCCATCCCGGACACGGTATGAATTACAATGGTGTTTTCTGCATAATCCATATTGAGGATTCCAGCATTTAACACCTGATGATATTTGGCAGATACATCCGTCTTCGCATTTTGAAGCATGGTATACTTCTGCTTTCCATTGCCATCTGCCACCTTAGTAAGGTTCATTTCTCGAATGTCTCTTGAAATGGTTGCCTGTGTGGTGGTAAAACCTGCGTTGGTTAATTCTGCCAACAACTCATCCTGAGTCTCTATATTTTTCATTTCAATAATTTCTTTAATCTTATTCTGTCGCTTATCCTTCATCTCATCACCTATCTATTCACTATCTTTTTATGACTTGTCTGCAAATGCCCAACGTCAAATCATAAATGATTGGAAATCTTTTCCCGAAGCACCTCATAAAAACTGACATCAAACAGCTTCACCATCTTTGTCACCGTATCTGCCTTATGAATAACAATGCGGTCACCTGCGGACAATTGGGTGCCAGACTGACCATCAAAGCTTACAATTGCCTCCTCCTTCTGCGCTTTCCGCATTTCTAATACCTCTATCACAATTTCGTCTGCACTGGAAAACACAATACTTTTAGAGGTTAATGAATGTGGAGAAATCGGTGTCACAATCATAATATCTGTCTTTGGACAGACAATAGGACCTCCAGCCGATAAATTATATCCCGTAGAACCTGTTGGTGTACTGATAATCACACCATCCGCCTCATAAATGTCAGTCACCTTTCCATTCACATAAATCTTAAGTCCAATAATTCTAGAAAAACCAGCTCTAGATACTACAATATCATTGAGCGCAATATCCTCTAGTACAGGCGTTTCTTGCATTCCCTTATACACAGTGCCAGTGATATTCATTCGTTCTTCCATCTCATAATCATCCAAAAATAGACGGTCAATCACTGATAAAATCTGGTCTGGTTCCACCTCTGCCAAAAAGCCTAAGGTTCCCAAATTAACACCTACAATTGGAATATTGCGATTTCGTAAATCTCTACTCACCTTAAGTATGGTTCCATCACCACCTAACGCAATGACACAATCAAATTCTTCCCCTTCGTATGTAACAAATTGAGCCGCTTCACCATCCCCCATAATGCGACGGCTATTGCCACCTTTTTGGGAAATATACTCCTCAATCTGGGTCGTCAGCATTAGATTCTCATCCTTTATGCAATTGGTTACGATTAGAAAATTCTTCATATCAAACCTCATCTATTTGTCTAATGTTCCATGGGATGCAGCAACAATTGCTTCCACGTCAATGACACCTGCCTGTTTTAACTGGTCTTTGCTTAAATGTAGCAAATATTCAATATTTCCTTCTGGTCCTTTAATTGGTGAAAACTCTAAATTACGCAAAACAAAACCGATGGAAGCTGCATAATCCATCACCATATGAATCACTTCTTCGTGTACCTTGCGGTCACGGACAACACCTTTCTTCCCCACCTTTTCTCGGCCCGCTTCGAACTGTGGCTTAATCAGACAAACAATTTCGCCATCTTCTGTCATTAATTCCTTCACCGGCGCCAACACCTTTGTTAAGGATATAAATGACACATCAATGGAAACGAATGCCGGTGGCTCCGCAATCTGCTCCGGTGTGACATAACGAATGTTGGTCTTTTCCATACAGACCACCCGCTCATCATTGCGAAGCTTCCAATCTAACTGTCCATGTCCCACATCCACAGCATATACTTTCACGGCACCATTTTGCAACATACAGTCAGTAAAGCCTCCTGTGGAGGAGCCTACATCCATACACACCTTTCCATCCAAAGAAATGTCAAAATGACTCATAGCCTTCTCAAGCTTCAAGCCGCCACGGCTTACATATTTAAGTGTCGCACCTTTAATCTCAATATTCACTTTCTCATCAAAGGTAGAACCTGCTTTGTCCTCACGCTGTCCCTCCACAAAGACAATCCCTGACATAATAATTGCCTTTGCCTTTTCTCTAGACGTTGCCAAACCACGATTCACCAACAAAACATCTAACCGTTCCTTCATGTCGTCCTCACAAATTCCTCTACCACTTCTATTACACTATCTGCATTGATTCCGAAACGTTCTCTTAATGCATCCACATTTCCATGTTCCACAAAACAATCGTTGATAGCAAAATTCACAACTTCCACATCTTTGCAACCACTGTTCATATAGAATGCAGAAACTGCCTGACCATACCCACCTTGAAACACATGCTCTTCTAAGGTAATGACAAGAGAATGCTTCTCTGCCAATTCCAACAGCATATCCTCGTCTAACGGCTTGATAAATCTTGCATTCACCAAAGTAATATCAATATCTTTTTCTTGCAATCTATCATAGGCTTCCTTGGCAACTTCAACCATGCTACCAACCCCAATCAAAGCAATATCCTTACCTTCATACAACAACTCACTTTTGCCATGACAAATTGGCTCTAACTGCTCCTTCAAACCATAGTATGCATCACCCCTACTATATTTGATTGCCACTGGTCCGTTATGTTTTACAGCAAACTCCATCGCTTTCGTGAGCTCGTATCTGTTCTTCGGTGCAATTACCGTCATATTCGGAATCTGTGAAAGATATGCAGTATCGAAAATACCCTGGTGGGTAGCACCATCTTCTCCAACCAAACCCGAACGGTCAATAGCAAATATCACATGTAGATTTTGCAAGCAAACATCATGCAAAATCTGGTCATATGCCCTTTGTAAAAAGGAGGAGTATACCGCAACCACCGGTATCATTCCTTCACTGGCTAGTCCAGCAGCAAATGTTACCGCATGTTGTTCTGCAATACCCACGTCAAAAAAGCGCTTTGGATATACATTGGCAAACTTCTCTAGCCCTGTGCCAGATGCCATTGCTGCCGTAATTGCCACAAGATTCGGATATTTCTCTCCCATAGCCAATAGCTTTCTGCCAAACACATCCGTATTGGTCATCTTGGTCTTTTGCTTTAATGCCTTTCCTGTTTTCAAATCAAATGGTGCCACACCATGGAAATACTTTGGATGACGCTCCGCATAGCGATACCCCTTTCCCTTTACTGTCTTAACGTGTACCACCACTGGACGCTCTAACCTGATTGCCGCCGCAAAGGTATCTATCATCTGACCTACATTGTGACCGTCAATAGGGCCTACATAGGTGACTCCCAAATCCTCAAAAAACATTCCTGGAACCAAAAGACCCTTGATACTGTCCTTACTTCGCTTCACTACCTTTGCGATTCCTTCACCAATTCCTGGAATATTCATCAGTCCCTTTTCCACGCCGGACTTCATATCATTATAAGCCTGTCCCACACGAATTTTTGTGAGGTAGGAGGACATTCCACCTACATTCTCATCAATGGACATTTCATTGTCATTCAATACAATCATACAACTGCTTTTCAATCTTCCCAGATTGTTAAGTGCCTCATAGGCAAGACCACCTGTAAAGGAACCATCTCCGATTACCGCCACAATAGTGCTCTTCTCTCCTTTTAATTCATTGGCTTTTGCCATACCAATTGCCGCAGAAATGGAGGTTGAGCTATGACCAGTCTCAAATACATCCGTATCACTTTCTACACGCTTGGGAAATCCACTCATTCCATCTAACTGTCTAAGAGTATCAAACCCTTCTTTTCTTCCTGTTAAAATTTTGTGAGTATAGCTTTGATGTCCCACGTCCCATATAATCTTGTCCTTGGGAAGATTCAACACTAAGTGTAATGCCATGGTCAACTCCACGCAACCCAAATTAGACGCAAGATGCCCACCAGTTTTCGAAACACGATTCAACAAAAATGTGCGAATCTCATCTGCAAGAGGCCCCCACTGTTCTTCCTCAAACTGTTTTATATCATTTGGTTGTGTAATTCGCTCTAGCAAATTCATAATACTTACCTCTGTTTCTTATCCGTCGTAGCCTTTTAGTTCAGTATTCCACTCATTTCTTCAATCATACAAAAAATGTATTCTTGTTATTATACGCTACTTTTCCTATCTTTTCAATTCTGCGTTTTACTCTCTAGTTCCTCGCCGATAATAATAATCTCTTTTTCGATTCCCTGCAATTCTTCCTTGCATTGAGCCACAAGCTTAGCACCCTTTGCATATAACTCAATGGAATCCTTAAGAGATACCTCATCTGACTCCAAACTCTCTATAATCTGTTCAATTTCATCAAATGCAACTTCTAACTGAAATACTTCCTTTTCCATACTAACCTCCATTTATATGTTAAGCTCTAGTTCACTATCTACCTTCTCTACGCGACCTCGTATTGTACCATCCCATAAGGTAACCGAAAAGGAATCCTCTAGCTTTACATCACTGACAGACCGAATCGGATTGCCATCTTCCTTTGCGATATATCCATAACCACCCACTAACTTGGCTGTTGGACTCAATCCGTCCAATTTTGCCAGTAATAACTCATATCGATGCCTGTTATATTGTATCTTACTCTGAATTCCATTTACCAATCTGTCCTGCAAACTATCCAGATAAATCTTCTGGTTCATGCAACGGTTCTCTGGTGATACACGCTCTAGCCGATTTGCCATAACCTGAATCCTCTGTACCGCATTTTGCAGAGAATACTCCATTAAACGCTTCATTCGATTCTCATACTCTCTCACTTGGTGCAGTGTTGTCATTACATCCGGTATCGCCAATTCACATGCTGCACTAGGAGTCGGAGCCCGTAAGTCCGCCACATAATCTGCTATAGTATTGTCAATTTCATGCCCTGTTCCCGATATAATCGGCGTATTTGCCTCAAATATGGCTCTTGCCACAATCTCTTCATTAAATGCCCACAAATCTTCAATGGAGCCACCACCGCGCCCTACGATAATGATATCTAATCCCATGCCGTCTAACGCTTTAATACCTGCCACTATCGTCTGGGCCGCTCCCTCTCCTTGTACCTGTGCCGGATACAAATATAACTGAACATAAGGATTACGTCGTTTTGCTATGTTAATAATGTCTTGTATGGCAGCTCCAGTTTTCGCTGTCACCACACCGACAGCCTTCGGATACTTTGGTATTTCTTTTTTGCACTCAAATTCAAAAAGGCCTTCCTCATAAAGCTTCTGCTTCAACTGTTCATAAGCTTCATAAAGATTGCCTCGTCCTGCTAACTCTATTCTTCTTGCATATAACTGACACTGTCCGTCTCTTTCATATACCGAAATGCTACCACTGACCACAACCTGTTGACCATTTTCTAAACGGAAGGAAAGTCCCTGCTGCCTTGCAGACTTAAACATAACCCCCTTTAACGCATTTCCTTCCTCCTTCAACGTAAAGTAAATATGTCCAGAGGAATGGTATACCACATTGGATACCTCACCCTGTACCTGAAGATTGCGCAGCAAATAATCGTTGGCAAACATATTCTTTATATATAAATTAATGTCTTTTACTGAATAAACAACACCCATATTTCAGACACCACCATCATTTCTGTTGTACCTTACAACAATTTCTTCACCTTACTGACACTCTGTGCTACAAGCCTTTTCAACCTTACCAAGCACAGCATTGACAAATCCCTTGGCATCTTCATCACAGTAAAGCTTGGAAAGCTCTACTGCCTCATTAATTGCTACACTGTTTGGAACAGCTTCTTCCATCATAATCTCATAAACGGCAATTCTCATAATCGTCAACTCTGCTTTTCCAATACGATTCAAATTCCAACCATCACAGCACTCCTCAATCTTACTGTCAATAACAGAAACGTTAGATACGATTGCACGTACCTTATCCTCAATATAGGCAATATTGCTCTCACTTTTTCCTTCTAAATCCTCTAAAGAAAAAGAAATCTGTTCTTCCATCTCCTCATGCTCTACAAATGGAAAACGAAACATAATCTTAAATATCTCTTCTCTTACCTCACTTCTTAACATCTCTTTATCCTCTCTGCCTTTTCCTAGCTAATCGGTTATATCATTTTACATCTGCAATATAACTACCACACACGTTAAGAAAGCTGCTGAAAACCCTTTCGGACGACAGCAGCCTCATATACACATCTTATTATGCTTTGGGAGCCTTTTCACTTTTCTCAATTGCAACGCCTGCAATTCGCACGCGAACCATAGAAACCTCCAAACCTGTCATTGTCTCAATGGCCTGCTTCACCTTCTCCTGAACCTTCTTGGATATATCCATAACGCTAAAGCCATACTTCACTTCCAATGATATATCCACCTTCACATCATCAGGAGAAACCAATACCTTAACTCCTTTTGACAAATTTTTCATACCTAGCTTACTAACAATTTCATTGGTAATATTGCCATACATCTTAGCCACACCTTCTACCTCAGTTGCTGCCAAGCCCGCAATAATTGCAATCACCTCATCTGCAATCTGAATATCTCCAAGAACACCTGATTCCTTAATACTATAAGTATTTCCCTGAACTTCTGCTGTCATATTCATTCCTCCTTCACCACCTTTGTGGTCGAAACTCTTCTCATATGTTATATAGTATACCAAATATCTTGTATCTTTTGCAATCTATTTTCATGAATTTGTAGTAGTTATTACAATATCCTGCAATTCACATCCGGTCTTTCTCATAATAATATCCTCTATCTGTGCTCGCTCTCCATCTTCAAGCTCTGTAACAGATAACGTCACATCCACACAGCCCTCTGAAATGCTGACTACTGCATCTGTATATCCCTTTGCTGCAAGCTGTGTCTCCGCTGCGGATTCTTTTTCCATCTGCTCCGTCATTTCTATCATTTTACTGACAGCTTCCTTTTTAGACTCCTCTGACAAGTTTTCATTGTTGATAATCTCTAATAGCATTTCCTTTGCCTTCGCTCTTACCTGCTCCCGGTTCAGCTTTGCCTGAGAAAGTGTAACCGATGCATTGGTAAGCACTGCTTCTCCCACAGACTCTGAATCAATAGGGTCGCCATTTTCGTCCAAGCTCGCCTCTGCCAACTCTTCTCCCTCCGTCTCGGTTGTAACCACATTTCCATTTTCATCATATACCACCTCCTGAGTGGTATCCGCAGTCTCACCTTCTCTAGTTTCTGCATTTTCTCCGGTTGCAGAAGCATCTGTCTCAACCACATCATCCCCTGTTTCCCCTATTGCATTCTCCTGTGCATACTCTTCCCCCTCTACAGTATCCTCCACCGCAGCACTTATCATATCATCATCAGAATTACCACTTGCACCTTCACTTTCCATGTTTTCAACAGACGTATTTAGCATCTGATTATCTTCCGAAAAATTCAAGTATCCAGCCACCATAATCATAATTGCCAATGCGGTTATAATAACCTGATTCTTTTTAAATATTTTTTTCATTGTCTTCCTCACTTTCTTTTCAAGACTTACCTTTATTGCCGTAGTTTACACACTACAATCTTGTGTGTATCCACTGAGAACAATGCCTGCACTGCCTCTTTGATACGAAGGGCAAGCTCCGAATTATCACCACCCTCGCATACTACAACCACACCTTCAATCTCTGGATATAGTTCCTGTACCACGATGGGAAGTGTATTCCCTTCTTCTTCAATCAAAACGGTTTCCTGATCACTTTTCATACTGGTTTGCTCTAGCTGCACTCCCTCCTCACTTTTTATTTCAGAGCTACTTTCATAGGGCTGATTCTTGTCTAATATCTTTTCGCCACTATTTTTCAAAGTAATCATAACTAAAACCTCACCTGCGCCCTCCATACCTGCTATGGTTTGTTCTAACTTATTCTCTAATTGTTCAATATATGCATCTTTTTCCACATTTTTCCCTGAAACAGCAACCGATAAATCCGTTGTTTCCCCTTGCTTTTCTCCTGTGGCACCTTCTTCTTTTAATGACTTTTTGGAGGAAGACAACGGTGTTCCAATCAGTAAAAAAAACACGCCAAGCAAAAAGAAAATAATAACCTTCTCCTTTTTATCCTGCGGTATCTGAATGATGTTTTTAAGATTTGTATTCATAGACAATATCCACCTCCTGACCAAACAGACTATAAATGTATTGTTCCAAATCCGCTAACTCTGTGCTCTGTGTACTTTCCATGTCTGTTTCCAATTGCATTTGAGAAAGCGAAATCCATACCTTGGTCACGGTTCCATATACGTCTGCCTGTATCTCCACATTTGCTATTGGGTATCCCACATCAAGCAGAGCAGCCATCAGCTCCATCCCTAGGGATTCTTCATACAAAGTTAATTGCTCCTTCGTAATTTCCCTCTCCGTCGTTTCCAACTGAAAAAATTTCTCCAAATAAGAAATATACGTCTTTCCATCTAGGTTGAGAAACTGCATTACCGGATGAACCATAACTAAAATAAACAATAATCCCACTACCAGACTAATATGCTTCACATAAGATTTGTTCGGTGCCATCATCAGTATAATGGATGCAAACACCGCATAGATTAAACCACTTTTTACCCACGACACAATTGCTTCCATCCGCATTCCTCCTCTAACCTACATACAATCTCAGATTGGTGGTCATAATCACAATCGCAACAGACAACACAGAAAGAACAATGGATGTGGCTGTTGCTCGAAGCAGTATCCCTGTACTATCCGCCGCACCTTGAATACCTGCAAGAATTCTTGTATTACTTATGGGTTGCACCATGGCAAGAATCAGCTTGTACACAATATAAAAGCACATAATTTCCAACAGAGGAATGCTACCAAACAACAGCAATATAATCACCACGGTAATCCCTACACTATTTTTAATCAAAACTCCTGCACCCACTAGAATCGTGGTTAATCCTGAAAGAGAATTTCCACCCGGAACCACAGAAAGCCCCTTTTGTAGCATATTGTATTTGGCATTGTCATACACCGGAACTAAAATACTTTTCATCACATTTAAACCTATAATCCCAGTTACAGTCGCCTTTAACACAAATTGTAGTGCCTGCTTAATCAGTCCTGCCAGCTTAGAAAACCGGTCTATCTCACTAACTTGATTTAATATTACAATCAAAAAATAAATGCGTACACCAGGGAGAATGATATATAACATCAACTTTTCCACCATGGTTAGCATCCACAAAAACATAGTGTTTACCATATGGGATGTGGTAAGACCACTACATAACATAATCGACATATAAAGTGCTGGCAACATACACTCCATCAACTCCTTTAGGTAGTGCACCGTTTCCTCTGCCATGCCGTAAATCAGTTGAAAGGACTGCATCAGTAATATGGAAATCATCAAGTAGGTAACATAGAAGCCCTGTTCTCCCACAAAACTAATCTGATAAATTGAAGAATAAGTGTTGAAAATGGCAGCCACCACCACCAATAAAACAAGCTTAATAAGCAATTCCTTATTCTGTATCATTTCATCAGTGATATTGCCATAGAACTGCGTAACTGTAGTTTTCACCGCCTCATCTATCTTTCCCTCTATCAGCAGCGTAAATATTTCCTCAAAGGATATTTCCCTGTTCATACCGTACCTGCGATTGATACCCTGCAATTCTTCCTCCAGGTCATCTATCTCAATGTTTTCATAAAAGCTATCATAGTAAGAGGACATCATATCACTAGCTACAGTACTATTCCCATTTCCCTGACTATCTGCTTTCGACTCCTCATCACCCAGAGTACTCGTACCAACTGCATTTTCCTGCTCTTGGATTTCAATAGCGTGTGCTGACAAACCATTCCCACATAATAAAATGAGCCCCATTGTCACAAAAGAAAGAACACATTTTTTGAAACGCTTCATTTCTCTCTCCTTTCCTATGGGCTCACAGCACAGAGTTAATTGTATCCACAATAGCCAACAAAATCGGCATACTCATAACTAACATAGTAAGCTTGCCTCCAATTTCAATCTGGCTTGCCACCGACAAAAAACCGGATTCCTTGCATATATTTGATGCAAATTCACATAAATACGAGATTCCCACAATCTTAATGAGGATTTCAAAGTAACCAGATTCCAGACCGATATCTCCCATAACACCGTCCAAAAAATCCATGATAAGACTCAGCCGATTTACAATGTAAAACAGCACAAACACACTAAGTGCTATGGAAAGATACACCCATAGAGGATTTCCCAAGCTTTTCAGCTTAATTGCTAGTAAAACTCCAACAAATACACCGCACACAATTTTAAAAAAGCTCATAGCAACCTCCTAGACACCAAACAAATTTTGCATCGATGCAAACAACTCTACAAAATACGGCAGTAGCCATGTCAATACCACAATAATTCCCGCCAGTGTCACAAAAAAAGCCTGGTCGTCTCTCCCGGCATGCTTTAAAACTTGATTTAACAACGCAACTACAACTCCTAATGCTGCAATTTTTATAATAATTTCAATGGACATCGCAATCACTCCTTGTTAGACTTTTGTATTTATAGCAGACATATCAATGTCATCACTCCACAAAACAGACTTAAGGTCACCGTTACTTTCTTTTTTTGATTAATCTGGTCTTCTAACGTCTTTCGATTCCGTTCAATATGTAACAATGCATAATCGATAGCCTTAAGCTGGGAGGATACATCCCCGGTCCCCAGCTTGTCCGCTAATTCTCCCAAAGGTTCTACATCCTCTGCCTCCAGAGCGGAATATGTTTGTAAATAAGAAAGACTTTCTCGCCAGACCACAGAAAATGTAATCTCTTCCTTTTCCTCCAGTTGCTGACACACATATGTCATCCACTGAGAAAAGACTCCATTTTCTGGCACTGTCATTTTCAGAAAGCTTTCCGGCAATGGATTACACATATATTGAATCTCACTTTTTAGTTGCAGTAAAATACTATATAACTTCCGCAATTCTCTTTTTCTCTGCTCCAATACCTGATTCATATTCACAGCAAAATAACCCGTTGCTCCTAACACACAGATTGCGCCGAACAGCTTGCACATTATTCCCATTTTTCACATCCCCTCATTTACTCTATCCAAACGACCATCATAAAGCACACTACCACGCTCGTCGAAGATTGTTTCCACTACTCCCGGTTTTTGTTCACCGGATAACACAACAAACCGTTTGAACATTTTTTCTTCCACCAGCTTTCGCAGCCCCGGTTTATTCCGCACATCATCTATAGAAGAACCGTGCACAGTTGCTAGAATATAGCAACCACAGTTCATTACATAGGCAATGGCATCCACATCCTCCCTGCGACCGATTTCATCTACTGCAATCAGCGTCGGCGACATACTTCGTATCATCATAAGCATCCCTTCTGCTTTGGGACAGCAATCCAATACATCGGTTCGGATTCCCACGTCATTTTGCGGAATCCCTTTATAGCAGGCGCCAATTTCCGAACGCTCATCAATGACACCAACTGTCATTCCTCTATGTACTCCATCTCCATCTGACAAGAGCCTCACCATATCCCGAAGCAATGTGGTTTTTCCACATCCCGGCGGAGAAATCACTAGGGTATGACATATCTGATCATTAATAAACAGATAGGGTAGTATATTTACACCACAGCCCTTTTTCTCATGGGACATTCGAATATTGATAAAAGAAATGTGCTTCACACTTTTCACCTTTCCCTGCTCTAATATTACCTTGCCTGCCAATCCCACTCTATGACCACCCTGCACCGTGATAAAACCCTGTCGAATCTCATCTTCATAGGCATAAAGAGAAAAGCTACTAATATATTCCATAGTTTCTTTAATATCGTTTAGTGTGACAATGTACGCATTCTCCATTACAACTTCTAGCTGACCTCTCTCTGATATAAAAAATTCTGTCCCATCATACAATATGACAAATGGCTTCTCCACCCTTAAGCGCAACTCTTGTAACAATTCGTAATTCAAATTTGCCATGTCCAAAATTTTTCTTAGCTTTGAAGATAATATCTTCTTCAGTTCCTCCGCCTTCGTCATATTTTTCCTCCCTATATCTTGACACTGTAAAACGATTATGCCCTTATAACTGTTCAGCGTTTCATTTGAAAATGCTTCGCACTTTACCCTTATTTCTAATATATGATGAGATGTAGGAAATATGACAATGACCTCTTACCATTTCTATTTACAAAAATTTCCTTCTAACTGGAAAAAGATTCAGACTATACCTAAATACTATTATTCAATGAAAATTATACGAGTTTAGAGCTATCTCAAACCACAAAAAAACCACGGAAATTCAATACTTCCGTGGTTTTTCTTACTTTTTTATATACTCGCAAAAATGCTTCTTTTTATGCTCTTGATAAATATTCACCAGTACGTGTATCAATCATAATCTTGTCGCCCTGGTTAACAAATAAAGGTACTTGAAGAGTTGCACCTGTCTCAACTGTACAAGGCTTTGTTGCGCCAGTTGCTGTGTTACCCTTAACACCAGGCTCACACTCTGTAACCTCTAATACAACGTTGATTTCCGGCTCAATTGCAAATACATTGCCAGAGTGAGAAACAACCTTAACATTCTCATTCTCCTTAACGAACTTCAAAGAATCGCCAACTACATCTGCTGCCAATGCAATCTGATCATATGTCTCATTGTCCATGAAGTAGTATAAGTCACCATCTTCATACAAATACTGCATGTTCTTTCTATCGATATGTGCAGTCTCAAACTTCTCAGTTGGACGGAAGCTGTTCTCGATTACACCACCATTTACAATATTCTTTAACTTAGTACGAACAAATGCTGCACCCTTACCAGGTTTTACATGCTGGAATTCAATAACCTGACAAATCTTTCCATCATACTCGATTGTCACACCATTTCTAAAATCACCTGCTGTAATTGTTGCCATTATAATAATCCTCCTTAAAATAAATCACGTATCATAGGTACTTACCCTCTCATCAACCGGTATAAGCACTCAACTAACAGAATTATACATTATCTTGTATGGTATTTCAACAAAAAGTTTTACATAAAGCGGGCATGTATACTACTCAGACTGATTGTGAATTAGCTTTACAATCTCGTCTTCATTTACCTTATCTTCATTGTAGCTAGCAGCAACTACAATAAGGGTAACACCCATTTCTAACGCAGCCTCCATTTTCTCAATGAAACCACTAGAGATTCCAGAATCCTTTGTCACGAGATATCGGATATTAAAGTCCTTTATCATAGCACAGTTCATCATTTTAGAAAATGGTCCTCGCATGCCAATTAAATGTCTATCCTTGATTCCCAGCTCTTCACAAGCAGCAATAACCTTATTATTCGGTCTAACACGTGAATAAACTCGCTCTTCATAATGTGCAAGCTTGGTATACTCATACAGCTCTGACGCTCCAGTTGCTGTTAGTATATTCCCCTCGGTTTCCTGCAAATATTCCACCGCAGCCTTGATACTTTCTACAATAATAATGCGGTCACCACTGTTGTTATCCAATTCCCCCTTGACTGACAACTCTCCTCTGGTAGCCAACTCATTAATAGCAGCTAGTTCTCCTTTTACCGCAAGTTCACCCTTTACAGACAATTCACCCTTTATTACAAAACCAGTTCTTGGAATTGCCAATTCTGCATTCTTACGAACCACCATTTCTTTTTTGTCCGAATTATTCTCATTCAAATTGTCAACATTCTGATTTTCTTTGTAGTCATTACCCATAAGTCATTCCTCCTTAATTTCGAAGTTATGTAAACTAGTTTTCTTTTTACAAACATGTTAACACATATATTATACACCTTTTTCACCAAGGAAGAAACACGAAATAAAAATATAAGAAAGAATGTCGCTTGCGACATTTTCCGCAGAGGAATTTCCTATAACATAACAAAAAGGAACATTTCAACCTTCATAAAAGGTTAAAATGTTCCTAACATTGTATTCTCTATGGTTATACAAACTTCACAGCTGTTCCATATGCCATGACCTCTGCTGCACCTGCCATAACTGATGAAGTGGCATACCGCACATTTACAACCGCATCTGCTCCCAAAGCTTCTGCTTCCTGCACCATTCTTTTGGTAGCTAAGGCTCTTGCATCATTCATCATATCATTGTAAGCCTTAAGCTCTCCTCCAACCAAGGTTTTAAAGCTTTGAGTAATATCATGTCCAACGTTCTTGGTTTGAATAGTACTACCCTTTACCAAGCCTAACATACCTATTTCCTTGCCACTAATGTAATCAGTATTTACTAAGATCATCCTCTTCTCCACTCCTTATCTCTTGAATTCTTTGTACACATACATATATTGTTACTCCTGCAAGAGCCAACGGAACAATTACAAATAGAATCTTTATCAAAATTCCCGGCAACATTGCAATCAATATTGCAAAATATAACACATAATATAATATTAACAGTATTGCGACAATAATTGGTACAATTATCTTCTGATTCTTCTGATTCATATAAACTCCATTACTTCTTTGTAATGTATCCCTGAGCCTTCAATAACTCTGCACAAAGAACCGCACCACCTGCAGCACCACGCACTGTGTTATGAGAAAGACCTACAAACTTCCAGTCATATACATGGTCCTCACGAATACGACCCACAGAAACACCCATTCCGTTCTCATAATCTACATCCAACTGAACCTGTGGACGATTATCCTCTTCCATATACTGAATGAACTGCTTTGGAGCACTTGGTAATTCTAATTCCTGTGGAACACCCTTGTACTCTACTAACTTCTGAATCAACTGCTCCTTGGTTGGCTGCTTTCTAAACTTCACAAATACAGCAGCTGTATGACCATTCAAGACAGGTACACGGATGCACTGACATGTGATAACTGGACCATCTGCTGGAACAATCTCACCCTTCTCTTCATCAATGTGACCCCAGATACGAAGTGGCTCCTTCTCCGACTTCTCTTCTTCGCCACCGATAAATGGAATAATATTCTCAACCATCTCTGGCCAATCCTTAAATGTCTTACCTGCACCTGAAATTGCCTGATATGTAGTCGCTACAACCTCATATGGCTCGAACTCCTTCCAAGCAGTAAGTACCGGTGCATAACTCTGAATAGAGCAGTTTGGCTTAACTGCAACAAAACCACGAGTTGTGCCAAGACGCTTCTTCTGGAACTCAATTACGTTCATATGGTCTGGATTAATCTCAGGTACTACCATCGGAACATCTGGTGTCCATCTATGTGCTGAATTATTTGAAACAACAGGGGTCTCAGTCTTTGCATAAGCATCCTCAATAGCCTTAATCTCATCCTTAGACATATCCACTGCACTGAATACAAAATCAACAGTACTAGCAACTTCTTCTACTTCATTTACATTGTGAACAATAATATTCTTAACAGCCTCTGGCATTGGAGTAGACATTTTCCATCTGTCACCTACAGCCTCTGCATAAGTCTTACCTGCACTTCTTGGGCTTGCTGCAATCGTTGTTACCTCGAACCATGGATGATTCTCCAATAATGCAATAAATCTCTGTCCTACCATACCGGTACCACCAAGGATACCTACCTTTAACTTTTCACTCATCACTAAACTCCTCTTGTACTTTCTAATATTAGCAACTAAATGCTACCTTATGGGGTGAAGAAACATTCTCTCACCTTGAAATCTTAATTATAATACTCTAATATCCTTTATTTAGCAAGTTATTTATGAAAAAATATTCTTTTTCGTCATGAAAAGTTTTCATTCGAAATTGCCACTCGCCATGTTTACATTATGCAACTGTCCATCATCCTTTAATTGCAATTGTGAATTCCACACCATCTCGGACATTTTGAGCGGAGTAATATCCATCATGAAATTCTACAATCTCGCGGACAATGGCAAGACCAACCCCATACCCTTGTTTTCCTCTAGTACGCACCTTATCCACCTTACTAAATGCTTCCCAAAGAGTGGAAATCTCATTTTCATTAATATAACTACCGGAATTGTATACCCGAATTTCGTAATACTCTCCCTTTCGCTCCCCCATCACGGAAATCATCAGCTCGGGTGTTCCGCTATGGGAAACCGCATTGCGAATCAGGTTATATATTGCCCGGTCAAGTAAATTGTAATCCGCGAACACACGCTCCAATTCATCAAAATTATCTTCATATGAAATCCTTCGTTCCATATATTCTTCCTGAAAGCGGTATTTAATATTCTCAAACAGTTTCTTTACTTCAAAAACTTCTTTATTCAATACCTCTGCCTGCTGTTCCATTTTAGAAAGCTCCAACATCTCTCTTACTAACATATCTATTCGTACGCTTTCGCCAGATATAATCTCACAATATTCCAATGCTTTTTCTGGATTTTTAGAAACCACTGTCTTCAACCGATCTGAATATCCCATAATAACAGCAACAGGGGACTTAATCTCATGCGAAAGATTCCGAACCAATCGTTTACGACTTTCTATATCCTCCTGTAACTGTGACATATTCTGCTCTAATTGCTCCGACATTTTGTTGATAGAATGTCCAAGCTGTCCCACTTCATCCTCACTGGTCACATTTACCTTGATATCAAATTCCAAATTAGAAATGTGCTCTGCTGCATTTGTCATTTGACGAATAGGAACAATCAAATGACGGCTCAGACGATAGACAACAATCCAACCGAACAGCACAATGAAAATCCCTACAAGCAAGTCAAAAATCATCGCAGAATACATGGCATTATATATACTTTGATAAGACCGGGAGATAACTGCATATCGGTTTTCATCAATTTTTTGAATCATAACCAACTGAATTGTCTTATGATTATTCTTTTTTTGTTGATTCCTTGTCAGAAACACTTTCTCTCCACTGTCAATCTTTTTCCGTTCACCATCAAACAGTTTCACAGATTGTTTCCAATATTCGCTGGTGGATTTCATAAAAGCTTTCGTCGTATAAAGTATATTCTTCTCCCCATCTATAATTGTAACCTTGACTCCGCTGGTAGTGTCAAATTCATCTATCACATCTGTCAACAGCGTTCCCTCGGTAACATTCATTTCCTCCAATGTATCACCCAAATCCGACATTTGTTCTCTGTAAAACAAAGTAGAAAATGGTGCCATAAAGAAATAGGTTAAAATAACATTTAATAATACAAACGCTACAATCAACAAGATACCTATCCAACATATTTTTCTGCCCAAAGATTTCTTCATTTCTCTATCCTCTCACCTCAAAGCAATATCCAACACCTCGAATTGTTTTAATATAATTACCTGCTTCCCCAAGACTAGCGCGAAGCATCTTTATATGGGTATCAATCGTACGCATATCTCCTTCATAGTCATATCCCCATATGCGGTCAAGGATCTTTTCTCTTGTCAAGACAATATTCTCATTGTTAATGAGAAATTCCAATAGCTGATACTCCTTGTTGTTCAAAACAACTTCTTTCTGATTCACATATACCTTATGAGACATAGGGCACATTTTCAAAATCCCTAATTGAATGCAATCTACGATTTCTGCTTTTGTAAGTTTTAACAAATTCTTTACTCGCTCTACCAAAATCTCGTAATGAAATGGTTTGCTGATAAAATCACTTGCCCCCTTTCTCAAGCATGACAACTCATTCAAAGAATCTCCTAGTGCTGTAAGCATGATAATCGGTATGTCACTTCTCTCGCGCATTTCCTCTAACACAGTTATACCATCTAGCTTTGGCATCATAACATCTAGTATAACTAACCCAATATCTGAATGCTTCCAAAAAATGTCCAATGCACATTCTCCATCAGCAACATCATACACCTGATATCCAGCCTCCTCCAACACCTCTTTAATCAAGTCTCGCAATAAATCATCATCATCTGCAATTAAAATACTGATTCCCATATTGTTCTCCTTGTAATGCTGTATATTATAAATTTCCATAATTTGCGATAATACATTGGTTGTACCGCTATCATCACGAACGTAATGTGACATAGATTGATACCATACCACAAAAATATGAAATATAGATGTAATGCGCAATATTAAACAAAATATATGAATAAACAAATAAGGATTTCCAAAATCACTTTCAGAAATCCTCATCCACATATTTAAATCAATATTGTATTATGCGATAACTCTCACTTTAACAACACCTTCAACTGCAGAAAGCTCAGCCTCGCTTGTTGCATCTACCTCTGACTCAACATCCAAGATTGTGTAAGCCCAGTCACCCCTTGACTTACTTACCATGTTGGAAATATTAATCTTTTCTTTAGAGAATACACCTGTAAATCTTGTTAACATATCTGGAATGTTCTTATGGCAAATACAAATTCTTGCAGCGGCTGTACATACACCAGCGTCACAAGCAGGATAATTTACAGAATTCTTGATGTTACCATTCTCCATGAAATCTGCAACCTGCTTAACAGCCATAATTGCACAGTTATCTTCTGACTCTGCTGTAGAAGCACCAAGATGAGGTAATGTAACAACACCTTCCACACCTGCAATTGCTGGATTAGGAAAATCTGTTACATATACAGAAACCTTACCAGAAGCTAAAGCATCCTTCATATCCTCATCATTTACAAGGGCATCTCTTGAGAAGTTAAGAATCTTAACGCCATCCTTCATTACAGCAAATGCATCCTTATTAATCATACCCTTTGTGCTATCCAAGGCAGGTACATGAACTGTAATGTAATCACACTCTCTATAAATGTCTTCTACATTCGTAATGTGCTTAATATGTCTTGACAAAGACCATGCTGCATCCACGGATACATATGGGTCATAACCATATACATCCATTCCAAGACGAAATGCAATGTTAGCAACTTTCGCACCGATTGCACCAAGACCAATTACACCTAACTTCTTACCCTGAACCTCATTACCTGCAAACTGACTCTTTGCCTTTTCAACCTTCTTTGCGATATCTGCATCCTCAGCATTGGCTTTTACCCAATTGTAACCACCTACGATATCACGAGAAGCTAATAACAAGCCTGCAATAACAAGCTCCTTAACACCGTTCGCATTGGCACCTGGCGTATTAAATACCACAATACCCTGCTCAGCACACTTATCCAATGGAATATTGTTAACACCTGCTCCTGCTCTTGCAATAGCAACCAAGCTCTCTGGCAAATCTAAATCATGCATAGATGCAGAACGTACTAAAACTGCTTCTGCATTGTCCATGCTGTCTACCATTTCATAGTTATCTGAAAATAAACTTAAACCGCAATCTGCGATCGGATTTAAACAATTAACTTTTGTCATAATGACTCCTTTCATACCTACGCCATCAACAGAGATAATCCTGTTCGGACACGCTTCCGCTCCACTGACTGCGCAACGGTACTAAGAAATGTTTTCGAAGTACCTTCTCAACATTTCAAGTACCGGCGGATTCAGAGGTTCCTCTCTAGGATAATATCTCTGTTGATGACTCACACTTCATAAAAATAACACAATTCAAACTATAACATCGCCAAAATATTCATATTAATATTGTGTTCATTCGTCAATGACAAAAGCCATCAACAAACAAACCAATTTTTTATAATTACTTTGCGTTATTAGCCTCGAACTCCTTCATGAATGCTACAAGCTTCTCAACTCCCTCAATTGGCATAGCATTGTAGATAGAAGCACGCATACCACCAACACTTCTGTGACCCTTTAAGTTTACAAAGCCTGCTGCAGTTGCTTCCTTGACAAACTTAGCATCTAACTCATCATCACCTGTTACAAATGGCACGTTCATTAAAGAACGGTCTTTCTTCTCTACTGTACCCTTGAATAACTTAGAAGAATCCAAGAAATCGTAAAGAATAGCGGCTTTCTTCTCATTGTGAATCTTCATAGCCTCAAGGCCACCCATTTCCTTAACCCACTTAAATACCTTACCGCAGATGTAGATACCATATGCAGGTGGTGTATTGTATAAAGAAGCGTTGTCTGCCTGAGTCTTATACTTCAACATGGTTGGAGTACCAGGTAATACATCATCTGTAATTAAATCCTCACGAATAATTGCGACAACCACACCAGCCGGACCTACGTTCTTCTGAACACCAAAGTAAATCAAACCATAGTCTTCTACGTTAACTGGCTGAGACAAAATGTCAGAAGACATATCCGCTACCAAAAGCTTACCCTTTGTATTTGGAAGCTCCTTAAATGCAGTTCCGTAAATGGTATTGTTATGACAGATATATACATAATCTGCATCCTCAGAGATTGGTAAATCGCTGCAATCTGGAATATAAGAAAATGTCTTATCTGCAGAAGAAGCGATTGCATTTGCCTTACCATACTTCTGCGCTTCCTCATAAGCCTTCTTTGCCCACTGACCCGTAATGATATAGTCAGCTACCTTGTTCTTCATAAGGTTCATTGGCACCGCTGCAAACTGTTGTGAAGCACCACCCTGTAAGAATAATACCTTGTAATTATCAGGAATCTTTAACAAATCTCTCAAATCCTGCTCTGCAGTCTGGATGATTTCCTCAAAAGGCTTAGAACGATGGCTCATCTCCATAACGCTCATACCTGTTCCCTTGTAATTAAGCATTTCTTCTGCTGCTTCCTTCAAAACAACCTCTGGTAATACAGATGGTCCTGCTGAAAAATTATAAACTCTTTCCATGTTATATCCTCCTAGTATTATTAACATTTATCATATTCTCTTTGTAAATGCCGTTATTCATTTTGATTCCTTTTCTTATTATTTCTCTTCTTCAAGATCCTCTGCGGAGAAACAAGTAGAAATTGGCTGACCTGCTGCAACCATTGGCCATACCTTGTCATCCTCATGAATCTGTGCATCAATTACACATGGTCTTCCAGATTCCATTGCCTTCTTAAATGCATCCTCGAACTCTTCTAGTGTAGTTGCTCTGAACGCCAAAGCCCCCATTCCTTCTGCAATCTTAACGAAATCTGCAGCATCATTTAAGATTGTATTCGAATAATGCTTATTGTAGAACAATGTCTGCCACTGACGAACCATTCCCAATACATGATTATTCAGTACAACCTGAATAATTGGAACATTGTAACGTGCTGCAGTCATAATCTCATTCATATTCATACGGAAACAGCCGTCTCCAGCAATATTAACGACAGTCTTATCTCTTCGACCAAGCTTAGCACCAATACAAGCACCCAAACCATATCCCATGGTTCCAAGACCACCGGAAGACAATAACTGTCTTGGCTCTTTGTACTTATACATCTGTGCAGCCCACATCTGATGCTGTCCTACATCTGTAGTAATAATAGCATCACCCTTTGTAAGCTCATAAATCTTATTGATTGCTGTAGGACCAGTTAATACGTCGGTTGGATAAGAAGATGGGAACTTCTTATTCAACTCCTCAATCTCTGCTAACCATTCCTTGTTATCCTTCTGGTCAATCATTACATTCAGACGAGACAATACTTCCTTTGCATCGCCCACAATGCTTGCATCTGCAACAATATTCTTGTTAATTTCAGCAGCATCCACATCAATATGTACAATCTTTGCATCATTTGCAAATTTCTTTGCATTACCAATAACACGA
This sequence comes from Lachnospiraceae bacterium, assembly GCA_017439675.1. Lineage (GTDB taxonomy): Bacteria > Bacillota > Clostridia > Lachnospirales > Lachnospiraceae > CAG-590. The sequence continues at coordinate 24,631 of JAFSIQ010000027.1, forward strand.
TCTGAGAAACGCGCACCAACCACAATTAACAAATCAGACGCGGTAACACCAAAGTTAGAAGTTTTTGTACCATGCATACCAACCATACCGGTGTAATGTGGGTCTGTTCCATCCATAACACCCTTACCCATCAAGGTATCACATACAGGCGCATCCATTAACTTTGCAAACTCTCTAAACTCCTTATATGCATCAGCGGCAATCACACCACCACCAACCATAAGAAATGGCTTCTTAGATTTCTTAATTAACTTCACAACCGCTTCTAAATCAGAATCCTTAATCGTCTCTGTCTTTGGCTCGATTGGTTCTGGAGCCTTATACTCGTAATCTGCTAAATTGGCAGTTACATCCTTTGTAATATCTACTAATACAGGACCTGGTCTTCCCGTCTGCGCAATCTTAAATGCACGGCGAATCGTATCTGCCAACTCATGAACATTCTTTACAATAAAGCTGTGCTTTGTCACTGGCATAACCACACCTGCAATGTCAACCTCTTGGAAGGAATCCTTACCAAGCATTGACACTCCTACGTTGGCAGTAATTGCAACCATTGGAATGGAATCCATATATGCTGTTGCAATACCTGTAACAAGATTTGTTGCACCAGGACCTGATGTTGCCATACATACACCAACTTTACCAGTTGCTCTTGCATAACCGTCTGCTGCATGGGACGCCCCCTGCTCATGAGAAGTCAACACATGTGTAATCTCATCCTGATGATTATACAGTGCATCATAGACATTCAAAATGGTACCACCTGGATAACCAAATACTGTGTCGACACCCTGTTCTTTCAAACATTCAATTACGATTTCTGAACCTGTTAACTGTTTCATCTCATCTCTCCTAACTTATATTATTCGTAACTATTCACTACGTTCATAGTTTATTGAACATTTTTATCTCGTAACATTATAAATATATGTAATATGTTTTGCAAGCTTATTTCTCTTATCACACATATAATCCATAGATAAGGATATAAAATTAGAGGTATAAGCTTTATATATTTTTTCATTCTTCTCCTAATTCAGATAGTTTTCTTAATTAGAATTCCAATACCGCACCACGGTTACCAGAAGTTACCATCTTCGCATATCTTGCAAGATATCCTGTTGTCACCTTAGGCTCTCTTGGTGTCCAGTTTGCTTTTCTCTTAGCCATTTCTTCTTCCGAAACATCTAAATCTAAAGTATGATTATCAATATCAATCTTGATAATATCGCCTTCCTCAACAAATGCGATTGGACCACCAACTGCTGCTTCTGGAGACACATGACCAATGGACGCACCACGGCTAGCTCCAGAAAAACGACCATCTGTAATAAGTGCTACAGATGAACCAAGTCCCATACCTGCGATAGCGGATGTAGGATTCAACATCTCTCTCATACCAGGACCACCCTTAGGACCTTCATAACGAATCACCACTACATCACCGGCAACAATCTTTCCACCCTTAATCGCCGCAATTGCATCTTCCTCACAATCAAATACTCTGGCTGGACCTTCGTGCTTCATCATTTCAGGTACTACTGCGGAACGCTTAACAACGGAACCATATGGTGCAAGGTTACCCTTTAATACTGCAAGACCACCGGTTTCACTGTACGGATTATCCATCGGACGGATTACTTCAGTATTCTTATTCTCATAGCCTTCAACAGCTTCACCAATTGTCTTACCAGTTACTGTCATACAGTCTTCATTCAATAATCCCTTGCTCTTCAACTGGTTCATAACTGCATATACACCACCTGCTTCATTTAAGTCTTCCATATAAGTAGGACCTGCCGGAGCCAAATGACAAAGGTTCGGCGTCTTTGCATTTACCTCATTTGCAAGTGAAATATCAAAATCAAATCCAATCTCATGTGCAATAGCTGGAATATGTAACATTGAATTTGTAGAACAACCAAGTGCCATATCTACTGTTAAAGCATTCATAATTGCCTCTTTTGTGATAATGTCTCTTGGACGAATGTTCTTATTGTACATATCCATAACTGCCATACCTGCATGCTTTGCAAGCTTCAATCTCTCAGAATATACAGCAGGGATAGTTCCGTTTCCTGGAAGTCCCATACCGAGTGCTTCTGTTAAACAGTTCATTGAGTTTGCTGTGTACATACCTGAACATGAACCACAGGTTGGACATGCCTTACACTCAAATTCATTGACATCCTCTTCACTCATAGTGCCTGCCGCATAAGAACCAACTGCCTCAAACATAGAAGAAAGAGAAGTCTTATGACCCTTTACATGACCTGCAAGCATTGGACCACCGGATACAAATACGGTTGGTACATTTACTCTTGCCGCTGCCATCAAAAGACCTGGAACGTTCTTATCGCAGTTTGGAATCATAACCAATGCATCAAACTGATGAGCAATTGCCATACACTCTGTAGAGTCTGCAATCAAATCTCTTGTTACCAAAGAATATTTCATACCAATGTGTCCCATGGCGATACCATCACATACTGCAATCGCCGGGAACATAATTGGTGTACCACCTGCTGCTGCAACACCAAGCTTAACAGCCTGTGCAATCTTATCTAAATTCATATGACCCGGTACAATTTCATTGTATGAACAAACAATACCAACTAAAGGCTTCTTCATTTCTTCTTCTGTCATGCCTAATGCATTGAATAAAGATCTGTGTGGTGCTTGCTGCATACCTGTTTTAACATTATCACTCTTCATACTCATTCTCCTTCTTTTCTTTGTGTTTTTTGTATAAATAATAACCTAAGAAACATAAACCTGCTGCTAATACAATTGCCAATCCAACTGGAACCAAAAACTTTTCTATATATGCTCCGATTCTCATTATTTGATAACTTTTCATCCTTAAACCTCCTTGTTCATCAACAAAGGCAACTATTCAGATGCTCACAATTGCAAACAATATCCATTGCGGGATTTATAACTTATTATTTATATTCTCTCTACAATCAAATCGCCCATCTCAGAACAGCTTACAAGCTGTGTTCCCTCTGAAACGATATCACATGTTCTATAGCCATCTACTAATACTTGCTTCACGGCTGCTTCCACTGCATCTGCTTCTGTGTCTAAGTCTAATGAGAAACGTAACAACATTGCAGCTGAAAGAATGGTTGCAATTGGGTTTGCCTTGTTCTGTCCTGCAATATCTGGAGCAGAACCACCACTTGGCTCGTACATTCCAAACTTGGTTTCATTTAATGAAGCAGAAGCTAACATTCCAATGGAACCTGTCACCATAGAAGCCTCATCTGACAAAATATCACCAAACATGTTCTCTGTCAAAATAACATCAAACTGTGCCGGATCCTTTACCAACTGCATCGCACAATTGTCTACCAACATATGCTCTACTTCCACCTCTGGATAGTCCTTCGCCACCTCATTGACAACAGCTCTCCAAAGTCTGGAAGAATCCAAAACATTCGCCTTATCAACAGAAGTTACTTTCTTTCTTCTCTTCATGGCAATGTCAAATCCGCGAATAGCAATTCTACGAATCTCATCCTCAGAATAAGTCAATGTATCAATTGCCTTTCTCTTACCATTTTCTTCGATGGTCTTGCGTTCACCAAAGTATAAACCACCAGTCAGCTCACGCATAATCATCATATCAAATCCCTTGTCTGCAATCTCTTCCTTTAACGGACATGCACCCTTTAATTCTGGATAAAGAAGTGCCGGACGAAGATTTGCAAACAAGCCTAACTCTTTACGAATCTTAAGAAGTCCCGCTTCTGGTCTTAAGTGTGGCTCTAACTTGTACCATGGTGAAGTATTGGTATCACCACCGATGGAACCAAGAAGTACCGCATCTGCTTCCTTTGCCTTAGCTACTGCTTCATCTGTCAGAGGTACACCGTGCGCATCAATGGAACATCCACCCATCAAAAGCTGCTCATAGTTAAATGTATGACCAAACTTTTCTCCTACTTTATCAAGTACCTTCATCGCCTCAGAGACAACCTCTGGACCGATACCATCACCTTTGATTACTGCTAAATTGTAGTTCATAACGTCTCCTTTACTATCGATACAATGTTCCACCACTGACCTTAATCGTAATCTTTCCATTACGCAAGTCTGTAGTTTTCTTTGTAATTTTACTCTTTTTAATCTTAATGGTTACTGGCTTCATGCTATATGCAGGTGCTTTCACTTTAAATTTTGCATACTTCTGCTTCGCAATCTTCTTGCCATCTTTATATACCGTAATGGTCAAATTCTTCAAGTAACTACCACTCTGACCGAAATTATTCAAAAAATGACCAGTAATAATATAATTACCCTTAGAATCCCTTTTAATCTTAGAAAAACCAAAACCTGCAATATTTTTTTCGTATGCAGAAGGTTTCTTTGAATAAGATTCCAACTTACTGCGTTCGTTGTTCTTAATCGTTATTTTGCAAGTAACCGTTGTTCCTGCCGCTGTAGCTGTTATATTGACTTTTCCTTTTTTCTTTGCTTTAACAACACCTTCTGCATTAACAGTCGCAATTTTTGAATTGGACGATTTCCACTGAACCTCTATACCATCTGTTGCTTTTAATTGGAAGGTAGACGCAACACCAACTGTAATTTTTGTTTTATTTAGTTTGAATTCTCCTACCGTTACAGCACATGTCATTGAAACACCATTATTAACTGCTGTAACAATTGCATTACCACTTCCTACACCTACAATCAAACCGTTCTCTGAAACAGTAACAATATTAGAATCTGACGAAGCCCAACTTGTTGTTCCTACCGGATTCGTAACGGATAACTGATAACTTTCCCCAAACTTAAGATTTATTTTCTCATCCTGCATATAAGTATCTGTTCTCACAATATTGGTATTATAACTACCATAATACTTCTTATAAAAAGTAGAATCCTTTGCACAATATACTGTCTCCACATCAGCACCATACATAGCATTGGTATCCAATTGTACATTATCACAGTTTGCAACTAACTTTTTAATTGTTGTAGTATAAAATGCACTTTCTCCTATCCTTTGCAAGCTAACCGGAAGAACCAGCTCTTCAATTGTCCCTCCATGAGAAAACGCTCTTTCTTCAATGGATTTGATTGTATTGGGAAACTTAACGGTTGTTATTGCCTTACAACCTGCGAACATTCTTGGGGGCACCACTGTACATCCCTCTTCAAATGTAACTGTTTTTAAATAACTTGAAGAATAAAATATACTATCTCCCCATGTCGTAACTGATTTCGGAATCGTAATTTCACTAAATGTAGCATAGCCAAATGCACATTCCTCAATTGTGGTAACCGTGGAAGGGATTTGAAAACTACTCAAAGCACAATGAAAAAATGCTCTATCTCCAATATACTCCAACCCATCCTCTGAAAATATCACTTGTTGCAAATAATAACAACTGTCAAAACATTTCTCACCTATCTTTTTGACAGTTCCTGGTATTTCCACCAACACCAAATTGTTTTCGTTGCTAAATGCGTATTCACCCAAGGATGTAACTGTATATGTAACACCATTATTAGTGACGGTTTCAGGAATTCGAATGCCTACATTTTTATCTGCAATGCTACTACAATCCGTTATTGCCACCGTACTATTATCTTCATTAACAGAGTATGTTACTGTAGTTGTTATTCCCTCTGATGAATAAGTCAAATCAAAAGTTTCCGCATGCACAGTCTTACTTGACAGTATATATCCCAACACAACCGCACAAACCACAAACAATCTCTTCCCAAATTTTAATTTCATATTCTCACCTCTCTGTGTAAAGCATGTCTGAACTGCACCCTTCACTCTTCTAACACACAATTACACCTTTGTCTTAATAGCAAATTATATAGCTTACTTATTATTAATATAATTCACAAGACCCTCAGCCTTAATAATCTCCTGCATAAATGGTGGGAAGGCCTGACCCTTGAACTCAGTTCCCTTTGTCTTATTGTAAATCATACCGCTATCAAAATCGATTTCCACTTCATCGCCAGCTTCAATTCCCTTTGCAGCCTCAGGACATTCAATAATTGGAAGTCCGATGTTAATTGCGTTGCGGTAGAAAATTCTTGCAAATGTCTCAGCGATTACACAGCTAATTCCACTTGCTTTAATAGCTATCGGTGCATGCTCTCTAGAAGAACCACAACCAAAGTTCTTATTCGCCACCATAATATCTCCTGGTTTTACGCGGTTAACAAAATCCTTATCAATATCCTCCATACAGTTCTTAGCAAGCTCTGCTGGGTCGGATGAATTCAAATATCTAGCTGGAATGATAACGTCCGTATCTACGTTATCACCATACTTATGTACAATACCATGTGCCTTCATGTCTTATATCCTCCTATAATCATACAATTCTTACTTAATTATCGTCTGACTAATAAACATCTTAGTCCATACTATACTATGAACATTTCCTACTTTAAGCACTGTCAAACCTTTTTACGCTTTACAATCCTAGCTCACATGGACAAGAAATCTTACCTGTCACCGCTGAAGCTGCTGCAACTGCTGGTGAAGCCAAATAAATTTCTGAATCTACATGTCCCATACGTCCTACGAAGTTACGGTTTGTGGTTGCAACAGCCTTCTCGCCTGCTGCAAGAATACCCATATGACCACCAAGACATGGACCACAGGTTGGTGTAGAAACAACTGCGCCTGCCTCAATAAATGTCTTAAGAAGTCCTTCTTCCATTGCCTGCAAATAGATTGCCTGTGTTGCCGGAATTACGATAACACGAAGTCCCTTTGCACACTTCTTACCTTCTAATACCTTTGCCGCAACTCTTAAATCCTCAATACGTCCGTTGGTACAAGAACCAATTACTACCTGATCAATCTTAATCTCAGGCACTTCTGAGATTTTCTTTGTATTCTCTGGTAAATGTGGAAATGCTACCGTTGGCTCAAGCTCACTTAAATCAATAGTATATGTCTCATCATATACTGCATCCTCATCAGCTTCATATACGGTATATTCCTTTACAGAATGCTCCTTCATATATTCAACAGTCTTCTCATCTACTGGGAAAATACCATTTTTTGCACCGGCTTCGATTGCCATGTTTGCCATAGAAAAACGATCATCCATAGAAAGATTTGCAATACCATCACCAACAAACTCCATCGACTTATAAAGTGCACCATCTACACCAATTAAACCAATTATATGCAAAATTACATCCTTACCACTCACCCATTTCTTAGGCTTACCTGTCAATACAAACTTGATAGCGGAAGGAACCTTAAACCAAGCCTTACCAGTTGCCATACCTGCTGCCATATCTGTAGAACCAACACCGGTAGAAAATGCTCCTAATGCTCCATATGTACAAGTATGAGAATCTGCACCGATACAAGTCTCTCCTGCTACGATTAAACCTTTCTCTGGTAACAATGCATGCTCAATACCCATCTCACCAACATCAAAAAAATTGGTAATGTCATGAGCACATGCATACTCTCTCACACATTTGCAGTGCTCTGCACTCTTAATATCCTTGTTTGGTGTAAAATGATCCAACACCATTGCAATCTTATCCTTATCAAACACCTTATCCGTTTTGAACTTATCCATCTCATGAATCGCCACTGGTGTTGTTACATCATTTCCTAATACCAAATCTAAGTCTGCCTCAATTAACTGTCCTGCTGAAACCTCTGGCAAACCAGCATGTGCAGCTAAGATTTTCTGTGTCATTGTCATTCCCATAACACAACTCTCCTTTTCTTCATAAAATTCCTGGTCTTGCAAATTCAAATCAAGGATTGCTCCAAGATATTTACTTCCCACAAATTGCAAGCACTCATCGCTTCAAAATACATGAAATTTGCAAAACTTCTTATCATTGCATAATATTTATCATTAAAAATATATCATATGTACATTTATAATAAAAATATATATATTGAATACTTATAATAACCAAAAGTTATAAATAACTTTTCAAATGCAACCTTTCCTATTATAATATTAAAAACAAGGATAATCAACCAAAATTCCACAATACATAAGAATAAAGATAATGAACCGCATTTACAAAATATACAAAAAGAACGATAACCGTACAACGAAACGAATATACGGAGGAAACATTATGGAACAAAACTTGAATTATTACAAAATTTTTTATGAGGTGGCAAAAACCGGCAATATTAGCAAAGCAGCCGATGCACTATATATCAGCCAGCCTGCCGTTTCAAAATCCATCACAAAATTAGAGCACTCCTTAAATCACACGCTCTTTATCCGCAGCAAAAAAGGTGTTAAGCTCACCGAGGAGGGACAGACCTTATTCAACCACCTTTCTTCTGCTTTTGACTCGATTGAAACTGCCGAAAAGGCGTTAAAGAGAATTGGACAGCTAGGTATAGGGCAACTGCGCATCGGAGTATCCACCTCCTTATGCAAATATATTTTACTTCCATATCTACAGGATTTCATCGAAGAAAATCCCCATGTGAAGGTTTCTATTGAATGTAACCCAACCTACGAAACCATTCAATTACTGAAACAAGGAAAAATTGATATTGGTCTGATTTGCGAAACCCCATTGGATAAGCAGTTTCATTTTATGCCACTGCGCTCTATTCAGGACACATTCATCACCACACAGACCTACTTAGATAACCTAATACTACGAGAGCAAGAGGAACAAAACGAATCGCCGGAAAATGCTTTTTCCGATTTGCCAAACGTTGCCGGTCTTCTACTATTTACAGAACCAACCCCAAAAAATCTGTTAGACCAATTAAGCCCAAAGGAAATAATAGAAAAATCAAATTTAATGTTATTGGATAAAGGAAACATTTCAAGAAATTATATTGACACCTACTTTGACACCAATAACATCAAGCCTGGACAGATATTAGAAATCAATAACATGGACTTACTTATCGACTTCGCTACAATCGGAATGGGGGTAGCCTGCGTGGTAAGGGAATTTGTCACTTCCTATATTGAGAATAATCAGGTTGTGGAAATTCCGTTAGACCATGAAATTGAAAAGCGCATGATTGGATTCATTTATGATGAACATCTACTGAGCAACACATGCAAAAAATTTATAGGGTTCTGTAAATAATACAGAACCCCTATCATTCTTTTCATATTATATTTGTCACACCGTTTGGAATGAAACCATATATTTGACGCCAAATGATTTTCAATCCTCAAATCCAGTATGGCTACAGTATCATTAGCGACTTATCAGAACGAGATAGTATCTCGCACCCGTTCTTCTTAACCACTACCAAGTCCTCAATTCTCACACCAAATCTTCCCGGCAAATAGATTCCTGGTTCATTGGTAATCACCATATTTTCTTTGGCTATCACTTCACATTTTTTTGAAAATCTGGGTTCCTCATGAATGTCCAGTCCCACGCCATGACCAAGTCCATGACCAAAGTAATCACCATATCCTTTGTCAGCAATGTAATCTCTTGCCAACGCATCTACTTGATTACAATGCACTCCTTCCCGAATTCCATCCATAGCACGTAAATTCGCATCTAAAACAATCTGATACACCTTACGCATCTCCTCTGTCGGCTCACCAAGTGCCACCGTACGTGTCATATCCGAACAATAACCCTCATATACACACCCAAAATCCATGGTGATAAAATCTCCTAGCTGTAGTTTCCGATTGGTAACCTGGGCATGTGGCATAGAAGAATTAGGACCACTGGCAACAATGGTATCAAAGCTAAGCTTCGACGCCCCCTGTCGTTTCATATAAAACTCTAATTCCAACGAGATATCCTGTTCCGATACTCCCGGCTTAATAAATGGAAGAATATGCGTAAATGCCGCATCACCGATTGCTTCTGCCTTTGCAATCTTGCTTAATTCTACTTCATCCTTTATCATCCTACTTTCCATAATTGAATCCTGTGATAATAAAAAGCTACATTCTTTACAAACCTCGCACAATTTCAAATATTGCTGAAGGTTCATTGTACTTTCCACTGCTATGGATAACATTGATTCAGTAATATCGGAAAAGCAATCATTTACCAATTCCTTCACCAGTTCGCTAAATCCTCTATTCTCCATCCGAATCAATGTAATCTCCGGACATTCCTTCTCCACCTGTTCATAATACCTAGAGTCTGTAATGAGATAACCAACTGACTTCTCAATCGGCAAAAAGAACATTCCTTCCCCACCGGTAAAACCCGTATAATAATACAGATTGGAAGGACTATCTATAATGACCGCCTGCATTCCGGCTTTTTCTATATGATATTGTAACTGTTTTCTTCTTTCTTGAAACATATATCTACCTCTATTGCCGCTCTAATATATCTCATTGTTATCACATTCTTATGCATATGGCAATCGTCGCTAAACACAAATTACCAACACATGCTTTTGTGCATCACAATCGTAACTAAATTCAAATTGATAATACTTACTTTCGTGCATCACAATCGCAAATGAACTTTCATATCTTCCACAATCGCTTCCATGTCATTCGAATTTGTATCAATAATGACATCTGCCACCTGCTCATATATGGGCTTTCTCTGCTTCATCATATCGCATATCTTACCAAAAGGATTCTCTCCCTGTAGTAAAGGTCGATTGGTATCTTCCTTGACTCTTTCGTAAATTTCCTTTGGTGTAGCAGTAAGATATCCCACCCTTCCAATTTCTCGAAGCAATCTGGCATTTTCCTTTCGCAGAGGCATTCCCCCACCTGTGGCAAGTACTGTATTGCATAAGTTCTTCGAAAACTCCTGTAGAATCTGGGTTTCTAACGTTCGGAAAGCCTCCTCTCCATCTTCTTCAAATATCTTAGGAATAGACTTTCCAGCACGCTTTACAATATATTCATCTGCATCTAAAAATTCCATAGAAAGTGACTTTGCACAAGCCTTTCCAAATGTTGTCTTTCCACTTCCCATAAAACCAACTAATACAATATTATCCTTTTTATAAACTCGACGTTTCAATTCCACATACACCTCATCAATAATATCCTTTGGAACCTTAACATCATGCCAGAGCTCATATGCAATGACAGCCTGATACAACAACATCTTTAAGGCGTTGTATGCTTTTCCACCTGCTTCTTCCACTAATTGCATAAATTTAGTCTCAGCCGGATTATAGATTAAGTCCACCCCGACTGTAACCTTTTTATAAAATGCTTTATCCTCCAAAACAACCTGCTCCACATTCGGACTTAATCCAATTGAGGTTGCTTGAAATACAATCACCTTATCCTCTTCTATCTGCGTATAGCTTTTCAGTTCCATCGGAACAACTGCGTCCGTTGCAAATGCTTCATTCATACCTTTCGCTATCTCTTTTGCTTTGGGAAGTGTACGATTTAACAGATATATCCTCTTTGCGCCTTCTAACAAACACATATACACAACCGCCTTTGCCGCACCACCGGCTCCTAGTATAACCACCGTCTCGTCTCGAAGTGATACATCATCTTCTCGAATCTGACGTTGCAAGCCTAACATATCCGTATTATATCCCTTATACCCGTGCAATTCTTCTACCCTTACTAGCGTATTCACTGCACCAATGGCATTTGCTGCATCGTCAATTGCAACAACAGACTCCATTACATCATTCTTATGAGGAACTGTAACATTCATTCCTAATACATTTAATTCATACGCACCTTTCACAGCATCCTGTAATCCCTCTGTCTCCACCTGAAATGGTACATACACAGAATTGATTCCCATACGCTTACTGATATTATTATGTATCACTGGCGAAAGTGTATGCTCTACCGGATTTCCAATTAAACCGATTAATCTCGTGTGTCCATTTATCTCCATGTTCGTGCTCCTTATTGATTCCATTAAAATACTACTATTATCTATTATTAGCTTGCCTATGTAATGACATATTCTCATTCACTAACATAATTACTTATTCTATATTTCATTACCATCATATTGAGTCTGTTGCAAACCTTTTTTTCTTCGATATAGCCACTTAACAAGCTTTTCTGGGATACGTTTCAATATAATCTGAATCTCTTCCTTCGGATTAATTGGATCTAACAAAATACTGTACATTCCTGCGCGATTTGCACCCCAGATATCCGTAAATATCTGATCCCCCACAAACAACGTATTTTCAAGACTGGTTCCCAAAATCTCCATACCTTCCACATATCCGCGCTTCGCCGGTTTCCATGCCTTATATACATACTTCACCTCAAGCGGATCTGCAAACGTCTTTACACGTTCTTCACCATTATTCGATATCAAACATACTTGAAAACCAATCTCTTTTAATCGGTGGATGAAGACCAATGCTTTTTCATCCACCGGCTCATTATGAGGAACTAATGTGTTATCAATATCAAACAAAATACCCCGATACCCTTTTTCATAATACGATTCTATCGGAATATCTTCTTTCTTATCATAATATCTAGTTGGGTAAAACTTACTCATATTCATTCTCCAATCAAAAATCTGATGATAGTATAGCATAGTTTTATAGATTTGTTTAATTTTTTTTATCGTAATCGCTCCTCATCATTCGCATTCCGACTTATCAGTCTTCATACTGCTCTGCATACCTTCATACTAAGCGCTCTTTGCTTGCCAAGTATTCAGGCATCATGATGCTTCGTCCGCTTGTTTTCTTCCTAGTTTGTGTTATATAACGATTACTCCATGCTTCGCATTCTCGTAATCGTTCCTCATCATTCGCATTCCGACTTATCAGTCTTCATGCTCATGATGCTTCAACCGTCAAATGGATGAAAGCTCGCAAGCAAGCTTGCAGTTTCATCCGCTTGACGGTTGTTATAACACAAACAGCGTGAAGGTTTAAAACCTTCACGCTGTAAAATTACTGATTCTTAAATTGTGTAATTCTTCTTGTTCAATACATCCATAACTGGTGTATCTGTCCAAGTCTTCTGAGAATCCTGTGTCGCATCTGTTAAGTCAAACAAATGTGGAATAATGTTAATCTTAACTCTTGCGGCCTTCCACTTACCCTTCTCATCCTTTACACGAATTACAATATAAGTCCAATTCTTATTCTGAGCGAAATAATCTTCCTCTAACTTAAGTGTCTGAGGGAATACGGTTTCTCTCAAGCGCTTACGCTTTCCGTCCACCTGATCAGACTTATCATAAGAAGTAATTAATACATGGTTATCATCATCCACATAGGTATCTGATTGATCCATTCCATCACCATCACCATAGTTCAAGTCATAGAATACAACTACTTCTTTAATATCAGCAGTACCAGCAATTGCCTTAAAGTCAAATTCAGGATAAATTTCTGTCTGTGACTCATCAATATTGTACTGATACATCTCAATTGCTTCATTGTAGAACAATGTATTAATCTCTTCTGATAACTTCTCATTGCCCTCTTTATCCTTAGGATCAACATATAAGTCATCACAATTCTCGTGTGAGTTACCTTCCTCATCGCACTTGTTGTAAAGCTTAAGCTTAGGTCCGGTAACACCCTTTGTTACACTGTTAACAATAACATTGATGAACAATCTTCTCTCATCATTGTTATCCTTATCTTTACCAGTAATAACCTGATGTCCAGCACCCGTGTAGAACACATTCTCTTTACTGTACAAGAAATAGTTATTCATACCATCTCTTGGCGATGCAGCAAAGTAAGAACTTACATAGTGTGCAAACTCTGAAGTAATGTAACCATCATCAACTACTGTCGCTCCCAATGTATACCAAACTGCTACGGATTCATCCTCCATGTCTAAGGAGAATGTCTGTGAATGAGTAGGTGAAATCAACAACTCATCACTGATAGCAAATGGATACATGGTAACACCACCTTCATTGACCTTTTCGGCTTTTCTGGTACCATACTTTCTCTCATATTGCCAACCATCAACATCAACACCCTCATGGTCAAATGACTCTAAGTCAGATGAAGCATATCTATATGGAGAGGTTGGTCTTGAACTTGAGTGACAAGATGCATACAAATCAGTAATGCCAACTGGTGCATTGTAACGCAGATATCCATCCACATTATAATGATTAATTCTAGTCTGGAAATCAGCCTCTGTCGCAGCCTGTATACGCTGTGTCCAGAAATACTTCGAGTTATCAATGGTGTCATACAGTCTATACTTGCATCCTGTTGGTGCATCATAGATACTCGTCGTGGCTGCCCATGCCGGATTAATAACAAAACTTGCTACACCATTATCATTCGTCTGTGATACCAACTGATTACCTCTATAATCACAGGTAACATTAATTCCACTTGGAACCGGATTGCCATCACTTAAAACCGTTACATTCAACTGAATCGTTCCGTCTGCCGCAACCTCTGTAGTTGCTGCACTCGCAGTAAAGACGCCACTCTTTCCTTCCTCTGTCGCCATTGTCGCATTCACATTACTTTCACCAAGCTGGAAAGAACCTCGTGAAATCTCTGTTTCTATGGAAACTGGTGCAGAAATTGTAATGGATTCATAAGCACCACCAGTTATAGGAACTACACTTTCATTCGGATCTAAATACAATAAATCGCCCTGATCACTGAGACTACCAACAAAAGTAACCTTAATATCTTCACCAACACCCTTTGGGTCACCAACTTCTCTATAAGACAAGTTACCACCCCATCCAGTATTAACAGTAATCTCAATATCACGATTACTAATTGGTACAGATAATCCTCCCCAAGTCTCACCGAACTGATTTCTGATACCAAACTTAACATTCTTTGTAGAAGGAACCGTATAGTTCATCTCAACAGCTACATTTACAGTACTGCTCTCACCAAAGTCTACAACATGGAAACGGTCCATACCAAATGCTGCACGTAGCTCATCAGACATGTTTGGAGCACCGTCTGATTTTGCGGTGATAGTATCATGTGTATTCAATAAAGAACCACCCTGAGCCAAATAGTCCTTAATCTGCGTACATGCTGTATCAGATAAATCCTTGCCATTAAACTCGTCCGAAAGACCAAGAACGATAATATCATAATTATTGGCCATCCAAGTCTTTGTATCACCCGCCTGACGCAGATTTGTCTTATACTGTTCCTTCAAAGCAACCACTTCGTCATAAGCAGTAATGTAGCTATTATATGCATTTGCTAACGCTACAATATTCTGTGGCTTGTAATTACTAGCACCTGAAATTGTATTGTTGAAATACTCCCAGAACTTATAGTAATCTCCATCAATTATCCATAATCCTGGATTTTCGGCATTACCAATACCATTCACAATTTGTTGTCTGTATGCATAGCCCGTTGCATCAATGGAAGCAGCCGCTTTATACAATTCAGTCTCAAGATTTAATCTTAGTAGATTGGTCTTAGCTGTTAACGTAGCATACTGCTCCTCATACTTTACAAGGAATTCATCTGCCAACGCAGTTGCAGTATCAATCTGCTCCTCTGTTCTTTCAGTAGCACCTGTACACAACTCTTCAAACTCTTCTACTGTTAAGATGTCGATATCAAATTCATAATCGCCATCTTCCAATGTACCACTCTCACCATGGGTCAATTCATCCGCAAAATTCTCTTCCCAATTGTCGAGATTGGTGGTTGTGTCATACACAACAATACCAAAGTTATGCTCATGTTTTCCGACTGTAACCGCTGGGATTCCATCTGTTCCCCATACAGTTTCAATGTCCTGACATGAATCTATATTGGTTCTAGCTGTCGCATTTGTATTGACGGTCATATTATTTTCAATCATCTTTGCTGCCATCTGACATTCTGTACAGAAATACAACGTATGACCATGTGTATAGGCTGCCGCACCACCTGATGGGAATGGCTTATCGACTGGCATTACCTGCAAAATACGAACCTTCTTCTTCATATCCTCTGTAACCTTGAAGAATGCATTACCAGACTTCACATCACAGAGCACACCGTTCGGTGCTGTTGCACGAATCTTCCAATTAACAAGACCAAAGAAATCTTCATCTAACTGGTATGACAAATCAACTGTAGCACCAGACGCACAGGTTGCACTATCAACCTCTTCCTCTTCGGAATACATACCATCACCATTGGTATCCACCAACAATGTCACTTCATACGATGAAGCATCTTCATCTGTAGCATTCAAGTTCACACCTGCGGTAAAGGTTGCAGTTGCATCTGTATTCGTTGTACTAGCGTTTCCTTCCACATATTGTTTTGGATAAGAAGTAACCGCTAAAGATGGTCTTTTCGCTGAGCCAGTAATCAAAGCTTTAATGCCGGTTTCACAATCCTTATCATAGACTGTTACTGTGGAGCCTAACGTATTACCATATTCTCGATCTAAATTATCAACCGCAGTCTCATCTGTTGCAGCATCAACCGTTCCCCAACCCACATTGATAACAGAACCTTCTGTCACCTTCTTATATGTATATTCTAAAAATTGATACATATTAGAATCTGGGTCAATATCATGAAGCTCCAATTGCTTCAAACGATTACCAGCAGTATAAGATTTTTCAAATGCATCCGTAACTAACTTATCAATGATAATTGGCAAACCAGAATCCACATAATCCTTTAACTGGTCACGCTTTGTAACAGTCAAATCATTACCATTAAACTCAACAAAGTTACTTGCATTAGCGCCACCAACTCTGTTATAGGTCATTGCTGAATCATAATCTACAAAGGAACCTGTATGCGTGTACATATCAAAGGCAGTAAAGGCAGCTGTAACTCTAGGCACAATATCATTCTGCCAGTTCCAATCACCACCGGAATAGTTAACCTGCATATATGGCACCAACGCAGATGCATCACCACCGATATACACCAAGTCGTAATTCTCTAACACAACTTCCTTTGAAGAAATCAACTCATTCGTTGACATTGCTTCAATCTCAATCTGGTCATAAGGAACACCTGTAGCATGTGCAATCTTTGCCTTACTTATCTCGAACGCATAATATTCTACATCTGCTTCAATCTCGTCCTTGGTTACACCGTAAAGCACCTGGTCAGGATATATATAATATCCACCTGTAAAGCCTGCACCAGCATACTTTCCTCTAGTAGGCAACGTCTTGGCAAGATCCAGATCAACTGGATAACATGGCTGAATCTCCAGTACACGGTACTTTCTACCACCTGCACCAGATGTGGAACTGTCACGGTACTCAGAACCATTCAACAAATCAGCAATTGGCTCTGCACCTGCAATACCACCTGCACCCTGTTCAACCAAAGAAGCAAAATATCCATAAGTAATGGCGAGCACATTCTTTCTCTGCTCCACGCCCTTATCACTTACATATAACTGCAATAACTTCAAATAGTTATTCGCAGTTCCTGAAATCGTTCCAGTTGAAGTTGAAATTAATCTTGAATCATAAAGGATATACTTACTTGATTCTGACAAAGCTTTCAACTTCTTATATACTGCATCTGTCATTGTAAGAGCTTTTGCATCATTCTCAATTAAAATGAAATCATAACCCTTATTAAGCTCCTCCACAGTAAGTGGTGTTGTGCTTGCATTCCAGATTGTATATTTCATTTCTTCTGGCTTTAATTCATCTTTACCATAGTAAGCCTCTTTGATTACATTTGCATATCCAGACATTCTGGTATACATACTATCTCCACCTGGAGTATCAGAAGCAGTCACCACAAGAACCGTACCAGGTGCTCTCTGTGATAACCCATTGACACCATACTTCAAGTAATAAGAAGCATTGTCTTTTGCAGTAAAGAATTTGTCTGCCGCCAATCCATCTGTCCACGAAAACGTACGGAATTTAATATGGTTACGGCTAACTGCATTCACAAAATCAAAATATGTCTTCGAAGTTGCAGATGATGAAGACGATGATGATGTAACAAAATCCATAATAATCGGCTTGTTACTAGCAACATAATTATGTAAATAATTATACACATCCTCACTCATATTACTAGTTCCATTATACGATGTATAGGTTGGACTACTAACATAAATCAAATCTGCATTATCCATTATCTCCTGAATGGTTGAACCAGAAGCATGCATATCTTCCATCTTCGTTTCTGGATTCACCGATACAGATTGATAACTTACCATGGATTTAAACTGTGCTTCCGTAAATGTACCTGCATATGTCTCTCGATATGCGTACAATACATACTGCGCAAATCCACCACTAGTTGAATACTTCTCCAAATCGGTTGGCGTACCTGTACCATATGGAAGAACTTCAACTATATTAAAGGTTTCACCCTTTTCTGCATTTTCCAAAATCAAATCAATGCTACTTAGATACTCTACACCTGTAATGCTAGACGCTAAGCTTTGCACTTCATTCTGGGCTATGTCTCCACTACTACTGTTACTATCACCACGATTTAACTTGGCAATAGAGTAGGAAGCCACAGAAACTACGGTAAATGCTACAAGTAAAATTGCAATTGTTTTTAAAATTACATTCTTTTTCAACATAGCTTTCTCCTTTCCTTTCATCTATTCCTCGTATATCATGGTGTCGTAACACCAGTTCCTTTAACCTTATATAACTTCTGTGGACGAACAGTCAACACATTAGAATTTCTAAAATTAATGGTTTCCACTGCATTATACTGATATCCGCCCTCTTCAAACAAAATGTTTGTTAAGAGTGCATTACCTTCTGAATCAGCTGACAAATAGAAATCAACTACATGCTCAGTCAGCAAACCATCTGCTGACACCGCCGCATTGGTATACACCTGCAACTTAGCCGTTGCATAAAGCAATGATCTCTTATTAACTGGATCTGTGGTTTCATAACGATGCATAAACACAGAACGCGTTCCTGTCTTGGCATTGGCAGGAGTAAAGTAGAAAATAACATGCACGGTTGCCTCTGTTCCATCATCTCTTGTTTTGGAATATTCAGCATATATATATGATGGCATAATATAACTATAATCTGCCCCCGTCTTCAATGCTCTGAAAGAACGAACCTTTTGTCCTTCCTCAGCATCTCCTGAAATAGGATAAGCATCTCCAGTTTCGCTTACAATCTGAAAATTGTCATAATCTACAATTACCTTCCTGTCTTCCGCGTAATAGCCACCCATCTTAGAATAATTACCATAATTATCAGGAACAAAGCTATAATCAACAGTTCCCTTAGATGTGTCTTCCGTAACAACACGTTCATTCTTTCCAGTGGCATTCTTTGTAATTGTATACATCTTGCCATCCATAGACTCAATTCGCACATAATCTGCTTGCATCAACGTGTCAGACATTTGTTCAATAACCTGCATTGCTTCTGTCTGAATACTCATATTCTTTTTCGACTTACGATATGCACCAGATGTTGTAGACATAAACTGTGAAACCATAATCATAATAATTGAAAGGATTGTAATTGCAATCAGTAATTCAATTAATGAAAAACCTTGGTTTGTTTTCTTCGTTTTTCCCAATTGCTCGCCCTCCTTACTTCACATAATGATTACCGGTTACGGAGTCCAGATACACAGTTCCCACAACCCTGTTATCATAATAAAAATCATAAGTACCTGCACCATATTTTACCGAGCCGTCAGCCTTATTAAATTGAATAATCACATCCCCTGTAATAAAGCCAGACCCATCAATACTGGTTTTGCTATGAACCTGCTTAGAATTCGTCGGTGTATACTTAATATCAACCAAATGGGTCAATGTAGCATGTGACTCTTTGTCCGTCACATCAGTGTCCTTATTATATGCGGTCTTCACTTCAAAGCTACCATCACGAATATCATCCGAGGAGTCTTCATTCAAAGTCACCACCATACAAAGAGGATACTTTGCTCCATCCGTTGCATCCGTTGGATTAAGCTGTACCTTACTCTGCGAAATCGCCTTCGTCTGAATCCACAAGTTACTCAACTGAGTCTGAAAGGTACTAATAGACGAGTTGTACTTTGCTTGATGCATAACCTTCAACGTAACGAAAGCAACACCCGTCAATATCGCCATGATGGCGATGACAATTAACATTTCAATTAATGTATAACCTTTGTTCTTTTTCATGCCATCACCACCTAATCTACGTTCTTCAGCCAGTTGTCGTAGCTTAGAATATCTTCAAACTGTACTGCACTAATGCTCTTAGTAGATTCCGTCTCAATAGAGCCAGAATCATCATCCTTCTTGTAAATAGATTGATACTGCTGGAACAACTCACAAACTGCAAAGTAATTTCTAGAGCCTGTCTGTACTTGTGATTCATCACACTCACGTAGAATTGTTTTAATAATCTCTGCGTTTGCCATGATATTCATGCTCTGCTCAACCTTAATCTTACTTCCTGATACAATTAATCCTTCGAAGGATTTCACATCTGTATCAAAGGTAACATCACCACGGCAAATTACCATACCCTTAACATTGCCGTCTGCAAATCCATCTGCAGTAACGTGTACATCATCCTTACATACCCAAATCTTATAACCTGAGTTCAATACTGTTGTAACATCTGTCCATGCATCTCCAAGCTTATTAAAATAGAAGAAATAATTAATTGGAGTAATATCACTTTCCTGCATTGTATGCGCATCCTGAACTGCATTAGGATTACTACTTGTAGAAGAAAGTGTCCACTTAACCTCTTTGTACTGGGTCTGCAATCGGGATGTAACATTCTTTGAAAGAAGTTCTACATCTTGTTTGTCAGATGTGCTGATTGAATCCGAACGTTTCTTATCATCATCTGCAATATACTTATTCTGCTCGACAATATTATTATTAATTGTGTATGCAGCTTCAAGCAATGGATTAATACTGCTACTCTTTGCTTTAATTGTAAAGCTAGTATCATTCTTCACCGAAATAGCAGAATTAGAAAAGATATTAGTATAATTTCCATTACTATCTACATCTGGAGCCTTTGTTGTCTCATCATAGGTTGTATTGATTTTCAACATCTCCACTTCGAAGTAATCATAATCTGTAATATTCGTCAAGCCGTAAGTCTCACCCTGTGAAACAGTCTCACCTTCCTGCAATGTAAACATCTCTGCATACGCTTCAATAAAACTGTTCATGACATCCTGACTCAAGCCAGCTTTCGTAGTAGCTTCTGTCGAAAAATCAAAGAAGTAATATTCTTTACCTGATACCACAGTTTTAATAATAGGAATCTTAGATAAATCCTCCCAATTGTTCTTAAAAATATCAAGATTTCTAAGTTCAACTGGTAAAGACAAATACAAGCCCTTCTCTGTATCATTCACACGCCAATTTGGAATGTATGCCAACTGGTTACTCTTAATTGAAATCGCTTCACCAGTACGATAATCCTGAATTGTCGTATTCTTTGTCTTGTCTGTGGCATCCGCTGTGTTAGTGGTATAGTTATCAGCGTCCAAATCTGGATACTGATATGCTTTGTTCTCCACAGCTTCTAAAGCACCGGCTTTGTTCGTAACCTCATATGCCTGGCTCGTCTCCTTACCATCTGCATCAATCACCTTGTCACTGGTCTTTGTTACCTTGGAGGTCTCAATATATGCCTGACCTGCAATATACATATTCTGAACACTTGATAAATCCAAAACGGAATCCTGTCCATTTACAATAATCGCACTACTATTATAATGCGCCTGACCTTCTAAGGTAGCACCATCTGCAATTGTACTAGCTACAGCACTTACGAATGTTCTACCTCCATTTGCCTTAACACAGGCATCTGTATAGGTACGGTTATCCAAAGATGCATAATTGTATCCGTAATAATCACCAACCAATGCAAAGTCCGCTGCTTCTGCATTGATTTCTAAATCATCTGCAATAAATGCATCCGCACGCATACGAACGATGGAACCCTTCACATCATCGGAGCCGGCTTTTTCCAATAAGGAATAACCACCCAAAACGATTCCATCAGCCCAAATCTCTGCCGAATTATACATACTATCATTGGAACCAAAAACTGTAAGCTCTGCACTGTTAAATGCTGCGATAGTACCCGGTACAATTACACGGTCTGCTGAGATAAACACCTCCGCACCATCAATATACAAACCGGAGTACATACTCTTCTCATTCTTACCATTGCAGCTTGCAGCTCTTGCTTCTGTATCTTTATAGCTACTAACGGCTGCATACTTCGCCGCAGTTCCATCCTTCTCACTCTTTGGAAGATAATTCGGATTATTAGAATCGGTAATATTATAATCCTTATTATAGAAGTCGGCCGCCGCATAAATACTACCAGTAATATTAACCTTCGTAGTTGCATTACCAATCTCAACACCCTTGTCTGCAACAAGCGCAAAATCATACAAATCACTCAAATCAGAGTCAATTGTATTAAAGTTTACATCAAACTCAGGCTTTCCAATTACTAAATCTGTTGTAATCGTCTGCACAAAGGTTTCACCAGCAGGAACTGCACCGTTCGCTGCTTTCTTTGTATTAATTGTGCTATACACAGCCTCACGCTTCAACACAAGACTTTGGATAGTCAAATCATCTGCTGTAGTTGCAACATTGCCAACAGACAATTGGACACCCTCAGCATTACTTGTAGCATCATACAAGTTACTGATAAAGGTTTCCAAATGCGTCTGCACTGCAGTCGCATCCTTATAATTCGGATCATCCTTCACAAGCTTGATATATGTATTTTTCAGAATGCGGTTTGCATCCTCATTCTTCATTGTAACATATGCTTGTGTTGTTACATCAAAATACACCAAAACCTCAATGGTATCATCGTACGCATCATTCAGATGAATCATCGCATCTGCACCAACGCCCGCATAGATTTCATCCATCGCCTGTTCTAGATAATAAAAATTATCCCTAGCGTTAATGTCATACGCCTTCATCTTGTAAATTACTGCAACAGCAACTAACATTGCTGTTACCAAGACAGAGAGGAATGCTAATGTGGCAACAACCATAATAAAACTGTTACCTTGATTCTGCATTTTGCGTTTACGTCTATGCTTTTTTATCAAGATTCATCTCCTCCCTTCGTCGCAGTCATAATAGGGTCTGCTGTCATATCTACAGCATCTAAATCGTCCCCTTCTACCATCCATACTTTAATCTCATACAAGCCACGACTCTCTTCTTCTGCTCCATCCAGGGATGTAAAGTCTGCTACACTGTTAGCAGCATCAACATTATGACCAGAAGAATAAGTAACTAACGGTACATAGTCCACAGCCGAGAACGCTGAATTAAATAAGCCTCCTGCTTTTGCATGATAACTGTGGAAGAAAACTTGATGACTCTTCTTATTGGAACCAGTATTTAAAATAGTACTTCCAACATCATCAATGTCAAAATTATGATAAACATGCACATTTTTAAGCTTAGAACCCTTCTTCGCAGCTAAATGTATTCTAACCTGCGAACGCGTACTACTTGTTTGTGTATTGTCATTATAGAGCGTAGGTGTGACAATATTGCCACTACCATCAACAGTACCTAAATCATTATTCGCACTGACAATATCATCCGAATAGGTTGACGCTGTTTCAACAATGAAACACTTAACCGTAGTCTTATCATCTAGCTCTGTTGTATCCATAACAATATAATCGTCCGCCGAAAACATTCCGTTATACAGACACACATTATACATCAAATAAATATTTGGTAATGTGGCAACACCCGTTGTAGTATCAACTGGGTAAGTATACTCAAATGGAACATATTCAATATAGTAATCTCGTAATGCACTCGCCACCGTTGAATTTGTTTCACAATTATCATGATATCGAAGAATACAACGCACTGTATAGCCGGTATCCGGTGCACCTGACACCTTAACTGTGATTGTTCTCGTCGCCGTATCATAAGGAAACAGCTCTACAGAACCTTGCTGCTGAGTATACTGCTCGTATACATCAGGAAGCTTTTCCTTTAACACCTCAACCTTCTTTGTTAAGAATGCATTTGACACAGACGCATCATAATTGGCAATGGTACCATTAATCAATGCAACCTTTGTGTGGTCAATGTCTTCTACAACACCCAATGCAAGATTGTTCGGATTAATATACACGTCACCATTGTCCATCGCAACCTGTTCTTTCTGTGCATAATATTTGTTACTAATCTGCACCTTATAAGAATAGGTTTCATGCTCCGTTCCAAGCTTCACCTTTCCACCAAGAGTATATACCTCGTATGGAAAATACTTGGTCTCCAACGTATTCATGTCTATACTTGATACATCAGTATTACCTGTTGAAAAACTCCAACCCATATCATCGGCGATTTTCTTCATATTCTCCAGTGATGCATCATAAGATGCATCACCTGGATCCTTATAAAATTCAACTGAGCCGATTACCGGTGTAGATGACCCTGTATAGGAACCTATGCTAGAAAAGTAATCTCCCGAAACAATATTCTCAATGGAATCCTGCTTCACATACTCAACAACATTCTCAACATATTCATTACGGTATTGAAGTGTTTTTGCATCTGTAGTCTTCCGCATTGACGTAATAATACCAGACACAATAGGCATCATTAATACAGTAAAAATCGCAAGTGCAATCAAGATCTCAACCATACTAACACCTTTGTTATTCATTTTTCGCATGGTTCAATCACTCCATTCTTCTTAATAAACCTTTACAGAACCCGACTTGCTAACAATATCTACTCTTGGAGATACACTGTCATCTCCGCTCACCTTTACATACACTGGCAATGATGTTGTGTTGCGAATTGTAATCTTAAGACCAACCTTATCATCATCATTCTTTCTTGCAGAAGACTGAATTAACAGCTTAACATCCTCCGCAGATGTTACCTCTGCCTCATAAGAAACAGAATCGCCTAATGTATACTTACAATAATTCTTTCCATCCTTCTCATAGAAATCGAAAGTCAAAGTTGTAACATCATTGTCACTGTTAGAAATAACACTTGCTTCCTTACCAGAACCATTCTGTCCAACAACTTTAGCAGAAACATCACTTGTTGCTGCATTCAACATTGCATAGAAATCATAGCTTGATTCAATTGCAGCACCATCATTCTCATCATACTTAGTCATAGAAGACTCTGCCTTAGAAGAACCAGAACCAACTGCACCCTGGAAAATGTTGTCAGAGCCAATCTCAACCTCATTCATCTCCATAGAAGTCTCAGGTCTATCATTTCCCATGATTGCATAAAGCTTTAAGTTAAGTTCACCAGCATAGATATCCTCATCTGCCTCATATACAATGTTAATAGCGTCAATTGTCATTCTGTCTTCGTATTCATTTACATAACGGATAACATCCTTCAAAGACTCATACGAACCATAGTATGAAAGAGGGAAGTCTGCACGGTAACATGTATAACCCTCCTCATCAACAACTGATTCTTCTGTTAACGCTGCATCTGTTGTTGCAGCTGCTGTTGTTGCCTCCGTTGTTGCGGTAGTTCCAGCAGTAGATGCATCTAAAGTTGTATCTCCACCGCCAATACCTAATGTATAGAACTGCTCTGGCTCACCCAAGGTTAAGGACTCAATATTAAACTCATTGCTATCCTTAATACCTTCCAAGAACATAATTGTAACTTCCTGGTTCAAGTCTGGAGCAAAATATTCCATTCTTTCCTGAAACTTCTCTTCAAACTCAACAATACCAGCTTCATACTCTGCTCTCTTAGCTTCCTTCTGCTGTAATTCCGTCAATCGAGCCTGTAACTGGATACATTCCTGTTCAATCTGCCCTTTTGCTTCCCAATTAGGCTTCATAACATACATAAAACATAATACTGCAACTGCAACACCAAATACGATAATGAGTGCGCTCTTTTCTGCGTCCTTTAACTTCATATGTCTTCCCCTCCTTACTATTCTACAGTCAAGCCACCAGATGTCGCTTCTTCTTCAACACCGATTTGCTCTTCTTCCACCATAGATACAAACTGACATGTCAAATTGAATTCATGAATTTCCTCGCCTGTCTCATCGTCAATTGATGTCTCAACGTCAGTAACAAATGCGTCTGAAATACACTCAATTTTCTTCAACTCGATAATGAATTTTGCAATCGCATCATAGTTTGCTGCAGTTGCAAGGATTTTCACATCACTGTCACTAGAAGCATACTCTTGTACAGCCACATCTTTAGGGATGCAATCTTCCATAGCTTCAATAAACATAATAACATTCTCATTCAACGTACGAGTATTATCATACATAACCATAATATCATCATACTTAGCTTTTGCAGCGTCATACTGTGTGATAATCTGGTCAATATCCTGAATCTTAGCAATCTCTGCATTCAGATTATCTCTCTTCTTCTCCTGTGTATCCTTAAGATACCAAGTCAAAGCACTTCCTGCAACAGCAACCACAACCAATACACCTGCAAATGCTGCACAGTACTTAAAGTAATTAGTATCACCTACACTCTTACTCTTAACTTCAACTGGTAAGAAGCCCATCGGAGCAAATGATGCACCAATTGCTGTCACCAAATATACCGGGCTAAAAATCTTCTGGTCAATCTTCGAATCAAAGTTGACATTGTACAAGCTATCCATAACCTTAGTCTGGATATTCAACTGAATCTTGAACAAACCGTCAACACCACGAATCAAAGCACCATCACCAACTAAATACACATCATCAATTGGTTTATCTGGATTCTTTGCCACGTAGTAGTCAATCACACGACCAATGTTATTTACAAGGTAACGGAACGCACCTGTAATTGCATTGTCATCGAAATCAACTGTAATCAATCTTTCATTCTGAAGAAGTGTCATTGCTGTTGTAGCATCAACACCCTTTTCATCCATAACCTCTGTTACTACAGCATTTGTTCCATAAGGTACTGTTCTCTGTAATAATAAAGTGTCACCCTTTACAATATTCAAAATAGTAGCCTCGCTACCTAACTGGATAACCATTGTTGTTGAGTTCGCACTTGTCTGCGTCTTAATCAACTGCAACATTGCATTACCAACATAATCAATTGACTGTACTGTCAATCCCAACATGCTACCGAGTTCGTAATAACTCTTTACCATCGCCGTTGGTGCAGCTACAACCATAAGCTTTAACTGCTTTGTCTTGTCTTCGCCAACAACATGCTCCAATATAGAGTGAGAAACTACATAATCCTCTATATTAACTGGGAAATACTCAGATGCATTTGCACTGACAATTCCCTTCACTTTATTCTCTTTTACTTCCGGAATTAATACTTCACGATTTACCACCTTGGTAGATGTAAGAATGAAAATTGCATTCTTATTCGTAATTCCGTTCATCTCCAACTGTTCTCTGATTGCACTTGCAATCTTTTCTGAATCCTTGATGTTACCATCCTCATAAGAATCTTCAGGTGTCTCAAAAATCAGTGCATTATGCACCTGTGTTCCCTTCTTCACTGAAGGAGTAACTTCAACAATTGTAATACTTTCATTTGTTATGTCTATCGTTAAGACTTTATTACTTTTCGCCATCTCCATAGCCTCCCTTGCTAATCAGAAGTTTTTTTAATAGGGCATTACACCCAGCATGTTCAGATACCAGCTTATCAGCTGTTCACCGCATATCATTGTAAAATAAACGCCCAAGGATAAATACGGGCCGAGAGCAAGTCTTGCACCGCTCCCCTTAATCTTCATTCGAATCAGATGAATCACTGACCCTGAGATGCATCCAATTCCCAACGCTAAAAAATTAAGTTTCCAGCCTAAAAGTAAGCCAGTTGCTGCCATTAGTTTGATGTCACCGTCCCCTACCACTGAAGTCAACTCACCTTCCTCATCACTGTACTTTGACGCAAGAAGCCTTGTGCCGACTTTATCTATCAGTAATAAAAAACCGCTGACTGCAATAAGACCAATTACATATTCAAACCAATTAGAAAAATCTGCAAATAATTGAATCAGTCCACATATTACTATTACCAACGTATATTCCAATGGAATATATTCCGTATTCCAATCAACCACGCCAAGTGCAAGCAGCATAGCACTTGAAATACCAAAACAAATACTAGACAAATTAATCCCTTTTGACCAGAAAAGAATTAACGCTAGTATCATGCTTACCACGAAATAAATTATGTATTGTTTCTTGTAATCGCCAACCGCCCACTTGCAGTAACCTCTGACCTTTCGATTGGAAAGTAGCATGAATTCATCCACCCAATTGTTCTTTCCCACCAAAAAAGGGCTTTGCGCGAAGCATGTATTCTTCCTCTCGCACCGTTCGCATTCACTTCCATCCTCAATCGCCTGAACAAAAGAAGCTAGTGGAATCGAGAGCATTCCAAATGCAGTTGCTACTATCATAATCACAATCACAAAAAACCCATTCATTTCTCTTCACCACAATTAGTACACCCCCGATTGGGGATGTACTAATCAACAATCAAATATTACTCTACCAAATTAGCACCAACAGTAGGATATACCATGGTATTCGGATTAACTGAATCCAAGTATACCTCAATCTCGTTGTTAACTGGATCCATAACAACCCAGAACTGCTGATTCAAAGCATTTCCCTGGAAATCCTTTCTTGCCTTACCAGCAACGTTAGCCGCAGCACCCATAGTTGCATCCAATTCATCCTGCATATCCTGTCCCTGTGCGCTAACAAAGCTTGCGTAATCAGCACCAGTAGTAGCAACAGCAGCATCATAAGCTTTCTCGTTAGATAAAGCAGTCTGGATAGATGTTGCAATTGTCTGTCCAGTCTGGATATCTGTTGAGATTCTAGACTTGTTGATGTACTTGATAAGTGCTGGAGCTAATGCACCTGCTAAAATAGCCATAATCGCAATAACGATAATGAGCTCGACCAATGAGAAACCTTTGTTTGTCTTTTTCATAATATCTCTCCTTTTCTTATAAAAAAATTTTTATTAAAACTGTCATGGTCACGACAGTATTAACCAATAGGTTGGATTTGCGACTCGCTGTTGCTTGTCGCAACATACATTTTTACAACTCGCAATGCCAGCTCGTCTGTCGACTCGCTGTTGCTTGTCGCAACATACATTTTTACAACTCGCAATGCCAGCTCGTCTGTCGAC
>JAFSIQ010000028.1 GCA_017439675.1 Lachnospiraceae bacterium
ATTTCAAAGTTGAAATTGAAACGTATATCAACTGGTTCCGGAATGAACGGATAAAAATGTCTCTCGGCGGACTCAGTCCGCTAGATTATAGAAGGAGTAAGGGGTACACAGTATAGTCCAGAAAAATGTCCGCACCCCCTATATAAACTAGACTTTTTTGGATATACAATCATGCAAGCTTTTCTATATGTCCAATTTAAGTAAAGTGTAGAGAGATCTGTTAAAGCAAACGCTTTATGAGTTTAAACACTTCATAGCCTTGACTGCACTCCTTTAAATCCTTTGACATTGGCGAATGAATATGCTGAAAATGCTTTGGAGCGGTTTGTGTTATTTCCTTAATGGAGCAAGGAGGCATAAAGTCCTGCTTGGAGAACTGTCTGAGCACCGTAGGTGCGAGTTTTCGGAGAGCAGGACAAATAAAACATGCCGAACGCTCCATTTAGGAAATACCAATCAAGCGGGTTTGCATTTGAAGCATATTCATCCGCCGTACAAAGACTAAAAAAGGAGTGCTCACAACACTACATGTGAGCCATGCCGACCACTCGCAACTTACGTTGCTCGTTGTCGCGGCGTTCGCCGTATTGGCCACTGCCTAAAGTTGCTCTTACGTGAGCGAGCTCCCGACGAGCAATTTAGCCACTGTCCAGCATGGCTCACTTTAACACGCAAACTTGAATTTACCCATAAAAACTTTTACATAGAAAGTAATTGACAGTAAATGAAAATAATAACAAAATAGTATCATTAGGATAAGAATATAAGAGAGTTGCATAAATAAGAAAAGAGAATAAGGGAGGAATAGAGAAATGAAAAAGGTATTAATCGTCGTTGATATGCAGAAGGATTTTGTAGATGGAGCATTAGGGACGAAAGAAGCAGTTGCGATAGTGGATAATGTTGTAGCAAAGATTAAAGATTTTGATGGCAATATAATTGCAACCTATGATACACATGGAGAGAACTATATGGATACACAGGAGGGCAAGAAGCTTCCTGTTCCACACTGCATTAAGGGCACCGAGGGGTGGAAGCTAGATAAAAAAGTACAGAAAGCATTGGATAAAAAAGACTTTACAGAGGTATACAAGCCAACCTTTGGTTCTGTTGATTTAGTGGAAATGATTCGTAAGTATGATGTGGAAAATACACAGATTCAGTTAATTGGTCTGTGTACTGACATTTGTGTCGTTTCTAATGCATTGCTGTTAAAAGCAAACTTCCCAGAAATGAATATTTCTGTGGATGCAGCATGCTGTGCAGGAGTTACCCCTGAGAAACATCTTGCGGCATTGGAGACGATGCGTTCCTGCCAGATTGAAGTAATCAATGAATGAGTGTAAATAGCGAATAATATGAAATAATAAGAAGCAGAAATTACATGGAGGTAGATTTTAATGTTTGATGCAAAGAAAATAAAGGATGAATGTGTAAAGTGGATTCAAGACTTTTTTGAGGAAAATGGAAAGGGTTGTAATGCAGTGATAGGAATTTCCGGTGGAAAGGATAGCTCTGTGGCAGCAGCGCTTTGTGTAGAGGCGTTAGGAAAAGACAGAGTTATTGGTGTATTGATGCCTTGTGGAGAGCAGCATGATATTGACTGTGCTCAGCAGCTGGTAGAACACTTAGGAATTAAGAATTATACCATTAATATTTATGAAGCAGTAGAAGCATTGAAAAAGCAGGTTTCCTACAATGTGGAAATGAACGCTCAGGCATTGACAAATCTGCCGCCGAGAATCAGAATGTCAACACTGTATGCCGTTTCTCAGAGTGTAAATGGAAGAGTAGTAAATACCTGTAACCTTTCTGAGGATTGGGTAGGTTATTCTACACGATATGGTGATGCAGCAGGTGATTTTAGTCCATTATGCCATTTAACGGTACAAGAGATTAAGGAAATTGGTGCGTTGTTAGGACTTCCTACCAATCTTGTACAAAAGACACCGATTGATGGATTGTGTGGCAAGACAGATGAAGACAACCTCGGATTTACGTATGCTGTACTGGATAAGTATATTCGTGAGGGCGTGATTGAGGATGAAGAGATAAAAACGAAGATTGATAATATGCATGCGAGAAATCTATTCAAGCTACAGTTGATGCCAGCATTTAAGCCAAGTGAAGTATAAGAAGAATAATTATATATAAGGCATTCGTAAACATGTGTATATTTTCTAAATGAATATATACAAAAAAAGAAAAACATGATACACTTAAATAGTCAGACAATAACATGTAAAGACTGACAATGTGGACGAATACTATTTCATATTATAAGAGGTGGAAGACTATGAAACATGTTGAATTAAAATTCAAAATTTCGTTGGCGAGTGCAATTATTATGTTTGTCAGCTTTGTTGTGGTAATTATGTTGGCTTTGAACATTGCAGAAAGCAAGATTTCTGAGGCAATGCTGGAGCAGCTGGTACATCAAAGCTCACATATCGCAGCACAGGCTGAAATGCTGATAGAGGATGGAGCGACAGTAGAGGATTTGCAGTCCTTTGTAGAGAATATGACAGTGGAAAATCCATATATTGCATATGCGATTGTTATTGATAATACGGTAACAGCGATAGCTCATAGTGATACGCAGAAAATTGGTAAAAATTATTCAGATGATACCGGATATTCTGTTCCGGCAGCAACACAGGGAGAGATTATGACCAGTTCCTTCTGGGCAGATGTACAGGAGGCATGGACTTATGACATCATGTACCCTATTTATGTAGGTGGAGAGCTATATGGTTCCATGGATGTAGGAATCTATAATACACAGATTGATGATGTAATTGCCAGCTTGCAGAGAGCCTTGAACCCAATGGTAGCAGGTTCGATTATCGTTTTAGGAATTGCATTGATGGCAGTTATCAATATCTTATTCAAGGTGTTTAATGAACTGATAGTTTTTTGTGATCAGATTGGAAAGGGTAATCTGAATGTTTCTATCCGTGAAAAACTGTTACAAAGAACAGATGAAGTTGGTAAAATAGCAAATTCTATGGAGAACATGCGGAAAAATCTGTACGAGCTGTTGGTTAAGACAAATGAAAATTCACAGGAGATTATGGAGATATCCAGAAATCTTGAGTTGAAGGCAGAGGATACAAAGGATAAGGCTGTGGATATTGCAAGCAAGGCAGAAAGAGCAGTGGATGGTACTCAGAACCAGAGTCAGCTTACTGGCACGAATACTCAGATGATTGAGGAAATCAGTCAGGGAATGGAGCAGATTGCCGGCAGCATCATGAACGTGAAGGATGTAACTTCAGAGACTGTTGATGAGGCTGTAAAGGGTGATGAGAAGCTTACGGTTGTAGTAGATCAGATGGATGTCATTGAGAAGAATGTTTCTGAAACCTATGATAAGATTAAGGAATTGGAGCAGATGTCTAGTAACATTGAAAATGTGATTCAGTTAATTGCTGATATTGCTTCCCAGACTAACCTGTTAGCACTGAATGCTTCTATTGAGGCTGCCAGAGCAGGAGAACAGGGAAAAGGCTTTGCGGTAGTTGCGGATGAAGTAGGTAAGCTTGCAGACCAGTCCAAGGATGCAGCAGAGGATATTGGTAAGATAATTGAGGACATTTCTCAGAGTATCTTAGAATCCGTACACCTGATGGATAAGGGAAATGAGTCTGTTAAGGAAGGTATGAAGCTTGCTCATGAGGCAAAAGAAAGCTTTGCAGAGATTAAAGGAAAGATTAATCGGGTATCAGATGACATGACAAATGTTGCGGCGATAACACAGGAGGTAACAAGCGGAACGACATCCTTACAGGATGCCCTTGTAAAGATTTCAACCATTGCCGATGAGGTAAATGATAATACTCGTGAGGTTGCCGATGAAGCAATGACCCAGAATCAGATGATGGGAGAGGTTAAGAATAGCATTGATACTCTGAATCAGGTTGCAGGCAGTTTGAGAGATACACTTGGAATTTTTAATATAGGCGAATAAAGATATTTTATAAGAAAATATAAGGGTGATTGTCGTTTGGCAATCACCTTTTTCTATGCTATTATGTAAACAACTACAAAAGAGGAGAGTGTGAAAAAACACAGAATTATGGAAAGGAAGAGTATGAATAAGAAAAAGAATGTTTTTACAACATGTATGCTGAAATATGGCTGGTTATTACTGATAGAAGCCATATTGACAGCAATTGTCAGCTTTACGGTTGTACAGGGCAATGAGATTGTCAGTCGGGTTATAGATGAGATGTTATCCGGCAAGACGGTTGTGTTTCAAAGCTTTATTGTTCAGTTTTGTGTGTTTACAGTGATAGGGTTTGTGGCATCCTTCGTACAAAGAACAGTGGCATCCCGTTACGCTCTGCTTATCTGCACCAAATACAAGAATCTTGTGGCAGAGAAACTTTATCGATTGGAATACCGTTATTTTGATTCAAGCCATTCTGCCATCCTGCTGAATAAGGTGATTGGAGACTTGGCAGAAATTAGTAGCTTTTTGGAATCGCTGCTTCCGGAAATTATTACTCATTTAATTTCGCTCGTCATCTATGCCACATACATTGGGCAGATGAACTGG
>JAFSIQ010000029.1 GCA_017439675.1 Lachnospiraceae bacterium
GGTTGTGTTTGCCTTCTTGAAATGTCCAACCTCTGCCTTACCAGCACCATGTGGATTTCTGATAACTTTCTTACCTGAAACGTCCTTTGTTGTTACCTTTTCCTTCTTCTCACCGTATCCAACCTGGATTGCTTCATATCCATCGTTTTCAACTGTCTTAACCTGTGTTACTACACAAGGGCCTGCCTGTAATACAGTTACAGGTGTCAAAACGCCGTCTTCATTGAAGATTTGAGTCATTCCGACTTTTGTAGCTAAAATTGCTTTCTTCATTTTAAAATTTCCTCCTAATTAATTTACAGCGGATTGCCGTAGCAATCATTCTAAATTCGACTCCTAGAGTCTTTTAGGTTTTACTGTATTCATTTTTAATAGATTACTTTGTGGGGTCTTCCCCGTTTTGTTTCCTTATTATAAAGAAACGATTATTTTGTTTTCATCTTAACATCGATGTAAACACCAGCTGACATATCTAACTTCTGTAATGCGTCGATAGTCTTCTGAGTTGGCTGAATCACGTCGATCAATCTCTTATGAGTTCTCTGCTCAAACTGCTCTCTAGAGTCTTTGTACTTATGAACCGCTCTAAGAATTGTAACTCTCTCAATCTTAGTAGGCATTGGTACAGGACCTGAAACCTTTGCACCTGTCTTCTTAACAGTATCAATGATGTTTGCTGCAGCCTGATCGATTAACTTGTGATCATAAGCCTTAAGTGTAATTCTCATTACCTGATTTGCCATAAAAAAAGCCGCCTCCTTTTCGCACTTAATATTCGTACGACAAGTGGTGACTGTACACTCTCCCGTGTGTGTCGCAATTTGAAGCACATCGCAACTTTCACACGTCATCTCCGCTCTCCGGATGGTTATTCGTACAGTGACTTGCCGTCAGTTTTTTAACTTGACATTCGCTCCACGGAAAACCTACCATATTCTAGGTAGCAACCTCACGCTTCACAGCTATCAATGTCACAGCAAGAGTAAGAATAACATACAGTTTATGGGAATGCAAGACTTTTTTGTATAAAATTGTACTTTTTTCCGTGCAATCTACGAGCCATGCGATTATCCAATTCAAGGACTTGTAGGGGAGCTTGCTCACATACAAGTTCTTGTGTTTGGATAATCATGTGGCGACAGCCACGACTGAGTCGGAGCAAAGCGTAGACGAAGTCCGTGCTTGGCTCATGTACGAGCCTATTGTGCGTCAAGCTTGCTTGTAAACACAATTCTCCAAAGAAAAACATCCACTATCCTTTCAGATAGTGAATGTTTCTCTAAAATCTTACTTTATCTTAATTGTAATGGTTGCTTTCTTGCCACTACCATCTGTTGCTCTTGCAGTAATCTTAACCTTCTTACCCTTTCCGGCTTTCTTCGCTTTCACAACACCCTTTGAAGTGACAGTTGCATATTTGGTATTGCTTGAACTCCACTGCAATGTTTTGTTCGCTGTCTTACCCGTTGTCTTCACTGTTGCTTTCAGCTTAAGCTGTTTTCCAGCCTTCACTGTTTTGCTCTTAGCCGAAATTTTAATACTCTTAACCGCATGCTTTACAATGCTAATTTTGTATGTGGCCTTAATATTACTTCCATCCTGTGTGGTCGCTGTAATGGTTACACTCTTACCTGCACCCGCTTTTTTGGTAGTAACAACACCCTTCGCTGAAACAGTGGCATACTTCGTGTTGCTAGACGACCAAACAAGCTGTTGATTCGTTGCATCTGTTGGCGTGAACATCGGAGTCAGTGTAATCTTCTTACCTGCAACAACTTTCTTAGAAATACCGAGTAATTTCAGTTTGGTAACCGGCTTCGTTGACTCCTGTTGATTGTCGCCTGCCGGAGGTGTCTGCGTACCCTCATTCGACGAACCTGAAGTGTCATTTCCACCCGTAGTTCCCTGAGAAGGATCCGTCGTATCATCCTTCTTCGTTGCCAATTTGACAGTAAATATAATATCTATCTCATTACCATACTTATCTCTCACTACGCATTTGAACTGCGAATCCTTCTTGATTACTGGTGTCTTAAAACTTGTTACAGCCTCAGCATACCACTCCCAATCACCTACTTCATCATTATACTCATACCAATTATAGGTAATATCTGCATCTGTTGTAGTGCTTGCCTTCACCTTCAAGATGGTTCTTGTACCAGATTCCACTTCAACAACCGTACTTCCGTCTGCTACCGCACTTAATCCTGTGTCTACATTCACACGAATATAAAATCTAACATATTGGGTATTGTCATATGTATCACGCACCACACAGGTGTACTCTGCATATTCCGTAACATCATCTACCGTATAGGTCGCATCCTCTGCTCCTAATATCCATGCATCATTTTTCAGCCACTCATAGGTAAGCTCTCCACTCGTTGCAGTGGCATTTACTCGTAAAGTAACCAAATCATTCAGATCCACTGTCAAGTCTGTTTCCCCAACTGCTGTAGCTGTCAAACCATTTTCTACAGAAACTCTAAATGATATTGTACCCTCATTTCCGTAGCTATCTTTTACCTCACAAACAAAAATTGTACTATTTGTAATGGCACCTGTCGTGTAAGTACTTTCTGTAGCATTCTCAATCTCAAACCAACCCTCTGGACCAGACTGATGCCACTGATAGGTAAGTGCAGAATTAGCCGTTGCATTGACTGCCAATGTGGCAGAACCACCTTCAGATACATACACCGAAGTGCTACCCACCGGTTCTACTTTAAAATTATTCGCAACACTTATTGTAAAAGCCACACTTTCCTCATTGCCATAAACATCCCTTACCTCACATCTATATTCTTCACTTGTTGTAATTGCCTTTGTTGTATAGCTTGTTCCTGTTGCACCTTCAATCAACTCATATTCATCTATATCACTATCCCAATAATACCACTGATAAGTCAGTGCCACACCCTCTGCAGCCGTCGCTTCTACCTCTAATGTAGTTGTCTCATTTAATGGCACCGTCACATGGTCGTCACCAACCGCATCCACAGTCAACTTTGAATCAACGGACACATAAAACCATACATTTTTCGTCTCACCATAAGCATCACTCACCGCACAGTAATATGTCTGATTTCTAGTAATTTTCTCTGTTTCGCAACTTGCTGTTGTACTTGCAAGCTCAACATCTTCTCCAGTATCTGAACTCTTATACCATGTATAATAAATTGATTCACCCTCATTTGCAGTCGCAGTTACTTCCAACGTTACAGTTTCTCCCTGTGTCACTAGTACATACGCTTCTGTATCCTGATATGGGTCATCCTTAACATACGCCTTCAAACCACTGGCAACAGATACATAAAAATATATTGTAATACTACCGCCATAAGCATCGCTTACCTTACAATAATATGTTTTCTTTTCGTTAACCTCATCCGTTGTATAGGCACTTTCACTACCGAGCTTATCCGGATAATTCTCATCGCCTTCTTCATAATCATTAGGGTCTTTATCATACCATGCATAGTATATATTGCTTCCATCCGTAACACTTGCATCTACTTCCAAAGTTGTCGCCTGTCCCACCGGCACTTCCACATGCGCTTCTGTTTCCTCATATTCACTATCCGCCACATATGCCTTCAAGCCACTGTCCACTGATACATAGAAGTTGACCCACTCATAGCTGCCATAATCATCACTTACTTTACAACTATATGTAGTGCGTGTAGTAATGGCATCTGTCTCGCAAGTTGATTCTGTCTTACCTTCCAACAGTTCATCATCCTTGTACCATTCATAAGAAACATTCCCCATTCCTTCATCAACACCTGCATACACTGTCAACGTCGCAGTCTCAGACTGAGCCACCTTTACATCTTTATAATTAGACTCCTCTTCTACATCCGCATAAGCATACAAACCACTGGCAACCGAAACATAAAACCACACTCTTTCCCAATTGCCATAATCATCGCTTACGTCACAATAATACTCTGTGTATTCATTAATATCGCTTACAGTACAGCTTTCTGTGGTACTGTCAAGCAAGATATCTCCCTCTGTTTCTTCATCACCTTCTGGAACCCATTGATACCATTTGTAGGATACATTTCCTACATCCGCACTTGCATCGACCTCCATGGTAATACTTCCACCTTTTGACACCTGCATATCAACACTGCCATCCTCAGTTCCTGCCACATACCCCTTTAAACCGCTGTCGATGGAGATTTCAAAGTAACTTTGACCAAGGCCATTACCATTCTCATCATATACTTCGCAATAATACTGCATTTTTGTACTGATTGTATCTATGGTATAATCTACTCCTGTTGCTTCCTCAATGAAAGTATACTCATCATTCTCATACGCCTTGCCAAGCCACCGATACGTATAATCGGTTGAAACCTTTTCCACTGCCGTCAATGTTACACTGGCATTCAAAGGCACACTCAAATATTCCCATGTCTCAAGAGTACCCGTCATCGCATACACATCTGCCCCTTCCGCCTGGGCTGTTACTGGCACCAAGGATAAAACCATGGTAAACACCAGAACAAATGCCAAAATTCTCTTACCAAATCTCATCATACACTCCTCCTCTTTCATATCCATTATATAACGCCCCAAAATAACGTCTATTTATTATATCATTTTTTCTTTAAATCCACAATTGATTCTTTCATCAAACCGCCTTGCAAACACACTTTCACATCACTGCTATCATCCTCTACTTCCTAATAAAACTCCTCCTGACACTTCCGGTTAAATTCCTTAAAATCCATAATGTCCTGATAGTCATCCTCGTAGGTGAACATCCCATCATGTGCTGTGCCATACACTGTCACACGAATCTGAAACTCCTTATTCTCATCTGTTTTTTCGTAGAGCACCACTTCCACCTGATTATCTCGAAGTGGACTACCGATTGTTCCAGAAACCCCTAAGTCCTTATCGCATACAAATTCCGTTCCGTACTTCTTCTCCATATGTGCTACCACCTTATCCGGAGTCTCTTCATATATCCGCATCTCTTTTTCATATTCTTCGTAAGCATCCAACAAATGTGCATACAATCCTTTCTCCGTCCAACGGTCATCCTTTGAGGTGGAAAATGGTACCTCTATATCACGAAACAAATAAGTATCCTCATCATCGCAAAACACGATACGAATTCCCGCTATATGTTGTCTTTGAAACGCAAGATTGGTATCCACTTCTTTGTCATATTCATAATGTAAAATACCATCAATTTCTGCTCCTACCTTAGCAATCACCTTCAAGTCCTCTTTTTCAATAGGCTTACCATGGTTAATTCCCGCATGTAAACTAGAACCACCCTTTGCCAGTTTCATCATGTCCACTTGCTGCGTTTCCACATCTACCGCCGTCAATTCCGTCCATTCCAATCCGCTCTCATTCAAAATCTTTTGAATCTCTTCCCTCTCGTGTTGAAAAACACTTACCTGATAGGTATCCGCGACATACGCAGTATAGAGGGGAAATGAGCTATTGTATAACGGAATATGCTCCGAATAGGAAAATACAGAGAATGGTCTCCCCTCCGAATCCTCAAAACAAAACACCTTATAGTCTTCCACCATATCCTCACCTATGTATTCCACATCCTTCGACACCAATGCCTTTGTAAGCCGTTTTATCTTCCCCTTAGAGTAATATGTCTTACTGATGGAACAACCACTACAGAGCGATGCACACACTAAAACACTTATCAAAAATATTATCTTCTTATATCTCAACTTTCTCATAATCCGTTCTCCTTATTGCATCATTTTATGAACCGCCAAATCCATGATTTATTCGCACTATATTTTTTCATGATTCTATTCTACATTACAACTACACTTCTTGCCATATGTCATATGTCATCTTATATATAGAAAGAAGCCGTGACATTTGTCACGACTCCAACCATACATAAACCCTGTCTATAAAATTTATTTACCACAACAAACTCAGCATATCCTTGAAACAGGCTATAACACATGCAAAGAGGACAATCATAATTTCCATT
This sequence comes from Lachnospiraceae bacterium, assembly GCA_017439675.1. Taxonomy (GTDB): domain Bacteria; phylum Bacillota; class Clostridia; order Lachnospirales; family Lachnospiraceae; genus CAG-590. The sequence continues at coordinate 5,993 of JAFSIQ010000029.1, forward strand.
GTACTAATTACTGCATAAATGATAGCACCCTTCTTCGGTCTTCCCAATATGTCCTGACGACAAACAAAATATGCCGGCTGAAACACAAGTACCGTTGCCAACAATTTATCTACATTACCGTACTGTTCCCGAAGCGTTCGAATATCGGATATATGCAAACATACCAATATGCCTAGATTTAAGACAAGTAAGACAACTAATAAACCAATCGGTGCTGTGTCCAAATCCATAAAATATCGAAATACATTTCGCATCATGGCATACAGAATAATTGGAAAAGACAGGCTCAAGCCCATCATGATATAACCATAAACTTGTAAATCCATATCTTCAGATTTATTCACATCATTCACCCCTTGCAAATGCTATACTTCAAATCATTCTTCCTTCTGATTCGGATAATAGGCAATTCCCAAAAAGCCTTCCCAATTCTTCTTATATAAATGTTCCAACTCATCCGAATACTCTGTAATAACCCAAGGATACTGACTGTCTATCCTATCCAACAACCGCTCCGCACTCTTCTTGCCACCATTCAAAGTTACAATATGCCCCTTTTTATCAGTAAATACAAGCATAAGCTTTACTGGACTAATGGACTTTGTCGCCGCAACTGCAACATCTGCTGCTATATTACCACTCATTGGAGTTTCACTCTCTAGCAGATACACCCACACCAGTTCCGATGATTCTCCAAACACAGCATTCCCTTCAAACAAACCTGCCACATAAGAACTATCCAACCAGAAATCTGGTTCAACCTGAGCTGTCTCAAAGAACTGGGATATTCTTTCCTTCGCATATAGTGCATTTCCACTATTTTTGATATATGCACGAATCATTTTCTCCCCTATCATAGTGTGACTCTTAATCCACAAACTAAACCAAAGGAAAAAACACAACAAAATCACGCCGCCAAAAACAATATTATCAAACTTTACATCCTCTGCGGACTTGATTGTCAATAAATAAGGCAGACAAAGCTGTTGTTCCGCATCTGACAATTCACTCCACCCCAATGCATACTGGTAATGCGCACATTCCTGTTCTTGCATCGGCTCAAGCCAACCTTGTATTTCAAACAAATAACCTTCCAATTCCTCTTTCGTAAGCTTTCCGGATGCACAGTCCATCTGTGCATTCATCAAGGCTTCCGCCTTTTCCATATCTTCCCCCTCAAATCGAACACCTATCAAATAGCCATCCTCATTCTGCGCCACATAAGATGCCGCAAAGGTCCTACCCTCATCATTTTCTTCTGTCTGATATATCCCCAACAATTCCGCATTCACACCCAAAACAAACATACTATCCATGTCTGTCTTAAATTCTATCTCTTTCCAATCCACTGTTGCCTTTATTCTAGTCATGTTTAGATACACTGCAAAAAACACTGACAACAACACCATCAGAAAGAACAGAATTTCTATCGATTGGGTATGCTTTTTCTTTTGCCTTATTAACGTTTTCATACTCTACTCTCCCCTATCAATCGTTCTAGCGTCTGCTCCACATGGAACTCCTCACAAAGCCTCTCCACTTCCGCCAATGCCTTCTCCCGCTTCGCCTTGGAAACATTTCCCTTTACCCCACGAATCAAAATATTCTTTGGCGAATGCGCGATATCAATAAACTCTAGAAGCTGCGTCTTATAGCCACAATACTCTAACATATTGGCACGAATAGCATCTGTCATCAATGCAGACATCCGTTCCTTTACAATTCCATACTTCGTAAGCAAGGACAAATCCTCACTTTGCACCTGTGCATTCACCTCGTGCTGACAACATGGTACAGACAAAATAATTCCTGCACCCCATTGTATCGCATTATAAAGCGCATAGTCCGTAGCAGTATCGCAGGCATGTAGCGTCACCACCATGTCAATTGGCTCATCCGTTTGATATCCATTCACGTCCCCCACTTCAAAGCGAAGATTCTCATATCCGTATTTTTTCGCAGTGTCATTGCATTTGCGAATCACATCCTCTTTCAAGTCTAGTCCAGTCATATGCACCTGATAGCCCTTCAGTTCCACCAGATAATAGTAGAGGATAAATGTAAGATAGGACTTTCCGCATCCAAAGTCAATAATATGCATGTTCTTATTGGGATAATCCTTCACCACATCCTCCACCAACTCCAAAAAGCGGTTAATCTGTTTGTACTTGTCATACATAGCACGAACCACTTTGCCTTCCTTAGTGAAAATACCAAGGTCAACTAGCGGTGGAATCAGTGTTCCTTCTTGTAGCAGATAGTTCTTTTTCCGGTTGTGCGTTGGCAAAGGCGTTCCTTCCACCGTGATACACCTGTTCGTTACATTATTATTCTCGTCCACCACTGTATTTCCATTTCCCTTGACAGTGGCTATTCCGTTCCCCTTCACATGGCAATTGGACAATAATTTTCCCTTCTTAGTCACCTTGAAATCCCATTGTTCCTCTGGAGCAAATACATTCAACTGCTTATAAATAGAAGGAAATGCTTCCATCACCACAGCTTCTAATGCAGTCAGTTCCACATTTTCATGAAAGACCTGCTTGTCCGTAAAGCGTTCTATCTGATAGAGCACCCTTCCTTTCAGTAGCATTTTTTGTATCACCGTTTTCTTATATAGATGAGACTTATCCGCCAGGTTACTCAGTATCAATCTATCCGGTTGTCTGTTCAACAATTCCAAAATATTACGTGTATCCATTCGCATTACCCACATTCCTTTACCAATATAGAGAATCGAGCAGGACTGCTCCTGCTCGATTATATACTTCTCACTCTATTATACTCGCACATTGCATTATTGCAACATTTTTTCAAGCCACTCTATCGCGGCTTCCTCTGATGGAAAATGCTTCTCCAAATATCCAGCCTTGGATTTCTTCTGATGACGTTTTGCCTGTACTGCAATCACAAAGTTATCCGGGTCTACGAATGCAATGGCTTTACATCCTACTTCCTCAACCGCCTTGTGAAGATTCACCAGTTCCGCACTAACTTCCGCTTTCACCGGTGTCATTTCTCCAATACCCACTAGATATCCCCAGCCCGCTTCTTTCCATTCTGTGGCATATTTCAATATCATATCTGAAAGCCACTTAATTTCCTCCACATTGGTTTCTCCAACTGCACAAGATTTAATTATCCGTTTTTCTGAAAACACATGAACCTTTTGGGCTCCATGAAATGCATGCATACTCTCAACTCCCCATATGTCAGGTGTACTACCATTGCAGTTTCACCTTTGCAAGTAAGTGCAACTACTAATCGCATTGTACCACAAGACAGAAGCTACAAACAACATTTTTTACATTTCTTTACAAATTTATCCAATACCAATTTTGCTTATTGTTTTGACAAAATTGGTATATCCTCGCATAAGGAACTTATGTTATATAGAATTTGACGAAAATCTCTTCCCTATATATAATGTAAATAATTATGATTGTTTGTACTTTTTTGCATTTTTATTAGAAGATTTGCAAAGGCTAAGACAGACACAACAGATAAAGGAGACACTCATATGTGGATAGCAGAAAATTGGAAAGATTATGAAGTAATTGATACATCAAATGGAGAGAAATTGGAGCGTTGGGGTAACTATATTCTACTGCGTCCAGACCCACAGGTCCTTTGGGACACACCCAAAAAGAATCCTGCGTGGAAGTATTTAAATGCACATTACCACAGAAGCAAAAAGGGTGGTGGTGAATGGGAATTCTTCAATTTGCCAGAACAATGGTCCATTCATTATAAGGACTTGACCTTTCATTTAAAGCCTTTTAGTTTCAAACACACCGGTTTATTTCCGGAACAAGCTGCTAACTGGGATTGGTTTTCCGACCTAATCAGACAGGCAAATCGACCTATCAAGGTTTTGAATCTATTCGCATACACCGGTGGTGCAACCTGTGCCGCAGCGAAAGCCGGTGCAAGCGTCACCCACGTGGATGCATCCAAGGGCATGGTGACTTGGGCAAAAGAAAATGCTGTCGCATCCGGTCTTTCCGATGCACCAATCCGTTGGATTGTAGACGATTGCGTCAAGTTCGTCGAACGGGAAATCCGCCGTGGCAATCACTACGATGCCATTATTATGGACCCGCCTTCCTACGGTCGTGGCCCTAAAGGCGAAATATGGAAAATCGAAGAAAAGATACATCCATTTATTGCCCTATGCCAGCAGTTATTAAGCGACGACCCATTATTCTTTTTGGTAAATTCTTATACAACTGGGTTGGCACCTGCTGTACTTACCTATCTCATTTCTACCGAGGTTGTTTCCAATCACGGTGGATTTGTGGAATCTCAGGAAATCGGATTACCGGTATCTGACAACGGATTGATTCTCCCTTGTGGAGCAGCGGGGCGTTGGCAAAAAATTTAACGAAACCATATCATCAGGAAATGGAGGTGGTAAAATGGCAAAAAAACATGTAATCAAACAGGGGCAAAAACGAGGTGACCGCACTCTATTTGTGGAGAAATTACTCTGGGTTGCAATTCTTATCATTTTACAGCTTTGTTTCCTGATTTTTTCATTTATCTATCTGCGGGAACAATACATTCATATCCAGACTTTGTTTTCTATTATTAGTCTGGTGCTTATCGTATATCTAGTAAACCGCCCCATCAACCCTTCCTATAAGTTAGTTTGGTGCATTACCATCGCCACAGTTCCTGTGTTTGGCGCACTGCTTTATCTAATTCTCTATGTAAATGATACCCGATTCCGTTTCCGACGCAGTATCCGCAAATCGGTGGAAGAGTCAAAAACTCATTTAACGCAGGACGAAAGTATCATGCTTGCATTAGAGGATACCATGGAGGATTCCACACCGCAGGCGCGCTACATTTATAATCTCGCAAAATATCCCGTATACCAAAATACATCTGTAACCTATTTCTCCTCTGGAGAAGAATATTACATCCGGTTGTTGGAAGAATTGGAGAAAGCTGAGCATTTTATCTTTATTGAATTTTTTATCATTCATGAAGGCATCTTTTGGAACAGTGTCTTAGACATTCTACGAGAAAAGGTGCGAAACGGTGTAGAAGTAAAAATATTATACGATGACATGGGGAGCGTGCGTACACTTCCACCAATGTACTTTGAAGAGTTGCGCAAATTCGGCATTGAATGCTATTGCTTTAATCCGTTTAGCCCCACGCTTTCTCTACGGCTCAACAACCGCGACCACCGAAAAATTGTGGTAATTGACGGGCATACTTCATTTACAGGTGGAATCAACTTAGCAGATGAATACATTAATAAATGGCAAAAGCTCAATGGATATTGGAAGGACACCGGCATAATGCTAAAAGGCGAGGCAACCTGGAACTTTTCTGTTATGTTCTTGCAACTTTGGCAACATGCAACGGAAACCTCTGTGGACTACGAGCAATATCAATTATCCCCAGAGGAATTCCCGGCAGAATGTAAAGCAAATGCAGATGGATATGTACAGCCCTACGCCGACAATCCACTGTATTCCGAAATCGTAGCAGAAAATGTCTACCTTAACATGATTCATCGTGCTACAAAATACATCTTCATTACCACTCCATATTTGATTGTAGACAACGAAATGATTACCTCTTTGACTCTGGCAGCACAAAGTGGAGTTGACGTGCGAATCCTGACCCCTGGCGTTCCTGATAAAAAGGCGGTATTTATGATAACCCGATCTTTCTATGAACCGCTAACTAAAGCCGGGGTTAAAATATACGAATACACACCAGGCTTTATCCACTCGAAAATGATGATTGCAGACGGGGAATACGCAGTGGTAGGATCCATCAATCTGGATTACCGTAGCCTTTATCTGCATTTTGAATGCGCTGCATTTCTATATCATTGTAAAGAAATCGAAGAGATTAAAGAAGATATACTTGAATGCCTTGAGGTTTCAAAAGAAATCACCTACGAATCTTGCTTACAGTTAAACAAACCATATCGTTTATGGCAGAGCCTACTGCGACTCTACGCACCGTTGTTATAATGCAAGGAAAGGGAAACGTATCAGTATTTGATAAGTTTCCCTTTCCTTTACATTTTTACTCTTTTATTACTCTCTTACAATTGTACTTTGATTGATTTGTCCTTCCAAGCTTCCTCAAAATGATAATTATTCTACCACTTCAAAGCCCAAGTCTTCAATCTCAGACGCAACCTTCTTTACAATTGCATCATCACCATTGAAAGACACCGTCTTGTTCTCCAACGAAACCTCCGCTGTTACATCAATTTCCTTCAATGCCTCAATCACTCTGTTTACACATCCTTGGCACATCATACCTTCCACCTTTAATGTGTTCATCGTAAAGTCCTCCTTTTATTTCTTATATTAGTTTTTGCAAGGTGTTAATCAATTCGTCTACCTTATCTTCTTTTCCCTGCTTCACATCCTCCACTACACAGGTAGAAATATGCTCCTTTAAGAGAGCTTTGTTAAAGCCGGATAATGCTGACTGAATAGCTGCAACCTGAGTAATGATGTCAATACAGTACGCATCCTTTTCCAACATACCTTTCACACCACGAACCTGTCCTTCAATTCGACTTAAGCGGTTCATGAGTTTTTTCAATTCCTCCTCTTCGCGCTTTTTTGTCTTACAGCAACTGCATTGTTTATCGCAGCATTCTATTATGGTATTCTCTATTCCATGTTCCTGTTCAACTTGTTTCATTTCTATTCTACCTCTGCTAGTTTCATTTCTTATTCCTTCGTAGTAGCATATGACCAAACATTCCCTATTTGCAATAATTCCGTCTCTTGATATTCAACACCGGAAGCATGTCTTCCTCATCAAACAAATCTAACAATGCATCCAATCCGTTCTCCAATTTGTAGTCCAACTCCTCCTGATAAAGTGGGAACATCTGATAAAAATTAATCTTCTTGCCAGAGCTTAATGTGAAATCCAACTGCTCATACATCAGGTTACATGCATTAAGTAGCACAAAACTATTAAGCTCGGTATTCTCCGCAAAGGGACTCATATCCTCATTGCCATGTATCGTATGTCCATAACCTAACCATGTATCCATCCCTAATGGCAATCGGCCCAATATTTTCATATAGCGAAGTGGCCAATAATCCTTCTCATCCTGCGATTTTATATTCCAATTTTTCGGAAGATAGAACACCATCTCCGCATGTTCCAGATTATATTCCTTCAAATCCTTTGGTACATTCATAGCATAGGCACCCATACCCATGGTAACCATTTTGTAATAAGGGTCCTCGTCAGTAGGAGGTATTATAATAAGGTCTAAATGTACATCCGGAGAGAATATTTCGTGAAACACATCCTTGAATTCACCGAAATTTTCTTGAATAAAACACTCGAATTCCTGCATCTCCTTTTCCGAATATTCATACATTGGCATTTCTTCCTTATTGCCCTTTTTCTTCTTGAATTTGTCAAATATACCCATAATTGACCTCCCACATTCCATACACGTTATTCTTCATCAAAAATTTCACCTGGTCGAAACCCAACACAATCTTATTATCGCCAACTTCCAATTTCTTTTTCCCATATATCTAACTTACACCGATTCGAATTCATATAAGCGATACATCTTTTGGGACATCTTTCCAGCAAACACCTTTTTAAAAATTGTTCTTTCCATTCCCTGCAATTCGCCTATCATGGAATCCGGTGTCATATCGTGCTCTTTTACATAGGTGAATCCTGTGTTTTCCTCACAGATATGTGGGTCATCTAAACCCACCACCTCTGTCACACCAACATCATTAATAGGATTCTTGTACTTAGACGCTTTCGCAGCAAACTCCGTATAGCAATCCATCAGTAAAGCCACCTTATTAAAATGATTCGAAACCGCCTGTAATAATCCTTGTAACTCCTCTATTTGAAAATACATGCTGATGCCTTCCATAATCACAATAGCATTTGCATTGCTTGGTACATCTTGAAGCCATTCCACATTTCTTGCATCCGAGGCAATCATGGTATAATCTTCTGTTTCATCATAATAAAGCTTTCTCTCTTCTATCACATCTGGAAAATCCACATCATACCAAAGATGGTGATTGGTTCCCACTCTCAACACGCGACTATCCATTCCACAGCCAATATGCAGAACAATCGCATGCTCGTCCTGTTGCATCTTCTCCTTCAGCCAATTATCAAAGACCGCTGAGCGCATACCCATATAGTAGGTGAGCCACTTGGACTTCGCTTTTCCCTTCAAGCGAAACCCTTCTTTCTCCCATATTTCCTCTGCCTTTGCATCATGCAAAATAATCCCTTTTTTGCTTACACTTGCCTTCCCATATAAAGGTATATACAAAGTTTTGTTAACACCAGTCATCTTCTACCTCTTTCACCGCAAACAATTCATAATAACACTAACCATCATCTCCTTCTCTTCCGGTCTTGACTCTGCAATCATAATGGTCAATGCCACAAGCGTATGGTCATCAATTAATTTCTCACCGTCCGCAAACAACACACCATTCTTGTCAAGAAAATATAAAAACATGGTTGCCGCAATACGTTTGTTGCCATCATAGAAGCTATGATTCTTAGTCACAAGATACAAGAGATTCGCTGCCTTCTCTTCTAATGACGGATATATCTCTTGCCCGGCATAAGATTGATAAATGTTACCAATACTTCCTTTAAAGGAATCATCCTTTTCTTTGCCGAACAAATCTGATTCCTTGCCAAAACGCATGCATGCGATTGCATCTATACACTCTTCATAGGTCAACACATAGGTTGCATCGTTCCCCTTTGGTCGTTTCATTGTCTGATGGTCATATGAATCCAACAACTCCAATGCGGTATTATATTTTTCAATCACAGATAATATCTGACTAGCATCTAGCGAATTCTCTGTTCGCTTCATAATTCGAATCACCTCATTCAATTGCTTTATACGATTATCGTTCACCGCATAACCCTGTAATATATATTGCTTCAATACAGAATTCGCCCATCTTCTAAACTCTACACCTCGTTGTGACTTGACGCGATAACCGACGGAAATGATGACATCTAAGCTATAATATTCTACATTATACACCTTACCATCTGTAGCAGTTGTCGCAAAATTTGCGACAACTGAAGAAAAATCCTCGAAAACTATAATCTATCCTTTTTCTTTCTACAATTTCTTTCCTCGCAACCGCAACGCATTGCTCACCACACACACCGAGCTTAATGCCATGGCAAGCCCCGCAAAATGTGGGCTAAGAAGTTGTCCAGTCACTGGATACAAAACTCCCGCTGCAATCGGAATTCCAATTACATTATAACAAAACGCCCAGAATAGATTCTGCTTGACATTGCGGATGGTCATCTTAGAAAGCTTGATTGCTTTCGCCACATCCTGCAAGTCCGATTTCATCAATACAATATCACCAGACTCTAGTGCGATATCACTGCCGTTACCAATAGCACAACCGATATCCGCCTGTGCTAATGCCGGAGCATCATTAATTCCATCTCCTACCATCATAACAATTTCTTTGTTATCTTGCAATTCTTTAATATGGCTCGCTTTTTCTTCTGGCAATACTCCTGCAAATACGTTGTCAATGCCAACCTGACTTGCAATGTCCTTGGCTGCATGTTCCCTATCACCAGTTATCATGTAAACCTTAAGACCTTTTTCCTTCAAAGCCGCTACTGCATCCTTGGAGGTTTCCTTCACCGCATCTGCCACAAGGATGATTCCAATAAGCTTATTATCCTTGGCAACATATACCAAAGTAGAACCTGTTCTGTTTGCCTTTTCACACTCATTGTTCCATGCAGACAAATCAATGTCGCAATCCTTCATCAAGGTTTCATTTCCAACACAGATTTCACTTGTAGTCTTCTCTTCATCTTTGACAACATTTTCATCATTGTATTCTACATCATTATGTCTAGCATCATCGACAACCGCACATACATTGCTATCTTCATTACACACTGCAACTTGTCCTTCAGTTGCAACCTTCGCTCGAATTCCCTTTCCAGACACATTTTCAAACTCTGTAATGTCGCTCTTAATTTCACCATACACACCCTCGTAACAGTTCACCACTGCCTGTGCAAGGGGATGGTCTGACGCTTTTTCCACCATTGCAGCCAAGTAAAGCACGTCACTTGGGTCCACTCCATCCTTTACCATCATGTCCACCACTTCCGGCTCGCCCTTTGTGATGGTTCCTGTCTTGTCAAGCACCACTGCGGTCACTTTGCGAATCTGCTCTAACGCCTCACCGCTTCGCACCAAAATTCCATACTTCGCACCCAAACCTGTTCCTACCATAATAGCCGTCGGAGTCGCCAAGCCCAAAGCACACGGACAGGCAATTACCAATACCGCCGTGAATATTTTCAGTATAAATGCAGACTCAAAATCTAGAAATGCCCACACACCTGCTGCGATACAGGCAATCACTATCACCGTTGGCACAAATACACCAGCCACTTGGTCAGCAATCTTAGAAATCGGCGCTTTCTTCCCCTGAGCTTCCTCCACAAAATGAATAATTTTAGAAAGGGTGGTGTCCTCGCCAACCTTAGTAACCTCCATGTAAAGAGCACCATTTTGATTGACACTACCACCGATTAGCGTATCACCAGTTACTTTGTGCACTGGCATACTCTCACCAGTCAGCATAGACTCATCTACACCACTTTCCCCCTTCGTAACAATTCCATCAATTGGAACCTTGTTGCCCGGCTTTACCAACAACACGTCGCCAATTCTCACTTGTTCAATTGGCACTTCCACCACAGTGTCATTTGCAGTGACTTTATAGGCAACCTCTGGCGCCAACGCCATCAGCTCATAGATTGCTCCCTTGGTCTTTTCCTTATTGTTACTTTCTAAATATTTACCCAAACTAACAAATGCTACCACCACCGCAGAAGACTCATAATAAAGCTCATGTACATGCTGGCTATCCACAGAAATCAAATATGTGATAATCAAGCTATATAAAAATGAAGTAACACAGCCAATAGTTACCAATGCATTCATATTCGGATGCAAATTCTTTAGTGATTTTACACCTGACACAAACAGTTCAAAATTCAACACCAAAATCGGTATTGTTAACAACAACTGTGTCAGTGCAAAATTCACTGGATAAATTTCCATACTCATAATCTCCGGCATCGGCAAAGGGGTCGGCAACATATGTCCCATAGACACATAAAGAAGCAACACTGCAAATATCATCGTCACAAACAATTTCTGCTTCTTCGCCTTTAATACCTTTCGCGCTTCTTCCTGATCCCTTTTTCTTTTTTCCTGTCTTTTACTGACGGCTGCCTGTGATGTAGGTGCACTTACTTCCTGTTTGTCAGCATTTACTTTACCTGTAGAATAATCACCATCTTTTGCAATCTCTTCTTTCTTCATTTGTGATGGCGTGGAAGTCTCAGTCTTCACCTCATCCGCCTTTACATCCTCATCCTCTAGCTTCTCACAACCAAAGCCAGCCTTATTCACCTTTGCAACAATCTGTTCCTCGCCTACCACATTCTCATCATAAACAATTCGCATGGTCTCTGTGGTGAGATTCACTTCACTTTCTGACACACCCTCTAATTTTCTTGTCACCCGTTCTACAGAAGCACTGCAAGCTGCACAGCTCATTCCTGTAATGCGGTACTTTTGTTCTATCATGATATACCTCCAGAATCTTATTCTTCTATTATTACTATTATCACATAGTGAAATAACAATTATTCTACATCGAATCACCATCAATCTACTTACATGTAATGTAGTCACTGTAATTCATTTCACACACTTATAATATACCCCCATAGGGTATGTGTCAAGAAGGTCGAGTAGGCTGACTCCTACTCGACTATATACTTCGTACAACATCTCGCTTATCAGCTTGATGATGTACATTCGCCAAATAGACAATTGCGTGCGAGCACGCTTGTCTACTTGGCTCATTGTATACACAAATAAGCCCGACACCTTATTGATGCCGGGCTCTTCCTTTACTTGATATATGTCGCTCTGTTTTCTGCAGTATTATCATAATATGTCAAGTTGCTTTCCTTTGCTGTTTTCAACAACTTCTTCATTTTCTTTTTGTATGTCTTATAAGATACTTCCTTGCCATTTACAACACAGGAGTAATAATACATTTTATATGCACCTTTTCCTGCGATATGTTTTATCTTAGGCTTTGCCATTTCTTTAGTATCCGTCGCCTTAAAAGAAATCTTTTCGATTGCCTTACCATTTTTTATCTTATAGTAATATGCACTATAAGAACCCGTTCCAGCAAAAGTAGTATACACTACACCTCTCTTCTTATAGACACCAATATTATCACCTGTTAGTATACATTTTACCTTACCCTTATGGTATGTCAACAGCTTGTAATAGCCACTAGCATGACAAGCCGAATCATTTGTCAAAAGTAAATCCTTAACACCGTCTTTATTCACGTCTACAACACAAAAGCGAAAATTCTTTGTCACATTCTCACTAGACATACTACTCCACTTATATGTAGATTTTGACAATAATTTCTCATAAGCAGCAAGTGCCTTTTTATTCTTTGCACGGTTAGACGCCGCATATGATGTAGACTGTACAGAACCAACAAACACAAGTGTCATCACTAAAACGAATGCTAAAACAATCTTTTTTGACAAACTAACTCTCTTATATTTCTCCATACAAAAGCTCCTCTCTTAGTATGCTCTTCCGAAATAAACCATCTTCTTCGCTGGCTTTCCGCAGTGTACACATACAGCTCCTAATGTCTCCTGTGCAAACGGCATACAACGCGTAGAAGCACCTGTCTCCTCCTTGATTGCTTCCTCACATTCTCTCTCCTCACACCACATTGCCTTGATGAAGCCCTGCTTATTCTCAATAATGTCCGTAAATGCTTCCCATGTATCCGCGACATGCGTATTCTCTTCACGATGCTTCAATGCCTTCTCGAACATATCCTTCTGGATAGTCTCAAGAAGTTCGCCTACCTTTGCATTGATGTCATCTAGTGAAACCTCAATCTTTTCACCTGTATCACGGCGAACGATTAGTGCCTTGTTTGCTTCGATATCTCTTGGTCCAATCTCTACACGAAGAGGAATTCCACGCATTTCCTGCTCAGCAAACTTCCATCCTGGATTCTTATCGGAATCATCCACCTTCACGCGGTAGTCTGACAATACACCCTTAAGCTCAAAAGCCTTTTCCAATACGCCTTCCTTCTTCTGCATAATTGGGCAAATCATAACCTGAGTTGGAGCCACCTTAGGAGGAAGCACCAAACCGGAATTATCACCGTGAACCATAATCAATGCACCAATCAATCTAGTTGTCATACCCCATGAGGTCTGATGTACATATTCTAACTTGTTATCCTTGCTTGTATACTGAATACCAAATGCCTTTGCAAAGCCATCACCGAAATTGTGGCTAGTACCTGACTGCAACGCCTTACCATCATGCATCAATGCTTCAATGGTATAAGTAGCCTCTGCACCTGCGAATTTCTCCTTCTCTGTCTTACGTCCCTTAACAACTGGAATGGCAAGAACCTGCTCACAGAAGTCTGCATACACATTCAACATCTGAATGGTTCTCTCTTCCGCTTCTTCCGCAGTTGCATGTGCAGTGTGTCCCTCCTGCCACAGGAACTCTCTAGAACGAAGAAATGGTCTTGTCTCTTTTTCCCAGCGAACAACAGAACACCACTGGTTATATACCTTTGGCAAATCTCTATAGGATTCTACTTCATTTGCGTAGAAATCACAGAACAAAGTCTCAGAAGTTGGTCTTACACAGAGTCTCTCCTGTAATGGATTTAAACCACCATGTGTCACCCAAGCAACCTCCGGCGCAAATCCCTCTACATGATCCTTTTCCTTCTGCAACAAGCTTTCTGGAATGAACATTGGAAGATATACATTCTCAACACCAGTTGCCTTAAAGCGAGCATCTAATTGACTCTGAATCAACTCCCAGATTGCATATCCGGCGGGCTTGATTACCATACAACCCTTCACGCTTGTATAATCAACCAAATCTGCCTTCAACACAACATCTGTATACCATTGTGCGAAATCCTCTTCCATGGAGGTAATCTGTTCTACTAACTTCTTATCCTTCGCCATCTCTTTATCTCCTTCTATTCCATTCCACAAATCTCTGTGGAACTTATTTCCTTGCTGAACGCAAATTCCACGTTCCGTGCATCACCGCCCGATGTGAATATCTTTCTCTGCAAACATCAAACGATATACATCTGACATTATATCTTCATTGTTTCCCATTTGCAAGTGCATTTACTCTACTTTCTCACTGGCAAACCGATATAATTCCATTCCAATCAAAACTCCCGCCGGACCCAAAATAAAACCTATAACGCCAAACAACTGAAATCCTACATACATACTAAGCAAAGTCAGTATTGGTGGAAGTCCCGTTTTGCTCCCTATCATTTTAGGCTCTGTAGTCTGACGAATCACCACACAGCCCACGTACGCAACTCCAACCACCAACGCTTTTCCAATCTCACCGCTTATGAGCAAAAAAATGGCATAGGGAATTAAAAACAAGCCTGCTCCCAACACCGGCAACGCATCCGCCACAGCCACTAATGGACCAAGCACTAGATAATACGGTTGCCCAATCAGCAAAAACGCAAGCGTGCAAAGTATGCCATCCAACAACATAATCAATCCCTGCGCCTTCAGATATGCCTTCACAGTTTCCCTACACGTCCCCATGGCATGGCAGACACATTTCCCCCACTCGGTCTGTATCATTTTTCCTCGAATTTTTTCATAATCCTGAATCAGAAAAAAGGTAGCCATTACAGTAACTATTATTTCAAACACCAGACCGAACAATTTGCCTGCAGCTTGTACAGAATAGGTAGTCACCTTCGGAATCCACTCCGTCACCGATTGCGTCCACGAATTATCACCTATCGCCGGCATGGAATCCACAAAAAATGCTTCCACATATCCAAAACTTACTCCCCGGTCCATCCGCAGCAAAGAATCGATACGAAGGCAGCAATCCTGCACCACACAAACTAATTTTGCTTGATAAAATGGAAGATTCAGCCATATACTTTCGCACTGGTCAAACAGATAACGAAACAACATGCAAAAGATAATCAGCACAAAGGCATAAAATCCAACCACCGACAATGCTAGCAACCATTTTTTCTTTCTCCCTTCCCACACATCGGAATTTCGATATATCTTTCTCAAAAGAGGATACAACACAAGAGAAACAACACTAGCAATTACAAAAGGAACAACCAGTGGTAGCAAAAAACGAAAGCTTAAGTAAATAGCTACCGTAATCACTACAATAAGTACCATTTTTTTCAAACTCATCCTCCTTCCATATTCAAACAAAAACAACCTATAGACAGAACAAATATGTAAATTCGTCCTATCTATAGGTTGCCCTCTTTTTCCTAGTTCATACTTTAAAATTCATCTAGTTCAATCACATCAAATGCTTCCCCTTCCGGCTCGCATTTGAATACCATATGCTCACCAGTTGTCGGATGTTCAAACTCCAAACGTGTTGCAAACAATGCAATCTGCATATAACGCCGCTTCGTCTTTGCAAAACGTGGATTGTACTTGGTATCTCCATAGATTCCCGCATCTCTGCTGGCCATCTGCACCCGAATCTGATGGTGTCTTCCAGTAATTAGCTGAATCAATACATACGTGAGAATGCCCTCGTCCGTTTCCATCACATCTAGTACTTCATAATCCAGCTCTGCTCTTTTCGCTCCTTTGGCGCCCTTTTGCACCACCTTTGACATGTTGGTCTTTCCATCCTTCACCAGATAATCGGTCAAAGTTCCACTTTCATCTGGCAACTCCCCTGTCAGGACTGCCTGATAAAACTTAATCATACCTCCATCCTGTACTTGGTCAGACAAATCCGCTGCTGATTCCTGGCTCTTGGCAAACACCATAATTCCACCTACCGGTCGGTCTAAGCGATGTACCATTGCAAGGTATGGTTCCTCCTCCATCTCTTCCTTTTCAAAAATATAGTTTTTCAAATAGCTAAGCAAATCTGTATCGTGACTCTTATCCCCCTGTGCCGGCATGCCGTAGGGTTTCACGCACACGATTATATCTGCATCCTCATATAGTATGTCAACCTTCATCTACAAGACTCCCTTCCATCTCCTATTGCCTATTTTATGGAGCATACCATTATCCACCTTATTTTACAAGTCTAATCCCGAAATCGGTATCCTATCCCCCAAACCGTTTCGATATAACGAGGATTGGTAATGTCATCCTCTATCTTCTGTCTCAGCTTCTTCACATAGGCAGTCACAGAAGTATAAAATCCTGACTCCAATGTGTCTTTCCAGACAGCACAATAGATTTCCTCCTTTGTCAAAGCCCGTCCAAGATTCTGTGCCATAAAAAGTAAAACCTCATACTCCTTAGATGTCATAATAATCTCTCGATTTCGCAAATACACCCGACGACAAAAAGCATCTATTTTCAAATCACCTACTTCTAGTACACCAAAAGGTCGTACTAATCTCTGATACCGTTTGATATGTGCCTGTATCCGCGCCATAAGCTCGCCCTGCAAACAAGGTTTAACTATAAAATCATCGATTTCGCTTTTAAAAACCTTAACCTTTTCCCATTCGTCGTCCTTATCTGACAACACAATAATTGGAACCTGTGTGTACTTTCTGAGACGCGCTACTGTTTGACAACAGACATCCCACTTATCACACTCAAGCAAAATGAGACTATACTGTTCTAAATCATTCTCATAATCTACAATAGCAATCTCTTTCTCGAAGACCTGATAATCCCCTAGCCCAAGGTAATCCTTTACCCAGTCATCCTCTTTTTTCATTTCCTGTAACAATAAAATATTGTACATTAAAAAAACCCCTTTCTTTATTAACGACAAGGGAACAAAAATGAATAAATAATTTGGATTGGTTCGTGAACGCCGTCCTATGACCGCGTCAAAAGAAGTGCAATTAAGATAATATATACAAGCTGGAAATTCTAAGATTTCCAGCTTATTATCAAAAAGATTCGTTAAACTGCTTTCAGTTTGAACTTTTGAATTTCTTTGTCTGTTTCTACCACCGCAATCTGTCCACCCAAGTTACGAATCTTCGCATCAAAATCTTCATATCCACGAAGAATGTACTTGATATCCTCTACCACAGTGAAGCCTTCTGCCGACAAAGCTGCAATTACGAGAGCTGCTCCCGCTCTCAAATCCGGTGCCACCACATTGGCACCCACGAATCCTTCCACACCGTCAATGATAGCAGTGTTACCTTCTACCTTGATCTGACCACCCATGCGGAACAATTCGTCTACATACTTAAAGCGATTTTCAAAAATACTTTCCGTAATAATAGATGTTCCTTCTGACAACGCCAATACCACTGCCATCTGTGGCTGCATATCCGTTGGGAATCCCGGATATGGCAATGTCTTAATATTCGTAGAACGCAATCTATGATTACTTACTACTCGAACAGAATCATCATATTCCATGACAACTGCTCCGATTTCCTTCAACTTAGAGGTGATTGCTTCTAAATGCTTTGGAATTACATTCTTAATTGTAATGTCACCCTTTGTTGCGGCTGCCGCAACCATGAAAGTTCCAGCCTCTATCTGATCCGGAATAATAGAATACTCCGTACCTTTCAATTTCTCAACACCACGAATACGAATCACATCGGTACCTGCACCTTTAATATTCGCGCCCATACTGTTCAAAAAGTTTGCCACATCAACAATATGCGGTTCCTTCGCCGCATTCTCGATGGTAGTCTTACCTTCTGCAAGAACTGCTGCCATCATAACATTGATGGTTGCCCCTACAGAAACCACATCCATGTAAATGTGATTACCAACTAAACGTTCCGCCTCTACGTGAATCATGCTACTGTGGATGTCCACTTCTGCACCTAATGCCTTAAAGCCCTTGATATGCAAATCAATCGGTCTGCTACCAATATTACATCCTCCCGGCAATGCTACGCTAGAACGCTTATACTTTCCGAGCATCGCACCTAACAAATAGTAAGACGCACGAATTTTACGAATAAACTCATCATCCACACAATTGTCTGCATGCGGGTTGATGGTTCCACCACAAATCTTAACTGTATGTTCATCTATATATTTCACTCTTGCACCAATTCCTTGAATTGCCTGCAACAGTACTCTTGTATCTCTTACGTTAGGAACGTTGTCAATTATAACTTCTTCATCAGTCATAATTGCCGCCGCTAAAATTCCAAGGGCTGCATTCTTTGCTCCTGCAATCGAAACCTCTCCAACTAATGGAGTGCCTCCCTTTATTACATATTGCTCCATATTGCACCTCGTGTATGGTTTCTGCCTACATAATTGCAGACGTAATTACTATAATTATAGCACGAAACTCCATTTTGTAAACATTTTTTGTATTCTATGTGAAAAAACATCACAAATTTGCACCCAAACAATGCAGAATAATACAAAAAAATGTACCCTTTTTCACAATCATCCCAACTCTTCGCCCTGATTCTCTGCCTCACAATAAACACAACGATAGGTACGTTTTTCTCTATCTGTCAGCTTGAATATCTGCTTCACACTTTGCTCTGTGGTGGTAATGCAACGAGGGTTTTTACATTTTACAATATTGACAATTTGTTCTGGTAATTCCACTTTTTTCTTTTCTACCGTCACCCCATCCTTGATAATGCTGACAGAAATATCTGGGTCCACATAACCCAATACATCCAAATTGATATCATAATCTGGATGGTCAATTTTCAAAATGTCTTTTCTTCCCATCTTATGACTTGTAGCATTCTTAATGATTGCCACAGAACAATCCAACTTGTCCAACCCCAAATATTTGTATACTAGCATCGCCTTACCTGCGGTAATATGATCTAACACAATTCCATTCTGGATACTATCAATATTCATAACACAAATCCATCCTTTCCCTATTCTCGTCTATTCAACCTTTCCCATTCCCAACATCATCATGATAAGTGCCATTCGGACAAACTTGCCATTCAACGCCTGCCGGAAATAACATGCTCGTGGATCATCATCCACTTCCACCGCAATTTCATTTACCCTTGGCAACGGATGCAGAATACTCAAATTTTCCTTTGCCTTCTTCAGCTTTGGCATATCCAAAATATAAGTATCCTTCAATCGGATATAGTCTGCCTCATTGAAGAAACGCTCCTTCTGAACCCTCGTCATATACAAAACATCCAAACGATCAATCACCTCATCGATGGTTCGAACCTGTTCAAAGGTCATGCCTTCCTTTCCAAACACTTCCTCCTTGAGATAATTTGGTATCTCTAACTCTTCCGGCGAAATCATAATATAAGTTACATTTTCATAACGGGACAACGCTTTAATCAAGGAATGTACCGTTCTACCAAACTTCAGGTCACCACAAAATCCAACTGTAATATTGTCAAGGCGACCTTTCTCTCTACGAATTGTAAGCAAGTCTGTCAAAGTCTGTGTCGGATGATTATGTCCTCCATCACCGGCATTTATAATCGGAGAATCTGACTTCATGGATGCCAAAAATGGTGCGCCCTCCTTCGGATGTCGCATGGCAATAATGTCCGCGTAACAGGACACAACCTTCACCGTATCCGACACACTCTCTCCCTTAGTAGAAGAAGAGGAATCTGCCGAAGAAAAACCAAGTACATTACCGCCTAGTTCCATCATAGCTGCTTCAAAGCTCAATCGGGTTCTCGTACTTGGTTCAAAAAATAAGGTTGCCAATTTCTTACCTTCGCAAACCTTTGCATATCGCTTCTTATTCTCAATAATATGATCTGCCAAATCAAGCAAATCATCAATCTCCTTCACACTCAAATCCATTGGGTCAATTAAATGTCTCATATCGTTCCTCCTTCTTCTATCCCTTTTCTGGAATATTGTGATCCCAGAAATAACTCTCAGCCTGTGCTCTCTGTTCCTTTGCACATCGCAATACATATTGCTTTTTATTCGCATACACACGAATCTGTACTGTGCTTATCTCGTCATTGATAATCTTATAAGCATGTATCCGATTCCATTCCAAATATGTGGTTCCAATAAACACACCAATAGGTGCAATTCCACTTTGCATCCGACTATTAAAAAATATCAACAGTACAAACACCACCAAGGTCGGTAAAAAACGGTAATTATCCTGATATAGCATAAGTGCAATTAACAATAATGCCACATTGACATATATTATCTCCAATGGTCCTGTCTGTCTGCCATACCTACTGCTAATGGTTATCTCTTTCTGT
The DNA here is from genome assembly GCA_017439675.1 of Lachnospiraceae bacterium. Taxonomy (GTDB): domain Bacteria; phylum Bacillota; class Clostridia; order Lachnospirales; family Lachnospiraceae; genus CAG-590. Next base: position 26,326 of record JAFSIQ010000029.1, read on the forward strand.
TTATCTATGGTTGAAAATGCAATAACAGCCGCCATACCAAATCCCAAAAACAGTATTACCGCAGCCGCATCCAGCCAAACATCTATCTTCACTTAGTTCACTCCAACTCTTATCTCAAAACATCACTCTAGTACAATAACGCTGCCTCGATAATTCCATCTTTCAGCACAAATTTGACATGCTTTAATTCCTGTTTCACATCAATTCCAGTTCCAGCAATCTCTACTCTGCAACCCGGAAAGATTACCTTTTGCACGGTAACATTAGCATCTTTTCCGCTACGAATCAAAGCTTCACTTTTTATCTTTTCCGTCTGATATCTTTTTAATTCAGTGGTCTTAATCACCTTTGCTTGAATAATCTTCATACGACGATTGTTCACTTCTTTTGTCACATTGGTTTTTGCCATTCGTTCTAACACCTTTGCAGAACGTTCCAACAAATCCACTTCATCCTCTACCTTTTTAATAAGACCAATCAGTTCTGCATCCCTTGCCAAAGTGCTAGGCAACGCACCTGCCACCAAAAGGGTAGCAATCTCCGTCTCGTTTCCAGCTTCTGTCAACTCCATCCCCTGCACTGCATGGACAGAGCCTCCTAGTACAACTGCATCCTTTCCTTCCACTAATACCTTACCCTCAGCTTCCAACTGGGAATTCATAACTGAACGCACTAATATATTACCGCCTGCCACCGCCTGAGAGTTTTCAAAGAATTTGCAGGAAATATCTCCACCTGCCACTAATTTTCCTGAAAACTTGCCCTGCATACCATTATGCACGGTAATATTCTTCCCTGCCTCAATCTGACAGTTACCTACATGTCCTTTGATTTCGATGTTGCCGGATGCCTTTACATTCATACCCGATTTGACATCACCTCGAATATTCACATCGCCATCGAAGTCAATATGTCCATGGTTAATATCCACATCACCCTCTACCTCTAATAGGTTGGTAATGCGAAATCCCCTTTCCGTTATCTCCACCATACCATGAATGGCTGCATAATATTTGCCATCTTCATGATAGAAGCCTTTTCCTTTCAAAACCGGCAAATCCTTACCGCGTTTTGGTGCCAACATGGTATTATCCACTGCATATCCGTACTCGCCATTCGTTGCCCGCACATACTCTGCTAGCAAATCGCCTTCTTCTACCACAGTCTGTGCTGCTGTATGCACATACTCCACCGAGCCATCTTCCAGCTCTCGCGGTGTATCTTCCATCTTTGCCTGCGCCACATGGTAAATATAATAACCGTCCTTGCCAGGGACAGAAGGTTTCCCCTGAGCCACCTCAATAAAGATGTCATAAATCGCATTTTGAAGCACATCACAAAGAGCAGACTCCATTATGCCTGCTTTCACATTCTTCGACGCTAACAACGACTTCAATTCATCCACCGTCCATTCACTGCCATTGCTATCCAAGCGCAGCTTCATCTTGGCAGACATTTTATCATCACTGATTATAATCTCCGGAATACATAATTGTGCGTTCTTCTCCATACCAGTCACCCCACCTTCCTGGTGCAAACCGCAGCGGTTCCGCATATGCCTAATATACTATATATCGGCATTTCAAGCCTCTTTACTAACTAGATATATGAAAAAAGCTCTAATATACTATAACATATTAGAGCTTACTTGTGAATTATTTTGTTAATAATGTAACCATAACTGCTTTTTCCGCATGGCGTCTATTCTCTGCCTGATCAAGAATCAAGTCTAGGTTGTCATTCACAACCTCCTGGCTGATTTCAAATCCAACATGCATCGGCATGTCATGCATTACCCTTGCCTTGCTACCTGCCAATAATTCCTTGTTAATCTGGTATGGCATCATTTTAGCAAGAGTCTCTTCCTTCTGCTTCTGATATGCAGGATTATTGAAGAACTCCATATCTACCCATGTATCTGTATAAAGTACATCCATATCTGCAACATACTTCTTTGCTTCTTCCATAGACATCGCTGGGTCTAACTCCACGTAATGACCACTCGCCTTTGCCTTTTCATAGAAATCCGCATCTACTGCGGTTTCATTTACAAGTGGAGTCAAGCCATAAATGGTACCCTCGCCCATCTTTGCAAAAAATTCCACAAGGGAATTAAACACATTATTCTTGGCACCTATGTACATAAGCTTCACATTCAAACCACCAAAATGTTCTTTGAACGTCAAAGCATCTGCTAAAATCTGACATGGATGATAGGTAGAATCACATCCATTGATAAACGGAACTGTAACATTGTCAGCAAAAAGCTTTACCGTATCCGCCTTAATCAGACGCGCCATGATAATATCTACATTGCGACATACATACTTAATCTCCGAAACTGGTTCACCAAGGACAAAATTGGAATCCTCCCAAAGCTGATTGTAATAGCTTCCGCCAAGCTCTGTAATACCTGTGGTAAACGACAAGAAGGTACGGGTAGAAGTCTTTTCAAACAAAGTGTATAACTTTTTCCCCTTCAAGGTTTCCGCATACTTCTCCGGATTCTTCTTCATGTCATAGGCCAAATCTAAAATGTCCTTCAATTCTTCTTTGCTAAAATTGCTGAAATTAATCATGTTCTTCATCATCTGTAACCTTCCTTCTTCTTTTTCATTGTCTGCCATTCCTTGCATTTTTTCATCTATACATACTAATTATATTTTAAGAATAGATTACCATTATACCCACTTTCATATATAAAATGCAACAAAAAATGCGAATATATGTCAAATTTGTATAATTTATACTGATTATTGCTTCATTTTACCGACATCGGCGGTTTTTTACACGGTTTCGCCCTGATCCTCTGACATATTCACCAAATCATCATCCGATACCTTAACATTGGGCATGACTGTTAAGTTGTCTTCTCTAGCAGGAACACTATGTAAGTTTTTCCGTTTTAATCTTCGTTGCCTACGCTTGTCCACCGGACGAATATTGGTAGCCGCGGCCTCCTGTCTCGCTCTTTGTATCTCTCGGAGCGTCTGGTCTAGCTTTCGGAATCTCTCTTCCGCTCGTTCCTCCTGTTCCTTCGTCATTCCAGAAAGATGATTCACCACCGCATCTGCCGCATGCGTTCCTACGCTTTGTCCTATCATTTCCCTATTTTCCTGAATAGCATTAGACACAATTCGGTTCATAATCTGCTGAAACTGCTGCATTTTTTCTTCGTTTTCCACCAACTTACTCTGTACTGGAACCAATTCCTTCTGAGATTCTTTCCCACCTTCCTTTTTCGAAGCCTCTAAAACAGATACAACGCTCGTTTCCTTTTCCTCTCTCTGAACAGAAACCGCCATCTTACTTTGAGCATCCTTTGATGACTCTATCTGTCCTCTTCGCATATCCAAATAACTTCGAATTGCTTTTAGTTGCAATCCGTTTTCCTTCAACGTCTTGACTTTAGATAACAACTCTATATCCCGTTTTGTGTAATATCGATGTCCCATTCCGTTTCGATGAATGTCCATCTTTAGCTCCTCTTCCCAATACCGCAGCACATGAGCTTCCACTCCCACCAAAGCCGCTGCTTCCTTAATCAAATAACGTTCCTCTTTCATTTTCAGTATTCCTCCTGTCCTATTACTTAAGCCTTTCCCTATTATAAAAAAGAAAATGAGGTTGTCCTAGTATAGTGCAACCTCAAAATTTTTTCATATTTTCACTGAAATCGACAGATTCCGTTTGATTCTTTTCTTTTTCTCAAATTTCCCAACTTTATTGGCTAATATCTGTCACATAATCCATGTCTCCCACTGTAGCTTCTGTTTCAGACGTTTGTGCATCCTGACATTCGCCTGTAGTCTGCTCCGTCGCCTCTGTACTTTGTTCAGCGGTTGTCTCCTCGACATCAGCCACATACTTGCAACGTCCTTTCCTGTCCGCTTTATATACCTTTCCCTTGTAGGTAATTTCCTTATTCTTAACCATACGCCCCTTAGCGTCAAAGTAATAACGATACTTTCCAATCTTAAACAACTTGGACTGTGCTCTCACACCATTCTTTTGCAAGTAATACTTCTTACCTCCCTTGGTAATCCATTTCTTTTTCTGTATCACACCACTGCTATTCGCATAGTAATACTTGCCCTTATATTTCTTAAATCCCTTCGAGCGTTTTCCGTTGGCATTGAAGTAATATTGCTTAGAACCAATCTTTACAATCTCATTTTGGGCCATGCTACCATCTTCTGTGACATACACAAGTTTTCCTTTATAATAAAGCCACTGGGACTTCAATACAATTCCGTCTGCATTCACGTAATAGGTCTCTTTCTCCAATGTAAACCATTGATTTTTCTGTAGCACACCCTTATTGTTGAAATAATAGGTGTAATTATTCACATCATAAAAACCGGTTACTCTGTAACCTTTTTTATCAACATAATACTTTTTCTTCTTGATGGTAAGCCATCGCTTTTTCTGAAGCTTGCCCTCTTTGTAATACACATAATTCACTCCATCAGATGCCTTTTTCCAGCCTGTGAACTCTGCATCTATCTCCGTAGTATCTTCTGTAGTAGTTTCTCCACCCGTTGCCCCTGTGGTTCCCTGTTCTGTAGTCGCGTCCGAGCCTGTACTTCCGGATTCTGTCGTTCCACCAGAACCACCCACATCGACATTCTGACTACCAATCACTGTATCGTAATTAGCCGCACGTTCGTAATAGGTAATGTTAGCGGTAGACAAATTGATAATACGTCCCCATGAAATCTGACAAGCACCTGAATAGTTTGCTTCTCCCACCATGATATTATCACCTGTTCTAGCAATAACGAAAACAGAGTGCCCATCATAGTCCAAACGAACAATATCTCCAACCCGGATACTTGCAATCTGTGCAGCGGTAGGGCTACTAATCTTCGTCCATGTAGTCTCACCAAACACATCATATCCAAGCTTATTGGCAAAGCCCATACACTGAGTAGCCATTAAATGACCTCCCCCACCGGTAAAATGATTGCAGGTACATCCACCCGTTCCGTAGATATGATCTACACCGGCAGTTTTGCCTGCATCACCATGTAACGAGCACGCTGTATCCGTATATCCATCCGAATTATCCGCAAGCTTGCCAACCTTATTCCAGTACTTTCCATGCGGAAACTTCACCTGCAATTCTGCCACCTTAGCTTGAAAATCAATGGTTGCTGCCTGAGTAGTCACATCCGTCCATAGTGCAAATATCACTACCAACAACATGCCCAACAGCACATGCTTGTGTCTCTTCCTTCTGTCCATTGCATTCCCATAGTTCGCTTTCTCTCTTGTATCTATCATTTCGTGCATACTCCATCATCCTTCGTAATCATGATAACATCTTCTTTAAATACTGTCCTGTATAACTCTTGTCACATTGTACTACTTCTTCTGGGGTTCCTGCAACAACAATCGTACCACCACGATCACCGCCCTCTGGTCCAATATCCACAATATAATCTGCTGCCTTCACCACTTCTAGATTATGCTCAATGACTACCACCGTATTACCACCCGCTGCAAGACGATGCAAAATCTCAACAAGCTTATGCACATCTGCAAAATGGAGTCCTGTCGTTGGCTCATCCAAAATATAGATTGTCTTACCTGTACTCCTACGGGATAATTCTGTTGCCAACTTCACACGTTGCGCCTCACCACCAGACAACGTAGTAGATGGTTGTCCCAGACGAATGTAACCGAGACCAACCTCCTTTAGGGTTTCAATCTTACGAAGAATAGAAGGCACATTCTCAAAAAACTTACAAGCCTCATCTACCGTCATATCCAACACATCAAATATATTCTTACCCTTATACATTACTTCTAACGTCTCGCGATTATAACGCTTACCACCACACACCTCACAAGGTACATACACGTCCGGAAGGAAATGCATCTCTATCTTAATAATACCATCACCTTTACATGCCTCACAGCGTCCACCGGATATATTAAATGAGAATCTTCCCTTCTTATATCCGCGCGACTTGGCGTCCTTCGTCCCTGCAAACAAGTCACGAATCATATCAAATACACCTGTGTATGTGGCAGGATTCGAACGTGGAGTTCTACCAATTGGCGACTGATCGATATCAATCACCTTGTCAAGCTGCTCTAGTCCTTCAATTCCATCATGGTCTCCAGCCTTAATTCTTGCACGATTCAATTCCTTTGCCAAATGCTTATATAAAATCTCATTCACCAAAGAGCTCTTACCAGAACCTGACACACCGGTTACGCAGGTCATCACACCAAGAGGAAATGGCACATCTATATTCTTCAAGTTATTCTGTCTCGCACCCTTCACCGTAATCCAACCAGTCGGCTGCTTTCTCTCCTCTGGCACAGGAATCTTCATGCGTCCAGACAAATACGCACCAGTAATAGACTTCTTACATTTCATAATCTGCTGGGCAGTTCCCTGCGCAATCACTTCACCACCCATCTCACCGGCACCAGGCCCAATATCTACGATATGGTCCGCCGCAAGCATCGTATCCTCATCATGTTCTACTACAATTAACGTATTGCCCAAATCCCGCAAATGCTTCAATGTACCAATCAACTTGTCATTATCTCTCTGGTGCAACCCGATACTTGGCTCGTCCAAAATGTAAGCAACACCCACAAGTCCAGAACCCACCTGTGTAGCAAGACGGATTCGCTGTGCCTCACCACCGGATAAGGATGCTGTCGGTCTATAAAGCGCAAGATAATCTAATCCTACATTCATGAGAAAATGAAGTCTTGCCTTAATCTCCTTTAAAATCCCACCACCGATAAACTGCTGTCTATCTGTCAGTTCCATATTCTCCAAGAAATCCACCAATTTTTCAATCGACATGGTGGTAATCTCATAAATATTCTTATCAGCTACCGTAACCGCAAGTGACTCCCGCTTCAAACGCTGACCATCGCAGACATCACAAGGAGTAATGGTCATAAAGCTCTCATATTCTTCCTTCATGGATTCTGAACCCACTTCCCGATAACGTCTCTGCACATTGCGAATCAGCCCTTCGAAAGCTACATCGTAGATGCCCTCGCCACGCTGTCCCTTGTAATGGACCTTTACCTCACGACCATTCGTACCATACAGAATAATCTTCCTTGCCTCCTCTGACATCTGATTAAATGGTGTATTCAAATCAAAGTCAAACTCCTTCGCTAACGCATCTAATATGGCTCTGGTATAGGATTTCTTATCGGTACAGGACTGCCAACCAAGCACCACAATGGCACCATCGGCAATGGAAAGATTCTGGTCTGGTATCATCAAATCCACATCAAACTCCATTTTGTAGCCAAGACCAAAACAAGTCGGACATGCACCAAATGGATTATTAAAGGAAAAGCTTCTTGGCTCAATCTCGTCGATGCTGATATTGCAATCCGGGCAAGCAAAACTAGAGCTTAGATTGATTGGTTTACCTCCAACCACATCCACCACCATAATTCCTTCTGCCAGTTTCATCACCGCCTCAATAGAATCATTGAGTCTTCGTTCTATTCCACTCTTCACAACTAGTCTATCTACCACGATAGAAATATCATGCTTCTTGTTCTTATCCAATTCTATCTCTTCTGATAAATCATAAAGAGAACCATCCACAATCACGCGAACATAACCACTTCGCTTTGCCTGAGCAAGCACCTTCTCATGACGCCCCTTACGACCGCGGACAACTGGTGCTAACAACTGAAACTTCGTTCCTTCTGGAAGCTCCATCACCGTATCCACCATCTGGTCCACCGTCTGTTTCTTAATCTCCTTGCCGCAGCATGGACAGTGCGGTACACCTATTCTTGCGTATAACAGACGGAAATAATCATAGATTTCCGTTACCGTTCCCACCGTAGAACGTGGGTTACGATTGGTAGACTTCTGGTCAATGGAAATAGCAGGAGAAAGTCCTTCAATCTTCTCCACATCCGGCTTCTCTGCCTGTCCTAAAAACTGTCTCGCATAGGAAGACAGGGACTCCATGTAACGTCTCTGTCCCTCCGCATAAATGGTGTCAAATGCAAGAGAGGACTTACCAGAACCTGACAGTCCAGTTACAACAACAAGCTCATCTCTCGGAATCTTAATATCTATATTTTTCAGATTGTGCTCCTTGGCACCTTTGATTGTAATGTATTGCTTCATCTCCACTTTCCTTTCATCTCATCCAAACGATTGTGAAACTCTAATTTACATTATCGATATCGGTTTTGAAGAGTTTCACAATTGTTTAATCATCCCAACAACATTCACACTTATATTACTTTATTGATTATGATTGAATATAAAATATTTTGCAAGAGTAACTTCCTCCCAGAAGAAATAAATGTTCCTGATTAAAACCACAAAATCACAAATTGACATCTTTTTATAATCTGCTATAATGTATTTAACAAGGTAGTCGGAAGGTGAGTGCAGTTCACCCGACCCAGCAAAAAGAATTATAAGTTACAAAAAGTAGTCGTTATTCTCGCCAAAGAACAGGACGGCTACTTTTTATTTTCTCTATTTAGAAATTCAAGAATCACCAATACCATAGTAAGTATTATCATGAATTCCTCATAAGTACTCATAAGCATCACCCTCCCTGTAAGGCTCAGGTCAGATGACTAGCACGTCCCCCGGCTACCCAGTTAAACACATTGCAGCCCCAAACTAACGTTCGAATATAGTATAACAAATTCCATTAAAAAAGTACAGAACAATTTCAAACATTTGTTCTGTACTTTCACATCTTTTTATTCACTCACTGCCTTTGAGCCCCTTATCATTCCACCATACGCTCTTCCTGCAATTGCCCAAATTTATCATCAGCCTTAAAACTATCTAGATACTGCCAAAATTGTCCCTCGCTAGTCCGTTCCTTTGCCCCCACAATATAAACCACATCTGGGTTTTGTGAGTTTTCCAAAATATAGAAGGACAAATACATCTGCGTACGGTCCAACGCACCACGACCATTCCATGTCACACGATATCCCTGATTTCCATCCACTGTAGCCGTTTCGCTTTTCAACGTGCCTGACACGCCTAAGGTCTGTTCTAGCACGCTCAAAAATGCCCTTGCACCAAATTCTTTACTGTCACCCTGCAATTTTACATTAGACATATCGAAGTAATCTAACAAATTAAAATAGCCATAAGTCTCCTGCAAATTCGTTTCCATATATTCCACCGGATTGGTATCATAATCCTCACTTTTTTCTAGTCCAACCAATACCATTCCCTCAAAGAGTGCCGCCTCCTTCTCACCAACATCCTCAGAAGCAAAAAACTTCAAATCCGCTTTTGTCTGGAAATCGTCTGCAAGCTCATAATACCAAACACCTTTATATTCTCTAAATCCCTTTGGGATATTAATGTAGCCTGTGGTTTTAGAGCCCACTCTGTCCTCCACTCCCACAAACTGCTTCGCCTGAGGTTCACCAGAAGACAGAGAAAATGTCTGCACATAATCCACACACTGTTCATAACCACTGGTAAAAGCTGCTGTCACACAATGAAAAACACCTTTTTGTTGCGGATTCTCAATAATATAAGTCTGATACTGATACTCCGTTTCTCCTCGGTTTCCTTTCCACTTCATACTCATCCCAGAAAGACCATTCACATCAACAAGCTCTCCTTCAACAAGCAATCCCTTCTCTCCCGCAGTCAAAAGCTCATTTTCCAAAAGACCGCTCCGAATGCCATCAAACACTTGGTCCATATCCAACTTGTTCCTCTTCTTACCATAAAGCTGACTGATGCCATCACCAAAACCAACGTAGTCTTCTCTACGTTTATCAGAGGTAACTAACGACATAATTATGTACATCGTTCCCTTCTCATTTTTTAGTTGAACCCCTTCTGCAATCCCATCTGCTCCTCCTGCATAATTGACATCTGCCGGATTAAATGAGCCCGTCACACCAAAGCCTTCTGGCACATCTATATAACCATAAATATTGTTGCCAACCCGCGGTGCATCATCCGAGAAATCCGTCACTGTATCATCAAAGCGGGATGAATGGACACTAATCACTCTAACTATCAAAAGGACTAACAGCACGCAAATCACAATCACAATCACTCTTGTAATTAATCTTTGTTGTTTGAAGGCTTTCTCATCTGTATATACATTCTCTAAAAAATCTTCCATTTCATACTCTGTAACATTTTTCCGAACTGCATTTTGCTCCATATCATCTATACCTTCTCTACCCATAATATCTACTCTTCAACATCTGTCATCATTTCTATATATTTGTCAGTTCCATGCACACGGCGTTCCCTCTAATTCTCAATCCTCCGCATCCTTCTCCCAGAGAACATACAACACCTTACCATCCTTGTCGCAATAGGAAACCTTACTGAATGGTTCATCGCCAAACAAAGGCTTATCCGGTGCAATTTGTGTGTAAGTCAGTGGCTCCGTCCAACCCATCCTGAATCTGCCAAATATATTTTCGCCTAGATATAGCTTTATCTCTCCATTCGCATTGTCATCAACAATCACAACATCGCCTCTACTAGCAAGGTTTTCACGGCGCAAGAACAATCCTTCCTCCATCTCTACCACTTGCAAGTCCTTCATCAAATCTGGTCCATAGTAAAACACCGGTAAAACCGTAAGGTCGCAGAACAAAAATGCACCATACAGCCCGAGCATCACTACCACAATCAAGATTGTTCGCATCAATATTTTTTTACGAAGTTTTTTAAATGGATTAATATCCCTATCTTCCGCAATTGGCATACTTGTTTTCAATTTCTCTGCCACCGCTTTACACTCGGCACATGTTTCCATATGCTTCTCTAACATCATCTTACTATCTTCACTTAAAACATCATCAACATATAATGGTATTAAATCGTTTGCAACATTGCAGTTTACCTCTTTCATACACATACTCCTTTCCACTATGTAATACTTTATCTTTGAATACAACAAATTTGCTATTTCTTCAAAGCATCTAGTATCTTTGCTTTTGCCCGGTAAAATGTCACCCGTGCCCAGCTTTCCGTCTTACCATAAACTTCTGCTATTTTCTGATAGGAGACCTCATGTAGCACTTTCAACGAAAATACAGTTTTATACGGCTCCTCCATATTCTCTAAAATGTTTCGAATCTCCTCTGCTTCTTCCACAGCCTCAATTCGATTAATTGCAGGTTCCTCCATATCCGGAACATTGAGAAAAACTTCTTCTTCCACAAACCCAGATACATTCCTTTTCTCCTTGCGCAAGTAATTAAAATAATCATTTTTCGCAATCTGACATAGCCAGACCCGAATGTCACAATCCCCACGGAACTTGTGAGCTGCTTGTATCGCTTTGCAAAACGTATTCTGTGTGACCTCCTCAGCAATGTCCACATTACCGGCGAGAGAACGTGCGTAACAAAATACATCCTTGTAATATCTTCTATAAATGATATCCATTTCCTTGTTAAATTGTTTCACCGTCTCACCTCCTACTAATACGACACACAAAATGATTCCCTGTTACAAATTTTTCGAAATTTCTCAAACATTTCTCAAACAAGCATGACTCCACTTGGCTCATTGTCAACACAAAAGGAGCAAACACTTTACAAAAGTATCTGCTCCTCATTCCTCTAATTATGATTCGGTCTCTTCTTTACCACCTGCGCACAATATGCTATCTGTGTTAATATCTTCAACTTGGCTTCTCTGGATGCAACTTTCTCTGCCTTAGTAATAGCCGCTCCTCGTTCGCTAGTAACATACTTAGGCTCCAAATGATTCAGAGTCAAGCTTAACAAATCCCTACGGCAAATCGGACAATCACACATCCCCAAGTCTCCAATATATTCATCAATCTCTGCCTGTAGTAAATCTTCCATTACATTGTGAACCTTTCGATTACTACCTACACATAACAAATTCTGCACTCTCTTCCCCACAATGTCAAGGTTAAGCGGTTTCCCAATAATATCGTCCGCTCCCATCTTGAATGCGACCCCGATATCTTCTGATTTCTCTAAGTCAATTATTGTTAACACTGGTATGTTTTTGTGATTGGAATTATTCCCAACCCAATTGAGCAACGCAAATTCCGTCTTTCTTGAGATATCCAAATCAACAATAATCAAATCAACACTACCCGCATTATCTTCAAAAAACATCAAACTTTCTTTCCCACTTTGAAGAGACATGCATTCATAATCTTTCTGTAACAACGCGGTCAATGTTTCTTGAACTGCTGAATCAACATCCAGAAAAAGTATCGTCTTCTTACTCATCCCAATCCTGTCCCCCTTTGTACATTGTCAGACAAAAATGTGCTGAAGATTACTCTTTTCTTCACCACATAGGTATATTCTAAAATATTATACAAAAAATGACAAGAATTTTATTCAAATTGTGCAATTATATTATCGACACTTCTCAAATTCCAAACTTTTCGATATTTAATTCACCTATCCGACTAACCTTTAAGTCTCTCATTCCCTACATATCATAATCCCGCAGCGTAATCTTCAACTCTTTCAAACGGTCACGATACTCTGCTGCCATCTCAAAGTTAAGCTCTGCCGCAGCCGTCTCCATCTTTTTAGTATATTTCTTAATCTCTGTCTGTAATTCCTTCTTGGTCATGGATTCAATATCCTTTTCCCGAAGTTTCGCATTCAATACATCAATATCCTCATCTGTGGATGTGGTGATCAAGTCACGAACCGACTTCTGAATCGTAGTCGGAGTGATTCCATGCTCTTTGTTATAAGCATCCTGAATCTCTCGGCGGCGATTGGTTTCATCAATTGCAACTCTCATAGACCGGGTAATCTCATCCGCATACATAATAACCCTACCTTCACTATTACGAGCAGCACGACCAATGGTCTGTACAAGGGAAGTTTCCGAGCGCAAGAATCCCTCCTTGTCTGCATCAAGAATCGCAACCAAGGTAATCTCTGGAATATCTAATCCCTCTCGAAGCAGATTAATCCCCACTAATACATCAAACACACCCATTCGTAAATCACGTACAATCTCAATTCGCTCTAAAGTATCGATATCCGAGTGTAGGTATTTCACCTTCACTCCTTGGTCACGAAGATAATCGGTCAAATCCTCCGCCATACGCTTTGTAAGGGTGGTGACCAATACCTTGTGTCCCTTCTCCACCTCCTTATTCACCTCAGAAAGCAAATCGTCCACCTGTCCCTCTACGGGTTTCACCTCAATCAATGGGTCTAACAAACCGGTTGGACGAATCAACTGTTCTGTCCGCATCAACTCATGCTCCGCCTCATAATCCGACGGTGTTGCCGACACAAACATAACCTGGTCTAACTTCTCCTCAAACTCATCAAATCGAAGTGGGCGGTTATCCATCGCAGACGGCAAACGGAATCCAAAATCCACTAGCGTCTGTTTTCTAGAGCGGTCTCCAGCATACATTCCACGAATCTGCGGAACGGTAATATGGGACTCATCAATTATCATCAAGAAATCATCCTTGAAAAATTCCAATAACGTATTCGGTGTAGCACCCGGCTCCAAGCCTGCCAGAGGTCTGGAATAGTTCTCAATACCAGAACAAAAACCTGTCTCTTTCAACATTTCCATATCAAAATGCGTCCGCTCACTAATGCGCTGTGCCTCAAGAAGCTTATCATTTTCCTTGAAGTAAGAAACCCTCTCTTCTAATTCCTGCTCTATCTCCTCTACGGCACGCTCTATCTTATCCTGTGCCACTACATAATGGGACGCAGGAAAGATAAATGCACAGTTAATTCCTCTCTTCACTTCACCGGTCAGTGGGTCAAACTCCACCATCCGGTCAATCTCATCTCCAAAGAACTCCACACGAATCGCATCCTCGAAGGTGGATACTGGAAGAATCTCCAACACATCCCCATGCACTCGGAAAGTTCCTCGCTTGAAATCCATCTCATTGCGTTCATACTGTATATCAATCAAATCCGTAATCAGCTTATCCCATTCGTAAGTAGCACCCACTCGTAAAGTTAACATCATCTCCTCATAATCCTCTGGAGAACCAATACCATAAATGCAAGATACAGAGGAAATAACAATAACATCCTTCCGCTCAATCAATGCTGCCGTGGCAGAATGTCTCAACTTATCAATCTCATCATTCACAGAAGAATCCTTCTCGATGTAAGTATCCGTAGATGGTACATACGCTTCTGGCTGGTAGTAATCGTAATAGGAAACGAAATACTCCACCGCATTCTCTGGGAAGAACTCCTTGAACTCACTATAGAGCTGTGCCGCTAACGTCTTATTATGTGCAATAATCAGAGTAGGCTTATTCAGTTTCTCAATAACATTCGCCATGGTGAACGTCTTACCAGAACCAGTAACACCAAGCAAGGTCTGAAATTGATTCCCCTCTTTAAACCCCCTCACTAAATCTTCTATCGCCTGTGGCTGGTCACCAGTTGGCTTAAATTCTGAATGTAATACAAACTTATCCATCTCTTTCTCCACTTCAAATCAAAATTACTTCTCATAGTATATTCTTATTCAGCATTCCAATTCTCTTAATTCATCGAACAGTAATCCGAACACTTGTTCCAAGTATATCACTGTTTATCTTCTCTTTCAACTACTTTCAACCGCTTTCAACCGCAACTATGCGTTGCGCAATTTCCCTATGTTTGTAAATCTCAATACCTTGTCATTTCTATATTTGAGTGCTAAAATAATCTCTACGTGACAAACATATCAAATATAGTTAATGCAAAGGAGTACACAAATGTTCAAAAAATTCAGTAAACTTATCATTTTTTCGTTGCTAATGGTATTCAGCATGAGTATCACATCCAATGCAACTAGTATCAAGGATTCCATCCCGGCAGACGCAGTACGCAATGGTAATCACTATTATTTAATAGTTGAAGAGCGAGGCATTACCTGGGAAGAGGCAAAAGCCCTGTGTGAAGCACAGAACGGTCACTTAGCAACCATCACATCAAAGAGTGAACAAAAGTTTATTAATAAGCTTAACAAAAATGAAACCCGTTTGTGGATTGGCGGTTACAGAGATGATAATGGCAAGTGGAAATGGGTCAGTGGTGAAAAGTGGAAATATACCAACTGGGGTGACGGTGAACCTAACAACTCAAGCAATGTCGTATCCAACGAAAAATGTGTCGCTGTATGGCCACAACAATGGAACGACATGGCAAACACCAATACTGCCGAACAATCCGGCTACATTTGCGAATGGGATTTAGGAACTCCTAAGAAGCCAACCATCACCAAGATTAACAAAAAGAAGAAAACTGTAAAGGGTAAAGCAGAAGTTGGCACTACCGTTTATGTTAAAATCGGAAAGAAAACATACAGTGCCAAGACTAACAACAAGGGCGTATTTACTGTAAAGTGTAAAACCCTCAAGAAGAATGCTATCATCAAGGTATATGTAAAAAATGTAAATGACGGAAAGAGTAGCACCGTCACCAAAAAAGTAAAATAATTACAATTGAAGTGCTCTTGCGAAAATGCTTTTGCACTCCATCACACCAAGAAAGACTTTGATATCATCATATCTATCAAGGTCTTTTTTGTATTTACTCTTTCTTATACCCATACTTCTCCTGTGAGTTTTTCACATCGCCATCTGTTTACATAATTTTCCTTTACGAAACCATTTTTTTGCGTTATAATATAAGAACTATTCCTTATTCTTAGGGCATTTGTTGTGTTGTTATCACTTCCAAAGCATCGTTGACATAACACATTTATAAGTCATTCTAACACAACATCTTGTGCAGAAAATAAGATTTTTACAAGGACGACCACAATTTACAGAATATACAGGGGCGTTACTAGGCGGAGGTATCACTTATGAACAAACAGGAAAACAAGTTGGCACTTTCGGTGCTAACCACATTAATTTCAGGAATTGCATTAATTTACACATTAATTATGTATCACAATATCATATTTGCCGTAATGGGCATGAGCTTATTGTTTTTGATATGTGCGTACATTTTAACCCAGAATATCATTTCCTTTACCCTAGCGAAGAACAAAATGATGAACAGCCAGTTAAAGGATTACATCAATGATATTTCTGAACAACTAGAAAACATGAGCGGTGCACAATCGCAGCTTGGAAAGGCTACTTTTCTCTACACCAAACAAGCAGCTCAAACCGTTGCCACCTTGGAGAACAATTACATGGAAAGTCAGGAAGCACTTTACAAAAACCTCACTTCCATCTCCAACGCCCAGAACAAAGCAACTAAGTTAATGATTAAATATGATCAGAATAATACCACGAAAGTAATTTCCACCATTAAGGAATTGAGAAACCAATTAAGCGATACTATGATTCAGGGATTTGACCAGATTCAGCCGAACAACGCAGAGGTAATTGGTGCCCTAGAAGATATTGTAACCTATTTGAAATCTCAGCCAAATGTGCCTGACCAGACCTTGAGTTTACAACTTAACAATGTGGCACACGAATTACAGAACATTTCCAATAGCATGCAGCATTTCCAAATGCCGGTGCAAAATGTTGTACAGGCTGCTCCGCTTCAGACCGCAACTCCAATTACAGAAACCTCTGCAGCTGAAACCATAGCTCCAACTGCAGAAACAACCTCGGTTGCAGAAACCGATTCCGTTGCAGATATAGCTACTGCACCGGTTGAAGAAAACATATCAGTTGATACAACTACCTCGGTAGTAGACACAACGCCTACTGTGTCAAATGATGACATCGCTGATTTATTTGCATCCATGGAAGAACCGACAGTTGAAGCAGAGGAAAACACATTAGCTGACGTTGCAGAACAACCAGCATTGGAAACACTCGTATCGGAAAAACCAGTTGCTGAAGAAGCAACGGTAGCACCAATTTCAGAAGACCCGAACAAGCAGTTATCCGCAGATGAAATCGCTGCACTATTTGCCGCTGCAGAACCGACGCCAAAGAAGGAAGCGGAACTGGCACCAAGCGCAGAAGAAACGACCAAAGAAGAACCATTTACCCCTACCTTTACAGTGGTTGGTAAATCGGATGAATATATGGAAGAGCACAAAGAAGATGTAGTATCTGCTCCAACAATTAGCGATATGAGCGATGACCCGAACAAGCAGTTGTCTGCGGACGAAATCGCTGCACTATTCGCTGCTGCAGACCCAGCACCAAAAAAAGCGGAAAAGCCAATTGTGGAAGAAATGAAAACTCCTACATTAGATGATCCAAACAAGCAACTTTCTGCTGACGAGATTGCAGCATTATTTGCCGCCGCAGAACCGGCTCCAAAGGCAGAGCCTTCCGAAGAGGAAATGGCAATGGATGCTGCATTGGCCAATGCACAACCTAGCGTAGCTCCTATTTCAGACGACCCAAATAAGCAATTATCCGCAGATGAGATTGCGGCACTATTTGCAAGTCTTGGATAATAATTTACTCAATACAAAAACAAAACCCAGTGGTATACGAAATAACTTTCATATATCACTGGGTTTATTTTCGTTTTCTATATGCTTAGCTTACAAGTCAAGATATTCCTACTTCTTATAGAATATATAACTAGAATAACACCTTGTAGGATAACTCGTTGCACCTGTCACCACAGTTGCCTTCTCATCCCCATAATTCTGATAGGTATAATCAAACAAGTAATTACCCTCTGCATCCTTATAGATTTTGTTAATCTTACAAAAAGCACCGGTATACTTATTTTTGTAATACACATATACATGAGTTGGCTTGTACAATGATGTAGACTTGTAACTATAGTTATCATTTGGCCTTTGACGAGTGTACATAGACTTATTCGCACCAAATGTTACCTTCTTATTGTTTCCAACAATCTGATACTGCGCTTTACCCTGTGCATCATATGTAATAAGCATAATACTCTGGATTGCATAATTCTTGTCTGCCATTTTAACCTTCAACTTACCATTCTTACCAGTCAAAAATCTCTTATAGGTACTCGTATCGCTAGTTGAAGTGCTTGTACGCTTCTCTGTAAACACCTGCTTTGCGCTTCCCAACTGAACAGAGGAAATAACTTTATTGGTCTTAAACACCTTAACCGTCTGGGTTTCGGTTGTCTTAACTATGATTGGCTCGATATACAAATAATCCTTTCCATCTGCACCCTTCTTAATGGTTGCTGGACAATATCCACAGCCTGAGTAGAATGCGTACATTTTACCACTAACTGTGCCTACATAATAGGTCTCTGATTCTGAATATCCATCGAACTCTCTTACAAGCTTTGTCTCAACATACTCTTCCCCAGGTACTTCCACATAACTCTTATTACCAGTCTCATCTTCCGTTATCTGCATCAGCTTGTAATAATAGGTTCTCACACCGTTAATGCTCTCACTTCGGGAAAGCTCCATTTTGTAATAGTGAGAACCATCAAATGTATTAGAGTAGTCCACTGTAGTAAACTTATAGGTACCTGTCTTCTGGAATGTAAACACATAATTATATTTGCCTGTATAAGCCAACACATCACTTATAGATACGCCTTCTGCATACGCATCACTATCCTTGAAAAACTTTGACTTATAGTAAGAATCATAATACTCATCCCATGAAGTACAATTTGCATGTACCTTCTTCTTCATTTTAGAAACACTCTTACCATTAATCTTAACATTATCACCAATCACTGTGACAGTTCCGCCCACATAACTTTGATGTTTGGCATCATCTACTTTTTTTCTGTTGACTGTCATCGCCTCTGCTGTCATACCTGACATCATCATCAAAAATGCCAACGCCAATGAGGCTAACAATGCTTTATATTTCATTAGACTCTTCATATATTGTTACCCCCTTCTTAATATTGCCACAACGACAAATTGCTATAAGAACTCTTTGTGTAGCTGACAGACTTATCACCTGTAATCTTATTGACTTCAACACACTTAATTTCCTTACGTCCACGCTTGGTTGTAACAGAATATTTCACTGTATTACCATAGAATTTGTCCTTATAAGAGATATAAATGTATGTATATTTCTTCTCTGAACGAGAACCATAACCACTTGCACTCTTTTGTGTATAATAATATGTCTTAGAAAGCGTCACATTACCACCATTCTTTATCTTCTTATACACAAGTTCTCCCTTATCATTGACATATGCTACAATAATCCCCGTAATCTTATACTGGCTATTCGGAGTAATCTTAAGCTTTCCAGAGGTTCCCTTCACCTTAGTGTTGGTCTTTGATGTTATTTTCTTAACTCCATTCGACATTGTGGTGGAGTTCTCCTTTACCACCTGGTTTCCAAATGTAGCCTTCTTAATAAGTGAGTCATTTGCAACCACCTGAACGGTCAATTTCTTGGTTGCCTTTACCTTACCGGTAGCATCTGTCACTGTAATAGTAAGCTTATAGGTTCCTGTCTTGGTAGTATAAAAGCTGATTGTAGAATAGGAATCACTAGCACCATTGATTTGAACATTGGTGACTGCTGCTGTCATTCCATTTTTCTTGTTAATCTTAATCTTCTTAACAGTATCTCCTTCACCATGCCTTACAGTAATAGTGTTGGTAAGTCCAACTACCACACGCTTCTTTGTACTGCTCTTGTAGTTCTCTTTCACATCATAGTAACCATCTACATACACTTCACCTGGTACATAGTCAGCCGCATTAACCGTTATTACATTGGCAAACAAAAAGCAAAATGCCAGCACAGTAAATACCGCTGAAATCATCTGTCTGAATCTCTTCATTCATTCATCCTCCTCTTTTTTGATGTATATACTTTGTGATTTCTCTTTAGACTTCACACGTAGTATATCTAATTTTCAATTATACCCTTTTCCTACCATTTTCTCAAGCAAATTAAGGTTGCAATAATCATTTTCTAGGTTACATTTTTCCTAACTTACTACACTTTCACAATCTTCTCACAAAGATAATTTCCATTTGCCGATTATGAAATTTCTTATAAAGCAAAAGGATTTCGACTGCATCAACGCAGACGAAACCCTTTCATAATCTTATACTCTATACCGTTATATTATCTACTTCTTCACCTTTATGCTCTTCACAGCAGACGCCTTACCGGCAATATCCTCTCCCGCCTCACTTGCAGCAATCGGAACTACCTTGTAGTAATATGTCTTTCCTGCGGAAAGCCCTGTATCCTTAAATGTAATAGAGGTAGTAACACCTACGCATACATACTTACCCTTCTTCTTGGTCGCGCGATATACTCTGTATGCAACAGCACCCTTTACCTTCTTCTTTAACTTAATGGTTACCGTTTTCTTTGCGGATGTTATAGACTTAATGGTTGGCTTTCCAGACGGAGCACTAACAAAAGAGTAATTTGCCTCACCGAGAGAAGAACATGTATAGCTAGAAGAGTAACTCTTCCACACTCTCTTTGTCTGTTTCACCACATCAGTAGTCCCCGGTGTTGTTACCCATAGCTCGGTTGCACTGCCATAACTGTTCTGTGCTTCTTCATCTGACTTCCCATCATTCTTGTAATCCTGCCATGTCTTTTCTTTGGCAGCATATGCAATTACATAATACTGATAGGTGATTCCCGGCTCAGCACCCTTGTAATAATCTGTCTTCTGGCTTACCTCAACCGGAGACATGGCATATCTTTCAATCTGCTTCATATTTGCCTGATCCCAGTAGCCACAATACTGAATACTTCCACCATAGATTTCACCAGCATAGTCAATAACAGAGGTGTCGGTGAACTCGCTTGTCGCATATTCATAATTCTGGTAATAATAAGTCTTTGTCTCATCCAGCTTCCAGTTACACATCGGTCTTGCCACCGTACCTGTCGTATCATTGTTAAATGCATCAACCGCCGCATTCCATGCAGCCACATCCACAGCCACTGGTTTCTTAGCACCTACATATTGTGTTACCTTACTGCCATAAGTTTCATTTGTATAATATTCGTTATCATACTCATCGGCACTAGGATATGCTACTACATAACCATTCACATCCTTATTCTTAGCTATGCTCATAGCCGGCATACGATATACTTCATAATATGCTGCTCCTTCAACTGGGGTCCATGTTACCTGAATGCCATTTGCTACCTTCTTCGCCTTTACATTCTTTACAATACCTAGTGTGGCTATTGTGGTATATTCGTGACTCTCACCCACTGTAGCACCATTATCCTTGTAAGGATAGATGCGATAGGTTTCCGTCAAATCATACTTTCCTTCTGCATCTGCCTTAATATCACTAAGCTTCTTGGCTACAAACTTATATTTCGTAGCAGACGCACTAAGCTTTGTCACCTGCTCCCATGTATAAGATTGCGTTGCGGCATCAATTACCTTCTTCTCTACAATGTAGCCCTTTGCTCCATAGGATTTGTTCCACTCAACGGTCCGGTTACCGGTTGCATCTGTATATTCTGCAGTAATATTCATATCTCCAAAATAGAAAGATACACTCTTCGAATCATCTATCTGTACTTCTCCGCTGCTACCATCCTTTGGCAAAACAGCAACTACCATATATTGGAATGCACAATCAACTGCCGTTTTCTTATCTGTATAACTCTTCTTTCCAGAGCCCAATGTCTTCAAAAGTTCCCATTTTCCAAAGCCATCACCGACAACTCCACCCTTGGAATATGCGGTAAGGTCCGAATCTGCCATACGGCGGTATACCTTATACTGCTTTGCACCGGCAATCTTGTTCCAGGTCAACTTGACATTTTTCTTTCCCTGCACCGTAAGCTTTAGGTTCAATGCACTACCCCTGGTAGTACATTCATGCACGGTATATGGACCATAACTAATCTTTCCTGTTTTCTTATCCTTGTAATATACTCTTACCTTATAAGAATACTTTGTTTTAGACGTTAAATTCTTATCAGTATATACATTCTTTGTTGTAGTTTCAATCTTCTTGTAGGAATTGCCTTCCTTACGATAGATTTCATAACCAGTTCCCACACTCTTTGATAAATTCAACTGTACAGAAGTTGACTTTACAGCAGAAGACACACCTGGCTCATTGAGGTCCATCTTCAGTGTAAAGGAGCCCGCAGGCACAATGTAATCCGCCATATAAATGGTAGCAAGTGGAGCAGAGTTGTATTCACCAGTAACATAACTATGGTACTCACATCTCGCCTCATACGATTCCTGCCACCATGAGTTTCGCAATCGAACATCACTATAAGTCTGCTTTAATTCTGCAAGCTTGGCCTCTACTGCCGCCTTGTATGCAACACCATCAAAGTAGTATATATCCACTTTGTAGGTTCCCGGTGCATAACTCTTTTCAATGTAAGTGCTTGTCTCAGTTCCATCAATTACAAACTTGCCTTCCTCTGTATAAAACCACTGTTTTGTCGGCCCCTGATACGCCTTTGAAGAATCGAAGGTTTCATTTCGATAGGAACCTGAAAGGCTTTCTGTTTGATCATCCTTATACAGATTAAACATTACCTTCGCTCCATCCGGAAGTTTTGATGGTATTGTAAATGTCCACCCCTCCGTATGCTGTCCATAGGCCTTTGTGCTCTTAAGTGTTACCTTGGGTGCTTCTGCCCGCACTGGCGTTACTATACCAATTGCTAAAGCCATCACCGCAAAGGCCGCTATAATATGCTTCATCCATTGTCTTTTTCTCATACACTTCTCCTCCTAATTTTTTATTTACTCATAAGCATTTACGAAACTCATAGGAAATATATTGAATTGTACAGAATGAACAAATGCCATAAGTAGGTGCTTCGAAACCCGTCGGTACTTAACGAGAGATTTGTCTCGAATTTAGTACCACTACGCATTGAGGTGGCGAGATGCCTGAGACCCTAGCTTGCGTGCAAGCTTAGTTCGAAGGTATGCTTTAGCTATGTGCCTACGTTGGCTTGTTCAATCTGTACAATGTTTAAAATATATATTAGAGTTTTGCAATTGCTTTACTTAACCTTTATCTTGATAGTCGCTTTCTTACCGCTTCCATCCTTTGCTTTGGCAGTAATCTTAACCGTTCCCTTCTTCTTGGCAGTCACCTTGCCCTTGGCATTGACAGTCGCCACCTTCTTGTTAGAGGTGGACCATGTAAGCTCCTTGCTAATTCCCTTAGCAGGGGTAAACTTCGCCTTGATGGTAACCGACTTACCCTTCTTCAAGGTAGTTGTCTTTGCTGACAACTTAATCTTCTTTACAGCATTTTTCATAATGGAAATCTTGTAGGTTGCCACAATGCTGTTGTCTTCTTGTGAATATGCTGTTACAGTTACTTTCTTGCCCTTACCAGCCTTCTTGGTTGTCACAACACCCTTGCTGTTCACAGAGGCATACTTACTGTTGCTGACCTTCCACTCCACATTCTGGTTGGTTGCATTTTCCGGATACACCATAGCTGTAAGCTTAATTTTCTTGCCTGGAGCAACCTTCTTTGTATCACCAGTTATCTTAATCTGCTCCACTGCTATATCACCATTTACAACCGTGATTGTGCATGTAGCAGATACACCACTTCCATCATTTGCTGTTGCAGTAATAATCGCAGTTCCTTCAGCCACAGCTGTCACCGCTCCCTCGGCATCCACTGTTGCAACCGCAGTATTACTACTGCTCCATGTAACCGAGGCATCATATGCATTAGCCGGAAGCACGGTTTCTGCCAAGGCAACACCATCACCGACCTCCAAGGTTTCCGCTGTGCTATCCAATGTGATATGGGTAACCTTTATCTTTGTCACATTCACTGTAAATGTGACATCTCCCTTTACAGTATAGGAGATTCCTCCTTGATATAAGTTTCCGGTGGATTTCTCTTTCCATCTCACCACGCAACCCTTTACATCCTCTAGCTCCGGAAGGACAATGGCACTTCCTGCATAACACTCCATAGAATCTATGGTTGTCGTTCCATCTTCTTCTAAGAATACAACAGTGTAGGTGGCAATAATATTGCCATTTTCATCCTTTGGCGTAGAGGAGTATAAGTTCTCCATACCGCCATCTGTAGTGATATTGTTCTCACCCTTCAAGATAATGTTGTCTGACACAATCGCCTTATCCGTAGAGCCTGCTCCTGCATTTACCTTTACATCCGCATTTTCAATGGCAATGCCCTCAGTCGCTTCTATCGCTGCTGCGCCTGCTCCACCAGTTGCGATTACTTCACTACTAATAATTGTAATAGTATCTGCCTTCATCGCAGGATTTCCGCTATCTCCAGTAGCTGTCACTTTACTTTCTTCTATTACAATGCTACCCGCAGAAATCGCCGCTTTACCTGTTCCGGTTGCTTCTACCACAAGGGTAGGTCCATTGATTGTTATGGTTCCCTTTATCTCAATGTAATCCGCCTTAAGCGTTCCGTTACCTGTTATCTTCACATCTCCTGTTGTGCTTGACACAATGGATGAAACTGTAGAAGTTCCCACCACCTGAATGGTTGTGCTATCATTTGGCACACACACCTTAAGGTTTTCATTGATTCCTACAAGGGTGTATGTGGCATTGGCTGTTTGCAACGTCAACACATTATCTGCATAAGCTACTGTCGGTTCGCTACTGCCGTTCACGCGAAGTGCGTCCACATAAGCATCCACTTCACTTCCGCTTAACTTCGACACATCAACGGTATATGGATTTATCACAAGTGTATACACCTGCAATGGTGTAGAACATGTCGCACTTGCATACTGAGTTGTTGTCTCTTTGTATCTTGCATATATCTTGTAAGATGTAAATGCCGACAAACCTGCAAAGGTTCCGGATGTCTGCCAGTTCACACCGTCCTTAGAATACTCCACACCATTTATTTCATTCACTGTGATGCGATTGGCTGTACGGCTTGCAAGCACTGGAGTTGCAGGGACATTAGCGTTGGTCTGCTTGTTGACCTTGATGGTTACCATCTCTTTCGATGTCATCTCATCATCCTCTAGACCATATTGTGTTTTACTTGCATCACTCCATGTGAAGATTACATACTTCTGTATCGTACCAATTTCACTTTCTGTCGGTACATAATCTGCATTCTCCCAAGTAAAGGTTCCGTAATCCTCGGCTGGATATGTATCATTTCCAATCTTTACCTGTCCTCCCACAAACGAAGACTCCTTTAATGCCTGTCCATATGTAATGTCGGTTGCTGTTGGAAAAACAACTTCCAAGCCTTCACGATTTACATTAATCGAAACTTCTCTTGTAATTGTTCCTGTACTGCTATTATATCCATCAATACTTGTGAAAGAATAATTCTTAATCGCATTGTCACTCAATGTTAATACCACATCATAGGATGAGGTTCCTCTAGACGGTGCCATACTAGAATTCTTCCATGCAAAGCTACCATATTCTGTACTACCACCGGTTAAAACCGAATCTGCCAAGGTCTGACCTACCGTTAGTGCTGCGGCTGTTGGGAAGTTCACTTGACTTACCGCCTTTGGATGGATTGTCAATGTTCCGTTCTGTGTGGTTATCTCGTAATTCGCATTACTTGTAACTGTCAAGCTAATCGGATATGTACCTGCATCTGATAATGTAGTCGCTGTTGTAGTCACTTGATAACTCAATGTATCGCCTACCACAAGACTATCCTCATATGAGGAATCCACCGACAATGTAGGAACCGCCTCACCATATGTCATTTCTGCATCATTCGCCTTCACCACAATTGGCTTCTTGGTTACTGTCACAGAAACTGGAATCGTCAGTGTCTTGCCACTATAAGCAATAATCACTTTGTCTGTATAGGTTCCTGCCGCTAATCCCGTCTTTGGCTTCACCGATATCGTTGATGCCCCCGTCGGACTAATGCTAACCCCCGTCGGCATGCTCACAATTTCAAAATACATGCCAGATTCAAGTGAAGTATTGCTTGGTGTTGTAGCAACACCGCCCACATTGATCACGCTTGCTGAAGCTGTATAAACGGATGTATATCCATACTCTATAGACTGACAAACCAAACTGCTTGCAGAACTGGTTAGCTCTGCCGGCTTCTTCACTGTCACTGTACAGGTTGCAGTTGCCGATTCGCCAGATTCCATCTTCGCCACCGTTGTAGCTGTAATGGTTGCTGTACCGTTTGCTTTTGCGGTCACCACACCACTGCTATTCACCGTTGCAACAGAAGTATCACTAGACGACCAAGTAACACTTTGAGACGCATCCTCCGGAGCAACTGTTGCCACAAGAGTAAATGTTTCCCCTACCACCAATTCCTGAGAGGCGGCATCAAGGGTAACGCCAGTTGGCTTGGTTGCATTTTCTTCCCCTGCTAAAGTAAAGTTACTTCCACCATAGAAATCCGCATGAATCGTCTGATTTGTAAACCCTGCATCTGTAGAATCCTTATTTAACAAATATAATGCTGCTGCAGAACCTACCAAGCATGCATTGTAATCTAATGCAACCTCATTGGAAACCGCATCATTCACTGCATCATTATAAGTAGAAAAATCACTCCTTGTCGGTCCACCACACAACGCTCCGTAAAGCGTATATTTCTGCGTAGCATTGTTATTAAAATCCGTCCATCCAGAATAGCCGGATGCAGCTCTATGATGTGGCTTGGTCGGTGAGTTGGTGTTATAACCACATACCAAATTCTTCCCGATAGAATTATTACCTAAAATCTGACTCATCTGATAACGACACCAAGAACCATACGTGTTGGTTCCTGCATGCTTGTCACTTACCATCATCATAAACTGCACATTACAGTTTACACGAGCAGAGCCCCAACTGTCACCACAATAGTATCCACTAGAGCTATTATTCGCTGTTGTATTAAACCAATTCCGAATAGTGTTTGTGTGGGATGTTTTGTTGCCACTGCTATCTGGTGCATAAAATACCGCTGCCTGATATGCGTTCTCCCAACCATATGGTTTTTCAATGTTACCATTATTCGCATCATTCGATGTATATTCTGTAGCATAGGAGGAATCATTGGTGGCTATATAGAGCAATGCTGCTGCAAGACAATACTCATCCTGCCATCCGCCCCAACCAGAATGATAAAACCCACCTTGATAATCTGCTTCTGCTTTTGAGTTATTCTTTGCAAATGCAAACAATGCTTTTGCGTATTTTAAATCCTCTTCATTACCAAAATTCAAATAATTAAGAGTCAGTGCAGCAGCCGTACCTCCGACAATATCCGTTGCTGGATTCGAAGATGTTGCCACTAAAGTATAGGTACGCTCCGTAGCACTCTCATCTTCCACCTCAGGTGCAACCCAGCTTGCATGATCCTTGTCACCATGACCAACCTGATAGCAAAATGCTTCCGCCTGCGTACCTGCTGCATTCAACACTGTACAACTCTTTACATATGTACAATAATAATCCGTAATCGTCTTTAAATGATTCTTCTGTCCAAGCTCATCAAACGCCTGTCCAAATTCGTAATAACTCATTCCCAGTGCAGTCATAGCCTGTGACATTGGCAAACCAAATTTCACATGGTCTCCTGCGTCATGATATCCGCCGACCGCAGAGTATTCTGTTCCATTGTAGGTAAACTTATCATTTACATGACAATCTCCTCTCCATCCGTTATATAAATCCTTGGAATAAAGTGAGGTCTCGCTTACCTGATCACCACACATATTGGCATCATAAAAATAGAGAGAATGCTGTAGCAGTTTTGCAAAATTGTAATCTAAAGATGTATCAATGGTTCCAATGTTACTACCATCAAAAACTTCACCACTACTAGAATTTCCACTAGAAGAACTACCCGATGGTTGCGTTCCGGCAGAAATCACAGAATCAAATGCACCCGTACTGCCAGAACCCGTTTTATAATATACAACCGCCTCATTAGTGGACAATGCCGACGAACCACTATACTGAATCTTATAGCTTTCCCCACTCAAGGTTCCACCAGAGGATATGGTTTCACCAGAATTAGATGTTACATAGATATAACTATCGTCATAAGACCACTTTACCTTTGCCCAGCTTCCGTCCCACGCACTGGAGCTTGTAATACCTGTTACTGGAATCATCACAATCCAATCACTGATGGTTTCTGACAATCCATTGCTAACTGCAATCTCATACTGATAATAATCATAAGACTGACTTGTCTGTGTCACCGTAGCAGTCACTTTATCCGATGTAGAACCAATAGTAGATGGATCTGTTGCTGTATCATCCACACTTGGTGCCTCTGTAGAACTACCTACATTGTATGTCAACACAATAGTTGCGCCTTCCAAAATATTAGCCCGACACTGCGCACCCATTCCTGTTACAGTAGAACCTGATGCCACTTCCGCAGTTGACCAAGTACTTCCATCCTCTCCTGTACCCTTATATGTACCTAACACCACACTGCCCGTACTATAATCATAGGTTGCACCATTCCAACCACTATTCCAATACGCATTCGAATTAGGAGTAATCTTCACTTCCCAATCGCTAATTGTAGTGCCTGTATTGTTATGTAATGTAAATTCATATTTGTACAAATCCACCGCCGGAGAACCTGTTCCCCACACATTAGCTGCAAACTCTAACTCACTAATATAAGATACATATACCCCACTGTCGGTTGCCGTAATCACATCCGTACCTGACACGGTAATCGTTTCCGCAGCTTCCACTTTTCTTGACGGAACCATCACAAGGCTTAATACCATAACAAATGTCAACAGCCATGCGCTTATTCTTTTTCCAAATCCCTTCTTATTCTTCATCATTTCCTCCCTCTACTTTGTCTTTTTGCTTATTCTATTCCATTTGCTATACTTCTTAACTGTATTTCCTTCACTGTCCGTACTATTGACATACGCACGAATTCGCACATAATAACGCTTTTTCGACTTCAACTTCACACCATTATATTTCTTAATTACCTTCTTGGTTGTATTCTTTCCAATTGTAAAACTTCTCTTCTTACTAAATGACTTCGTAGTAGATATCTGTAATTGGTATCCGTCTACACTGGTCTTTTTCTTCCATTTCAATGTCAGTTTATTCTTTCCAGCCGTGGCTGTAAATCCAGAAACCTTAGAACCTACCGGATTGACTAGCTTTGTTTCCACACCACTAGTCAAGGAAACCTTATAGGTTTTCTTCACATTCGCCGGTTGGCTCACTGAATCTGCTTTACAGCAACCAAAACACTGTACCCAGTAAAGAACTCCATTCATCTGAAAACAACCCACTCCTATGGAATTAAATTCACTAGTCATAATATTGGTTTTGTGTCCACCAGAACCCATCCATCCTGACATCACGTCCGCTGCAGAACCATAACCATAGGCAATATTCTCCGCATACATCTTATCGCAAGCAGTAAAGCAACGTTCTCCGTTCGGTCTCAAATGATTATATTCCACCGTCAACTCAGCTGCCCGAAGCATCGCCGCTGCCAACAAGTCCTTGTCCATAGTAAGTTTCCCAAGCCCCTGATTGGTTCGTTTCTGATTCACAATTTTCAAAACCTCATACGCTTCATCGTACATGCAAGTACCTGACACTGTTTCCGTACTAGCAGCCTCAACAGGTCTTGCGCACAAAATCGCAAACAGACAGATTGCAAATCCCAACATTAAATTTCTCCACCTACATTTCATATAAGAACCCCCTTATCTCATGGTTTTTTCGACCTAATAACATACCTTATATTATAGCATTTCAAAAGAGCTGTAGCAAGCATTTCCATGCACATCGCAAGCACTGCTTGCTCAGTGATGGACGTTCGCCATATGAATGCGCTGATGCGCCTTCCTAATATAAGAAGAAGGCAGGCTCTGAAATGCAAGCATTAACCATCCACATCGCAAGCTCCGCTTGCTCAGTGATGGACGTTCGCAGAATGAAACCAGCAAGCTGTCTTCACGACGCAAGAAAAAAACGCATCCTTGAATGCAAGCATTCCGGAATGCGTTTCTTTCTTGCGTCGCAAAACAACTTCGTCGTTTCGCTCTGCTCACTGTTAACACAAAAAGAACCAACCCAATGTTCTGAGACATCAAATCAGTTCCTTCGCTAAGTGGGCCGCCGGGGGCTCGAACCCCGCACACCCTGATTAAGAGTCAGGTGCTCTACCAAATGAGCTAGCGGCCCTTATTCAGTTCGTTGTTCTCTCAACAACATTGATGATTATATATGATGCACAGACAAAATGCAAGTACTTTTTTAATATTTTTTCAAAAAAATTTCATAACTCTTAAAAAACCTTTATATTCAATGGCTTTCACCCACATTTCATATACCTTTTTTATATTTTTTGTGGTAATCATACACATTTTATATTATCATATCCATATTGTTAAAAAAACACAGAAAGGAACCCTGAAAACGGGAATATTGACATATGAAATTTATTATGAAAACAAAATTCGCTTTCATTCTCATGATTTTGTGCATTTACTGTTCTACTTTAACTACACATGCAACCGAATACGACCCTGGTGCCGGAAGGCTTTCCGGCGACGGCATTGCCGCGGATTTTTACGAAGATGCCGACACTAACAAAGAATCTTTTTCTTCGAATCCTATCAAACAGTACGGCAGTCGCAAATTAAAAAGTCCTTACACTGGCGTCAAGTACACACATAAAACTGTATTTGACGGACGAACCATTCGTCACGGCATTGACGTCAGCAAATGGCAGGGTGAGATTGATTGGGCGAAGGTGAAGGCTGCTGGCATCGACTATGCTTTTATTCAAGTTGGATTTCGTGGCTATGGTGATTCCGGCATTTTAAACGAAGCCACCAAGGACCCATATTTTGACATTAACATGAAAAATGCTATCGCCAACGGCATCCAGGTCGGTGTATATGTATTTTCCCAAGCTACCACAGAAGCAGAAGCCATTGAGGAAGCTTCTTACATATTGGACGCTATTCACGGGTATTCTATTACCATGCCATTGGTTATGGATTTTGAATATGCATCCACCGATTACGGACTAGGCGGTCGTCTCTACAAAGCAAAGCTATCTAAGAAGAAAGCCACCGCTGTCTGTATGGCGTTTTGTAAAGAGATAGCGGCTGCTGGTTATACCCCTATGGTATATGCTAACAAAAGTATGTTGGAAGACCAGATATTTGCATCCACACTTACAGATGCCGGATATCGTATTTGGCTTGCAAACTATACAAAGAGCACAGGCTACTCTGGCACTTTCGATTTTTGGCAATATTCAGAAAAGGGAAAAGTAAGCGGAATTTACGGCGATGTTGATATGAATTTTTACTATGTTCAAGAAAATGACAACTTTGCACCACAACCAAACAGTATTTCCCTTGCTACATTTACAGAAGTTCCTGACACTATGTATACAGGAAGTGCTATCATACCACAAATGACCGTTACCCACAACGGCACCATTTTGACACCAAATGTAGACTACACTATTACCTACACCGACAATGTGAAGGTTGGAACGGCTACAATTACCATTCAGGGAATGGGCAATTACTGTGATACCAGAAAGATTCGTTTTCAGATTCAGCCAAATCCAGTAAGTTCATTTAAGGCAAAGAAGCGTTCCACTAATTTCATTACCCTCTCATGGAAAAAGGATTCCAGCATCAAAGGATATGAAATCTACCGTGCAGACAAAATAAATGGTACTTTCAATCTGATAAAAACTATAAAAAAGAACTCCTCTGTGACATTGAAAAATACCGGTCTTACTGCCGGCAGATGTTACTTCTACCAAATTAGAAGCTACAAGGTAGTGGACGGCAAAACCTATTACAGCGAATTTTCACCGGTAACTCCAATCTACACAAAAACTGGATATACTAGAAATGCTTTGACAAAGACAAAGGCTGCCATCTACGACTATATTCCGGGAACGAAAACAGAAACGATTAAAATTCCAGTCAGCGATGCTGTGACACCTGAGAAGGATACAGAGGAAGCCAACACAGAGCAGAGTACAAGCGAACAAACTACAACAGAACAGACCGCAACAGAGCAAAACAGTTCAGAACAAACGACTACAGCACAAACTACAGCAGAACAGACAAATGCAGAACAAGTTGACACAACAAACAACAACTCTGAACCAACAAACACAGAGCAAGACAACTTGCCTCAGACAGAAGCAGAAACCACAACACAAACAGTGAGGGTTGCTTCCACGGTGCTTGCCACTACTGCAAAAAATGAAAGTTTGTCTGTCATTTACAGCATCCGCTACAAAAAGCAAACTTGGTACTATGTAAAACACGAAACAACTGATGGCATTTATAAGGGCTATATCCGTTCTAGTGATGTCACCATTACAAAGCTTGGCAAAATAGTAAAAACGAAACAGGTAAATGTGCGCAAGAAAGCCACCGCTTACTCAAAGAAGCTGACAACCTTAAAGCGCAACAAAAAAGTTACCATATTAGAAACCAAGAAAAAACAGGGTGTAACATGGTACAAGGTACGCTTTAAGAAAAACGGAAAAACATACAATGGTTGGATTTCCGCACCATATATTAAGATAATTTAATAGTTGACTTTCCAAAATGATTGTTCTACAATCTAACTATGCGAAACTCTACATCAGAGTTTTCAATAAAATATGAAATGCATTGACGAGGACAGTAGATTAAGAATCTATCTCCAGAGAGGGTTTACGATTCCCGATGGATTTGTAGCGATACATTCGCCCTAGAATTTCCATTTGGATGGAGCTGGAATATACCCACCTAGAGCTTAGTTGAAAACCACCTCCGAGCAGCCGTTAATACCGGCCGGTGACTCCGATATCGTCATAATGAAGTGTCTATGATTCTGGTTTTTGTACGGATTGTTTTCATAATGCATTACAATCTGCATAATACGGAATAATAGGAACTAGGGTGGAACCGCGATTTATCGTCCCTGGCATATTTTATGCTGGGGACTTTTTAATATATAAAAGTTCTGTCAAGCAGCTGTATCTCGTATAAGCTTGCTTGTTAAGAGATGTTGTTATTTGACAAACGAACAATATGAGCATGTAGACCAAGAGGTCGGAATGCGAATGTTGTGTGCAATTGCGATAGTGCGTAGCACGTAGCAATTGACTTTTATACAGAATCCAACAACAAACAGGAGGTGTGATTATGAATGTATTAGAAGCAGTTACTGACACATTGGATAGCACAAAAGAAGTATTAATCGATGGTGTTTGCAACATCAAAGATGCAATTGTTGATTTCTTTGACGAAGACGCCGGCATCACAAGAAAAATGCTTACACTCATCGTTATCATTGCCGCACTGGCAGGACTCATTTATGGTCTTATCATTGCGCCAAAGAAGAAAGTCATCGTAGAGACATGTAGTTGTAATGACGACTGGGATGACGAGGATTGGGATTAAAAAACAAACAAGGAGAATATATCATGATTATCACATTAAAAGACGGCTCCTCAAAGAAATATGAAGGAGCAATGAGCGTATTGGATATCGCGAAGGATATCAGCGAGGGACTTGCAAGAGTTGCTTGTGCTGGTGAGGTTGACGGCGAGGTTGTTGACCTTAGAACGATGGTGGACAAGGACTGTAGTCTTAACATTTTGACATTTGATACAGAGGAAGGTAAAAAAGCATTCCGCCACACTGCTGCCCACATTTTGGCACAGGCAGTAAAGAGACTTTACCCAGATGCAAAATGTACTATCGGACCTGCTATTGAAGATGGTTTTTACTATGACTTCGATATGCCATCTCTCTCCCGTGAGGATTTGGACAAAATTGAAGCAGAGATGAAGAAAATCGTAAAGGAAAACATTGCAATCAAGAGCTTTACTCTTTCTCGCCCAGAAGCAATCAAGTTGATGGAAGAAAAGAATGAGCCATATAAGGTTGAGTTGATTAATGACCTTCCTGAGGATGCGGTATTGAGCTTCTACGAGCAGGGTGATTTCACAGACCTCTGTGCAGGACCACATCTTATGAGTACAAAACCAGTGAAATTCTTCAAGCTTACATCCTCATCTGGTGCTTACTGGAGAGGTAACTCTGACAACAAGATGCTTACCCGTATCTATGGTACAGCGTTTACAAAGAAGGAAGATTTGGAAGCTCGTTTGGAGTTCTTAGAAAATATTAAGAAACGCGACCACAACAAGCTTGGTCGTGACTTAGAGTTATTTACAACCGTTGACGTTATCGGTCAGGGACTTCCTCTTCTTATGCCAAAGGGTGCGAAGGTTGTCCAGACTATGCAGAGATGGATTGAGGACTTAGAAGACAACGAGTGGGGTTATGTGAGAACCAAAACTCCTTTAATGGCAAAGTCAGACCTTTACAAGATTTCAGGTCACTGGGACCACTACAAAGAGGGTATGTTTGTATTAAATGATGATGAAGACGAGAACGGTGTATCCGCTTCCGGACAGGACATCTTGGCACTTCGCCCAATGACATGTCCTTTCCAGTACTATGTATATAAAGCGTCACAACGCTCTTACCGCGACCTCCCAATCCGTTACGGCGAAACTTCTACTTTGTTCCGTAATGAGGATTCTGGTGAGATGCACGGTTTGACTCGTGTAAGACAGTTTACCATTTCAGAGGGACATTTGATTGTAAGACCAGACCAGATGGTAGAGGAATTCAAAAATTGTCTTGCATTAGCAAAGCACTGCTTGCAGACTTTAGGTGTTGAAGAAGACGTAACCTACCACTTGTCAAAATGGGACCCTGACAATAAGGAAAAATACATTGGCGAGCCTGAGGTTTGGGAAGAAACACAGCAACACATGAGAAACATCATGAATGAATTGGAAATTGAGTTCACAGAAGATGTAGGTGAAGCTGCATTCTACGGTCCTAAGATTGATATTAACGCAAAGAACGTGTACGGCAAGGAAGACACCATGATTACAATTCAGTGGGATGCGTTACTTGCTGAACAGTTTGATATGTACTACATTGATAAGGACGGTTCCAAGACTCGTCCATATATCATCCACAGAACGTCTATGGGATGCTATGAGAGAACTTTGGCTTGGTTGATTGAGAAATACGCTGGTGCATTCCCTACCTGGTTAGCACCAGAGCAGGTTCGTATTCTTCCTATCTCTGAGAAATTCCATGCTTATGGCGAGGAAATTTTGAAAGAGCTTAAGAAAAACGGTGTCCTTGCTACTATGGATGACCGTGCCGAGAAAATTGGTTACAAGATTCGTGAGGCAAGACTTCAAAAGCTTCCATACATGTTAGTAGTTGGCGCCAACGAAGAGGAGACAAAGACAGTTTCTGTTCGTAAGCGTGGTGAAGACGGTGACCTTGGAGCGATGGAGCTTAGCACCTTTGTAAATAAAATTTGTGAAGAGATTCGCACAAGATCACTCGTTCAAATGAATGCAAACTAAGAGTTTCTTGCAGACAAAACAGACATGCAAAAGTGGTCAGCACACATGCTGGCCACTTTTGTTATTATTATACTATTCAACATCCTACATTCT
Source organism: Lachnospiraceae bacterium (assembly GCA_017439675.1). Classification (GTDB taxonomy): domain Bacteria; phylum Bacillota; class Clostridia; order Lachnospirales; family Lachnospiraceae; genus CAG-590. The sequence continues at coordinate 61,691 of JAFSIQ010000029.1, forward strand.
ATTCAAATTATATAGCAGAACATTAACCATCCAATCCTGCTCCCTATAATCCTACATAGAAACTCTCACGCCGACGTGCAACTGCATATTGCACATCGTCTTCCACCAACAATATCTGGTACATTTCGTTTCCTCCTTCTGCGCATATTGTAAATGTAGTATATATTATTCGTTTATTGTTTGTGTATGATTTTTCTATTACGAATTGATGTAAAAAAGCAGATATATTAGAGGGAATGTGATACAATAGAAGATACTTTAAAACAATTATCAAGAAAGGATACGGTTATGCTGACAATCGGATTATGTGATGATGATTTGAACTTTATCGAAGAACTACATACTTTCTTACACAATTACATGAAAAATGTCTCTGATTGGCAGCCTCGCATTTATCACAGTGGAGATGAAATTCTTGCAGACATTTCCCATCACACATTCGATTGCAATCTGTTATTTATTGACATTATTATGCCCGGAACCAATGGCATTGAAATTGCAAAATACATATACGAACATCATATCGATACGGATATCATTTTCACCACTAGCTCCAAAGAGCATATATATGAATGCTATCGTTATCACTCATTTTCCTACCTGTTAAAGCCACTTTCCGTTACAACAGCAGAAAACGAATTAAATCGATATTTTTCAGAGATTGCAAAGGCTCCAAAATGTCTGAACATCTCCATTAAGAATGTTCACCATCGCATTCCTCTCCGCTCCATTCTATACCTAGAAAGCGATTGCAGGAAAGTGATTATTCATACTCCTTCTAGAGATTATGAATATTACCAGCGATTAGATCACTTAGAGGCTATATTGAAGGATAGCGGATTTGTCCGATGTCACAAAAGCTATCTGATTCCAGAATCCCGACTTACATCCTATCAATCCGGAAAGGTCATGATTGGAGACATCGAAATTCCTGTCAGTAACCGATACAAAGGAGATATGGAGCAGCTATTTAGCGATACGGTTTCCAGTGCATCCGTTCTGCCAGACGGCTGTCAGGTTACAAGAAGCTTGTCTCAAAATCGCGGAATTACTGGAGCACTCGTTTGTACTAAGGGCGCATATCTCGGAAGTATCATACGCTTTTTTGCTGATTGTGAAATTACACTGGGAAGAGACGGAACTGCCTGTGATGTTGTCATCAACCTTGCACAGATCAGCCGCAAACATTGCTCTATTCTATATCACTCAGAAAGCAATACTTATGAAATAACCGATTATTCACACAATGGAACATTTCTAACGGATGAAGAACGTATGACTAAGAATAAACCTTATCATTTAAAACCCGGTACTGCCATCTCCTTTGGTAACGCCGATACGGTTTATCGTCTTATTTAAGACAAAAGGAGACAATTATGAAATTAACAAAATGTCGAAACAATCACTACTACAATGCTGACAAGCTTCCTTACTGTCCACATTGCATTCATATAGAATCCAATGTGCCTGTAGATGACGTGGAAGGATTACGCCAACAGAACGTGGAAACCATTTCGGTGGAGAACAATATAGCTTGCACACTACAGGAGAGAAGAACTACTGGCTGGCTTGTCTGCATCTCTGGCGAAATGTATGGCGAAAGCTTCATTCTATACGAAGGAGAGAATCACATAGGTAGAGAACGTAATATGAATGTATGTCTCTCCAAGGAACCCACTGTTAGCCGCAATACGCATGCTACCATTACATATAATACGGAATCAAACACATTTTCATTGGGTATTGGAGCTTCGGACAAGCCTATTTTCCACAACAATACGCTTGTTACCAATACCACTTTACTTACCAACAAGGATTTGATTCAACTGGGAGATTGCCAATTATTGTTCATTGCATTGTGTAGCAATAAATTTTCCTGGTAGTCACCAACACAATGATGGAAAACAACAAAACCAATCCACAATATCGCATACAGTCTTTGGAGAGGGACTATAAACAATACTACTATACAATTCGAGGATAAGAACCATGTCAAATACACGCGTTTCTAGCACCGGACTTACTCTCCCTAGCGGAAGTGTTCTCCATGACAATTACATAGTTGAAGCCGTGCTCGGTGAAGGTGGATTTGGCATTACCTATTCTGCCATCCATCGCTCAACCAATGAAAAGGTTGCCATTAAGGAATACTTTCCATCTGGAATTGCCCTGCGTAATTTTGCCGGTTCCAAGCCACTAGTAACGCACCCAGAGGGCAAACTGGCAACATCCTTTAACCGAGGTATGCACCGCTTTCTAAATGAGGCAGCCCTGCTAAAGAGCTTCCAACATTTAGGCAGTATTGTTTCTGTTCACGATGTGTTTGAAGAAAATGATACCGCTTATCTTGTAATGGAATATATTGAGGGTATCACACTAAAGGAGCTAGTGAAAAATGAAGGGCCAATGCCTTTTGATGAACTGTTAGATTTGATGAAACCGGTTCTGCTAGATTTACACGAAGTGCACAAGCAAGGACTCATTCATCGCGATATTAGTCCTGAAAATCTGATTGTGGGGATGGATAATCGCCTACATGTAATAGACTTTGGTGCTGCAAGCTTCAGCAATCCAAACGAGAGTAAAACCATGACCGTGATTTTAAAATCAGGCTATGCTCCACCTGAGCAATATATTCCAGACGGAAAAACCGGTGCATGGACAGACGTGTATGCACTCTGTGCTACCATGTATATGGTATTAACCGGAAATAAGCCTACAGAAGCAGTCAGGCGTATGCAGACTGATTATTTGCCACCCATTCCAGCTTCAACCGGAATTGCTACATTTCAAGCTAAGGCATTGTATACTGGTCTTAGCCTTAATTCTGCTGAGCGGTTCGCCACCACCAAGTTATTATATCAGGCACTTACAACAGAACCTGTAGCGGATTTGACAGCGACGAAGGAATCGAACTATTTATCAGATAATATGCACAAAAAAATCCAAGGTCTTGGACATGCTCCTGCAAAGAGGAAACCTTGGAAAGCTATATTGTTAGTAGGGATTCTATGCATTGCCTCCATCGCGGCTATACAGCAATTTAATAAAATGAATCGAAACAGTACCGTATTGCAAACAAATATAACCAGTGCTTCCTCTGAAAACAGCACAGAAAAAATCACTACCGAGGAAGACACAACAGAGCATAACACTACACAGGAAACCCTAAGCCCTCAAATATTAACCATGGTTAATATCGAGGGCTCCTCCCTAGAACAAGCACGCATCACTTTATCGAAATTGGATTCCTCCATACAAGTCAATGTAACTGAAGAATACAATACCCAGCATGCAGCAGGCATTGTTATTTCCCAAAGCATTTCTCCTGACACACAATTCACAAAAGGGCAGATTGCTCAAATCCAATTGGTCGTCAGCAAGGGGACAGAACCGGTAGCCAACCAAAAGAATACTCATACTCAAACTAGTACGCAAACCAGTACCCCAAACTCAGATGCCTTTAGCGTTAAAAGTAATGATACTTCGGATAAGTCGGAGGACGATGACGATTATACTACGATACATTTGGATTAAATGTACTATGTAAAATTCTACCATCACAAAAGAGCTACATTGGCATATAAGCCAATATAGCTCTTTTTACTATATAAACAATGTACCTTATTTTTAATTAGAATTTATATACTCCCTACTGTTGCAAAAAATAATTACCATCATAGCCTGCACTCCCACTTATCGTTATACTTGGTGCGAATGCCGAATCATAACAAACCCTGGTTCCACCATTACTACTATTGCAAACATATTCAATAGACGTGCCACTAACCGTATAACTATCACCATACATTCCAGTAGCCGAATAGTAAATGACTGTCAACCCATCAACCGCAAATTCTAAAGAACCATCATCATAGTAGATAACTTCCAACCAAGAACCCGTCTCTGCATTGTAAAACCATTTGTCTGTACAATACCATTTTAGATTCACAGTAGAAGTCTCGGTCTCATAAGACGAATTTTTCTCTTCTGCCCGAACAAATACAAAATCTGCCCCCATGGCTCCTTTGTCATCTTGCCAAAAAAGTTTTCCATCTTCCATAAATATGCTTCCAGTACCACCAGAATATATCTCTTCCTGACTCGGAGTTAAATCTTCACCATAATACTCAGAATAACAACATCCGTTCGTATATGTCAAAGCATTTTTCTTGGAATCAAATTCAGCCACAAACGAACAACATGTGATATCACTTACGCTGTCGCTCCAATGAATTCGAACATCATAAAGCACATCATTTTCACAGACTATCTCCATCCAACAGGTTTGATTATTCATATCATACCACTCACCGCAAAACTCAGATGGGTCAACAGGGACAGGTACGGAATCCTCTTTTTCCACCTCAACTTCGGTAGAAGCTAGGTCATCTGTCTCGCTCGTTTCTGTAACCATTTCCTCTTTACTTCCATCTGTCTTCACCTCAAAGGAATCATTAAAATCTGCTCTCTCTAAATCACTCTCTGCGATTGCCTTTACATCTGTAATATTAAAATAAGCATCATAACCGGGCACTTCTTTATCACATAATTCAAATGTCCCCACATAAAGTTTCGTACCTGCTGTATTCTCACATAGCCAATCAAAATCCATCCAGTCCCAATTGCAAATAGAAACATTTCCATTCCTTTCTACAATCCATGTATTTAAATCATAACCTTCTAATCCTGGATAAATTGTTAATGTTGTTGAATTAGTAGAATACTTCGTTACTGTATTGGGACATGTAACCCTAAAATAAGCTATTGCTCTGCCCTCAAAGCCATCATTTTGCCAATCCTTAAAGTCATAATCGGTTGTAGTCATATCGATAACAACATCCGATTCGCTTATATCCTCTCCTAAGAATATAAGCAAATCAAAAGCTATTACCATGAATAAAATAATAATACCTACTAAATTTGCTATTGATATTTTTCTTTTTTTCTGATTACTGTTAGACATATCCATTCTCCTTTTTGTATGCTTTTATAATTTTCTGAAGTATAAAACAAAATTTATCTATTATCTTTTGATTATCTCCAGTACATCATTGGTAAACTGTCTTGCTATTTTCTTTCTATTAGAAAAAATATATGCTTCCTTTCCACCTTTCATCCGAATGGTAATCTTTCTATTAATTCCTAGCCAATAAACTACTAGTGCTCCAACAATACAATAAAAAGGATCTGACGCAATTCCAGCTAAAGCAATAAATATGGCACCATACAAACAATAATTAGACACACAGAATCCTTCATTAACATCAACAATGTCTGTTAGATAAATGCTAGGAAATTTGTTCTTTTTCTTTGGATCTACACTGATATACATTTTATTATCATCAATTTTTATCGAAGTATAAATTCTTCCTTGATACATTAATCTCATACACATAAATACTGCCGATGTAAAGTCATATGACTTATTTATGCTCTTTTTATCTTCGTTTATATCGTTATCATACATGATGTTTGTTTTTTCATTTCGTTCAACTATAGATTTCATTTCCTCTTTCTTAGATACTTCTTCCTTTACCGGAACCATTTCCTGCTTTGTTCCGCACACCGAACAAAACTTTTCTTCCTCATTCATTTCTTTTCCGCAATTTGTACAAAACTTACTCATTACATTTCCTCCTTAAATAAACATTCTTTCTTCTTAATGATCAAATCGCTTCTTCACATCTTTTCCTTAGCAAACCTCTTCCCATAGGGTACATGAAAATGCTGACTCAACACCTCATACTCCACAATCTGGTTCACGCAATATACGGTTGAAAATGTTGTCTCTTCTACGCTCTTATTAACTTCCTCCTTACTCTCAAACTCTGTAGAAGAGGCAATTTCATCTTGTTCCGATATGTATGCTGTCAGGTAGAAACTCGTTTCCGAAAACACTATGCCTGCTGGTTGAATGATTTTTGTTATCACCTCATGATTCAGCGGATTCTGATAGCAAATTTGCATCAAGCGATGCTCATACACGGCTCCTGCAATATCCCACAAAATTCTTCCCAAGAGCTTTTCGTGCTTTGGATTCTCATAGTGAAACTTCTCATTTGCAATCAACGCAACTGCCCGTTTCCGTTCTTCTGAAGATGCACAACAAAGCAATAGCTTATCGACTATCGGCAATAACTCTTCCTTTACCAACGCATGACTTTCCAAAAAGACCTTACATACCGTCAAAATCTCTTTGCCAGTTAGCTTATCTTGTTCATCACACTCCAACCGATATCCCCATTTACTGCGGTCATATACGAGCTGTCGGCTTACGTCCATATCATTTGCAAGGTACGCACGAATATCATCAATGTCTCGCAAAATAGTCCGTTCATTGACACCAAACCGGAACGCTTCTTTATTTTTATTGATAACCTCCCCTTCCATCAACCTACTATACAGATTGATGATTCGCTCAACCTTCTTATCCATCTACCTCTTCCTTAAGTTCTAATTCATATTCGATTAAGTATAGCAAATTGAGTTTGACAAAATCTGTCACTCTTCGCATTTTTCTTTACATATCTTAAGGTACTTTTATAATTATTTCAGTTGCGTTGTAAGAATTCGTGGATTTGTTGTAAGAATTGTTGATTTTTTAAATTTCATAGATTATATTACTATCAAAGAAGTGCCATTTATTGGTTTGATTCAGCTTGATTGGAGGGAAACTCATGCGTACCAGAAATTACATTCGACTCTTATTATCTATTCTTAGCATATGCTTTTGTATTACTTTTTGCGAGCATACAAGTTATGCTACATCATTTACGGAAGATTATTTGACATACATAGAAAATGAAGATGGAACCCTTACGGTAACCGGTTATGATACTAAGCAATATTATGAATACGCTCCTCTAGAAATCAAAAATACGGTTAACGGAAAAACCGTCACAAAAATTGCTGATAAAGCATTCCAAAATCAAAACTATCAATACATTGAGATTGATAACAATATTGATATCGGCGATTATGCTTTTTCTAACATTAATGTATCTGGAATCACTTATGCAGACGGCACATCACTGTCTATCACCATTGGTTCGGACAATACTGGAACCACCAACATCGGTAATTATGCATTTACCTCAGCCAGCTTCTGGTCAAAGGTATACATCAAATCGAATATTATTATAAATGATTGTGCTTTTCGCTTGGCATCCTTTTCCCTACAAATTTATCAGCCAGACTCCATCGTAACCCATATCGGCAAACGCGCTTTTGAAAATTCCAATTATTCTTCTGGGCTTAATTATGCTGGCTTAGTTACCGTTGACGAATATGCATTTAAAAATTGCCCATTAACCTGTTTCACCATTTCACCTACCCTAAAGACGTTCAAGGGTACTTTTTCAGATGGTCTTTATGGAGAGTATTCTCATATCTATATTGATAAAGCGGTAACTGATATTTCTTCATTTGGCTTAAACAATCTCTCAGCGACTATATTCCACATTAGTAATGGAAGTCCTCTTGCTACCTACTGTTCTAATAATAATATGTTATTCACTGTTACAGAGGACGAGAATCCAGATGCCATTTATAGCAAGCCAATTATCGGCCAGCTCATCTCCAACGACATCTTTGATGTAATAGTAACCGGAGATTTTACTGCCAAACTATTCCGCCTTAAGGAAACCACAAATTCCATTACATTTGACGAAACAGCGATTGTGGACTACCACGGATATCAATACACCATAACCACAATTGGTAGCAATTCCATTGTGACTAGTGAATTACCATACCTGACTACCATTCATTTTGGTACTACCATTACCAAGCTGTATCATGGTGCTATCTTTGACATGGGAATGAACATTTCGTATATATCCTTCGCATATACTAATCCTAGTACAGAAATGGGATCCATTCCTAGTTCTTCCTATTTAACAATCGAATTGCTTCCTTCTGTTACTAGCATTGAAGCACTATATACAAGCGAATTATCCCAAGTTACCTTTTTGGTACAAGAGAATAGTCCACTCATCCAAATGCTGGTAGACAAGGACCTCATCTTTCAAACTCCTGGAAGCGAACCAATTACACCAGATTCTCCCGATTATCCCGCAAAGACCACAACGGAATCTGAGTATGCTCCAAATGCACCTAACGCATTAGACCCAAATCAAACCGTGACAGATTCCATGACGACTACGGCATCAGACACAAATTCTTCTACTAGCAAAAGACCTGCAATAGGAACTATATTTACTTATACTGACTTGAAATACAAGGTGACTGGCAAGAAGACGGTAACCTTCATGAAACCTGCTAAAAAAACAATTACCAAGCTCAAGGTACCTGCCTACGTGATATACGATAAATACAAATTCTATGTAACTAAAGTAGCTACAAAGGCTTGTTACAAATGCACCAAGCTCAAAACCGTAGTAATTGGTGCAAACGTAACGCATATCGGCGATAGTGCATTTGCCAAATGTAGCTCTTTAAGGAAAATCACTTTTGGAAAAAACGTTAAACATCTCGGAAAAAAGGTTTTGTATAATGATAAGAAGTTAGAACAGATTACCTTTCAGGGAACAAAGCTCAAATCCATTGGTAAGAAGACATTCCGAAAGGTTCCGAAGCAAGTGGACATCATCGTTCCGCGTTCAAAGGTTAAAAAGTATTCTCGGTTAATCAATAATGCAATATAACTACATAATAAAAACGTGGTCAATCATAGAAGCTATGAACTGACCACGTTTTTGATTATCACAATCTCAATACTCTTTCTTCTTCAAGTCATACCATAAGAACAGTGAGAATAGCACCAACGTAACACAGGACACTATCACCGCAAAAAACATATCATCTATATCAGTGGAACCTATCTTAGAAATATTCATAATAAACAAATATTTCTGAACTGTTTCCGGTAAATGCATTCCAAATCCAGCCCCTAGCATATAGATACCTAGTCCAATTCCTATGGTTGCAGGCACATTTTTTGTCAATGTGCCAATCACGCCCACCAATAAAGTGAAGGCTGTAATAGTACTCCAACCAATCAACACATAGTAAACCAACTGTTCTAAGGTGTACTGCCCATAGAAGATATCCCGGACTCCCTTGGATATCAGAACCGGAACAATCATACCAACAAAATGAAGAAGCGTAGCTATAATCAGTAAAATCCCAACCTTACCAAAACCTAACTTTGTCCGGCTAGACAATAACATCACATATTTCATTGTTCCACGGGAATAATCCTCTGCTACAATAATCGCAGCCATCACCGTCGCCACAACGAACAGACAACCGCCATTAAACAACAGGTTGTACAGATAAACAAAAAGCTCGTCACCATTTGCTGCTAAGAACGTATCTATCATCTGCTGTGCTGCCTCTGAAAGTCCCGAGCTCTTGCTACTGACTACCAAAAACAGGTATTCCACCAATGGCACAAGCAACATAACAAGCATACATATGTATATGGCAATACTTCTGGTACATTTTCTAAATTCACATCCTAACACTCTAATCATGAATCCCATCCTCCGTATACTTAATGAAAAATTCCTCAAAGCTATCTACATCATTACCAACCTTCTGATTCACCTCGTCGATGCTTTCCTCCACGACCACCTCACCATCACGGATAATTCCGATTCTGGTACATGTATGCCATGCTTCACCAAGTAAATGGGTGGACAAAATGACCGTCTTCCCAAACTCCTCTGACAAACGACGAATCAAGGTTCGCATATACTTAATGCCATTAGGGTCAAGGCCATTGGTTGGCTCATCCAAAATGATAATCTCTGGATCATTCAAGAAAACTCTGGAAATAGCAAGTCTTTGTCTCATTCCCTGAGAATAATTCTTCACAGACACGTTGCGGTCTTCATATAAATCAAAATCCTTCATGATTTGAACGATATCCTTTTCCTTGGTTCCCACCAAAGAACCGAACACCCTTAGATTCTCAATACCAGATAAATGATTATAGAAAACTGGTTCATCGATGGAAGCACCAAACACCCTATTGCTCTTACGGTTACGCTTCCACTCCTTTCCCCTGTAGATAAACTTACCCTCATCAACGGAAACCAGACCAAGCATAGATTTTAATGTAGTGGTTTTTCCCACACCATTCGGACCTAACAGACCATAGATATCTCCCTCATTTATGGTCATATGAATACCACTCAGCACCTGCTTATCTCCGTATGATTTTTTTATACCTGTCACTTGCAACAATGGATTATCTGTCATTGTTCATTCTCCTCTCACTGTTTTATTTAACCCTTTACAGCTTCGTACTATCTTCTTAACAATGGCAACACCTAACTTAATACAAATAAGCACCAGAATCACCATGATAAGCTTTGAGTTCGCAATAATATCTATCACAGAACCATGTATTTTGTACTGTTCTGCAAACCATATCATGACATATTTTAGCTGAATATAAGATACTGCCACCATAAAGCTTATACAGCATAAAAAGTATAATATGTACAAGCATTTAAATCTGATTGTGCCCTTGCCTTTAATGATATCCTTAAACATACCAAAGGAATTTTTCCTAAGGTTTGGCTGATTGATAATAGTGGACAACAAATAGTATCCATCTAACGGTAATAGCGGTGACAGATTACAGAACACAAAGGACAGATTCATTACCATACACAAATTGGCAATGGTAAGCACCGTTCCCTCGCCAAACGCAGCGAACAAAACGGATATAGCACTCAATAATAGATTGGTGTATATGCCCGCGCTCCACACAACTAGCTTCTCTTTTTTGGTCAATGTATAGATGCCTGGTATTTTCAAATAAAACATACTAGACAAATTCGCATAGAATCCAAACACAAGATTCGATGGAGTCAACCCATAGTATGATGCCACCATCGCATGGGCACTTTCGTGTAACACAATACTGATTAACAAAATTGGCAATGACACAAAAATACTGACACCCAAGGATTCATTTAACTTGTAATTATCTAACACAACAAATTTCTCAATCTGGATAAAAAAGAAGCATATACCCAATAATATAGCTACCACCGATACACCAAACATCCAGTGCACAAGGGTTTTATCAATATTTTTAATAGCCTTGCTATATTTACCCAACGGAATGTCTACAAGCTTTAAGAAAAACCGTTCAAACTCACTCTTTTCCACCTTGTCTGTATTGGGGTTATTGACAATCAAATCTGCTTTTTCCAATTCGCTAAGTAAATACTCCACATCCAATTCAATTTTTTCCACTGTATTCAACTTGTGTTGAATTTGCTCTAGCGTATTCGTTCCATCTAGATATTTAATAAATGCCATGACATATTCTAAAATATCCTCCGGCACCTTAATATACTTATCTCTACTAATAGAACCAATACAATAGATGCGTCCTTCTTTATTTTCGTATAACAAAGAAGACTTGATGTCTTCTATTGCTATGGGTCTGTAATCACTCACGCTACCTCTTCACACTCCTTAGGACAAACTATTTACATAGTCAGCTAAATCAATCAGCACCTTTTCCGCCATTTGAATATTCATCTGGCAAAATCCTTCTTCATAGTTGGCAATGGAATCATTTTGATAATAATTCATACCATGACATCCACAGCAGAAACGCTGTAGCATACAATCATTGCACTTCTCATCCTTCGCCTTGGCGCGCTCTAAAAATAAAGTACGGATTTCTCTCATTTTTTCACTTTGGAAAATGTTTTCTTCGAAAATACTTCCCATATTCAAATGCTCCACATCTGTGAACATAAAACATGGATAAATGTTTCCATGAATATCCACGGACAAGGTGCCCAGTCCCGCCGGACAGATATAATCACTGTACTGCTTATGTCTTAACGCATCAATTAGGCGCTGTACCAAGGAATAGGTATATGCACCATCTGATTCTAGCGAACCAAAAATATCATCAACAGATTGCACAAAAGCACTGCGGTCTTTTAATTGCAAGCTCTCTACCGCTGTTGACACTGGAACAATATGAAAGCTTGTCTCTGGAAACATCGGCTGAAAATGATTTGCAATATCCTTGATGGAAATTCCATTTTCCACATGCTTTTGATTATAGGTAACCTCAATCGTTGTAGGCTGTTTGGTTCGCTTATACAGCTCTTTGATATTGCTTATAATTCGATTATAGGTTCCATTTCCGTTATTGTCATATCGATTTAAATCATGTATGTACTGATCTCCATCTAAGCTTACGGTAACATTAAGACCATATTTTTCGATTAGGTCTATTGCCTCTGTAGTCAAAAGTGTTCCATTGGTACATACACCAAAGGATGGCACATTCTCAATTTCACCATTTTCCTTTTTCTCCAGGAAATACTCACATACACCAGCAATTACTTCCAAATTAATCAGTGGTTCTCCACCAAAAAACTGTAAGATTCGAATGGAATCAAAGAAATCGCAGAATACATCTACCGCCTTCTTTGCAACCTCCATCTTCATAATGCCCTCTTCCGACTGATAGGAACCACCACACGCATAACAATATGCACACTTCAAGTTACAAACATTTGTCACATTGAGAACAAGACGGTCTAATGTAATCCGCTTCTGCTGTTCTGGTTGTTCCTCACGAAAAACCAACGGGTCCTCATCCTCACATAACAATTCACAAATACTATCCAAGTCCTCCTTGCTCACATTGTATTTTTCTCTTGCCACTTCAACACCGTCGGACAGAATACTTCCATATATGTCCTTTACAATTGGTTCCACAACATAAAAATCCAAGGTATCCTTATTAAACGCAATTAATTCTTTTGGACTTTTTTCAACAAATACTATTCTTCCCATATTTTTTACCCTTCGCTATCTGAATGCTCATTAACATAGTTTCTACTCCAATGTTGTGCTTAGTCTTCTGGTTACCAGATAACAAATGTGGGCAGAAGACTAAACACATTTGGGTTAAGTATTAAAGTACCTTAACGCAGGCAAATCCACACCAGGCTCCGCCTTCACAAAAGAAGCCACATAATGCTCCACCAACAGGAGTAATTGTATCTTCTAAGATCTCCAATTTTTGCATTTCTACTTTTTTTACCATACTTTTTCTCTCCAATCAGTTATATTACACAACGCAAATTCGCACTCGCGCCATACAAGTAATATGTACTAAATTATTTTAGAAACCACTACAGCCAAAACCGCAGATTGCACCTGTACAGCTACCGCCACAAAGCAATCCAAGACTACCTGGCGTAATTGTGTTCTCTAACACTTCGATTTTTGACATCTCAATCTTTTTAATCATATTTTACTGCCTCCGCGTTTCATAAAATGATTCACATTTGTTACAGCATTTCAGATTTTACCAACCTGCGCATGCTGCACCGCCGCACCAGCCGCCACATCCAGCTCCAGCACAAGCAACTCCACATCCAGCTCCAACAATGTACTTCAAAAGTGGAATTGCTGGTGTTACTGCTTCCTCCATTGATGCTACCTGAGATAAATCAACCTTCTTAATCATACCTTTCACCTGCCTTTCTCTCACTTAATTTACTATGCTTTCGTACTTCTCATTCATCAGTAAAAATGTGAAACATTCGAATAGCATATTTCCAACACTACCCGAATAATATATAAAGTGGCTCTACCTAAGATAGCACCACCATATATCAAGCTTAGACAAGTTCTTTTTATAATCATACTTTATTTTATCCATATAACAAGATAGCTTCAGCCTACTTCTCGCGACCTCTTTCACGCATTTCACATCATTTAAACACTATTTCTTCCCATTACGCATATTTTCGACAAGCCTTCAATTAAAAGAAAACAGTGAGACAGTTGCAAACCGTCCCACTGTTGCATTTAACCAAGTATACGCACCCTATATTTCTCTAACCAATAATTCACTTGTAATAAATATGCCAATAACTGTGGTCCTGCCATCAACTGTCCATAAAATGGTCTTCCGTAATCCGTTGGATTACGCATAAACTCTTCCACCTTCTTGTGGTCAAGCAGTACATGAATCGGTGCATTTGCGTTCTGCAATACTTCCCGCATTTCCCTGCGCAACCTATCTTCATATGCTGGGTCATAGGTTTTAGGATAAGGACTCTTTTTCCGATAGAGCACTTCACTTGGAAGATAGTTTTCTCCTGCTGCCCGAAGAAGTCCTTTCACAATCCCATTATGACATTTCATCTCCCAAGGTACATTCCATACATATTCAATAATGCGATGGTCTGCAAGTGGAACTCGCGCTTCTAATCCACTATGCATACTGGTTCGATCCATTCGGTCTAACAATGTCTGCATAAACCATTTGAGATTCAAATAAGCAATTTCCCGTCTTCTACTCTCTTCCTTACCTTCACCAGAAAGCTTTGGAGTCTCCTGAATTGTTTTTTCGTATGCTACTCTTGCATAATCCTCCAGTGGTAGCTCCCGCAGCACTTCATCTTTTAGCAACATGGTTCTTGGCTTAAAATCCATTGACCACGGAAACATCTCCGCCTCAAAGCATTCCTTTTTATGAAACCAAGGATATCCCCCAAAAATTTCATCTGCACATTCTCCGGTCAGGGTCACCTTATTATGACCTGCGACCTTTTTACAAAAATAAAGCATAGAAGATTCCACATCTGCCATGCATGGCAAATCTCTTGCATCCACTGCATCAAATAAATAATCGTACAAATCCTCATTATTACACTCCAAAAAGTGATGATTGGTATTTGCAAACTTCACCATCTGCTCCACCCATGGACGATCCTGTGTGGGCTGGAACGCATTGGATTGAAAATGAATGCTATTATCCACAAAATCAAAGGAATAGGTATCCAACTGTTTCCCCTGCTTTTGTAACTCTTTACTGCACACCGCTGTAACAAGACTGCTGTCTACACCACCGGATAAAAAAGTACAAATAGGTACATCCGACAACATTTGTTCCCGAATGGCACCTGTCACCAGTTCTTCTGTACGCTCTACTGTACGATTGAAGTTTTCCTCGTGAGGACGGCTCTCCAGTTTCCAGTAGGCATATGAATGCACACCATTTTCTCCAAACTCCACAATGTGTGCAGGCAATACTTCGTTCACGTTTCGAAAAACGCCCTTGCCATATGTCTTAGCCGGTCCCAAGCCAAAGACTTCACACAACCCTTCCTTATCAACCTCCGGCTGTATTCCCGGATAACAAAATAATCCTTTTATCTCGGAAGCAAATACCATTGTATTGTTGTAAATAGTATAGAACAATGGTTTCACCCCTGAACGATCCCGAAACAAATATAGTTTTTGCTTCCATGCATCCCAAATCGCGAAGGCAAAGATACCATTTAATTTCTTTACAAAATTGATTCCATGTACCTCATATCCAGCTAGTATCACTTCCGTATCACTTTCGGTTTGAAATTGCACTCCAAGACCTCGCAATTCTCTCCTTAATTCTCTCATATTGTAAATTTCGCCATTATATACAATAGTGCAGCTTCGACCTTCTGCACTATGGGTCATAGGTTGTTGTCCTGTAGATAAATCGATAATCGACAACCGGACATGTGCCAGACCACAATGTTCATCCATATAAATTCCATTCTCATCTGGTCCTCGATGCTTTTGTACCTCATTCATCTTCTCTAAAATCGGAGTCCATTTATCGGTCGTGGCTGCATAATCTGTCGTAAAACTGCTAAATCCTGCAATACCACACATACTTTTCTTTCCTTTCTTTTTTCTATCTATATAGGCGTTTGCGAAACTCATGAAAATTGTTTCTGAATTGTGCTGATTTAACAATCACCTAGTAAACGGTTGTAAAATTGGCTGAATCTGTTCCCCTTCCAATGCAAATTCCAAAGTAGGAATCAATCTGTCCGTATGCGCAATCAAGGAATTGGTTTTCTTAATTGGATCATCCTGACCAAACGGCACAAAATATATATTTTTTGCATTCAACAACAATCCTATATTTTTCATATTCATTCCCATGGCATCATTTGTGGAAACAGAAATTACCAATGGTTTGTTGTTGCGGAGATGCGCTTTTGCTCCCATCAACACCGGGGTATCCGTAATACCATTCGCTAATTTTGCAATTGTATTTCCACTGCACGGAAAAACCACATAGATATCTAAGTACGACTGCGGTCCTATCGGCTCTGCGCCCTCAATCGTACAAATCGGTTTTCGCCCTGTAATTGCTTCCGCCCTTTCCATAAATTCCTCTGGCTTTCCAAATCGGCTACTAATCTGTTGCGATGCATTTGAAAAAATGGTATAAACCTCTGCTCCTGTCTCAACTAATTTCTCCATTTCTTTAAATATCTTATCAAATGTACAAAATGAGCCCGTTAAAGCAATTCCTATTTTCTTTCCTTTCAAATTCATTTCAATCCCTCTTCTATTTCATGTTATCAATTACATATTCTGCCAAACCCTGTGCAGCAGTCTTTGGTGCATATTTTCCGGGTAATCCATAACAATATAATACCCTTATTCCAAATTTCTTTGCCACTTCACTCTCCACACCCCCCGGTGCAGACGCAATATCAATCACAAGCGTATCCTTTCTCACACCTCTTAGGATATCCTGAGAAAGCACTACTGCCGGAATTGTATTATAAATATATTCATAATCCGAAATATATTCCTTCAGTTCACTTAATGCCAACATCTCCATACCATAGGTATATGCCTGTGCCAATTCTTCCTCACTTTGGCTACACACGCATACTTTTGCCCCCAAACCCTTTAACTTTTGTGCAAGAACCCTTCCGCATCTTCCATAACCCAATACTAACGTCTTACTTCCATGAATACTGGTTTTTTGATGTTGCAACGCCTCTAAAATACTACCTTCCGCTGTTGCAACTGCATTTTTTATAACATAAGGTTCGTATTTCATAAAATCGTAACAGGTAACCCCCCGCTCTTTACATGCATCAATAAATTCATCAGGCACAATTCCGCCAAATATCTTTTGTCCTTTTTGTAACAAAGCATCAAATTGTACCTTCAACAAATCCGATAGCGGTTGCTGACTGCTAAGTAAATTACCTTTAAAAAGCGGTATTCCACCCACAATACATCCAGCCGATTCTATTGCCTCCTTCAGTGACTGCGCCTCTACAAAAGAATCCTTTATTTCATTGTCTGTCGAAAGTCCATATCCAATTACACGATATCCTTTTTTTAACAGATATGGTGCCATATATGCTATACGCGCATCCCCACCAACCAAGGCGACATCAAATTGTCTCATATCTTTTCACCTACTTTATCACTCTGATTTATCATATGTAAAAAAGCAAATTATGTGCGAACATCTCTATAAATACAACGAATCGGGCAGGATACCCTGCCCGATTCGCTATTCTTTTCAAATCAATTTCGCAATTGTGCCTACGCACAATTCTTATCTAACAAAGAAACAAAATCCTCCGCATTCACTGGCTTTGAATAATAATAACCCTGGAAGTAATCACAACCCATATTCGTTAACTCATTCGCCTGCTCTAGTGTTTCTACACCCTCTGCCACAATGTTCATATCCAAAGATTTAATCATAGCAACGGAATGGGTTAACACCTTCATAGCATTCTCATTCTCCATAGCTGCCCATACCACGCCTTTATCAATCTTAATGGTATTGTAAGGATATTCAATCAAGCTAGTGGCATTGGAAAAACCAGTTCCGTAATCATCTAAAGCAAATCTCACGCCATTTGCCACCAACTTGTTCATGTTGGCACTTAAGCACTCACTGGAAACCACTGCTGCAGTCTCTGTTACCTCAAGATTAATACGGCTACAAGGTAATTCATAACCTTCCATAATATCCAAGAAATTCTGTGCCAACTTCTCCTGCATACACTGTACAACAGAAAGATTAACATGAATATTCTCAATTCCCTTTTCCCAAATCTGTTCCTTCACCATGAATTCACATACCGTACGGAACACGAACTCCCCAATCTCTAGTATCATACCGTTCTTCTCTGCAATTGGAATAAACTCATCTGGCCCGATAAATCCAATCTCTGTATTCGGCATACGAATCAATGCTTCTGCAGCTGTATACCGCTTCTCCTCCACGGAATAAATCGGTTGATAAAACACTTGAAATGTCTGTTCGCGAAGTGCTGTTTTCATCGCACGCAGGACTTGTCCTTCTCGACGTTTCTTGTTAAGCAAATCTTCATTCGCCCTCACAATCACATGGTCTTCTCCGTGTGCTGCTTCATTCATCGCATAATCCAATAAATCAATCAAATTCTCAATGGTTTCTGCATCCTCCGGATAATGAACCACCGCCATCGGAGCTTCTAGAGAAATCTCCATATTGTTCAGATAAAATGGTTTCTCAAACCGCTGACGAATGGCATCAATCAGGCAATCCTCCGCAAACACATCATTCTTATAAATAATTGCAAACCCAAAGTTAGAAACATGGAAAACATTCTTTACTCCACCGATGTGACAGAAAAATTCAGCTATCTCTTTTAACAAAAGCACATTGTTATCCACACCAATGGTATCATTCAAATACTTAAGTCCTTGTACCGGCACACCCATAATTCGAAAACCCTTCTTCTTGTCTACCATACCGGTCAAGCGCAATACCAAACCATCCCGATTGAAAACGGCAAGCTTCTTATCTGAGTAATCCTCTGGATTCTCCAGCGAAAAATAAATGAGCAAAATTGCCAAGGATGCAACAAACTGGGCAACCAAAAAGTGATTGCTAATCATTTCTACCAAAATCGCCACAATATTCATCGCCGTATATATATGTACTGTTGTGACTTGTGTCTTTTTCAATGTTGCCCTATATTTGACCGTCCGCACTGCTGCCACAAGATAATAAAATATCGTAATGCCATACAACACATCAAACATCGGCCCATGATGATACTGACCTGCACTGTCAAAGGAGAAAACGAAACCCGTGACAGGAGTAGTTACAATTATTATCATCTCTATGAGTAGAAGTCCCCATACTGTAATATGGTCCCGCTTATCCCACTTTGTGTTAATCCCCTTGGTTACACACACTAGATATCCCAAATAGATAGGGGTTCTGCCGTACACCGCAATGCAATAGATTACGTTCAATAAGTACTGTAGCCAATTCGGCAGGAACCCTGCATTATTAATCATCACCGCTGTCCCTAAATCAAAAAGACACGCCACCAAATGAATCCATATTAACAATCGGAACATACCAGAGGTCTTTGTATAAATTCTGTCTTTCAAATAGTAATGAACTAATATAGTAGCCGTCAATATCAATGCAGCTATGTCATAATGAACTATAAAATTCATACAAACCCTCCCTTCTTGAAACCGCTTTCAAATCCATATCCATTATACCTCTTTTAGAATATTTTTACAATGCCTAGTTATCAATATTCGGTTATACTTCTCTTTGTACTTATAATCAATATTTTATGTACTAATTATAAGCCTATATTGTTGCGGAATCAACATCTCAATTCTTAAAAATACCTTAAATAAATTCTTAAGAAATCCTTATTTTTCAATGCTTTAGCAAGGTGTAGCACCACCGCAACAAATTGCCATTTTCTTTAATGACAAATTCTCTCATTTGTGTTATATTGTTCATCAAGCGATTGCGCAACAAGCAAGCAAAGCTTGCGAAGATGTGCAAGCATTTGATGAACTAAGCATCATGAGCATGCTGACCGGTAGGTCGGAATGCGAATGGGCGATTGGTTGCGAAAGTGCGTAAGCACGTAGCAA
>JAFSIQ010000001.1 GCA_017439675.1 Lachnospiraceae bacterium
ATTTAGCAATGTCAATATTGACAATGGTTGTAGCGACAGTAGGTTCACTGGTAGATGGAATTGTTATCGGTCAGATGTTAGGAGAAACGTGCGTTTCTGCATTTGGACTTACCAGTCCGATTTCTTTGCTTATTTCTGTTGTTGCAGGAGTATTCAGCACTGGTGGAAGTGCAAGCTGTTCGTTATATATGGGACGTGGCGATGAAGCCGGTGTAAAACGTAACTTCACAGTGGCAATGTTCATGATAAGCATTCTGGCAGTCATATTTACGTTAGTTCTTGTAGTAGGAAAAGAACAGATAGCAATTCTTCTGGGGGCGCAGGATGAATTACTTCCGTTAACGATGGATTATATATATGGAATTGGTATCGGAGTGATTCCTACCATGCTGACACAGGTTATTATGATATACTTGCAGCTTGCGAATAAGTCAAAGCTTGCATTTGCGAGTGTGATAGGAATGACAGTTACCAATGTTACATTGGATGTATACTTTGCGGCTGGATTACAGCTTGGAATGTTTGGGATGGGACTTGCAACATCCATTAGCTATGCAGTAGCACTTTTGATTTGCTGTGTATGCTTTTGGGATAAAAATTGCAAGTTAAGATTTGTTAAGCTTTCCGGTGGTTTAAAAGAAGCATTAGACATTGTTGTAACTGGTTTGCCAAGTGCACTGAAAATATTTTCTACCTTCCGAGTTGTTATATTGAATCATTTACTGTTAATAATTGGTGGCGCTGTGGCAGTATCAGCCCTGACGGTACAGAATAATATTAATCAGTTATTGTGTTCTTTGACGTTGGGTGTAGGCAGGACCGCTATGCTGATTTCGGGTATTTTCTTTGGAGAACGTGACAGTAAGATGCTAGAGAAAACATTGCGTGTGTCAATGAAATGTGGTTTGCTTTTAAGCTCCATGCTTTCTGTTGCGGTAATTGTGTTTGCAAAGAATTTGGTTGGATTATTTTTGCATGGAAGTGAAGAAACAATGGAGTTAGCAGTGCGTTCCCTTAGATTCTTTGCGTTGAGCATTCCGTTTGCACTTATTTGCATTGTATTGCTTAACTATTATCAGTGCACCAAAAATCTGCTTATGGCGAATTTGATTAGTATAGGTCATAATTTTGCGTTTGTTATATTGGTTGCGTTGAGTTGTTCGCCATTTTTGGGAACGGATGCAGTATGGATTGCATTTTTATGTGCAGAGCTATTAACAATTGCTTTGGCATATGTAATGATACGTTATAAAACAGGAAAATGGGCAAAGAGCTGGCAGGATATGCTACTTGTGAGTGATGAGTTTTCACCTAGCCCGGAGAGAGTATTAGATATCTCATTAACCAATAACATGGAACAGGTAATGGAGCTTTCTGTTCGTATTCATGAATTTTGCTTAAAGCATACAGATAATAAGGAAAAAGTAGGCAAACTTGCATTATGCATTGAAGAAATTGTCGGAAATATTGTGAAATATGGCTTTAAAGATAGGAAGCAGCACAGTATTGATATACGAATTATTGTTCAGGAGGATGATATTTTGTTACGAATACGTGATGATGGAGTATCGTTTAATCCAATTCAATATGATGATGAAAACCAAAATGCGATAGGAGAGACCATAGGAATTCGCCTTATTCGTAAGAGTGCAAAGGAAATGAACTATCATGCTGCTATTGGGTTAAATAATTTAACCATTCTTATATAAAAGAGGCATTGATGATTAATTATACCGCATTGCTGCTGACAGAGAAGTAGATGCTTCTATTGAAAGTTGGGAATGTGCAGAAGTGTATCAGGAAGGAAAAGAGAGACTAAGGAAAGATGGAGGATATAAACATGACAGTAGAAAAGATGGTAAATGGAGAAGAATTAGTAGTTAAGGTAGAAGGAAGAATTGATACTACAACAGCAAAGGCATTTGAAGAGCAAACAGCTTCTGTATTAGAAGAAAGTGTGACAAGTCTGGTTATGGATTTTTCCGGGGTAGATTATATTTCAAGTGCCGGTTTGCGAGTTGTGCTTGTTTTAATTAAGAGAATGAAGGGACAGGGAAGTATGCGTATTACGAATACGAATGAAATGGTAAAGGAAATCTTTGAGGTTACAGGATTTACGGATTTGGTAGAGATAGAATAAGCCAAAAGAAAAATAATTAGAAAGAACGCTCGAGTGATATATGGCGATGCGATTTATTTAGTGAAG
>JAFSIQ010000030.1 GCA_017439675.1 Lachnospiraceae bacterium
GATATTTTCCACTTCCACTGCGATGTCGTTAATGGAATCATTGATTTCAATAAGCGCTGCACTAGTTTCTTCCATACCAGCACTCATCTCTTCCATGGTTGCAGACACATCTGTGATGTTTGTCTGTGTTGCAGAAAGACTTGATGCCATCAATTTGGAAGAACTGCTCAACTGGTTCGAATTACCTGCGATGTTTAACATGATACTTCGGATATATTCGAGCATCTCATTTACATTATTGGCAATAAGTTCAAGTTCATCTCCGGATTTTACGTCCAGCTTCTGGGTCAAATCACCCTCATTATTTACCAAGTCATATAATTTGTTATTTACACTGTTAAGACCTTTTACAATGCGGTTAATGCTGAAAAATACCAATAGCATACTAACCACCAAGCCTTCAACGGTTAAGGCCATTGTTTTCGACTGTGTATCTTCTAATTCATATAAGATGTTACTTGCGTCATAATCACATCCTAAGATAGCTACTACACTTCCATCCTCAGTAACAATTGGTGCATATGAAGTTAGAAGTGCTTCTCCATCGGATTCATCAATCGCATCCTCAACATAAGTTTCTCCTGCAAAAACAGAAGCTAGTTCGCTATATGCTATTTCAAATTCTTCACCAATGGCGCAGGCAGTCTCTGTCGTATCTGCATCTACACCATAATACACTGTTTCACCATCTGTATAGAGTGTATAAATATATAACACATTTCCTTTTTCCTGCACACGAATCAAAACATCCTGCTGGGATTTGTAAAGATCGCTACTCTCCATGCCAGGCTCTGTAATCTGAGCAATTACCTCTGCATCCAGATTTGCCGCAGCTAAAGCTGCTACTGTCTGTGACTGCATCTGTCCCATTGAAATCATTTCTTCCTGAACTGTCATATAAGCAAATGCACTTAGCAAACTACATACCGCTAATATAACCACCATGACTGGAGCTAAAAGCTTCACTCGAATGCTCATTTTTCGAACCTTTTGATTAGCTACTTTATTCATCGCTTTTCCTCTTTTCTTTTGTGTAACAAAACCTCTATATATAGTATAATTTTAACCCTTTAACCCACAATATACAAGAAATATATCAGAAAAAATATTGTTTAAAACTGATTCCTTAACTGCAATAAAACCCTCTTTTCGAGCCTAGATACTGCCACCTGATTCATCCCCAAAATGTCTGCACTTTCCACCTGCGTTTTTCCCTGCAAATACCTCAGCTCTATTAATTTTCTTTCCTTTTCTCCAAGACTATCTAGTATCTGATATACCGTTATCTGATTGATAACATCATTCTCACCACTACCTTTATCTTCAAGCTGATCTGCCAATGTCAGTTGTACACCATCGCTTTGTCCTTTTATCGGCTGATAGATGGATTCGACCTCTATACTAGCCTCCATCGCCGCCACGATTTCTTCTACCGACAGACCTGTAGCCTTTTTTAAATCTTCCAGTGTCGGATCATAATTTGCACTCTTTTTTAACTCCTCTTTGACGATAGCGATTTTCCTTGCATTGTCTTTGATTTGTCTGCTCACATGTATCATTCCATCATCCCTTAAAAAACGTCGTATTTCACCAATAATCATCGGAACTGCATAAGTAGAAAAGGACAGCTCCCTGGACAAA
>JAFSIQ010000031.1 GCA_017439675.1 Lachnospiraceae bacterium
GATATTTTCCACTTCCACTGCGATGTCGTTAATGGAATCATTGATTTCAATAAGCGCTGCACTAGTTTCTTCCATACCAGCACTCATCTCTTCCATGGTTGCAGACACATCTGTGATGTTTGTCTGTGTTGCAGAAAGACTGGATGCCATCAATTTGGAAGAACTGCTTAACTGATTCGAATTGCCTGCGATGTTTAACATGATACTTCGGATATATTCGAGCATCGCATTTACATTATTGGCAATAAGTTCAAGTTCATCTCCAGATTTTACATCCAGCTTCTGGGTCAAATCTCCCTCATTATTTACCAAATCATATAATTTGTTATTTACACTGTTAAGACCTTTTACAATACGGTTAATGCTGAAAAATACCAATAGCATACTAACCACCAAGCCCTCAACGGTTAAAGCCATTGTTTTCGACTGTGTATCTTCTAATTCATATAAGATGTTACTTGCGTCATAATCACATCCTAAGATAGCTACTACACTTCCATCCTCAGTAACAATTGGCGCATAAGAAGTTAGAAGCGCTTCCCCATCTGACTCATCAATCGCATCTTCTACATAAGTTTCTCCTGCAAAGACAGAGGATAACTCGCTATATGCTATTTCAAACTCTTCCCCAATTGCGCAGGCAGTCTCCGTCGTATCTGCATCTACACCATAGTACACTGTTTCACCATCCGTGTAGAGTGTATAAATATATAACACATTTCCTTTTTCCTGCACACGAATCAAAACATCCTGCTGAGATTTGTAAAGATCGCTACTCTCCATGCCCGGCTGTGTAATCTGAGCAATTGCCTCTGCATCTAGATTTGCCGCAGCTAAAGCTGCTACTGTCTGTGACTGCATCTGTCCCATTGAAATCATTTCTTCCTGAACCGTCATATATGCAAATGCACTTAGCAAGCTACATACCGCTAGTATAACTACCATAACTGGAGCTAAAAGCTTCACTCGAATGCTCATTTTTCGAACCTTTTGATTTGCTACTTTACTCATCGCTTTTCCTCTTTTCTTTTGTGTAACAAAACCTCTATATATAGTATAATTTTAACCCTTTAGCCCACAATATACAAGAAATTTATCAGAAAAAATATTGTTTAAAACTGATTCCTTAACTGCAATAAAACCCTCTTTTCGAGCCTTGATACTGCCACTTGATTCATCCCCAAAATATCTGCACTTTCCACCTGCGTTTTTCCCTGCAAATACCTCAGCTCTATTAATTTTCTTTCCTTTTCTCCAAGACTATCTAGTATCTGATATACCGTTATCTGATTGATGACATCAGTCTCCCCACTGCTCTTGTCTTCTAGTTGATCTGCCAGTGTTATCTGTGTACCATCACTTTGTCCCTTGATTGGTTGATAGATGGATTCTACTTCTGTGCTTGCTTCCATTGCAGCCACAATTTCTTCCGCCGTCAGACCTGTTGCTTTTTTTAAATCTTCCAGCGTCGGATCATAATTGGCACTCTTTTTTAATTCTTCTTTGACGATAGCGATTTTCCTTGCATTGTCTTTGATTTGTCTGCTCACATGTATCATTCCATCATCCCTTAAAAAACGTCGTATTTCACCAATAATCATCGGAACTGCATAAGTAGAAAAGGACAGCTCCCTGGACAAA
>JAFSIQ010000032.1 GCA_017439675.1 Lachnospiraceae bacterium
ACCAAGAACGGTTCCATCACCTCCGTTCAGGCGGTTTATGTGCCTGCGGATGACTTGACGGACCCCGCACCGGCAACAACCTTCGCACATTTGGATGCAACGACCGTACTTTCCCGTTCTATCGTAGAGTTGGGTATCTATCCAGCGGTAGACCCATTGGAGTCTACTTCTAGAATTCTTGACCCTAAGGTGGTAGGTGAGGAGCACTATGCAGTTGCCCGTGGCGTACAGGAAATCTTACAGAAGTACAAAGAATTACAGGATATCATTGCAATTCTTGGTATGGACGAGTTGTCAGAGGAGGATAAGTTAGTTGTATCCCGTGCTCGTAAGGTGCAGAGATTCCTTTCACAGCCATTCTTCGTAGCAGAGCAGTTTACTGGTACATCTGGTAAGTATGTTCCAATTTCTGAGACCATTCGTGGATTCAAGGAAATCATCGAAGGTAAGCATGATGATATTCCAGAGGGTTACTTCTTGAATGCAGGAAGTATCGATGATGTACTTGCAAAAGTGAAATAAAGGGACGCTTTCTTAGAAAAGGAGAATACGTATGGCAGATAGTATGAAATTAAGAGTCGTAGCTCCAGAGCGCATATTTTATGAAGGGGACGTCTCGTTTTTGGAATTCACAACAACAGAAGGTGATATGGGTATTTATCCAAAGCACATTCCGTTGACCGCAATTATTGCACCAGGTGTTCTTCGAATTCATGAAGGTGATACTGTAAAGGAAGCAGCATTGCTATCTGGATTTATCCAGATTTTGCAGGAGGAAGTTACCATTTTGGCAGAAAGTGTGGAGTGGCCAGATGAAATTGATGCCAACCGTGCGAAGGAAGCTGAAATTCGTGCAAGAAGAAGAATAGAAGAGGGCTCCGGTGTGGATATGAACCGTGCGGAGTTAGCGTTAAAGAGAGCTTTGATTCGTCAGAGCTTGACAAGATAAAGAAAAAACCCTCCTAGTTCAGAATTTTCTGAATTAGGAGGGTTTTTCAATTTATTGAAAAAGATGTGGTGAAAGTTGAGGTAAAAATATAACCATGGTATAATGCGATTAGCGATTTCACTTGCTTGCAAGGGTGAAATCGCTGAGCGGATTATTATTATGGGGGGATATATTATGGTGAACAATTTGAGGATTGGAATTTGTGATGATGAAGAAGTTGTTCATAGAATTATGAAACAATTTATTTATACATATTCTAAAGAAAAGAGTGTTGCGGTTGATGTGATATCTTATACATCGGGAATCTCATTAACAGATAGTATAGATGTTTTTAATTTGGATGTCCTGTTTTTAGATATAGATATGCCGAGATTGGACGGGATTGAGACGGCACATAGATTAAATGAAACAAAAATGAGCGGTAGAATTATTATGCTTACCAGTAAGTTGGAGAGATTTAAGGAGGCATTTGAAATTGGGGCATTTCGATTTGTGACCAAACCAATTGAGCAACAAGAGGTGTTTAAAGTATTGGATGCAGTGAGAAGTCGTATGGTGGGTAATAAAGAGGTTACAGTATTTCGTGATGGAATAGCCTATACTATTGTACAAAAAGAAATTTTATATATAATGTCAGATAAACATTCTTCTTATGTATTTACAGAAAAGTATGATTTTCGTAGTGAAAAAAGCATGACATGGTGGGAGAAGGAACTAGATGATAACATGTTTTTTCGATGTCACAAGAGTTATATAGTTAATTTAGGAAGAATTAAAGAAATGGATAAGAAGATTCATTTGATAACAGGGGAATATATTGATATATCGAGGAGAAAAAAATCGGAGTTGTTACAAAGATTTATGGAATATGATACGAAGTATCGCTAGGAGATGAATATGGAAAAGATTTTATTGATGATATTAAATGTTTTGACAATTGTGGAATGGTTGTCATTTTGCCATATTGTACTGAATAGAAGAAGAACGAAACCTAGGCTGCTGATAACATTTCTTGGGGTTGTAGTGACAATAGCATTAGTTGGCAGTATTATTTTGCAATGTTGGGATAGCAAACTGTGTTATTTGTTGATTTTTTTAATCATATATAATCTTTTTTCAGAAAACTTGATAGAGGCTATAAAAACTTATTTTTTGACGTATGCTATTCTAGTAGTATTAGAAGGTTGTATAATGTGTGTTATAAAGGTTTATTCCTCAGAGTTGGAGTCTAAAACAATAATGGCAATTATGTGTGTGGGTATTATACTTTTCTTTTTGTGGGGGTATTATTTGTTAATTGGACGTAAATTGGATAGAAATCATTTGAAGATTCCAAAACGAGTTTGGAAATTATTTGTGGGAATATTATGTGCATTGATTTTGATGATGACATATTTTGTGTTTGTTTTAGAGTGCGTGTCGGATGTTAGAATGGTTAAAGTAGGATCGGTGCTAATATTAGTTGGAGGCATTGCTATTTGTGGAATGATCGTAGCAGTGATATATTATTTCAATGGTGTAGAAAAGTATAGACTACAAAGTGAAATGTCAGAAAAGTATAACGAACAGCAACGGGAGTATTTTATCAAATTGTTAGAGAAGGAGCAGGACACAAGGAAATTTCGTCATGATATTATCAATCATTTGATGGCAATGAGTGATTTGGCAGATAGGGGAGAACAAATTGGTTTACAAAGATATTTAGATGATTTATTGATGGATATTAATAATGAAAAAAATCAATACTATGACGTTGGAAACAGCGTTGTTAACACGATTTTGAATTATTATTTGTTACCGGTGAAAGAAATGTGTACTATTACAGTGGAGGGATATATGTCGGAAAAAGCAGGCTTGTCCCAAAAAGATTTATGTACAATATTTTCTAACATAATTAGAAATGCAGTAGATGCAATTGAAGATTTAGAAACTGAAAAAAGGATAGAAATTACCATCAACCAAGGAGAAAGATTTTTGAATATAACAGTTGAGAATACAACGGAAAGAGAAATTATTTTTGACGGGGAGGGATTACCGCAAACATCTCACAACGATAAACAGAATCACGGATTGGGATTGAAAAATGTAAAACAGGTTGTACAAAACTATAATGGTTCATATAAATTTAACGTAGAAAAGGATTCTTTTATTACAGAAATATACCTTCCGATATGACCGTTTGTGGGGTTATATGACCGTTCGCGAGAATGCATATTGTTTTTTCGAAATAAAAAAGGTAGATTGCCATTTGAGGGTAGCTACCTTTTTTATTTCATCGCAAAGGAGGAAAAGCGGATGAAGAATATAATAAAAGTAGTAATTTTGCTGATTGTGAGTTTGTTTTCAGTTACAGCTTATGGCTGTAATGAAAATAGAAGTTTTTTGACACAGAATGATTATATGCTAGGGTGTAATATGGTCAAATATAATTTACATGGAAATTCAGATTTTGGATTTAATGTGAACTTTATATATAAAGACAAAAATATTGATGTGACATTTGTTGAATTTATAGGAGAAGGGCTTGATGGGTTATCTGTTGAGATGAAAGATGACACATTTGATGAGATTAAGGGAAAAAAATTTGCAGGTTATTATGTTAAGTTGATTGGGTTTGTATGTCACACGCAATCTGAAAAAATAAAAATAGATGGAGTGAAACTGAAAATAGATGAAGTGGAGCAATGTTTTGAATTCAATGAACCAATTGTTCATCAATTAAAAGATGAAGAAGTTGATAATGTAATATATTTATTAAATTATCCGCTTTACATTTCAACAGCATCATATAGTGATACGGAGTATGAGCTGCTATATTATACAGAACAAGATATAATAGTTGAAGATATAGATTTTAATAATTATCTTGTGTTTAAGGATGCACAAGTGTTGTTAAATGGAGAATGTATAGGAAATCTAGAAGATGCATTTCCGCTAAAAGTACCCTGTAATTCTGAATTGTTAGTGCAGTGCAAATTTGGTTTTAATGATATGTTGGTGTATACAGATTATGATAGTGTTTATTGCGACTATTCACTTATGTATACTGTTGAATCGAATAATCATGTAAAAAGTTTGACGAATACGCTAGTTAGCCAAAGTATATCAAATGAAGAAGATGTAATCCCCATGGTACAGCTTATGACAAATAAGAATTAGGGAGGAGATTAGCGATGAAGCGAAGAGGTTTTTTGATTTTAATTCAAGTATTGCTTTTGATATTTTTAGTAGGTGGGGTATATTATTTAAATTGTGATGAGAATGTCTTCGATTTTACGAAAGAAGAGGAAACAGAGGAAATAATCAATAATCAAGTTAGATATAAAGTGCATACAGGTAAAATTGAACATACATATGAGGTTGATGCTAAAGTTGTTTCCGAGCATAGTGATTTATATATGGAGCATATTACATTGAGTAATATAACAGATGTCAATTTTGAATTGTTCAAGAAAAAGGGGGATGAAATAGAAGCAGGAGAGATTTTTTATAGATTTAAAAACGAAGATAAATCAGTGGATTTTCAAGGAAAAATTACCGATGTGATTTATTATGTTGAAGGAAACGTAAAATATGTAGTTATACAATTACTGAATTATGATAAATTATATATTTGCGCAGATGTGGAGTACAATAAATGTAAAGATATTAATTATCGAACAAAAGTAAGTGTAATATATGAAGGTAAAGAGTATCAAACAAGGGTTTTGCATATAGGGTATGAAATCACCGACGGAAAATTGCCAATACAGGTCTCATTGCCAGATGAATGGTTGCCAGGCGTCGAAGTTAAAGTAAGGTTCATTTTAGACGTGGAAGAAGCCGGCATGTATGTTTCTAAAGATGCAGTATATTGTTATGGTAACGATTATTATGTTGATAGATTAACGGCTGAACAAAAAATTGAGCAGATTAAAATTACAATTGGACAGGAGTTTGCAATAGAAGAGGATAATGCGAAATATGAGTATTATGAAGTGTTGTCAGGCGTGAATGTGGGTGATATATTAGTGGCGGAAGAAAAGGATGCTATAGAGTACACAGTAGGAGAAGAATAAGGGAATGAGTAATTTAATTACAATGAAAAACATTGTCAAAACTTATGATGGAAAACGAAATGTATTAAATGGGCTGAACTTTAGTCTAGGGAAGGGTGAAATAGCAACTATAATGGGTTCATCTGGATGTGGAAAGAGTACATTTCTAAATATTGTAGGCTTGTTAGATAAAGTTTCAGATGGAGAGTATTATTTTAATGGAACGCCGATTAAAAAAAACAAAATGAATTCGTATTATATATATAGGTCTAATGATCTTGGCTTTGTTTTTCAATCATACTTTTTAATAGATTCTCTTACTGTAGAAGAAAACATTTTAATGCCATTTTTATATAATGAAAAGAAAGTGGATGAGACAGTGAAAAATGCTATGGATAGTATACTAGAAGTTTTAAACCTTTCAGACTTAAAGTATAAGAAAACAGCTGTTTTGTCGGGGGGTGAGAGGCAGCGTGTTGCTATTGCGCGAGCAATAGTTAAAGCTCCCAAATTGCTTATAGCGGACGAGCCTACAGGCAATCTTGATGAATCGAATGGAAAACAGGTGGTTGAAGCATTGAAAAAAATATCAGAACAAGGCGTATCGATTATTATTGCGACACATGATAGGGGATTAGTATTTGGTAATGAAAAAAAATATATATTGGAGGAAGGTATATTAAGAAGATGTTGAAAAACTCTAAAATGGTATTTTGGGGACACCATATCTTGTTAATGACAAGAATAAATAAAGTTAGATATTATTTAACATTATTAGGCGTATTTATAGCAGTGTTTATTTTTTCGTGTGGAAATATTATTACTAATTCATATTATAACAATTCGCTAAATGTTATCAATGAAATGAAAGAACATACAATTATTTTAGAATCTAATAAGGTGGATTTGGAAGAAAAAATCAATTTATCCAAAGACATATTTACATTGTTAAACGAGGTGTGTTGGTTGTCTGAAAAATCATCTATATATTCAGCAGAAATAAATAATGGAAGAGGCTTAACGGTAATGGCAGATGTCAACGGTGTATCGAATTCAAGTATAATACCGATTGTTACGGATGAAGGTATCGTTTTTCCAAAGGAAAGTGAACTAATAAAAGGGAGAAATATCAATAGTCGAGATTTGCTAGATAAGACGAAGGTGGTCGTGATAGATGAGTTGACAGAGCAAATATTGTTTCCGAATAGTGATGGTATTGGTAAATTCATACAATTAGATGTGGGGATTAATGGTTCAACTGTTGGGAGCGATGATAAAGAAGAGGATAAAGAAGATAAATATTTTGAAATTATTGGTGTAATTAAAAATTCTAATCTACAAAATAATAGAAAAATACTAATGCAAGGGAATATAGAAAGAACGAAGGAAAATGTTTATGTATATACGTCAATTTATATTCCGCTTACGTCATTTAATACAATATATTTTGATAAAGAAAAAAATGAATATTGTTTTTATAAAGTAAAAAATGACAATAGTTATGACTATTCATTAAAAGAATTAGAATTGTTGGAAGAATATTATGAAAAACGGAATACTACAATAAGTATATTGAGTAAAGAGGAACTAGTACATGATTTAGAATTGCAATTGAGTGACACAAAAATAATGCTAAATGGTTTTACAATAGTACTATGTATTATTTCGGGTATTAGCATTATGGGTATTACCTTTTTTTCTATTAAAGAGAGAATTCCTGAGATAGGAATTAGAAAAGCATTTGGGGCAAGTAAAATAGATGTTGCAACTCAGTTTTTTGGAGAAATGTTTATTATAGGTTTAGAAGCATCAATATTAGCAGTTTGTATAAGTTATTACGGATGTAAAATGTTGGAAGGTTATTTGACATCAAGTTTGTTTATTTGTTTTTATGTGTCCATTTCTAATGAGCTATTGTTTATGCCTATGGTGGTAGGAGTATTACAAACCATAATTTCTAGTAGCATTCCATGTATATATGCATCGCAAATAAATGTGGTAGATTCTTTGCGCTTTGAATAAATTAGTTTTATAGCAGCACACTTTGTTTTAGAAAATGAAGCAGAGTGTGTTGTTGTGTTTTGGAATATAACAAGACTTATTTTTGAGGTACAAAGCGTAGAAGAAAAAATATACAAACAAAGGGTTTTGGGCTATAATATAAAGAGTTGACAAACATTATGATTTCGTTAGAGAAGTTACTTGAAGATTTGAAGTCTCACGCGTTGCATTGTGAAGTATTGATGACGCAGCTTCAACCATATAAGAATGGAGGGATTACAGAATGAGAAATTTACAAAAGCGAGGAAGTAGGTGGGGATTGTTTGTCATAGTATGGGCATTATTCCTCTCATTTGGAGTTTCCCCATTGTCAGCCAATGCAGAGACAGTAGCACAGGAGGTTATCATTTATGGCTTGAATAGTACTTATTTGGAAAAGATTAGTATTCCAAGCAACATACCACAGAGCTATCAGATTAACGTGGGAAGTGGACAGGCTGTGACATACAAGGTGACAAAGGGATATTCGGTTAAGGTGTCCGACACAGGATGTATCACGCCTGCCTATACATATTGGAAGAGAGGTTCTGGATACAGTTATTCGGTAAAAGAAGGCGAGGATTACGATTATTATACATTGGATGCGGGAGATTCTACTGTAACCGCTACCACAGGGGGAGTTACCTATACTTTCACGGTGCATTTGGAGGATTACTCTACAATCTATTGTGAGCAGGTGATGGATGCATATATTGCAGCTAATATTACAGATGATATGACAGACCGCCAATTGGTGGAAGCGATATGCCGTTTTCCGGCAGGTTATGATTATTCCGCTTATTATTCTAGTGCCCGTTCCATGATTATTAATGGTGGCGGTGACTGTTGGGCAAGTACCAGTGCCATTATCATGTTAAGTGAAAAGTTGGGTATTAAGGCATGGAGTAGAAATGGTAACAAAGACCCAGGGGCTGGCAGTGGACATATGAATGCCATGGTAGAGTTAAATGGCAATTACTATGAGTTGGAAGCAGGCTACAACATGGCAAAGGGAGACGATGGATATCGTCCATATAGTGTATCAGAGAGAACATCCCTTTTCAGCTATTACTATTCATCGCAAGGGGTTACTGTTTATCAATATGATGGCTACGACACAACTGGAACCTTGGATATACCAGAAACCATCAATGGATATACTGTAATTGGAATTAGTGAAAAAGCATTTAGTGGAAGTGATTTTACCGAGATTACATTGCCAGATACCGTTGTTTCCATCGGAGATTTTGCATTTAGCGGTTGCGAAAAGCTTACTATTCTTAGCATTCCGGCATCTGTTAGTAGCATTGGAACCGGTATGTTTTCTGATTGTACTGCATTGACCAATATCACCATTGCGGATGGCAACGAAAGCTACAAAGCGGAGGATAACGTGATTTACAGTAAGGATGGAAGTGTATTAGTGACCTGTCCTGCGGCGGCAAATGTTACCATTCCGGGCACCGTAACAGAGATTGCAGATTATGCATTTTATTATAATACGAATCTTACCAAGGTTACGATTCCTTCTAGTGTTATCACTTTGGGAGAGGCAGCATTTGGTAATTGTTCCAAACTTACATCTGTAAGCATGAAAGGAGGAGCACTTACAACCATTGGCAATCATTGCTTTCGGAATAATTATGTGCTTCCTGTCATAAAGATACCGGCAAGTGTTACTACAATTGGAGCATATGCGTTTTCATCCTGTAGTAAGCTGAGTCATATTTACTTTATGGGAAATACACCGGTCTTTGGTGCAGATATTGAAGGAACCTACTACGACAGCGTGTTTGATTATTGTACCGTATCCGCTTATTATCCAGTGGGCAATACTACATGGACAACAGATGCGTTGACTGATCATGGCGGAACTGTGACATGGGGAACATGGACAGCAGGTCAGGCAGTTTCTCTTGAGAATGCAAATATCATCTTGGAGCAGACAGAGTATACCTATAATAAGACGCATCATAAACCAGCAACAACTGTTTCT
Source organism: Lachnospiraceae bacterium (assembly GCA_017439675.1). GTDB lineage: Bacteria > Bacillota > Clostridia > Lachnospirales > Lachnospiraceae > CAG-590. Next base: position 9,023 of record JAFSIQ010000032.1, read on the forward strand.
TTGGGAGATGTCATCTTGACCGAGAATACAGATTACGTTGTCAGTTACAGCAATCATTACAATGCAGGAACTGCAACGGTAACCATTGTGGGAATTGGCAACTATGAAGGAGAGGTAACCACAACATTTACAATTAACAAGGCAGAGCTTAATGCTTATGCATATGTAAAGAGCTATAAGATTATAGAAAATGATATTACAGAGATTACATATGTGAGTGGAGAGGGAGGACAAACCTATTCCTCTAGCGATGAAAGTATTGCCATGGTGAATGACCAGGGTACGATTACCGGTATGTCAGTAGGAGAAGCTACTATTACGGTTCAAATTCCGGAATCGGAAAACTATTATGCAGCCACTACAACATTGACGATTTGGGTTACCCATGACCCGAATGGACAGATTGTAGATAATACTGTCACTGACGGAACGATACAGGTGCATTGCACAAGGTGTAATAAGACTTATGCCGCTACAGTACCAACTAGGTTTACAGTATACTGGGGCAAGGAGGGAAGTAGCTATTATGTGTCTTCTATCGCCAAGCAACAGGCGGTGGGAACAAAGCTTGCTTGCCTCGCATCGGATTCCACCAATGCAGACCTTGATGAGATGGAAATCATTTCAGACAATACGGAGGTTGCAGTGATTGAGGATGGAAGCTATGTCCGTTTTGTGAAAGCAGGAACCGTGACTATTACAGTTCGTCCAAAGTACAATCCTTCTATTGGAAGAACGTATACATTTATGGTTACAGAGGGCAGTGAGATTGGAGAATCCGGTACAACTGGAGACGATGAAGCTGGAGATAACAGTGGAGAAAATTCGTCAGAAACAGTGGAATATTACAATTCAAAGACTGGAATTACCATTTCTGTGCCAGTGGATGGAACAAAGACAGCAACGTTTGTTTCACTAGACGAGAGTAAGGCAAAGGGAGCTGTAACGATACCGAATACGATTCAGGTGGATGGTGTGACCTATTCTGTTACTGCAATCGGAGCGAATGCATTTAAGGGCAATACCAAGCTTACCTCAGTGAAGATGGGTAGTAAGGTAAAAACCATTGGTGCAAATGCTTTTTCCGGTTGTAGCAAACTTAAGAGTGTCACTATAGGAAAGAATGTGACTACCATTGGAGATAAGGCATTTTATAAGTGTAAGAAGCTTACAAAAATTACAATGGGTACAAAGGTGACAGAGATTAAGGCGAGTGCATTTGAGGGATGTACAGCATTGAAGTCCGTTACTGTTAAGTCCAAGAAGCTAAAGACAATTGGAAAGAAGGCATTTAAAGGATGTAAGAATTTAAAGACCATTAGTCTTAAGACCACAAAGCTTACCAAGAAGTCTGTAGGTTCCAATGCGCTCAAGGGAACCAACAAAAAGTTAACGATTAAGGTGCCTGAGAAGTCTGTGAAGAAGTATAAGACTTATTTCAAGAATAAAGGTAACAAGACAGTTAATGTGAAAAAAGGATAATATAAAAGTAAATTAGATTTGGCGAATCGCAGCACACTTTGTTTTGGAGAGAAAACAGAGTGTGCTTTTTCTTTGTAAGAATTTCTTCACTTTTCTATGAACATTTTCGTAAATATTCCCTTGTAAGATATGCATGATGTAAGCCGAAGAGGATTCGGTTTCGGAAATGATGAAGAAAGGAGTCTATGCGTATATGAGGAATGCGGCTAAGCTAACAAACGCATAGTATTACTTGCGAAAATGTAAGCATTGCCGTATAGTTAGGAGAGAGGTGAGGACAAATGACAATTTTAGTATGTGATGATGACAAAGAAATAGTAGAAGCAATTTCCATTTATTTAAAGCAGGAGGGATACACCATCGTACCCGCGTACAATGGTAAAGAAGCCTTGAAGGTAATGAAGGAGCAGGAAATCCATCTGGTGATTCTGGACATTATGATGCCAGAGTTAGACGGAATCCATGCGTTATTAAAGCTTCGAGAGGAAAGCTCGATACCTGTTATTCTGTTATCTGCAAAATCAGAGGATGTGGACAAGATTTTGGGATTAAATGTTGGCGCAGACGATTATGTGACAAAACCATTTAACCCATTAGAGCTTGTGGCGAGAGTGAAATCGCAGCTTCGCCGTTACACCCAGTTAGGTGGCATGGAACAGGGGAACGACAATGTGTTAGTAAATGGTTCCATTACTATGGACAGAGAGCAAAAGTCAGTTACAGTAGATGGGGAGCCGGTGAAGCTTACCCCGACAGAGTTTAAGATTTTACAGTTATTTATGGAGAATGTGGGAGTGGTATTCTCCTCTACGCAGATTTATGAGCGTATCTGGGAAGAGGATGCTTATGCTACTGACAACATTGTTTCGGTACACATCCGAAGAATTCGGGAAAAGATTGAGATTGATCCGAAGAATCCGGATTATGTGAAAGTCATGTGGGGTGTTGGCTACCGCATGGAGAAGAAATAAGATTAGAGAAGAGCCAATTGTCATTGTTTGAATAGAGGAAAGAGGAACTACTATGGAAGAAAATAAAAAAGAAAATGGAAAATGGTACTACAAGCCTTCTGGAAAGCTGTTTCGTGGCTTTCTCTGTATGGTAACATTTTGTGCGTTTTGTGCAGGAGCAATGTTGTCCATCTATGCAGTTGGGATGTATGGAACGGAAATTGTGACAGAGCCAGAATGGTCATTTGATGCTACAAGTGCATATCAAAGTGACGTGTTTTGCATTGCTGACAATATTTTTAACCACTGTGTGCAATTGAAGGAGTCTGAGGATGAGGGGGAAACCGTCGATGTGATAGATATGGGAAGTCAAACCCTTCGACATTATGATGGTTATGCCATTGGAGAGATGTATCGGAATGGTCCGGATGTTTATCAATTGCCTCAATTATCAGAAGTGGAAGTAGACGCAGACTCTTTAGAAGATATGAATGTGAGCAAATTTGATGGGATGATGTCATATTTGAAAGAAGATGCTTTGGCGGCAGATTATATTTATTTTGATACAGACAGCTTTGTGGATTTGTTTAAGCAGGATGGAATGAAGAATACCAATTGCCGTTTTTCAGATGTTTTTTCTGAGGATGCATATTTCATTTTTGAAAATAATGACTTGTGGAATCAACGGATAGAAGAGGTGGCACAACAGACAGCAGAGCAGGCGACGAAGGAGTTTACGAAAGAGGCAGTGGAAGACGCCATGGAAGGTGAAGGGGATGAAGGTGAGGATGAAACCTACTTTGATACTTTAGTAGAAGAAAATGTGGATGAAACGGGAGTGTATAACATAACTGCTTTTGCAGTGTATGACCCAGACCAGGATTTATTCTATTCCACATGGGATCAGTATTTTGAACCTATGGGAAGTTATATCTATTCTACAGTGGATTTGTTAAGTTTTGTGGCCATGGAGGAAGAGGAACGTGGCGTAGAGTATGGAAGCTTGATAATTCCGTTGTTGCACACCTATAATAATAGTTTTTTTGAGGTTATGGACGAAGCTTCTTTTACTTACGATGCTTTAGATCATAGCAATAACCAGTTAGACCAATATACGGATAGTGGGATTCGCTATTATTTGGAAACGAAGGAGTCAGACATCTATGCGAATGTAACTGACTTAACCGATATAGAAAATTCAGAAATATATTACACCTTTACAAAGATTGATAATGGGAATATAGAGCATGGTCATAGCATGCAAATTGCAGAAATGCATGAATGGAAATTAATCGGTGACCAGATGGATACACTTTCAACTGGTGCAGTGTTTGCGATAGGCTTTGATCCCTTGTCTGACGAGGTGCAACATTCCTACATAAGCAACATAGGACAGCATGTAGTAAATTATGATTGGTTAGCGGATAATATAGTGTACGTGATGATATTAACTGCAGTTAGTTTTGTTTTGCTGATGGTACAGGCAATTTCCCTGATTCGTACTACTGGTAAGAAGTCGAAAGAGGATAAAGAGATTTCCCTTTATTTCTATGACCGTTGGTTCACAGAAATATGGCTTGTCAGCACAGGTGTTATAATGTGTGCGTCCTTTATTGTGTGTACTGTTATGATTAAATTGATGGGAGAGCGTATCACTATTGAGAGCATGGCACTCTTCTCCTGTTTGGCAGGACTGTGCTTTGGATTTTGCTTTATGGAGCTGACTTTAAGCTTTGCAAGACGATGTAAAGCACATAATTGGTGGAAGAATTCGTTGATTGTTCGTTTTGTGAAGTTCTTGTGGGCTGTCTTAGTGAAGAAAAATCATAAGGAAACAGACGGTGAAAATGTTGCACAGGATACCACAGTAGGGGAAGCTACAACCAAGAAGGGGCAGTTGAATGTATTAGGAGAGAAGCTTTCGCAAGGATGGCAGGTAATTAAACAACAAGTATACAACATTCGTGGAACCACCAAGCTTATGATATTGTTTGATTTATACCTGGTTGCCAGCATTATGCTAGTGATAGGCGCAATCGATTTTCAATCCGGCGAACTGTTTTTAGGATTTATATTACTACAGGGAATGGCATTGGTAGTGGTGATTTGTTGCATAAAGGATATCAACAAGTTAATTGACACCTTGCAGGAAATTCGTGCAGGCAATCTGGACAGCAAGGTTGACATTAACGAAAAAATCAGTGTGTTCCGTGAGCTTGGTGACGGAATCAACCATATCGGAGACGGTTTGAAGAATGCCATTGAAACCTCTTTGAAGGATGAGCGCATGAAGACAGAGTTAATTACCAATGTGTCTCATGATTTGAAGACACCGCTTACCTCCATCATCAACTATGTGGATTTGCTTAAGAAAGAGGAGATGCCGAATGAGGATGCAAAGCATTATGTGGAGGTGTTAGATGCGAAATCCCAACGTTTGAAACAGCTTACAGAGGATTTGGTAGAAGCAGCGAAAGCAACCTCTGGCAACATTGAACTAGAAATGATGCCAATTACCTTTGACGAGTTGATGAAGCAGGCACTTGGTGAGTTTGAAGACAAATTTGAAAAGCGTAATCTCACAGTGGTTGCATCCTATCCGGAAAAACCAGCAGTGATTGAAGCGGACGGAAGAAGACTTTATCGCATTATTGAAAATGTACTGCAAAATGTGTACAAGTATGCGTTAGAGGGAACCAGAGTGTATGTGGATTTGGAAAAGGCAGAGGAAAAGGTGATCTTTACCTTGAAGAATATATCTGCATCGCCGCTTAACATCAGTCCAGATGAGCTGATGGAGCGTTTCACTCGTGGGGACTCCGCAAGAACCACAGAGGGAAGTGGATTGGGATTGTCCATTGCAAAGGATTTGACCCGTTTACAAAATGGTGAGTTTGAGATACAGCTTGATGGAGATTTATTCAAGGTGATTATCAGATTCCCGATGTATAAGTAAAATAGAAAATAAACACGCCGGAAGGGAGAGTGATTCTCCAGTTCGGCGTGTTTATTATTAAATAATTTAAGCAAGATAATTATACACTAGCACAAAGTGACAAAGACTACCAAGCATTACAAAGCAGTGGAACAATTCATGGTTTCCAAAGTTCTTCCATTGCTGCTTTTTGAAGATAGGAAGCTTCAGCGCATAGATAACACCGCCTATGGTGTAAATGATGCCACCTACCAGAAGCCAGGTAAACGCTGCTTGAGAAAGGCTCTTCATAATAGAAGAAAATGCAAGTACTGCAAGCCAGCCCATGCCGATATACATGGCAGAGGACAGCCAACGCGGACAACCAATCCAGCACAGCTTAAATAAGGTTCCAATAATGGTGACAATCCACACAGTGGTAAGTAGTGGAATGCCCACATTTCGAGGTAAGGAAATGAGACAAATTGGTGTATAGGAACCAGCAATCATAACAAAAATCATGGAGTGGTCTAGCTTTCTCAAAAGGGTGTTAACCTTCTCGGAAATATCTAAGGAGTGGTAAATAGTGCTTGCAGCATACAAGGCAGCCATGCTTAAGATAAAAATGGCGAATGCGCCAATGTAATTGCTGTTGTCTCCGCGGTAAGCCTTTATCAATAGTGGGGCAGTTGCCAAAAGGCAAACGATAAAGCCAATCATATGTGTGATGGCACTGCCGGGGTCTTTCAATCTTGTAATAAATGAATTCATAACGTCACAACCTTTCCAATGTCACAACATGTAGTTTTCAAAACTATGTGATGGAGTACTCACATCATACTACTTGTAAATAGAATATGCAAGACTTAATTTTTTATTTTGAGAAAATTTGTAATTATTCAGAGGGAAGCATTTTCAAATGAACCCTGAATAGTTACAAAACATAGTTTTGATACTGTAATCAAAGTTGCACTTGAGAAAAAATCAGTATATAATAAGCGTGGCTACGAAGTAGATACAATATTGTAATTTGCGTAAATATGCGAAAGAGAAATAATGACGAAGATGAATATAGAATGTAGAGATAAGAGTGGAGGATATCATAATGGCAAAACAATCTTGGAAACCAGGCAATATGTTATATCCAGTACCAGCGGTATTGGTGAGTTGTAGAGATAAAGCAGGCAATGACAATGTGTTGACTGTTGCGTGGGCAGGAACCATTTGCTCTGACCCAGCAATGCTTTCTATTTCTGTAAGAAAGGAGAGACATTCTCATTCGATGATTATGGAAACAGGCGAGTTCGTGGTGAATCTGACCACAAGGCAGTTGCTTCGGGCAACCGATTACTGCGGCGTGAAAAGCGGAAGAGATGAGGATAAGTTTGCTGCTATGAAACTTACAAAGGGAGAAGGCGAGAAAGTAAATGTTCCAATTATTATGGAAAGTCCTGTGAATATTGAGTGCAAGGTAAAGCAAGTGTTAGAGCTTGGAAGTCACGACATGTTTGTAGCAGAGGTAGTCAATGTGCAGATTTCCGATGAGTATATGGATGAAAAGGGTGCATTTCATTTAAATGATGCAGACCTGTTGGCATATTCCCATGGACAGTATTACAGCTTGGGTGAGAAGCTTGGGACTTTCGGATACTCAGTGCGCAAGAAATAATGAAGGATGTTTTGTAGAAGGGGATAGCTGGAAGGTGTTTTGCAAAAAAAGATAGTCGATTAAGAAAAGAGGAAGATTGTGAAGAAGATAGATTGGAAGGTCAAGATGCAATGGAACTGGTACAGGGCAGCATTTATTGGTACTGCTATCGCTGTTTTGATTGCACCGACCGCAGGAGCATTAATTGAAGTAAAGAGCGAGGATGTGGCGAACAATCCGGTTGTGTCCGCAATTAGCAGTATTACCTTCGGACCGAAAACCAAGGTGATGATAGACGGAGAGGTAGTTGCCTTGGCGAAGAATGAAACAGAAGCAGAAGAGGCGTATAAGGCGGCTCGGCTTTCGTATAACGCGGATGGCGTGAAGCTTTTGGATGTGGATGTCACCTATGCGTTAGTGGATAAGGATAAGGATGAAAAGGCCATCGAGGGAAAGAAGTTTTATCGCCAGGAGGAGCTTTCAGAGATTATCTTGGCAGAACTTCAAAAGAATGGTGATAAGGACAAGTCTGTGGCGTACACTATGCGAATCGATGATTACACCGTGACTGTGGAAAGTGTGAAAGATGTAATTTCCGTATTAGAGCAGGCGCAGGGCAAGTATGATACAGACGATGCATTTCAGGTGGGACTTACCTTGCCTGATAATCACAATGTAACCATGTATGAGGTGGATGTGCAGGCGAAGGAGAAGAGAGAGCAAGCTGTCACAGAGGAGGACTCCACACAAGGTTCGGAATCGGCTGCTACGCAGACAACAGAAGAAGCAAGTCAGCAGGATGCAACTGCGCGGGTAAAAGATATCTCCCAGACAGACGGTATCAAATATGTAGGTTTTTCTGAGAAGGTACAGGTGATGAAGACCTATGTGGACAAGAATCAGATTACAAGCTGTGAAGCGGCATATGAAGAGATAACAGCAGAAAATGCAGAACCAACCATATATGTGGTTCAACCGGGAGACAGCCTCTCCGGTATTGCAGAAAAATACAGTATGTCTGTAGAGGATGTGAAAGCGTTGAATCCGGGAATCGAATCTGACGACAACATCTACTATGACGACCGGTTAACGGTTTCTGTGCCGTCCTCTGCGGTGGAAATCTTAGTGCAGAAGCAAGAGACCTATACCGAGGATTACTATGCGGATATTGTATATGAAGATGACGGAGAGATGTATATTGGAGAATCCGAGGTCATTCAGGAAGGACAGATGGGGAATCATACGGTTACCGATTTGGTGACTTATGAAGGAGAGACGGAGTGTGGCAGAGAACAGCTTTCGGAAACTGTGCATGTGGCAGCAGTTGCTCAAGTGGTTCGTCGAGGGACGAAATCCCGCCCAACTTATATGTATCCGTGTACAAACTGGCCGATTACTTCCCGATTTGGATATCGCTGGGGAAGACTTCACGCAGGAACTGACGTAGGTGTTCCAACAGGAACTACTGTGCGTGCGTCCCGTGCAGGGCAAGTTACGGTTGCTGGTTGGCTTGGCGGTTATGGCAACTGTGTTATGATTGACCACGGTGATGGTGTAGTGACGGTGTATGGTCATTTGAGCGAGATTACAGTGACAGTGGGAGAATATGTGGATCAGGGTGAGCGCGTGGCATTATCTGGTAATACGGGACGAAGCACTGGACCACACCTTCATTTTGAGATTCGAATTAATGGTACGCCGGTGGACCCGGAACCGTACCTTCAGGGAACAGCAAGCTAAGAGGAGTTTGAAATGATTTTTGTAAAGGCAACGGAAGAAGATGTGGAAGCTGTTTCGCAGCTATACAGGCAGGCAATCGGAACGGAAGGGTGCACCTGGTCAGAGGATTATCCAAATTCGGAGATTACCCACGGAGATTACCAGAGAGGTGATTTGTTTTGCATGAAAATGCAGGACGGAGAGATTATCGGAGCTATTTCTGTGGACGATGACCAATTGGTGGAAGTAATGGATTGCTGGTCCAAGGAACTAGAACCTGTTGCAGAGCTTTCCCGTCTCGTGGTAAAGGAAGCTTATCAAAATCAAGGGATTGCCAGGGAGCTTTTACAGGGTGCTATGGAGGAATTAAGAAATCGGGGATGCAAGGGAGTTCATTTTCTGGTGAGTCCCGGTAATGAAAAAGCATTGCGTTCTTATGCAAAGCTTCATTTTGTTCATTGTGGCGATTGCAATTTGTATGACCATCATTGGTTTTGTTATGAAAAACCATTATGAAGTGAAGAAATGGTATAGTTAGTAGAATTCGAATGTAAAATTGATAATAGCCATTTATATCTAATCATTTTTCTTTGAGAAAACGATATACTAATAAAAAGTAATGATGAACGCACCGCGAAGAGATGTACAGATTCGCTAAGGTTCTCGTTGCAATTCCTGAGAAAATATGTTATTGTGTATGACACGTTTGAAAGGATGTTTTGCATACAATATAGAAGGAGATGATTCTATGAAGTTAGAAAGACTAAGCGAGAATCAGATTCGCTGCACGTTGAATAAGGCAGATTTGGCAGACAGAGATCTTTTGTTGAATGAATTGGCTTACGGAACCGATAAGGCGAAGGAGCTGTTTCGAGATATGATGGAGCAGGCGGCAGAGGAGTTGGGATTTGAGGTAAATGATATCCCACTTATGATAGAAGCGATTCCAGTTAATCCGGATTGTTTGATCTTGATTATTACGAAGGTGGAGGATCCAGAGGAATTAGATACCCGTTTCTCAAGACTTTCTAAATATACGAATATTGAGATAGACAATACGGATGAAGTCTCGGAGAACGAGGAGGAGCAAGAGGACAGCCTAGAGTTGTTTGACAATGCCTCTTCTTTGTTGGATGCGATTTCGGATATTGTAGAAAATATTGAACAGGTTAAGAAGCAGAGTGAATCTGGTAGTAACGCCGGCTTTATCCCTCTTTCTGCAGCCCTTAGAGAAAATGCTGCCAAGAAGAAAGCGGAGAAGGCGTCTAAGGAAAAGGGCTCTAAGAAGAAGGAAGAACCTGTAGCAACCTATCGCATTTTCTCATTCCAGAATATCAATGATATCAGCAAAGCTGCAGCCATGGTTGCACCGATTTATAAGGATAACAATTCGCTGTATAAGAGTCCGATGGATAATCTGTATTACCTGATTGTTATGAATGAAACCGGTGAGGCGGAGAATTATCAGCGTGTGTGTAATCTGTTAAGCGAATATGGTACTAAGGTGAAGGCGAATTACGCCATGCCATACTATTTCGCAGAGCACTTCAAGTTAATTATTAAAAATGATGCCATTCAGACTTTGGCAAGTATTTAGGAATGAGCTAGGTATTTTGAATGGTTTTCAATAGTTATATGAGTTTTATAAAACAGAAACAGCAGGAATTCTCCTGCTGTTTCTGTTTTGTTCTTTTTATGAACTTTTAAAAAAGTGTTAATAAATTTCAATTAGAAAGGTCTATGCTTCCTTCTTAGCGAGGTACTCGTTGATAGAGTTGATTAACACATTCACATCCATTGCATGAACCTGTGCAGCCTCCTCTAATGTCTCGCCCTGTGCAGAAGGACAACCTGGGCAGTGCATTCCGTTGGCCATAAGGATTGCAGCATTACCCGGATCTAATGCGATGATTTCGCCGATTAGCATATCTTTATTCACTGTTTTTGCCATAACTAAATTCCTCCTAATATTCTGTAAGGTCTGGTGTGGGTTGTGGACTTACGTCAGCGAGTCCCATATCAAAATTATCACCAAACAAACACATTATAAACATTTTATATGCAAAATGCAACATTTTCGTTATTGTGCGGAAGATTTGCTGATAAAGCGTAATAGCATCAAAATACCAATCATCATTGCGATGGCGATAGGCAATGCAATCCATGCACTCTGAATAAAGCCTGCAATGATGTATGCAACAAATGAAACCGCAGCCGCAACAATTACGTATGGCAGTTGGGTATTTACGTGACTCACGTGGTCACACTGTGCACCGGCAGAAGCCATAATTGTCGTGTCGGAAATCGGGGAGCAGTGGTCACCGCAAACCGCACCTGCCATACAAGCAGAGATGGCAATTACCATAAGCTCATAGTTGCTGTTCTCAAATACTGCAACTACAATCGGAATTAAAATGCTGAAGGTTCCCCAGGAGGTTCCGGTTGCAAAGGAAAGCAGGCAGCCAACTAAGAAGATAATGGCAGGCAATAGCATTTCTAGTTCCGCTGCGGAGGATTCCATTGCCGTTGCCACGAAGTCGGCGGCACCGAGACTACTTGTCATGCTGTTCAAGGTCCATGCACAAACCAATATCAAAATGGCAGGAACCATTGCCTTAAATCCCTCTGCAAGACAGTCCATACAGTCCTTAAAGGAAAGGACTTTGCGGATTAAGTATAAAATGACAGTAATTAAGAAACCAAAGAAACTGCCGAGGGCAAGACCAACGGATGCACTACAGTTAGAAAATGCGGTAATAATGTTTGTTCCGCTAAAAAAGCCACCAGTATATATCATGCCAATAATACAGCATACAATCAACGAAATAATTGGTAATAACAAATCAATTACTTTTCCCTTTGCATCCTTGTTTACAGTGGTAGTATCGGTGTAAGGTCTAGCTGTCGTGGTAAATAAATCACCATTTACTGCATTGGCTTCATGCTTTGCCATTGGACCGAATTCTATTTTTAAAACAACCATGGTTATCATCATTATAAGGGTAAGTAATGCATAAAAGTTGTATGGTATTGCCTGAATAAATAGGGTAAAGCCGTTGTCGGTATTAACACATCCACTTACTGCAGCAGCCCAAGAAGAAATAGGGGCAATAATACAAATTGGTGCAGCGGTTGCGTCAATTAAATATGCAAATTTTGCTCTCGATATTTTGTGTTTGTCGGTTACTGGTTGCATAACGCTACCAACGGTTAGACAGTTGAAGTAATCGTCAATAAAAATTAGTACGCCCAAAGCGATGGTGGCAAGCTGTGCACCAGTTTTTGATTTGATGTGTTCGCCTGCCCAGCGTCCGAATGCGGCAGAGCCACCAGCCTTGTTCATCAGAGCCACAATGGTTCCTAACAGGACAAGGAAGATCAGGATTCCTACGTTGCCGGTAGAAGTTAAGGATGCCACGAATCCATTGTTGTAGATGTGTAGTATGGTTCCCTCGAAACTGAATCCAGAGTAGAATAAACCGCCCACTAGAATTCCTACGAAAAGGGAGCTATACACTTCCTTTGTAATCAATGCAAGAGCAATTGCAATCATCGGAGGAACGAGTGCCCAAAATGTGGCATAAAGCTTCGGAGTGTATTCGGCTACCTCTTCTGCGGCAAATGCCATAACAGGACACATTATTACTGCTAGCAATAAAGTCACTGCTAGAGTTATCATTTTTCTTTTGTTGAATTTCATAAAGGTCTCCTCTCTCATTTTGTGTGGTAGGCAATTGCGATACTTGACATTGTGTATGGGAGATATACCAAGTAAACAAACCAACACAGGCACGCTTTCGCTGCCTGCGTCGCGTAGCGGTACTAAATTCGAGGCTATGCCTCTTATTAAGTACCGACGGGTCTCGGAGCACCTGTTTATGGTTCTTGTTTACTTGGTATATCTCAATAACTCTTTAAAAAGTATCGCAATTGCCTATTGGTGCTACCACTACTTTATGTGATTTTCGTGGGAATAGCAAGAGAAAAAATGGCGAGAGAGACAAGAAAAGCAAGGCTGTAATTTAGTGTAGCATTTCAGCGAGAAAATTGGTATAATATCTAGTAATAATGCCTTAGTGTGCGGAAATATACATAAGACATAGGTCTTTGCAATGGAAAGGAGATTGAATATGGCGGAAAGATTTAAGACGGTATCCTTCGGCGGATACGACAAGGCTGTTGTGGATTTGTATATCAGCGATTTAAAGAAATCCCATCAGCAAGATATTGCAGATTTGAAGCAAACTATTAGTAAGTTGAGCGAAACAGTTAAGAGTCTTCAGCTAGTGAAGGACAGCATGAGTACGGAATCCAATCAAGCGATTGAAAATATGCAGAAATACAATGAATCCTTACAGAATGAGTTGGAGAAGGCAAACCGTAAGTTGGCGGAGCAGGAGGAGAACTCTAAGGGCTATAACGATAAGTTGGAGATTATTTCGAAAACTTTGGTGGAGACCAATGAACGCTGTGCCGCTATGTTGAATGAGGCAGAAACCAAGAGCAAGAGGATGCAGGCAGAGACGGAAGAACAGTGTAAGAAGATGTTAATTGAGGCGAAGGAAGAACATGACACGTTGATAAACAACGCAAAGAGCCAGAGTAATTATATGGTGACAGAGGCGGAGAAAAAGAGCCGCAATTTGATAGAGGACTCCGAAAAGCAAAGTGCTAATATTTTACGACGCGCAGAAGAAGAGAGAGACAATCTTCGTGTTCGCGCAGAGGAAGAGTACAAGCAGGCTGTGGCACAGCGTCAAGAAGAATGCCAGAGGATGTTAGATGAAGCAGAAGAGGAGCGCGAGCAGATGTTGGCAGACGCCAAGGAGCGTGTTGTTTTGATTCGGGGTTCTATGAAGAAGGAATGCGAGAATGTAAGCAATTATATGGCAAGTTTGATGGAGTCTGTAGAAGGTGTGGTAAAGGCTTGTACAGAGACCAAGAATATTACAGATAAGGCATTTAAGGGAATTGAAGGACCAAAGGTTACAGGGCGTCCGGCACTTCCAGATGAGGATGCGGAGGAGATACCACAGATTAAGTTCAACTAGTTCAACTAAAGGAGTCGCTTATGGATACAGAACGAATTGAAAGTTTCAAACAATTTGCCAAATACTTAGAGTATCCCATGGTGGTATTTGAGGCGGAGTCAGGGGATGTGTTAGACATTAACTACGAAGCAGAGGTATTACTAGGGGGCAAGGTGAGCAATATAAGGATTCAGCCAGGAAGGAATTTTGCAAAGCTTAATTTCTGGGAGGTTTTACATGGAAAGAAAAGCTTGATTTGGCATCGAATCCGTATGACGGCAGACGATAAGGAGTTTTTGGTGAGCGGTCTGATTAACGAGATGACAGAGGCAGAAACGCTCATTTATACCCTGTTGTTTGAACGAAGAGCAGATATGAATATCGGAAGCGTTACGTTGGAGCGCATTGTAAACCACGCAGGCATTGTGGCTATCCATATGACACAGGATGAGGCAGAACCAGAGTGCTTTCGGACGGAGTATGTCTCTCAGAATATCAATCAGTATGGTTTTACCAGAGGGCAGCTTTATGAGAAGAAGATAGGTCTTCAGGACATTGTATGCCCAGAGGATTTTGAAAAACTTTGTAATATCATGAGAGAAGATACGATGCGTCACCAAGAGGACAACGAAATTGAGTGTCGAATCCTAACAGAGGAACGTGATTTGATACCAGTTCGTTTATTGGTTCGTTATATCTATGACGACTACAGTAAGATGACGGATTTGGAGCTGTTGATCATTGATTTGCGTGAAGAACAGCGCAGAAGTTTGGAGAATGCATATCTTAGCAATACCATTTCTAAGATGAAGAGTGTAGTTGTAGTTCATTCTTACAATGCAGGAAAGCGCAAGCTCTGTTATGTTTCGCCGAATGCGGGTATGGTTGGAATGAATGTGGAAGCGTTGCGTAAGGGGTATAAGCTGACGGAGGATTATATTCATCCAGATGATAGAAGCAGCGTGTCCGATGCTGTATATCAGGCAGTGGCCAATGGGATTACTGACTATGTACAGGTGTACCGTATGGTTCGGGATGATGGACGACAGATTTGGGTAGAAAATGAAATCACAGTGAATCGCGTGTCAGACGGAGAGGCAGAGGTAGCATTTTTGCTGACAGACATTACCGAGCAGAAGAATATGGAAAGAGAGCTGGCAGCAGCAATCGAGGAGGAGCAGACGTCTTGTGAAGTTGTAGACACTAGTTCAGTTAGTTTAATCACCATCGACGAAGAAGACAAGGATATGCTCTATGAGTTCCAGATGATGGCGGATGCTCTTAGCAGAAATGCCAATTATTATAGCGTTGTATTAGATGCAGGGGGAAAGCAGCTTACCCAACCGGCAGGACCAGCAAGTGACATGGGATTATTTTATGACTTGTTCGAACGTCCGATTTTTAAAGAAGAATTTAGTATTTTATCGGAGAGAGCCAAGGAGCAGAAGATTCCGCAAAGTGTTTCCTTTGATATGGATAACCTTACAGTGCACATGGTATTTGCACCACTGATGTTAGAGGACATGGTAACCGCCTACTGGGTGTTAACCAGTTTTGCAAAGGATGGAGCCATGATATTAGGAGCAGTGGCGGAGAATCAGTGGCATCTTGCGAATTCCATTGCAAAGTGCTTTTATTCTCAAGAGCTGATACAGAAGGAAACTAGAATCCGCAAGCTTACAGAGATGCAGTTGCACAAGGAACAAGCGGAGCGCAAGGTGATAGAGGATATTGTGGCGTGTATGTCCAAGGGAAACGATGTTGCACTCCATGAGATGTGCTACAAGGTGGGAATGTATCTTACCGTAGATAGCATTGTGATTTATTACAAGAATAAAAATTCCGAAAATGTGGAAAAATATTTTGTGTGGAATCAGAACGGTGAAGAGAGTGAAATGGTTACAACGATGCAATTGGCTCCAGCGGAATATCAAGTATTGATAGAACGATTTCGGAGCGAGTTATTGTTGGTGGCGGATAGTCAGGCAGAGGATGCGTATCTCAGAGAGGTGACAAAGCGTGCTAATGTCGCCATGATGATACACAAAATGACAATTTCATCTGGCCAAGAGGGTTATATTGTATTCGCGGCGGATGAAAGAGAGAGGGAGTTTGATTATATTGATACCCATTTTGCTGCCACAGTGACGAAAATTTTCGAGGGCTTTATCGGTAGCTGTCAGAAACAGTCCAAGCCAGAAGTGGTTACCACAGGATTGTTGGAGTCCTATGACCACATCCGAGATGCGGTGTATGTGAAGGACAACAAAACTGGGGATATCATTTTTGCCAACAAGGCAACGGACAAGCTGTTTGGTTATAGTCTGGTAGGAAGAAGAGCTACGGATATTATCAATGATAAGATGGAACAATATCGTAATATGGGTGGTGTCCGCAGACATTTCATCGAGGATCGCAAGGTTACGAAATGGCAGACGTATATGAGAGAATTAGATCAGATTATGAATATTGTCGAGATTCATATGGAAACACTATATGGACAGGATTGGAGCTTGTATATTCTTAAGAAGAACAAGAATAAGAAGAAAGACAAGGAATAGCATCCAATTCTAATGAAAATGACAATTTATGACGATAGATATAGGAAAGGAGTATGGACATGGCAAGTTCAGATATAGGAATTGACTTGGGTACAGCGAGTATCCTAGTTTATGTAAAAGGAAAGGGTGTTGTGTTAAAGGAGCCATCCGTGGTAGCATTTGATCGTGACACCAACCGTATTAAGGCAATCGGAGAAGAGGCGAGATTGATGCTTGGAAGAACACCGGGTAACATCGTGGCGGTAAGACCTCTTCGTCAGGGTGTAATTTCTGATTACCGTATTACAGAAAAGATGTTGAAGTATTTTATCCAGAAAGCAGTGGGAAAGAGCTTCTTTGGAAGAAGACCAAGAATTTCTGTGTGTGTGCCAAGTGGGGTAACCGAGGTTGAGAAGAAAGCGGTTGAAGATGCAACCTATCAGGCAGGAGCGAGGGATGTGTCCATCATTGAGGAGCCAGTAGCTGCGGCAATCGGTGCGGGAATTGATATATCTAGACCTTGTGGCAACATGATTGTAGATATCGGTGGTGGTACTGCAGATATTGCGGTTATCTCTTTGGGCGGAACGGTTGTCAGCACTTCCATTAAAACTGCGGGTGATGATTTTGACGAGGCGATTGTGCGATATATGAGAAAGAAACACAATTTATTAATCGGCGAGCGTACCGCAGAGGAGATTAAGATTAAGATTGGTACCTGTTATCGTCGTCCAGAGAACCTTACCTTGGATATTCGTGGACGTAATTTGGTAACTGGTCTTCCGAGAACCATAACCGTAACCTCCGAGGAGACGGTAGAAGCACTAGAGGAAGTGACAGAGCAGATTATTGAGGCAGTGCATTCTGTGTTGGAGAAGACTCCGCCAGAGCTTGCGGCAGATATTGCAGACAGAGGAATTGTATTAACCGGTGGTGGAGCAATGCTTCACGGCTTGGAAGAATTGATTGAAGAGGAGACCGGAATTACCACGATGACAGCGGAGGATCCAATGACCTGTGTTGCCATTGGAACTGGTAAGTATATTGAGTTCTTAAGTGGTGTAATGGAAGGTGAATAGGAGAAATTAGGATGGATATTCCGCCATCTTAATCTATACATGAGAAGAAGGAGTTGAAACAATGGTAAGAGGTCTTTACACAGCATGGACCGGCATGGTAAACGAGCAGAAGCGTTTGGATGTCATCGCGAACAATATGGCGAATTCCAATACCACAGGGTATAAGAAGCAGAATGTAACCTCCCAGTCTTTTGATGACGAGTTAGCGGTTCGCATCAATGACAACAATACGGATACAACTAGAAAATACCCAATTGGTTATATGAATCTAGGCGTGAAAATCGGTGAAACCTATTTGGATTTTTCCCAGGGCAGTTTACGCGAGACCGGCAATACTTATGATTTAGCCCTTAGTGGAGACGGATTCTTTACCATTCAGACAACAAACAAGCAGGGTGAGACCAGTACGAAGTACACTCGTGATGGTTCATTTACTGTGAACACGGAAGGTTATCTTGTGACCAGGGATGGAGATTATGTGTTGGACACGAATGGAGAGCGAATTCAGATTCCGGGCGCACAGACAGCGCAAAATGTTGCCTTCGACCAGAATGGTAACCTTACAGTGGACGGGCAACAGATAGCCACCCTTGGTATTGTATCATTTGAGAATCCACAAGCCTTATTGATATATGGCGAGAATATGTATGACGCAACAGATGCGGCAGGTTTGCAGGCATCCACGGCGATTGTAAATCAGGGATATTTGGAAATGTCTAATACCAACGTAATTGAGGAAATGGTAGACATGATTACCATTACCAGAGCCTATGAGGCGGGACAGAAAATGATTCAGACAACAGATACTACGTTACAAAAAGCAGTGAATGAAATCGGAAAGGTGTAGTTAGGAGGTTTTTGATATGATGCGTTCATTATGGACTGCGGCATCGGGAATGATGGCGCAGCAGACAAGCTTAGATGTTATTTCAAATAATCTTGCCAATGTGAATACAACAGGATACAAGAAGGACTCCGCAGAGTTTAAGTCTTTGTTGTACCAGACATTGCAATCCACATCTACCAACAATGCAGGTGAGAATAAGCCAGTACCGGCACAGGTAGGTCTTGGTACGAGAACAGCGGCAATCACGAAGGTATTTGCTCAGGGAAGTTTGCAGGATGTGGACAACAATACATATATGGCAATTGAAGGTTCAGGATTTTTTAAGATTAGAGATTTGGATGGAAATATTTGTTATACCAGAGATGGTAGTTTTAGTACTCAGCCAGTGGAGGGTGGTACTATGCTTTGTACATCTCAGGGATATCCGGTTTTGGACCAAAATAACAATCCAATTATTATTCCATCAGAATATAGTGCAGAGAGTCTTACAGTTGACAAGGAAGGCAATATTTTTGTGGCAGATGTAGATGGCAACAAAATTCCGATAACCGGAGAATTGAATGGACAGGCATATGACCAGAAAATCGGATTAGTTCAGTTTAACAATCCAGCAGGCTTGGAAAGTGTAGGAGGTAACCTTTATCAAGAGACTGCCGCTTCCGGTGCCCCATTGGAAGAGTCTGCGACCCCAACACTTAAGCAGAGTTTAGTACATCAGGGTTATGTAGAAATGTCTAATGTTCAGGTTGCAGATGAGATGGTTAACATGATCGTAACACAGCGGGCCTATGAAATGAACTCAAAGGCAATTCAGGCATCCGATGAAATGTTACAGCAGGCTAACAACCTACGCGGATAATGAGCTTAGCGAAAGACAGTAGTCTTTCACTAGAAAAGATATAGGGCAGACGACATGCTTGCATGTCAGTCTGGAGTATATCTTTTCATTGAAAGCACGTAAGTGCTTTCATTAAGCGAATATCGCGATACTGAGCAAGCAAAGCTTGCGATGTACGCGAAAGAGCGAGTGAAAGACGAAGTGTTTCATTAAACGAGCATGGCGATACTGAGCAAGCAAAGCTTGCGATGTACGCGAAAGAGCGAGCGAAAGACGAAGCGTTTCATTAAACGAGCATGGCGATACTGAGCAAGCAAAGCTTGCGATGTACGCGAAAGAGCGAG
>JAFSIQ010000033.1 GCA_017439675.1 Lachnospiraceae bacterium
AAAGCACAGATGGATCATATTTTTGGTGAAGGCTCATGTAAGGATTTAAGAATCAGAAAATATGGCGGTATGAAAGTTTTATAAGAGGAGGGTATTAGTGATGAGGATTTTAGTATTAGGAGGAGCAGGATATATTGGTTCACATACGGTTTACGAGTTGATTGATGCCGGACATGAAGTGATTGTTATCGATAATCTGTTAACCGGATTTAGAGCAGCTGTACATCCGCAGGCTAAGTTTTATGAAGGAGACATTCGCGATAGGAAATTCTTGGATGAGGTGTTTGATAAGGAGCAGATTGACGGAGTTATCCATTTTGCGGCAAGCTCACAGGTAGGTGAGAGTATGACAAATCCGTTGAAGTATTACAATAATAATCTTTGCGGAACAGAAGTTTTGCTGGAGAGTATGGTTGCACACGGTATCGATAAGATTGTCTTTTCTTCTACGGCAGCAACTTACGGTGAGCCTGAAAGCATTCCTATTTTGGAAAGTGACAGAACTGTGCCGACGAATTGTTACGGGGAGACAAAGCTTTCCATGGAAAAGATGTTCAAATGGACATCCAAGGCACATAATTTAAGATATGTTTCTCTTAGATATTTTAATGCATGTGGTGCACACCCTAACGGAAAGATTGGTGAAGCACATAATCCTGAGACACACCTGATTCCGTTGATTTTGCAGGTTCCTAATGGTAAACGTGAGTATATTTCAGTATTTGGAAATGACTATGATACAAAAGATGGTACCTGTATCAGAGATTATATTCATGTAAATGATTTGGCACAGGCACATATCCTTGCTATGGAGTATTTAGCAAAAGGTGGAGAAAGCGACATTTTTAACCTTGGAAACGGAGTAGGATTTACGGTAAAAGAAGTAATTGATGTGGCCAGGGAAGTAACGGGTCATCCGATTCCGGCAAAAGAAGAACCCAGAAGAGCCGGAGATCCTTCTACATTGATTGCATCCAGCACAAAGGCTAAGACAGTTCTCGGATGGAATCCCCAATATGCGGATCTTCGTACCATTATCAGGACAGCATGGGAGTGGCATGTAAATCATCCCAACGGATACTAGAATAGATATGGGAGGGCTTTGATATGGATAAGTTAATTTCTGAATTAGTAAGTTATGGCATGGTAAACGGTCTTATTGCAGAAGATGATAAGGTATATGTAATAAACAGATTGTTGGAATTGTTTGAAAAAAAGGAATTTGTCTGGAGTGAGGAAACGGTAAGACCGGTTCACCTGATTCTTGAGGATATGATGACACGTGCGTTAGAGTTAGGAATCATGGAAGATGATACCGTAACAACCAAAGATTTGTTTGACACCAAAATTATGGGGCTGATTACACCGATGCCTTCACAGATAAGAGCACGATTTAAGGAATTATATGGTGAAAATCCTAAGCTTGCCACGGAGTATTATTATAAGCTCAGTCAGGATACAAATTATATCAGAAGAGACCGAATTGTAAAAGATGAGAAGTGGAGTACGGATACAGAGTATGGTCAGATTGACATTACCATTAATCTTTCGAAGCCTGAAAAAGATCCCAGAGATATTGCGAAAGCAGCTACACAAAAGAAAAATGATTATCCCAAATGTTTACTTTGCGAGGAGAATGAAGGATATGCCGGACATTTGAACCACCCGGCAAGACAGAACCATAGAATCATTCCGGTTAAGCTGGCAGGGTGTGATTACTATTTTCAGTATTCTCCATATGTGTATTACAATGAACACTGTATTGTGTTTAATAAAGAGCATATTCCTATGAAAATAGAT
>JAFSIQ010000002.1 GCA_017439675.1 Lachnospiraceae bacterium
AATTTTCTAGACTAACCCCGCCAGATTAGGCAATCCCATTGACACAAACGGTACATAAGTTACCAAAAGAAGTCCTGCCAAAATTGCAACATAATAAAGTAGCATATACGGCATCACTTTAGCCAACGTTGTCTTCCCAACTTTGATGGAAACAAACAAGGTATTTCCAACCGGTGGTGTAATGTTTCCAATACACAGCTTGTAAACTAGAATAAGCCCAAATTGTATTGGATTCATTCCAAATGTCTTCACAATCGGCAAAAACAGTGGTGTAAATATCAATATCGCCGGAGTGACATCCATAAAGGTTCCTGCAACTAACAAAATCACGTTCATGATAAGTAAAATTACAATCTCATTGTTTGTAATTCCAAGAAGTGCCGCAGAAATTGCTTGCGGAATCTGAGTAAATGCCATTACCCAACCAAGGATGTTGGAAACACCAATTAAAAACACAATCATACCACTCATTTTTGCGCTGTCGACTACGATTCTCCAAAAGGATTTCAACGAAATATTTCTATAACAGATTCCCAGAATTAATGCATACACAACTGCAATTGCCGACCCTTCTGTCGCCGTAAAGATACCTGCAACAATTCCTCCAATAACAACCACAATCAGTGACAAGGACGGCAGAGCCTGCAGGGTTGCCACTCCGAGATTCCCCCATTCGAATTTCCCCGGTCTACCTCTATATCCTTTTTGTCTTGCAATGATGACCGCAACAACAATACAACACAGTGCCCAGATAATTCCCGGAACATACCCCGCAAGGAACAGCGCAGCCACCGAGGTTCCACCCGAAACTAGAGAATAGGTAATTAGCGCATTAGACGGTGGAATGAGGAGTCCGGAAGGTGCTGAAGCCGCATTTGTTGCCGCACAGACAGCCGGGTCATACCCTTGTTCCTCCTCCCCCTCACGCACCATGCTTCCTACTGCAGCCGCTGCCGCTGAAGCCGAGCCGGAGATGGCTCCAAACAATGCATTTGCACCAACATTTGTCACCAGAAGGGAACCTGGTAGTTTTCCTAAGATAGCCAACACAAAGTTAACTAGCCTTTTCGCAATTCCACCCTGGTTCATAAGATTGCCCGCCAGAATAAAGAAGGGAATCGCGGTTAAACTAAATTTACTCATTCCCACAAAGGTTCGCTGCGCTGCTGTTAAAACCGAAACGTCAAGCGGTACAACCAGCAGAATACCTGCAAGAGAGGAGATGCCAATTGCATAGGAAATCGGCACACCAATCACAAGTAGTACAATTAATACTACCAAAATAATTCCCAACGCCTGCATTGCCATACGCTACACCTCCCCTTCCACTACTTCTGAATCCGTAGCGATATCTACAATATTTAAAATGGTATAAATAATATTGAGTGCACCGCTAAGTGGAAGAATAATATAGAACACACCTATCGGTAGTCCAAGAGATGAGGTCATCTGCCCCATTGCCAGACTGGTTATCTGTATTCCCCCATACACCAGAATGACTCCCGAAAACGCAAGAGCTACAATCTCTGCAAAAATTGCAAAGAATTTTCTTCCCTTCTCACCCATTCGTTCCACCACAATCGGGATGTTCATATGCCCGCGCTCACCAACTACCAGGGAGGCCCCAAACAGTGCCATCCACGCAAATAAGTAGGACACTAATTCCTCTGACCAGGAAGAAGGATTTTGCAAAATATATCTGGTAAGCACCTGCCAGCAGGTCAAGGCTACCATCGCCAAGAAGCTCACGCCCGCCAGCACATTTAATGTGTGATTTAAAAGTTTTCGTAACTGTTTCATGGAATGTCCCTCCTACTCTGTGTCTGACGGATATAATTCATTGTATTTTTGAATCTTGTCGTAAATATCCTGAATCTCCGTATTTCTTTCAAGAACGGATTGATGCAATGGCAAACAAGCCTCTTTGAATGGCTCCTGGTCTGGATAAATAAACCTTACATTTTGTTCGTTTTCCGCTTTTTGCTTCGCCGCTTCTACCGCCTTTATCCACTCTTCTCGCTGAATCTCGTTTACTAATTCATACCCTTCTTCAAAGATTACCATTTCTTCATCACTCAGTTCCTCTATAAACGCAAGATTTCCAATCAAAATATCCGGCACCATTTGATGCATATCGTAGGAATAATATTTACACACATCCCCATGTCCATTATCGGTCAATGCAAGTTCATTGTTTTCCGCACCATCGATAATGTTGGACTGAAGAGCCGTATATACCTCGCCAAATCCCATCGGTGTTGCCGAGCCACCAAGAAGCTTCATCATCTCAATATTTGTCGGCGACTGCTGCACACGAATCTTTAGCCCCTTCAAATCCTTCGGACTTTCAATTGGCTTCTTTACCGTGTAGAAATTTCTCGTACCCGCATCCAACCATGTCACTGCAAGAAATCCTGCTTTTTCTGTAGCCGTAAAGATTTTATCCGTAATCTCTCTATCATCCATGGCATTGTGATAGCTTTTCGTACTTGCAAAGAGGTACGGCAGGTTAAAAATCTCGTAGTTCTTGCTAAACGTTTCCAAAATCGCATTACTTGCAATACAGAAATCAATCGCACCCGTCTGTGTTAGCTGCACCATATCCGTCTGGGAACCTAGCAATTCATTTGGATAAACCTCCACCACATACTTGTCTCCCAAGTGATCATTTATATAATCCTGAAACGCAGCTAAGGCGATATGTGTCGGATGATTTACCGATTGGTTATGTCCGATTCTCACAATTTTCTTCTGCTCTTTGCTTTGGCAGCCTGTCAGAACCAGCAGACCGATGATAACTACACAAAGTAATAGTCCTACTTTTTTCCATATTTTCATAAATAAGTAATCCTCCTTTTATGTCATTCACATGCAGGGAAATGGTAGCATTTTATGGGAATAGTATTGCCTGGAGAACAAAAAAAGATACCATAAGACTTGCTTATGATATCTTTTCCTAACTTTGCAATAAAAAAAGCGGGTGATGGGAATCGAACCCACGTATCTAGCTTGGAAGGCTAGTGT
>JAFSIQ010000034.1 GCA_017439675.1 Lachnospiraceae bacterium
AGGCTGTTAAGGACGGGAGAGAGCCAAAGAAAAGATTTGACATACATGTATCGTTACACCGATATGAGAGGGAAACGACAGTGTGTCTACGCAGATGATTTGAATAAGCTGCGTGAAAAGGAAAAGAAAATACAGTTAGATACCTTGCAGGGATTGGATATATCCGGTGGAGGTATTACGGTGATTGAACTGGTAGAGCGATACGTCAGCCTCAGAAGAAATGTGCGTTATAACACCACAGTCGGCTACAATTTTGTACTGAATGTTTTACGCAAAGAGGATTTCGGTTACCAACAGGTAAGCAAGGTCAGAGTGGTGGATGCCAAGAGATTTCTGTTAAATCTGTATGACAAAGGACGAGGTTACAGTAGTATCAATAGTATCAAAGGTGTGTTAAAACCTGCTTTTCAGATGGCTGTTAATGATGACTATCTCAGGAAAAATCCATTTGATTTTAGGATGGATTTGATACCGAATAACAGCCAGAAGAGAGTAGCAATGACAGAGGAAGAACAGGAAAGGTATCTGGAATATGTTCGTAATGATGAGCATTTCAGTCGGTACTATGATGAGATAATTGTGTTGCTTGGAACAGGGATGCGAATCAGTGAATTCATGGGAATTACCCTTTCGGATTTGGATTTTAAAGAGCGAAAAATCAGAGTAGACCATCAGCTTACCAGAATCCGGAATGGAAAATACTATGTGGAGAATACCAAGACGGAGAAAGGTGTTCGTTTTATCTACATGACGGATGAGGTAAAGGAAGCATTGCTGAATATCATTGCGAACAGGCAGAAACCACGCAAGGAAATGGTAGTGGATGGCTATAAGGGATTTCTACTGTTGGACAAGGACGGCAAGCCGAAAGTAGCAATGCATCTGGAGCATGTCATGAAACGGTTGCTTGACAAATATAATGCCACCCACGAGGAGCAACTGCCGAGAATTACACCCCATGTGCTTCGCCATACCTTTTGTACCCGGATGGCAGAGCGTGGAATGAATCCCAAAACACTGCAATATTTCATGGGACATGCTGACATTACAGTGACATTAAATGTGTATACCCATGCAACTTACACCAAAGTAGCAGATGAAATGGCTCAATTAACAGCTATTTAAGCGGGTTGAAGGCACATTTTACTTACACCAATTCTACACCAAATGACTGCAAAAATACGAAGAATTATGAAGATTTGTGCCAAGATACAGAAAAAAGTAATATGGCACAAACATAAATAAAAGGGAATGGAGAAATACCCACAAACCCGGATAAATCAAGGGTTTGCAAGGAATTGTAAGCCCTTGTGGAAACGAAAAAGAGGAGAAAAACCAACATGATAAAAGTGCTATTCATCTGCCACGGCAGGATTTACCGGGCATGATGAAAAGTCTCAAATCATCTTATAAGTCCCGAAAATAAGTGTTTTTTGTGTTTCGCTCTCAATTTTACCAAAGATTTACCAATATTTCTGGAGAGTCAGACTTGCGAAAATAGGATACCAGAATGAGGAGACAATCAAAATGAGCGATTTATTAACTTGTGAATTTAATATTGATACTGCCTGTGTGGAGCTTTGCTTCGCTGATGGCAGCATGATTTCTATAGACTGCACCGCCGTTGAGAACGAGGTCGCAGACAATATGTACCAGAGGTCAGAGCTTGACTATCTGA
>JAFSIQ010000035.1 GCA_017439675.1 Lachnospiraceae bacterium
AGAGCTTCATATCTTCTCTAAGGCTATTGGTGATATTGTAGATTTATCGGTTTCTATTTTTGAAAAAGAGGATGCAGTAGCAGCCAAGCAGATTGAACCGTTTGAAGAAGCGATTGATGTCATTCAGAAGGAAATGAAGAAACGTCATACCAAGCGTTTACGTAAGGGTAAATGTACCGTGGAAATGGGATTTGTATTATCTGATGTTACCAACAACTACGAGAGAATTGCAGACCATTGTTCCAATATCGCTATCAGCGTAATGCAGTTAGAAGAGGACGATACACTTGCTCATGAGTATGTAGATAATCTTCAAAAGGGCGAAGGTAGTGAATTTGATTTAAGATTCCAGAATTATCTTAAAAAGTATGATTTACCGTAGTGGTATTGAATTGGGGGCAGTGGTTTTAACCACTGCCCTCAAATTATGTTTTAACAGGAGAGTATGATATGGCATTAATTTATGTAGTAGAGGATGATAATGATATTTTAGAAATTGAGACTTTTGCATTGAAAAACAGCAATTATGAGGTAAAGGGATTTACTAATGCAAAGGATTTTTATGAGGCAGTTGAGGAAAAAATCCCGTCTCTTGCAGTACTTGATGTCATGCTCCCGGATGAGGATGGATTGCAGATTGTACAGAATATAAGAAGCGTTCCTAAGCTGGCAAAGCTACCTATTATTATGGTGACAGCAAAAACAACAGAAATTGATAAGGTTAAAGGATTGGACATGGGAGCAGATGATTATTTGGCAAAGCCTTTTGGAGTTATGGAGCTGATTGCCAGAGTGAAGGCTCTTTTAAGGAGAAGTGGTGTGCAGGAAGAGAGAAAGCTGTTACAACTAGAGGAGCTTTCCATGGATGATGAGAAGCATGCGGTATATGTGAAGGACAAGCATTGCGAGCTTACCTTTAAAGAATATGAATTATTAAAAATGTTACTTGAGAATGTTGGAATCGTATTGAAGCGAGAAAGTATTATGAGCCGTATCTGGGGAACAGACTATATGGGAGAAACCAGAACCGTTGATATGCATATTAAGACCTTACGACAAAAGCTGGGTGAGGCAGGTAATCACATTAAAACGGTTCGAAATGTTGGTTATATGATAGAATAAGGGGAGCTTTGTACAATGAAGAAGAAAATACATATACATTTTATGCTGATTACCGCAGTTGCGATTTTATCTACTGTTTTTTTCTCCCTATGGGTTTCCTATGATATGATAAAGGATCAGGTTATGGAGGAGATTCGTTCCTATGCCTTTTTACTGCGTGATATCAATGCTAATGAAAATATTTCATGGGAGAGCTTCGATTCGATACAGGACGAGCTACGTATTACAGTTGTAGAACAGGATGGAAATGTTATATACGATAACTATGTGGATAAGACACAGATGGACAACCATGCCGGAAGAGAAGAGATTCAAGAGGCATTGGTCAACGGAGAGGGATTTGCGATTCGTAATTCGGATACCTTGGCTGAGAACTTGTTTTATTTTGCAGTTCGTATGGAAGATGATGCGGTTGTCAGAGTAGCCAAGCAAGCGAGCAATGCCTGGGGCGTGTTGTTGCGCCTGATTCCGATAGTCTCTGGAATTGTTATTTTATTGTTTGCTTTGTGTGCATTGTTGGCGAGGTTCATTACGAATCGATTGATTGCACCGGTTGAGAATGTAGCAGAGCATATGGACAGTCTAGAAGATGTAGAGATTTACGATGAGCTTCGTCCTTTTGTGGCAACAATACAAAGACAGCATGAGGATATTTTGAAGAGTGCTACCATGAGGCAGGATTTTACAGCAAATGTTTCCCATGAATTGAAGACACCGCTTACGTCGATTTCAGGTTATGCGGAGTTGATGGAAAACAATCTGGTGGATGGAGAGAATATAACCAACTTTGCAAAGGCAATTCATCAGAATGCAGACAGGTTATTGACCTTGATTAATGATATTATCCGCTTATCAGAGCTGGATGCAGTGCAGCAGACACCGGAATTTGAGGATCTTGACCTCTATAAAATAGCTCAAAGCTGTGTACAGATGTTAGGAGTCAATGCAAGGAATCATGATGTAAGAATACTTTTGAATGGCAGTAGTCAGGTAATATATGCCAATCGTCAGATGATGGAAGAATTAATCTATAATCTGTGTGATAATGCTATTCGCTATAATAGACCAAGTGGCTCGGTGGAGGTTGCTGTTTATCAGGGAAAACGAGGTGTAGTGCTTACGGTAAAGGA
>JAFSIQ010000036.1 GCA_017439675.1 Lachnospiraceae bacterium
AGGTATGTATTCTCCCTAAGTACCTCCGCATAGAGAATATAGGCAATAAGAAATACCACCACAGCAGTAATCACAACGCTCTTTGGTAACATATACCAATGAAGGCGAAAGCCGATTCCCGCAATAACAAATCCTGCAAGGAACATGAGTCCACTGAGCTTTACGACAAAGCTTTGTTCTCTTTGCTTTTCTTTTGCATCAAGCCGTTTTTTTAACAGCCCAGGATTTTTAAACATCATTACAATACCGGCAAGGAACATTGGTACAAATAGAATTCCCATGAACAACAAACCATTCATATAGAAAAAAGTGCCCGCAGGCAGGAATATCAATAAACCAACCACGACAAAACCTAATAAAAATTTCGTGATTGCCTGAACAAATAATTTTACTGTCATACTTTTACCCTATTACGCAATCGGGACACTTCCCAAATACTCCAAAGTCTCATAATCGATGATTGCATTATAATACTGATGCAAGGATGAATCGCCAATCATAACATACCAATCCTTTTCATCTACAATAACGTTTTCCATTCCATCTGATGACACCAGCGAACACTCTCCTGCCGGTCCGTTGACATGTGTCAAATGGATCATTTTGTAGTCACTGATATTCTCCGGATATCTGATATGATCGATTGCAACAAAAAGAATCTCCTGCTGTTCCTGCGAGTATCCTTGTTCACAAACATAGCGTTTGACTCTCTCCTTATATATTGGTGTTGTAATTCCCCTAACTTGATTCGAGATTACTTCCCCGAAATTGGGAAATGCAATTGCAACAAACGCTATAGCAAGAACAATTAAAATCCATCTAATGTCCCGCACATCATCCTTATGCAAAACTTACACCTCACTCTTATTTTCTTACCGCATTCTACACCATATCCGGCTGCTGCCCGTCATGCGCCAACCATTTGCATTCTGTCAATTCCATATTGGTAAATGTCGCTTTGAAGGAAGAATCTTCCGGACTGCATGCATAAATACCAAACCGAATTGCTCCACCGCCGTTCCACATATGACACACTCGCATTTGCTTGAATGTAATTCCATCTTCTGAGCATTCAATGCAATAATCATCCTCTCTTCGACTGAATCGATACCACACTGGTCAAAGCGATGCTTACTCTCGAATTCCGTTTTTACGGTAAATGAAAAGAACGGCTCCTCTGTTTCCATTTGCAGCACCGGTGCATTGTCATTCCGAAAATGATAGTATGTTCTTTGCCAAAGATCCGTATGTGGCTTTGTAAACAATCTCTATTCTATCGTCAAAAATTTTATAATCTTCGAGTTCTCTGGTCCATTCTAACTTGTCGATCATAAATGTCATTTTATTTTTATGCCTCCACTAATTTCTTCCCTGTCTTTTCCTCAATAAATGCTCTAAACTCCTCTACTGTGCCACCAGAAATCGCTCTCTTGTCATAGAGCTGCGCATGGCTGTTGCTGAAAATAAACACAAAATAGTTCCCGGACTCTGCAATCATCATCGGCTTTTCATAGCTCCACTCAGTCTTGCCCATATCCGTCACAGAAA
>JAFSIQ010000037.1 GCA_017439675.1 Lachnospiraceae bacterium
CGCAACAAGCAAGCAAAGCTTGCGAAGATGTGCAAGCATTTGATGAACTAAGCATCATGAGCATGCTGACCGGTAGGTCGGAATGCGAATGGGCGATTGGTTGCGAAAGTGCGTAAGCACGTAGCAAACAATAAATATAACACATATATGTTATAACTCATCAAGCGATTGCGTAACAAGCAAGCAAAGCTTGCGACGATGTGCAATCATTTGATGAACTAAGTATCATGAGCATGCTGACCGGTAGGTCGGAATGCGAATAACAACAGCTATAACCCAAAGGAGGACTCTCATGTCAGAGAAAAAAATTATGCTCGGTAACGAGGCCATTGCCCGTGGTGCATACGAAGCAGGTGTTAAGGTTTCATCTGCTTACCCTGGAACACCTAGTACCGAGATTAGTGAGAATTTAGTAAAATACCCAGAAATCTACTGTGAATGGGCACCAAATGAAAAGGTTGCTATGGAGGTTGCTAGTGGTGCTTCCATCAGCGGTGTTCGTGCGATGGCTTCCATGAAGCACGTTGGTTTCAACGTAGCAGCAGACCCAATGTATACCATGGCTTATATCGGTGCAACAGGTGGATTGGTTGCAGTTGTAGCCGATGACCCAGGTATGTATAGCTCACAGAACGAGCAGGATACCCGCCAGATTTGTCGCGCAGCACAGGTTCCAGTACTTGAGCCATCCGACTCACAGGAAGCTAAGGACTATATGAAGCTTGCATTTGAGCTTTCAGAGGAATACGATACTCCTATCGTACTTCGCACCACAACACGTCTTGCACACTCACAGGGTGTCGTTACATTAGAAGACCGTGTAGTACCTGAGGATAAGGTTTATGAGAAGAATATTGCAAAACACGTTATGATGCCAGGAATGGCAATCAAGCGTCACCTTGTGGTAGAGGATAGAATGAACCGTATGGCAGAGGACGCCAATACATTGGTGGTTGCAAAGGAAGGATTTGCAAAAGACATGCCACTGAACAGAGTAGAAATGAAGGATACCAAGATTGGTTTTATCACCAGTGGTATTCCTTATACATATGTAAAGGAAGCTTGTCCAGATGCTTCTGTCTTGAAGCTTGGTCTGGTACATCCACTTCCAAAGAAAATGATTGAAGACTTCGCTTCTAAAGTAGACACACTATACATCTTCGAGGAATTAGAGCCAGTTATCGAAGAACAGGTTCGCGCTTGGGGAATCAAATGTATCGGTAAGGAAGCTTTTACTGTACAGGGCGAATACAGTGCCAACATGATTCGCAAGGTTATCTTGAAGGAAGAGCTTAAGCTTAACACTCCTGCGGAAGCTCCTGCGAGACCACCTCTACTTTGTCCGGGTTGTCCACACAGAAGTGTATACACTGTCCTTAACAAGTTGAAAATTCACGCTGCCGGAGATATCGGCTGTTACACCTTAGGTGCAGTTGCTCCGCTTAGCGTAGTAGACACCACCATCTGTATGGGTGCTTCTATTTCTTCTCTACATGGAATGGAAATGGCAAAGGGTAAAGAATATGTGAAGGACTGGGTTGCTGTTATCGGTGATTCCACATTCATGCATACCGGTGTGAACTCTTTGATGAACATGGTTTACAATCAAGCTACTGGAACTGTTATCATCCTTGACAACTCCATTACTGGTATGACCGGTCATCAGGACAATGCAGCTACCGGCAAGACCTTAATGGGAAAAGTAGTTCCTGCTATTAATATTATGGGACTTTGTAAGTCAATGGGTATTGAGCATGTTCAAGAGGTTAATGCATTTGACATCAAAGAACTTGAGAAGGTTATCAAAGAGGAAGTTGCAAGAGACGAACTTTCTGTTATCATCACTAAGTCTCCTTGTGCATTGCTTAAGGATGTAGTATTCCCTAACAAATGCGTTCCTATTCCAGAAAAATGTAAGAAGTGTGGCATGTGCTTGAAGCCTGGTTGCCCTGCTCTTACCAAGAACGAAGATGGAACCATCAGTATTGATGCTACTATGTGTAATGGATGTGGTCTTTGTAAGAACCTTTGTCCATTTGATGCAATTGAGGAGGTGGCAAAATAATGGCTGAAACTAAGAATATTATGATAGTTGGTGTTGGAGGTCAGGGAACCTTGCTCACCAGTAGAATCTTAGGCGGTATCATTTTGACCGCCGGATATGATGTAAAATTATCAGAAGTACACGGAATGGCACAGCGTGGTGGTTCCGTAGTAACATTTGTACGATATGGCGAAAAGGTCGAGGAACCAATCGTAGAGGAAGGTCAGGCAGACGTGCTTATCGCATTTGAACGTCTTGAGGCACTTCGTTACGCACACTTCTTAAAGCCAGGAGGAGCTTTGGTAGTAAATGACCAGCGAATCGACCCAATCACCGTTGTGACAGGCGCTGCTGAATATCCGGAGAACATCATTGAAGAGCTTAGCAAGACCTACAAGGTATACTCTGTAGATGCTGCTGCAGAAGCATTAAAGCTTGGTAATTCCAGAGTATTCAACAACATCGTATTAGGTGTTGCAGCACAGCATATGGACTTTTCCAAGGAGGACTGGTTAGAGGTTATCGCTAACACTGTTCCACCTAAGACCGTGGAAATCAACCAGAAGGCTTTCTTGGTCGGGTATGAAAAGTAGAATAACATTGCTTATATAATTAACATCCAAAACGGAAGGTATTCACCACAGAATATCTTCCGTTTTTCTTAGAAATTTCCTATAAAGTCAAAAAAACAGCACACTCCATTTCCTTTCGGAAACAAAATGTACTGCTCTAAACTATTCTATTCCATTGATAATCTCTTGTAACCACTGGCTATCGCTTTCATTTAACTGATAACAATATCCACTAACAGCTAATATTCCACAACCATCATTGCACCATTTCATTGAAATTTCTTCGTTCGCTGATATTCCCTTGATGATGATATTATACGGCCCGCTACACAAAGAAGTCTCTTCTTTTAATCCTGATAAAATGTCTCTGAACTTATCTAACTCTTCTTCATTTAAGATATATTCAGTACCTTGTTCT
This sequence comes from Lachnospiraceae bacterium, assembly GCA_017439675.1. Classification (GTDB taxonomy): domain Bacteria; phylum Bacillota; class Clostridia; order Lachnospirales; family Lachnospiraceae; genus CAG-590. The sequence continues at coordinate 3,035 of JAFSIQ010000037.1, forward strand.
CCACAAATTACAACCTTTTCCATTGCCTCACAGGATGACAGTTCATATTTTTCGAAATCACATATATTTTTGATTTTCTCCGCTATCATTTCAGATTTGATCCAAAATGAGATTGGTGAATTTTCATTTTCACTGGTGATATCAACGCATATGCGATTATCCTCGAACAAACTAAACTCCATCAATGCATAGTCACCTTGTACAGTCAAAAATACCAAGTCAAAATCCATATGAATGTACTTCCCGTTGGGATTGACCGTTTCGTCTTCTGTCAAGCCATTCTCTTTTTTCAAAAGATTAACAACTTCGACAATCGCTTCTTTCTTATCCGTAATTCCTGTTCTCTCATCACCTGCAATCTCTTTCGAAACTATTATGAGGTTCGTTTCTGGAAATGCTAATTGATTATCAACAATTGAAAAGGAATCATTTTCCTCATCCAAATAAATTGTTTCCGGATATTGCTCTAATTGTGTATATGGAGCAATCCATTCTGGTACATTACCTGTCATGTCTAGGTTGCTGGTTTCCTCTTCCGCAAGCGTATCATGTGCTGTATCCATGATTTCCTCACTCTGCGTTATTGTGCTAGGTTCTTGGGTAAGTTCCTCTTGCTTACTACACCCTATTAACATGACGCACAATGTAAAAATGACAATCGACATGTTCTTCTTCATAGATTGATACCTCCCTACTTTGGCATTTCTATTACATTCAAAGCTCCACTCAAGCAATTCACATTATATGTTACTGCTTCTTTTTCCGATTCAAACACCCAATTAGGTTCATAATAACCTGTTTTGTCATTATATACAAATGCAAGCTTACCATTATTCATACTACCGATACTATTCGTCGCTTTCGTACTACTTCCAAATTGTTTTGTCACCTTATTAACTGCTGCGTTATAGTCTACCACACTTTTTCTATTATTACCAACCTTTACTTTCTTTAGTTGATTCCAGTTGCCTGCCAAATAAGCGGTCGATGTGTTACTTACGACTCCCGATAAATAGTCTCCCTGTATCTCAATACCATCATATGTATTTTTAACAGAAAAGTAACACAAAAAACCATGAATTTCTAGCATCCAACCCGACATTCGGTCTTTTAACCCAACATTCGGTCAATTCGACTGTATCGGTAATATTATTTCACACACAAATTCCTCTTCTTCAATATGATATTGCAACTTCCCTCCAACTCTGTTAATAGTTTCCTTCACATTCGAAACCCCTATACCATGACTACGCTTATCTTTTTTGGTGGTCTGCAAGTTTCCCTTCTCATCTAGCTGTATGGTATGAGGTAACACCGAATTCACAATTCTAATCTGAACATAGTTACTCCCCTCGTTAATCCCTAATTTCAGAAAACCTTTCTCTTTGTCACATCGGTTTAATGCTTCCACCGCATTCTGTATTAGGTTAGCAAAGATGACACACAAATCCATATCCGATACTGCAAGCGGACTATTGCATCTTCCCTTCACCTCTACAGGATTTCCTTGTTCCAACTGCCCCACATGATAATTCATAATCATATCAAGTATAGAGAGTCCTGTGTGATAGCTTTTCTTCTTAACCGCTTGCATATTTGTATTCATCTCATCAATATATGCTTTGGTTCCTTCCATATCTTCATTATCTAGCAAACCCTTTAAACATATCAGGTGATTATTCATATCATGACGATATTTCCTCGTGGCATTTTCCTTTTCTAGCAACGTCTCATAGTACTCAACTTGTAATTGTTGTAGCTTCTGTTCAACCGCAATTGCACTCTCTAACTGGTCATTGGTACTCTTAATATATATAACTATAATAACCATCATTCCTATGCTGATTAGGGAACAAAGATTTAAAAATGAGCCGAAGAAATAACTTCTTGCATTAGGACTATCCTCTAAGGACACTTTCAACCATACCACCAGCATAACAATTTCAGAGGCTACAAATATGAATAAAGGAATAATTCCCTTACCTGCACGTTTTTTTAATTGTACCTCCGACAGTTTATCCTTATGTCGTAAATATAACCATGAAATTATGAATAGAACACTCACTTCCCACAAACATTGTATGACAGCCCATTCCCTCTCCGCAATTTCCTTTGTCAACGGAAAGGTTATTGCAGATAATATCATTTCAAACAATTCCTGTAAATACATCAAGATAAGTAATACACATATCTTTTTGATATATCTATGCTCAGAAGAAAATCTAACTGTCAACATATAACAGACAATAAGAGAAATACCACCTATAAATCCAACAAAATCTACTTCCCAATTTCCGCTCATGGTTATACAAGCAAACCCTATATAATTAATAACAACTGGCCATATATGCCGAATCTTACCGCCAAACAGGGCAGTAGCTCCAATTAACAAAAACACCATATATAAACCAAATTCAAAATACACCAACACCATATCATTCATATTCTCTACCTATACTTCACATCAAACTGCATATACGCTTCCTTAATATCCTTTCGTTGTCTTCTCGAAAGGGGTAATCGAATCTTACCTACTATAACTTCTTTTTCTTCTAATTTTGTAACCCAAAAGAAATTAACAATATAACTTTTATGTACCTTATAAAATATCTCCTTTTCAAGGTTCTGTTCCAACTGACTCAAGGACACATCCTTGCGATATAATTCGTCATTCGCCATAATTTCAACATAGCCGTTGTATGCTGCAATGTACCTAATATCTCTTTGCCGAATCCAAAAGGATTGTCGTTGTTTAAATACCTCTAGCTTTTCTGTTCCTACCGTTACAACAACATAGGCTAGTATAGCCTCTCTGATTTCCTCTTCTTCAAATGGTTTTGAAACAAATCTTAACGGTTTCACCTTATAGGTTTCCTTAAACCGGTCTTCTCTACCAGATGCAATCACAATTTTACACCATGGATTGGTTTCCTTGATTTTCATTCCCACATCAATCCCATCTATCCCCGGCATATCCATATCCAAAAACAGTAATTGTATATTCTCCTTACTTTCTAATAATTCCACTCCAGAAGAAAATTCGTATACCTCATACAAAATCTCTTCCTTCTCCAATATCTTTTTAAGCACGTCTATCAAACTATGACGTATACCTTCTTCATCATCACATACAGCAATTTTTACTATGTTTTTCATCTGCATCTATTCAAAACACCCCTCAACCCAAATTTTCCCAATATTTATATTAAGAATAATAACATCTTTTTCAACAGTGTTCAATCCATTTCAACCTTCAAAAAGGTAGTGCCTTTTTCCTCCATTTATGTTATACTCTGTGACATAAGGTAAATGATATTAACAAACTTTCATTTATTGCCGATTACTTAATTTAGAGGATATTCTCCGATAACAATAGTCGGCAAAAGGAGGTAACATATGGCTAGAGATTACATTGAGATTAATGATATCCCGAAGGGATTTGAGAATAGAGTACATCAGAATCTTAGTTTCAAGACTGGTAAATTCGTATGGCGTTGCCGCTTCACCACAGCATTAGACCCGTCTACCATCAACAGCGAGAATCTGTATGTGCAAAGCGAAACAGGCGCACGAATGGCTACCAAGTTCAATTACAATGATGTAACCAATGAAATCGAGTTAGAACCGTTAGAGCCGTACGCAAAGGATACGGATTACTTTTTACATATTACGACAAGAGTGAAATCCCGCGGCGGACAGAAATTAAAGGAACCGGTACAATTGAAGTTCAGATTATAATACAACATCATATTTTATTGGAAAAGGGAATCCGTCTCCATGGAGATAGATTCCCTTCTTCTTATGTCTCACATAATTTCTCATTTCATACTTAACCTTCTATTCATGATAGCAATTACATATACCATTCTGTTACTCCAACACTTCACTGGTGACTTCTTCCGTCTTCGGCTGTTCCTGTACCATTTGCTGATACAAGAGTTCATCCTCCTGGGCAAATTCTTCCCGATATTGCTCTACAAATCCCTTGAACATATCCCATCTATCCTCATGCTCCACAAAATAGCGCGGGCAATTCTTTCCCGTCACATCATAATGTCGAATCAACTGGTCCATATCCATATGGTAATAATTCATCAGATGTGCTACAAGATACACACAATTGTTATAAGTGGCGTCATTGAAATTCCCCCATTCATCTGGATGACACATTTCAATGGAGATGCATATCTCATTCAAACTATTGGAACAATAAGACATCTCATCACAAGGCACACACTGAATAATCTCACCCTCCAAGCCAATTACAAACTGTGCACTGGCATAGGTCTGCTGTGTATCTTTCAGATTTTCAAAATAATCTCTATTGTTCTGCGCTGTAGACCCCGGATTCGCCGTATAGTGAATTACAATATATTGGGGTGTATCCGTAAGGGAAAGTCCCGGTCTGGAAAACTCATTCACCGTAAGAAACTGCTCAGAAATCGGAAGGTTGGGATACATCGCTGCCACCCCCTGCAAATGAGGGATGTATATTTTTTCCTCCGTGGTAGCTGACTCCTGCTCTTTTCCCTCCTTCCAAAAGTGCTTAATAGAAAAAATGATTGCTAAAAGCACCAACAAAGAACAAATTAATATGATTCCTGTTGCCATAAGGCGGTAAAAACGTTCCTTGCGCCTTCTTTCTTCCTGCACCTCTCGTTGCCGTCTCCGTATTTCATTTGTACTGTTATAAAATCTCTTATAATCGTCTTTCATAATATAATCTTTCGTTATTCCATCTAAGTTATAGGTCAACCATATGTTTGTTTATTTTGGTCGCAACATCATCACATAGCGTCCTTACCTCTACTGACTGATTTTCAATCAATATAAGCTTGTCCTTCCTTGAAAGCTGCTTAATGGCATACTCTCGCTTCATAGCTTCCTGTTTCGTGGCAAACACCTCATAGTGCACCAATCGCACCGGAAGCCGGGAGCGGGTATACTTAGCACCCTTACCTTGATTATGACTCTCCAACCGCTCCTCTAGGTGATTCGTCCAACCGGTATAGAGGGAGCCATCCCCACATTCCACAATGTAGGTGTATGCGTAAGTTTCTTTTACTCGCGTTTTCGCCTTTACATCGCCAGAAACCATAATTGATTTCTTATCTGCTATTTTAATTCTTTCAGCATTCTCACGCATATCTAATTATTTCATCCTCTCTTATATTAAGCTCTTGATTGACATTTCTGTCCATAAGTATATCATCAAAATCTTTCACTATATTACGCATTATCTCAAGAGCGAACTTTTCATATAGGACTATTATATTCCTTTTCCCTATTTTTGTGCAGAGGAAAATTCTTAATATTCTATTACATTCTGAAAAATCATCTTCATACCATTCTATTTCTTTACAGAATTTTTCTATTACATTCGCTCTAAATGTGCTATACTAATAGTGAATTTAAAATCTTATCAGAAAAACTTCGTTTACCAACGAATCTATATAATTGAGCATTGGAGATTATCATGTTAGAAAAAGCCATTGAGATTGCAGTGGAAGCACACCGTGGACAATTAGATAAAGCTGGGAAAATCTATATCCTTCACCCTATGCGTGTTATGCTCCGTGGAAAAAATGAAACTGAGATGATTGTAGGCATTCTCCATGACACCGTGGAAGACACTCCTGTCACTTTAGAGATGCTACAGTTAGAAGGCTTCTCTAAGGAAGTATTAGAGGCTTTAGAATGTGTTACCAAGCACCAAGGCGAAGATTACGGTGACTTCATCAACCGTGTACTCACTAATCCCTTAGCAACTCAGATTAAACTCTATGACATGGAGGATAATCTAAACCGTGACCGCATCCCTTATCCTACCCCAAAGGACGAGGCACGTTTCAAAAAATATGAGAAATACCATAAAGTGATTAGCAAGAAATTAGAAAACTACAAGAAGCAGGGACTTATCTAAAACTGATAAATCCTTGCTTCTGTTTTTTCACACCTGGTCATACTATGAATTGCGAAACGTTCAAAGAATATCATCAAGATATCAGCACCTTTCAACGTTTCGCACTATCTGTTTTCGCGACTCATCTATCATACTTATCCATCTTTTTATCTGTGGTTAAAAAACTCCCCCTTTTCACTGCCCCACTTCCATACTTATCCCGAATAGAGTCTAATGCATTGTCTAAGCTCTTTCTTTTATCATGAGTATCCATATCAAAGAGATTCATCTGCCGGACACCACCATCTGTCACCTTATTGGCAGACACACCAATAAGCCGAATAGGTGAACCATCCCACAATTCATCAAAGAGTTCACAGGCAATCTCATAGCACTCATCCGTTACATCTGTAGGGGATAGCAATGTTCTCTGATGACGTTTTACCAAAAAGTTACTGTCTTTAATTTCCACGGACAACACCAAGGCCTGTACATCATCTCTCCGCATACGGGTACACACAGATTCGCAAAGCCCCAAAATAGTATGATACGCATCCTCACTATCTTTAATATCATAGGGAATGGTAGTTGAATTTCCATATCCTTTCTGCACCGCTTCCGTTCTGTCTTCTAACGTAAAATCAAAACCGTTTGCAAAGTTATAAATAACCACACCATGGCTTTTGAAGTTGGATTCCATCACATTAAAATCTGTTTTGGCAATATCACCTATGGTATGGATACCGAGATTGTGCAATCGACTTGCCGTGGAGTGTCCTACATAGAACAAATCCTCCACGGGAAGAGGCCACATCTTCTCCTGTATCTCATCGGGAAACAGTGTGTGTACTCTGTCTGGTTTTCTGAAATCGCTTGCCATCTTTGCCAACAACCGGTTCGAAGAAATTCCAATATTCACAGTAAAACCCAAGGTATCTCTAATTTCATCCTTTAGCTTATGGGCAAATGCCACTGGAGCACCATATAAAGTATAAGTGCCCGACATGTCCAAAAATGCTTCATCAATGGAATATTGGTCTACCACCGGTGCATACTTCTGAAATACCTCCATCAGCTCTAAGGAGCGCTCCTTATAATACCACATATGAGGTTCGAAGGATTGCAGGCTAGGACACTTTTTCTTCGCTGAAACCACTGGCTCACCGGTCTTTATTCCATATTTTTTGGCAGACATAGATTTTGCAAGAACAATACCATGACGCTTACTGATGTCTCCACCTACAATGGCATCCAATTCTCGAATATCTTCTGTTTCCCCAAGCTCACGCATGCGATAAAGTGCTTCCCAACTTAAGAACGCGTTATTCACATCGATATGAAAAAACACATTGCCCGACTTACCAAACTCTGTCATCTTTCTACCAACCTATCTTCTCAATTTATACAAAAATGTAACTATTCAGACCCCATTCGAAAATGCTTCGCGTTTATCTCATGTATGGCTCTGAACAGTTACCAAAAAAATGCAAATTTAATCGTTTTCTAAGCGTGTTTCTTATGCTATAATTATATTTGTTCACGTTCTAATAGGAGACTTTATAGTTGTGAACAAGTACATTGTATTACATTTGCAAACAAGACGCAAATTCTTTACGAATGTTAATGCTCATCTAGCACTAACATTCCTTTTCAATATTACGCAATTTGAAGGGAGATACTAGCATTATGAAAACACTTTGCAGACAAATCCAATTAGATGGTGCACCTGTCATCGAAATGAGAGCGGGCGGTTACTATGCAATCATTGCTCCAACCGTGGGAAGTAACGTTGCCAGATTAAAGGATTGCAAAAACAAGATTGAGATTCTTCGTTATCACAAGGAAAAACCAATTCAGAAGCTCACCGCTTCTCCAGAGGTATATGGGCTTCCAACCCTCTATTTTGGCAATCGTTTGAATCATGGTGTACTTCGTGCCAGTGATGCTACATATCAGTGGCCAACCAATGAGAAATTGCTGCAAAACCATATACACGGTTTTCTACATAAGCGCAATCATACCGTAGTAGAAACCTCTGTAGAGGGCGACAAAGCCATTGCAAAAACCCAATATATCTATGACGAGAAGGATTTATTCTTTGAATATTATCCTGTGAAATTCCAAGCAGACTATGAATTCATCTTAGATGAAAACGGACTACACTATAACTTTACATTGACGAATCTTTCCGACAAGCAGATGCCATACAGTGTATGTAATCATAGTGCATTTAAGGCTCCATTCATGAAAAAAGGGTTAGGCAAGAAGATTCGCATACAGATTCCGGCAGTGGAACGCTGTGTAATCAATGAGCGCTGTATTCCAACAGGTGAATTCAAATCCTTATCAACCTACGATGAACAATATGTAAAGGGAACAAAACTTGTAGATAAAGTGGTTGTGGACAACGACATTTACCGCGTTCAAACTGGCGAGCTAGATGGAAAGCCATTCTATGGTGCAATCATGACCGATATTGTTTCTGGTAAACGGATTTGCTACGAAGTAGACGAAGCATACAAGTTCTTCATTATATGGAATGACCGTGGACGCAAGGGCTATTATTGTCCGGAACCTATGACTGCGATGATTGATGCTCCTAACCTCGATATGCCAGCGGATGTTACTGGATATATTGAATTGGCACCAGGTGAGAGCAAAACCATTGGACAGCATATTTTTACAAATTGAAATTTGAATACTTAACACAAAAGGACCATTTGCGGAGATATTACATTGCTATAATTCACCACAAATGGTCTTTGTTATATTACAAATACTTTTTACTCAACTCCTCAAGATAATCATACACATTAAAACTGTCAATACCTTCCTGCAAATACATGTACGTCCTATCGGAACAGAACAGCTCCCGAAAAATCATAAGGTAAAAATATCCCATGTCTCTCCGAAGCCTCGATTCCATTTTAATATACTTCGGTGTCAAGGTTCGAATACTTTGAACACCTAAGGTTCCCTTTACACGTCTCGCAAAACCTTTCGAATATTCTTTTGCTTTCTCCACAGCATGTCTAATCTTTTCTGCCTTGGTCTTTTTCACACCCTTCATTATCTGAAGTTCTTGGTAGAATGGGGAATTCTCCACCACATTGACGAATAGAGTTTTTTCTTCTTCTGTCGCAAATAATGCATGCATATAGGTTGCCCCACCATTCTTGTACAAACATCGCCGCACTTCATCTGGAAGTATCTGATTACACATCTTACAGTGAAATGCCTTTGTTATTCCATTTTTCTTAGCTAGCCCCATTGCAGTCTGCATAAAACGCTGATTCATATATGGATAATATCCCTTAACCCCGAAAGAATTTAACATGACTGCACTCTTCTTGATGATAATACTTGCAGCAAAATCATAAGGATTTTCCGGCCCTTTATAGTTAGGATTTCCATTCAAAAGTCCGCTTTGCAAAAAGTTCTCATGCATAATCTGGTCGGCACATTCTCCACAAACCAAGGTTGTGATACCTGCCCTTTGTAATTCCTTTGCTAGCTCATATTGCAAGAAAATTCCTCTTTGGTAAACCACCCCGCCTAGACGCCAAATAATATCTGGCAAGTACTTCAGAGTATCATTTGTGGTATAGAGCAAATGCAACTCGTTACGTTTCGACCCATATGCATTGACAATTTTTTTAACCATTTTAGTCTCATCAATGCCATCAACACCACCCACTGTAAACAATCTAGTATTTTTCTCTTTTCTGTTGTAGTAATTGAATATGTAATTAGAATCAAATCCCCCGGATAGCGGAAGTGTAACTGGGTTTTTCTCTGGTGTATTCATCCGAATTGCCCGATTCAAATCCTTTACCCATTTTTTTGCAGATTCTTCTTCACCTAATATATCAAACCTATAATCTAATCTCTTTTGAACAATATGCTCCTTCTCACAAAACAGCATATGGAATGGTGCTAATTTATAAATATTCTGTAGCAAGGTTTCCTCACCCGATACAAAGCCATATCTCACAAAATCAACGCTAGCTCGCATGTTAAAACTTCGCTCCATATTGGGAAGAGAAATCATTTGTTTCATATCATTAGTAAAGTACAAATATTCATCCAATATCGTATAATATAAAGTCTCCGCCGATGTAAAATAATCTTGATAAATTCTCAATATATTTGCACTTTTATCATAGATGACTAAATAATACAATCCCTCTATGCAATTCACTATGTCATCACCATAGTCCTGATATGCCTTTATAATAGTCGCATAATCGTTACATACATTCTCTATCCATACATCACCATACACAGAACAGATTATTTCGTTCTCTTCATAGTAAGAATACCTATCATTATTCAATTGTAACTCTTTTGTTTCTCGATTAAATTGTCCAAATATTGTATTCATATTCACCCTCCAATACGAAGTCTAGTGGGTGAATGTGAAAAGAAAAAGTGAACCAAGTGAAATCAAAGTGAAATGCGCATTTCCCTTTTATTTTTCTACCTCTTTTTCTTGTGTTTTGAACCTATTTATAATATAATATATCCATGCGACTGTTTTCATGCAGAAGAAGCCTAACAATGCATACATATATGGGGAGGTTCTTTAAAGAAAACAGGAGGTATTAGTGCGTAAAGAATAGAAAGAGAGGTATTACACACATGAGCAAGAAATTTGGCTTTTTTGATGACGCCAACAAGGAGTATGTGATCACATCTCCAAGAACTCCATATCCATGGATTAACTACTTAGGAACTCAGGACTTCTTTTCTTTGATTTCCAATACAGCAGGAGGTTACAGCTTCTACAAAGATGCTCGTCTTCGTAGAATTACTCGTTACCGTTACAACAATGTTCCAATTGATATGGGTGGACGTTATTTCTATATTAACGATGAGGGAACTGTATGGAACCCAGGCTGGTCTCCTGTTAAGACAGAGTTAGACAGCTACGAGTGCCGTCACGGTATGGGTTATACTTTGATTACTGGTAAGAAGAACAACTTAAAGGCAGAGGTTACCTTCTTTGTACCACAGAACTACGCTGGTGAGGTTCAGCAGGTAGTGTTAACAAACGAAGGTTCTGACACTAAGACATTCTCACTCTTCTCATTCGCAGAGTGGTGTTTATGGGATGCTCAGGATGACTGCACAAACTTCCAGAGAAACTTCTCAACAGGTCGTGTAGAGGTAGCTGGTTCTACTATTTACCACAAGACAGAGTACAGAGATCGTCGTGATCACTTTGCATTCTACACAGTCAATGACGAAATTGATGGTTATGATACAGATAGAGATGCATTTATCGGACTTTACAACGGATTCCATAATCCACAGGTTGTAGAGGCAAACGAGGCTTCTAACTCATTTGCAGATGGATGGTCACCTATTGCTTCGCACTACAAGAAGATTACACTTGCTCCAGGCGAGTCTAAGACTCTTATCTTCATCCTTGGTTACGTTGAGATGCCAGTTGATGAGAAGTTTGAAGCAGATGGTAAGACAATCAACAAGACAAAGGCACTTGCTATGATGGAGCAGTATAACACTCCTGAGAAGGTTGCTGCTGGTCTTGCAGAGCTTAAGGCTACTTGGGACAAGCTCCTTGGCATCCTTACTGTTGATACTCCAGAAGATAAGGTTAACCGTATGGTTAATATTTGGAATCAGTATCAGTGTATGGTTACATTTAACCTTTCACGTTCTGCATCATACTTCGAGTCAGGTATTGGTCGTGGTATGGGATTCCGTGATTCAAATCAGGATGTACTTGGTTTTGTTCATCAAATTCCAGATCGTGCTAGAGAAAGAATTATTGATATCGCTTCTACTCAGTTCCCAGACGGTGGATGTTATCATCAGTATCAGCCACTTACTAAGAAAGGTAACGCTGACATCGGTGGCGATTTCTCAGATGATCCATTATGGCTCATCCTTTCAGTTTCAGCATACATCAAAGAGACAGGTGATTGGGGACTTCTTGATGAGATGGTTCCATATGACAATGACATGTCCATCGCTGAGACTATGCTTGACCACTTAAAGGTTTCTTTCTACAAAATTGTAAATAACCTCGGACCACATGGTCTCCCACTTGCTATGAGAGCTGACTGGAACGACTGCGTGAACCTTTCATGCTTCTCTGATACACCAGGTGAGAGCTTCCAGACATATACAAACCCTAAGTTCGCTGCAGAAGGTGGCTACTCTAAGATTGCTGAATCCGTTATGGTTGCTGCACTCTTCACATATGCAGGTCCTAACTATGTAAGCATCTTAAAGCACTTAGGCAAGGACGAGGAAGCTGCTGCTGCTCAGGCTGAAATCGATAAGATGAAAGCTAACATGATGGAGCATGCATGGGATGGTGATTGGTTCCTCCGTGCATACGATGCACATGGCGAGAAGATGGGTTCTAAGGAATGTGAAGAAGGACAGATCTTCATCGAGCCACAGGGCTTTGCTATTATGTCAGACATCGATCCAGAAGTTACTAAGAAGACATTAAAGGCAATCGATGAGCGTTTGAATACAGAGCACGGTCTCGTACTTAACAATCCAGCATTCACAAAGTACTACATCCAGTACGGTGAGATTTCTACTTACCCAGGTGGATACAAGGAGAACGCTGGTATCTTCACTCATAACAATGCATGGATTATCTGTGCTGCTGCTTATGCTGGTGAAGGTGATCAGGCATTTAAGTACTATTCAGAGATTGCTCCTGCTTACACAGAAGAGCATTCCGATCTTCACAAGACTGAGCCATACGTATATGGTCAGATGATCGGTGGTAAGGATGCTGGTTCTGATATCGGACAGACAGGTAAGAACTTTGGTCAGGGTAAGAACTCATGGCTTACAGGTACAGCCGCTTGGAACATGGTTGCTATTTCACAGTACATCTTAGGTATTCAGCCAGACTTTGATGGTCTTAAGATTGATCCATCAATTCCAGCTGCTTGGGATGGTTTAAATGCAACTCGTCAGTTCCGTGGCGACACATATGAGATTACAGTTAAGAACCCAAGTCACGTATGCAAGGGTATTAAGAGCGTAACCGTTGATGGCAATGCCATCGAAGGTAACATTCTTCCAGTATTTGGAGATGGAAAGACTCATACTGTTGAAGTTGTAATGGGTTAATTCTCTAATATATGATACACAAAAGAAACCGGTGGTTTTCATCGGTTTCTTCTTATATAAAATAAATACACAACTTTTATGTGTAGCTTTAACAATTATAAAATATAAGGAGAATCATTATGAAAAAGGTTACAAAGAAATTATCTGCATTACTAATCATGAGTTTTGCAATTGCTATGTCTTTGACTGCATGTATGCCGTCCTTCGATGCTAGCGGCTATATCAAGGCTTGTTTGGATGCCAGCACAAAAGGTGAATTTGAGGTTTATGCCGAACTGACCAATTCCAGCGTAGAACAAGTAGAAGCGCTTTACAACCAGAGTATCGATGCCGAAATGGCTTATATCGAAGCTTATAACGTAAGTGATGAAACCAAAGAGAAATTCCGCACTCTATTCATTGATATCTACAAAAACTTTAAGTACGAAGTAGGCGAAGCTACTAGAAATGACGACAATTCCTACACTGTACCAGTTACCACCTACAAGCTTCAGGTATTCAAGGGCTACATGGACGGTGGCGAAGAGTATTTAACTCAGTATGCGCAGGAACAAATTGATGCAGGCAACAATCCGACCCAAGAAGAATTAGAAGAAGTAATATTAAACTACATGTACGACAAGATGAGTGCCAACTTAGAAGCGTTAGAATATGCTGAACCGGTTACCACCGATATTGCAGTGACTCCAACTAAGAACGGCTCTACTGTTGTATATTCTGCAAGCACAAGCGATTTACAGAGCTTGATTGAAACTTTAGTAGACTTTGAAAATGCAGAATAGAATTAAGAACATACCATCAAAGATGTACTTATACTATACACAAACCAAAACGGAGGGTAGCAATGGATTTATGCGAACAGTGCGTACATTATATTTACGACGAAGATTGGGAATGTTATTCCTGTGATGTAAATTTAGATGAAGATGACATGGTGAAATTTCTACAAGGAAGAAATACCAACTGTTCCTTCTTCCGTCTGGATGATGAGTATGGTGTAGTACGCAAACAGATGTAACAAAAAGGAGTGTCATATAACAAGTGATTTCAAAATGAAATCTCTTACAGATGACACTCCTTTTTTCTCAAATAAACTGCAAAATAAACCTTAACTATTCACTTTCTGAATAATTCTGGAAGAATTATAATTCTACACCATTTGCCTTCAAATATTCAATGATATCCTCAACAGTTGCAATCTTCTCTAAATCCTCTGATGGAATCTCAACATCATACTCCTCTTCAAGAGCCATAACTAATTCAAATAAGTCTAATGAATCAGCTTCTAAATCCTCCTTGAAGTTTGATGTTAATTCGATTTCGCTTGCATCAATGTTAAGCTGTTCTGCAATGATTTCTTTCATCTTCTCTGGCATTGTAGTAATCTCCTTTAATTCTATATTCGTGGTCTTTATCCATTCTGCTACATATTGTTCTGCATGCGACCACCGCTAACACAAATGAATATACAACATGACCTATGTCATGTCAAGTTTTCCATGAAAAAAAATCCAATTTTCTTTTAAAGTTATACAGGTGTCTATTTTTGTCTTCTTATCTATTGTTTATTTTCTAAATTTTTCCGTTTGTTTTGTCGCTATTCTTATTGACATTTAACTTAATTCTAAATATAATAAAAATAGTAATTATTATCGTTTATAGGGAGGGATTTTATTTGGAAAAGACTACTATGAAGCGAAGTCGTCAGCGTGACGCAATTGTGGCTTTCTTAAAAACAAGAAAAGATCATCCTACTGCAGATATGGTATATCAGGAAATTCGCAATGAAATCCCTAACATCAGTCTTGGTACTGTGTACCGTAATCTAGCACAGTTGTCAGAACGCGGAGACATTCTTCGTCTACCATGTGATGGTAAAGTAGACCACTTTGATGCAGATACTAACCCCCACTATCACTTTATCTGTAATCATTGCGGATGCGTAAAAGATTTAGAATTACCTTACGACTGCAAACTGGATCAAAATGCTTCCGTAGAATTTGAAGGTATCATTATGAAGCACACTCTCTTATTTGAAGGCTATTGCACAGATTGTGCTAAAACAATATAATTCCTACGCATTCATCGCATAACTGAAATTATGAATTTTCTACGTCAAATCAAAGCGGGACTTACATTTGTAAGTCCCGTTTTGATTTTCAAATATATCCTGATGATAACTAGTTAGCAATATGTTGCGCCTTTTGCTATTCAATAAATATAGCTGGGTCAACCGGTTCTTCCTCCTTCAACATCTGGAAAAACAAATGACAACCTTCTTCCGTAAAAGAATCTGTCGGTTTTCCCACAGTTCCGAGAGATTGTCCTGCCTTCACAAAATCTCCCTCTTTTACATAAATGGTATCCAACTGTCCATATACAAGGCTATATCCATTACCGATATAAAGCGTTACCAAATTACCATAGGTATTATCACTAGTCACATCCGTTACCTGTCCTAAATACGCATTCTGCACACTAGAACCTACACCCGCTTGAATCAACATCCCAGGATTACACTTGTATTGGTCCAAGGTTTTAAAATACACCGTCGTTTCCATACTATACGGAAGAATCACCTTTCCGTTCATAGGCCAATCGATGGTCTTCTCGCTGTTAAAATCCAACTCCCCTGCATTCACAGTAACCGGAATATTGTCCTCCGTTGCCACGTCTGCATTAGTAGCCACCTCTTTAGGAATCTCCTCTGTTTCGCCTACATTTGCCATATCTTGAACTTCTTCTGTCTTCTGTGATGCTACCTCTTCCTGTGTTGTAGTATCATCCACATCCACAACTACACCTTCTTTATCCGACGTTCCCTTAACAGCTTTCTTTGATACATCGGCATTTGTCTCTTCCACAACGTCTGCTTCCTCCGTTGCTATTGAAGCGTAATCCGAAGCAACATTCAAATCTAATTCATTGTCAGCCACTTTTGTATCCTGCTGTTGTGCTGTGTAAACACCAACTACAGCCAATATAGCAAAAAGCCCCAAACCTAACGATAGATAAAAGGCATTATCTTTAAGCTTTTGTAAAAATGTGTTGTCACGATTATTCATATTCATCACCTCTATAAATAGCTTTACCATTGAGGTGACATTTTATACAAAAAGAATATCACTTGCAAAATTTCTGTAGAACAAAAATTATTCTTTAATATAATATGTAACACTTAATGTAGATACATTTCCGAAATCATCCTTTGCGCAATACATAACAATATATGGCTCACCAGATGTATAAGTAAGCGGTCTGCTCACCGTCACATCCACTCTTCCACTATTGTCCGTAGCCTCTACTAAACTCAATAAATAGTCATCATTTTTCATATTCGAAACACGAATCTCACCTTGTTGCTCATTAGAAAGCTTAATTATCGGTGCTTCCATATCTACATCAATAGTCAACACCACTACATCGGACTCATTACCTTCTGTATCCTTTGCACGATACTTAACATGGCATTTTCCATATCCCTTATTCATAATCTCCGAATAATCTACAATAATAGAATCGTGTGGTAACTGCTGATTTCCATCATATGCCACTACGTTTTGCAGCAACATTTCACAAAGCTCATCCACACTGGTCACATCATACACACCAATTGAATGCACCTTTTGTTCTGCATAAATTACAGGTGGTTGCTCATCCTTCACAATAATGTTGGCGGTTGCAGCACCAGTAATTCCTGTCTCATCCGTCACTGAATAAGTAATTTTGTAAATACCACAGGTATCCCAGTCCACTTCTCCTTCCACTTGCATAGAACCGGTAACCTCATTGCCCTGCGAATCTAGCGCAACCACACCAGAAGTCACATCAAAATGGGAATAACGTTCCACTTCTCTATCATACGCACCCAATATCATTGGAATGTTTGCCATATATGGGTTCTCACGGTCTGGATCTGTAGGGTCCCAATTACCCACCGAACCTCCACTACTAATCACAGCTGCGACCGGTTTTCCCAACGGTCCCTCATAATCACTTTCAAAAATTTCCACAAGGGTTCCCTCGCCACAATTATCATAAATCCACTTTGCATCGATGACAGAAAGGCGCACGCATCCTGCGGACACACTTTTACCTAGCTTGTTGTATTCCTCAATTTCCAAATCCGACTTGTCCTGCGTAAAATAAGGTACTGAATGAAAAAGAAAACTTCCGGTGATAACCGTAGCATACTGACCGTACACATCATTCTCCAATGCTAGCCACTCTTCTCTGGCACCCAGTTCAAAAACACCCTCCGGTGTATTGCCAGTCTCTCCCACAGAACATATCATTGCTTTCACTGGCACACTATAACAGCCATCATCACCCACCTTATAGATGGTAACTACATTCTGTGTTTTATTCACCTTAATACTGTAAGGCATTCCATTATCCCTGATATCACTACCATTATAAAAATCTTTTTCCTGCTGATTCAAGGCACCAGTAGTTCCGCCGTCCCGAATCACGTCACCAGTATATTCGCCCAGTTCCTGCGACTCCACCTGATATCCCACCATGGTTGCTTTTCCGTCGTAATTATCCGCTAGCATTATCACCAAAACACCAACAAACAACATAAGTGGCACATCTGCCAGGAAAAACTTGTATTTCTTATGCTTCATATGTATATCCTTTTCCTGTATAAATTCTATAATCCAACAGATACAATTATTTCATAAAAACGCACAACTGTCAACGAACATCCAACATTTAACAGATATTCCAACTACTTTTATTAGTAAAGTTCTACACTTACTTTAGTGTAATAGTATCGGATAATTTCTTTCGCACTTTTCCCTTCCAATGCCATGCAATTAGCACCATACTGAGATAACCCAAGACAATTCCCCTTTCCTAGACAGACAAACCGAATCCCCTCATTCGTTTCCTCCACATAAAAATGATTGGATTTCAAATTATATTTTTCCATTATCTCCTCACCAGTATAAATAGTCCCATTCACCGATACCTGCTTTACAAATCCATTTTCGCTACTCTCCGTAACTTGAATCGTCAATTTTTCTGTAAGGTCATCTTGCTTTTCTCCTTCTCCCTCTTCATTTACTACTTCCTTTTGTCCCGCACTTTCTTGCTTTGATTCCTCTTGTCCTTGGCTCTCTGCATTATCGACTGCCATTTCTTGCGGATTCGCTTCATCTTGCTCAGCTAACTCTGCCCATGTAAACGACACTATATTCATATAATGCTTCGCCTCCACATCCTGTCCACTGTCCACCGACTTTAAATAGGCAATCTCCTCTCCCAATACCTCTTTGGCATCCGCAGTTTTACCAATACTCACCTCATGATACAATGCCATAATAAGATTCCCCTCTTGCCGAATCACCATGCCAGCAGTTTCCACCACCGCTTGTTCAAACTTATCTCTATATTTTTCATAATTTCTCTCACCAAAAATATCAATTTGCTCCTCCACCGTCAAGTAGTCATACGACAAATCTGCGGCATCTGAGGAGCCCTTTTCATCCATTTCCTTCAAGATATTTGTGCGAATCAAAATTGCCTGTACCTTTAAGGTTTCCAAATCATACTCCGCAGAAACTGTACCTGGTAATACTCCCAACAAATATTCCTCTACATCCATATCCTTATAGAGACCATTTATTTCCAATAATATTTTTTTATTGAGCAAATGCTGTTCCACAGAATTACCACCTTGTCCAATGCTTATCCTATCACTGAACAGATCTCCTAGCACACAAAAAACATAAGGCAAGGTGATAATGAGTAATATGCATATAATATGTTTTTTCATGTGACCCTCCTTACGCGCAAATATAAAGGAAACCTCCTCCACTATTGTATGTGGAAGAGGTTTCCTTTATAACTTGTTCTGTCTGTAATTTTCAAGATCTCACATGATCTTAATATACTTTAGACTCGCCTTCTTACTTAGAAGTCTTCTTCTTAGGAGTAGCCTTTGGCATTGTAACCTTAACCTTCTCTAACTCCCAAATTTCCTTCGCATACTGCTCGATTGTACGGTCAGAAGAGAACTTACCTGCACATGCTGTGTTCAGCATTGCCATCTTAGCCCAACCCTTCTCGTCTCTGTAAGCAGCGTCAACCTTTTTGTGAGCCTCACAATAAGAATCAAAGTCCTTCAATGTAAAGTATACATCCTCTTTAATCAAGGAATCGTAAAGGTCTCTGAAGATTTCTGTATCCTCATGGAATGTACCATTGATTAACTGTGTTAATACCTTACGCACATTTGCGTTGCTGTTGAAGATATCTGCTGGATAGTAGTTCTTGTCACGCTCGTAAGCCATAACTTCCTCTGCTGACAAACCGAAGATAAATGCGTTCTCAGCACCAACTTCTTCAACGATTTCAACATTAGCACCATCCATAGTACCAAGTGTTGGAGCACCATTTAACATGAACTTCATGTTACCTGTACCAGAAGCCTCACGAGAAGCTGTTGAAATCTGCTCCGATACATCAGCTGCTGCAAAGATAAGCTCTGCGTTTGATACACGGTAGTTCTCGATAAATACAACCTTAAGCTTTCCGTTGATTGACTCATCATTGTTGATTACGTCTGCAACAGAATTGATCAACTTGATTGTAAGCTTTGCTCTCTTATATCCCGCTGCTGCCTTAGCACCAAAGATAAATGTGCGCGGTACGATATCCATTTCTGGATGCTCCTTAATCTCACTGTATAAATGCATAACATGTAAAATGTTAAGTAACTGTCTCTTATACTCATGAAGTCTCTTAACCTGTACATCGAAGATAGAACGAGGATCAACCTCAACACCATTGTGCTCCTTGATGTATGCTGCAAGACGTACCTTATTCTGGTACTTAATGTTCATGAACTCCTGCTGACACTTCTCATCATCAACATATACTTTAAGCTTAGCAAGATGTGGAAGGTCTGTAATCCACTCATCACCAATCTTAGATGTAATCCAATCTGCCAACAATGGGTTACCATGTAACAAGAAACGTCTCTGTGTAATACCGTTTGTCTTGTTGTTGAACTGATCTGGTCTCATCTCATAGAAGTCCTTAAGCTCTCTCTTCTTAAGAATCTCTGTATGAAGCTGAGCAACACCGTTAACAGAGTAAGAACCAGCGATTGCAAGGTGAGCCATCTTAACCTGTCCATCATAAAGGATAGCCATGCTCTTAACCTTCTCTGGATTGTTAGGATACTTCTCACGAATCATGTTCACGTATCTTCTATCAATCTCTTCAATAATCTGGTATACACGAGGTAACAATCTTGAGAACAACTCGATTGGCCACTTCTCAAGTGCCTCAGCCATGATTGTATGATTTGTATATGCACATGTCTTACATGTGATATCCCAAGCCTCATCCCACTCCAAGCCTTCTTCATCAACAAGAAGTCTCATAAGCTCTGCTACTGTCACGGTTGGATGTGTATCGTTCAACTGGAATGTAACCTTCTTTGGCAAATCGTGCAAGTCATCATTTGCCTCTTTGAACTTGTTAAGTGCAGTTTGGATAGAAGCAGAAATGAAGAAATACTGCTGCTTTAATCTCAATTCCTTACCTGCATAGTGGTTATCATTTGGATAGAGAACCTCAACTATTGTTCTTGCAAGGTTCTGCTGTTCCACTGCCTTCTGGTACTCACCCTTATCAAAGGAATCTAAGTTAAAATCCTGAATTGCTTCCGCATCCCAGATTCTTAATGTATTCACTACGTTATTACCATATCCGATAACTGGTAAATCATATGGCACCGCACGAATTGATGAATAATTCTCCTGAACGAAACGATTACGTCCATCCTTGTGCTCTACTCTAACGTTACCACCAAACTTAACTTCACAAGCATACTCTGAACGACGAACCTCAAACGGATTACCATCTCTTAACCAATCATCTGGTTTCTCAATCTGATATCCATCCTGAATCTCCTGACGGAACATTCCATAACGGTAACGAATACCACATCCGTATGCAGGATATCCTAAAGTTGCCAATGAATCAAGGAAACATGCTGCAAGACGACCAAGACCTCCGTTACCTAATGCTGCATCCGGCTCCTGATCCTCGATTACGTTAATATCAAATCCTAATTCATCTAATGCTTCTTTTACTTCCTTGTAGCAGGTAAGGTTGATTAAGTTGTTACCTAACGCTCTACCCATCAAAAACTCCATTGACAGATAGTAAACTGTCTTAGCGTTCTTCTTCTCATATTCCTTATGTGTTGCAATCCACTGGTCGATAATCGTATCCTTAATTGCATAAGACACAGCCTGGAACACCTGCTGCTGAGTTGCTTCGTCAATTGTCTTGCGATAAAGAGTCTTAACGTTGTTAATGACCTCTTTCTTAAAGGTCTCTTTATCGAAGTCTAACTTTTTAGCCATTTTTATATCCTCCTTGTAAAAAATGCTTCAATCAAATCACACACGCTATATATTTTACCAAATTCAACCAATTTTCTCAAGACAAAAGTCTATTTTCGCTTTGTTGCACAATTCTCCGACTATTTTTTCTGATTATACTTGCATTTTGACGTAACTCTTCAAACCCACTCCTAAAAAGGCTTGGCATTTATCGTTTTTTCGTACGGACTCCCTTGGCATTTACATAGTACTTACCAATCCACTTACTACGTTGCATCTTTCCAGTTGTCTTGCTAAAGAAATAATACTTACCCTCAATTTTTTTCCAACCAGTAGTCATAATACCATTTTTCTTAAAATAGTATTTTCCGCCTTTATATGTAACCCAACCACTGACTCTTGCACCCTTGTTTCCAAAATAGTACTGCTTTCCATTAACAATTTTCATGGTTTTCGAAGCCGCCACACCGGTAGTCTCATCAAAATAATAGTACTTTCCATTTACCTTGTGATAACCATAAAGCTTTTCCTTTGTCTTCGTGTCAAAACCATAATAACTCCCATTTATCTTGACAACTCCCGAAACCACATGTCGCTTCTTATTCACATAGTAGGTGACCCCATTCAATGTATGGAATCCTTTCTTTAACTGTTTTCCACTGTCATTAAACAAATATGTATAGATGCCATCGCTATATAATCCATTTTTCACGATGGCTCCGTTCCCCTTCGCCAAGTAGGTGACTCCATCCACTTCAAACCAGCCCACCACCATTTCACCTGTAGCAGGTGACAGGAATAAAGTCTCTCCTTGGTACTCCAAAAAGCTCGTCTGCATCTTAGCTGTCTCTGGGTCAAAATAGTACCACTTCTCGTCTTCTTTCACCCATCCGGTTACCTTTTTGTTATTCGCATCCACATAATAGGTAGCCCCATCCTGAGATTTAAACGTTCCCAAAATATTAGATTTTTCAAGACCGTAATAAGACACAATTGCCTTTCCGTCTGCCTTCCCCACCTTCTTGCGCTTCGCCGACGTTTTAAAAAATTTAGACACATCGGAAGAACTGCTAATATAACCATGCTCAATAATTACACTTGGAATCTGCTGCTTCACACCATTGCGAACAATGGAATAATAATCTGCTAGACTTCCATCCTCATAACGAGTACCATTTTCAGATTTGCGAAGCAACAAGCCGCGATTTGCAATTCCTAACGCCTTCAACTCTTTAAGGGCAATTTTGCCAAACTTCTGGGTTTCCACCCGAATCTCATCATGATAACCAGACCGATATGCAGAAAGCACATTGGCACCATTTGTATATCCTGCATTCAAATGCATGCTGACCAAGAAATCTGCATCTAATATCTTTGCATAATTATTTCTCGCAATCAAGCAATCCCCCAATTCCAAATCTCTACAACAGGAACCATCTTCTCTAGTCATATAAACGGTGACATTCCCATAGGATTTCAGATAATCTCTACAAGCCTTTGTAATATCCAACACTGCAACTTCTTCTCTCAAACCATTTCCCTTTGCACCGGGATGCGTTGCACAGTGTCCCGGATCTAATACCACAACCTTTGCTGTAAGCGGTGATAGCGTTGACTCTGCATAATCCGCTATAGTTGATTGTTGTGTATTTTCTGTAGCTACTTGTGTCGTGTTTTTTTCTGTTGATGTCGCTGTGTTAGTAGTATCCGCTAACGCGACTGTCGTTGGTACTGCACAAATGCCAAGCACCATCAATCCCATTATAATAATTATCTTTCGAATCTTTCTCATGTACTATCTCCCAACTGTATCTGTCCGTAATTTTAACTTCTTATCCTTTTTGCATTTTCAATTGCCATTTCATATTATAACGTCATTTTCTAACCATGACAACCTTTGAAGGCAGGAAGATTCTGGAAAAATCTCCTTGTCTATGTACGCAAAGAAAACCGACATATTTCTATGCCGGTTTCTTCATCCACTCTGATATATTCCTTATTCAATCACTTCCAACAATACGCCAGTAATTGCGTAGACTTCTTGCATATCTACGCCCTTATCAACTAACGCTTGTGCCGCCGAACGCAACTGCGCATCCTTTTCCGCTATCAGCTCTTCTTTCTCCGCTATTTGCTCTTCTTTCTCCGCTATCTGCTCTTCTTTCTCCGCTATCTGCTCTTCTTTCTCCGCTATCTGCTCTTCTTTCTCCGCTATCTGCTCTTCTTTCTCCGCTATCTGCTCTTCTTTCTTCGCTATCTGCGCATCCATTTCATCCACTTTCTTATGAAACTCTTCAAAAAATATATCCACATCTGTCATAAATGATTCATCGGTCATATCTTTGATTACCTCCAATTCCTCGTAGTGGTTTCCTAAATAACTACACAATTTACGAAGATACCGTTTCAATTTCATAGCATCTTCTCGTGTAATGTTATTCAACCTTAAGTTTTCATCGATATGCGCAATTATATCATGCAAAATATAAGTTTGCAACTCCTCCAAATCCTTCTTTTTTTCTTCCTCTGTCAAGCCTCGTACATTTCTGTTTTTAAGAACACTGCGAAGTTTCAAAATGTGAAAAGGAATCAAGAGCACTAATTGCCGTTCACTCAATTCCTTTGCTGTAAGTTCTGGCAATTTCAAAGTAGGTACTTTGTATTTGTATACGCTTCTTCTATCTTCAAACTGCAACTCCAATTCGTATTCATCTGGAACTTCACCTTCGTAATACAGATAAATTACTACTGGACGAGGAAATGTTAATATGCATTTTCCATTCTTCATAAGCCTAGTGCGATTTGCATGTCCAAAGCCATACTCAAACACACGAAAAACAATACAATTATCTTTTTCTATTTGTGCCTCTAAATGATATGCATATTTACTATCAATTGTAAGAATGGTATCTGCCAGTATGCGTTTCAAATCTTCATCTTGAAATTCTGTCCAATTATATTCTACTTTACTTTCATAGGAATAATTAGTACCATACAATCCATTGATCAAATGAATAATAGACCGATTGGACAATGTCAATATCTTCTTAAATACCTTATCAAATATCTGATGAATTTGCTCTGGCAACAAATCTACTTCCGATTTTGACAATATATCTTCTTTAAGCAGTCCCTTTGTCTTTTTCTTTTCTACATAATGATTCCTTGTTATTTCCTTTTCCTCCACATTCTGTCACTGCAGCTTATACTCTGAATTCATGTAATAAAATGATATCAGACATAATCACGAAATGCTATTCATTTTCTATACTTTATTCTTTCTTTTCTATGAAAAAATATATCTTTTCATTCATAGGTTTGAATATTTGTCTAAAGGTTTGTCCGTCCGTTCACAAATAACAAAACTGACATTCCTAGGTGCTAGACAAATCACAAATTTCTGATACAATGTAACTATTCAGAGCGAAGCAGTTTCATAAAAAATATACGAGAAATGCTTGCATTTCGGAGTATGTTTTTTTGAAACTATTTGGCGAAGCCAACATGAGATAAATGCGCAGCATTTTCGAATGAAGCTCTGAATAGTTACATAGTTCAGAGCAAAACAGTTTCCACCCAAACTCTGAATCGTTACTACAAATACAGTATTAGGAGGATCACAATGGAATATTTATGGAGCGACAGAAAGCGCACTTTGTTTGGATTACCTCTTTCCTTTACAAAGTATGCGTTAAACGAAGAGAGATTGTTTATTGAAACCGGATTTTTGAACAAAACAGAGGATGAAGTTCGTTTGTACCGTATTACAGATGTTTCCCTAAAAAGAAGCTTTTGGCAGAGAATCTTCCGCGTGGGTACAATTCACTGTTGCTCAGCGGATAAGTCTATGGGCGATTTTGATATCGTAAGCGTAAAGCAACCAAAAGATGTGAAGGAACAATTGTCCCAGTTAATCGAAGAACAGAGAATGGCAAAGAAGGTTACCAATCGCGAATACATGGGTGACATGGATGACGAGATGGATTTAAGCGATATGCACTAGGTTACTTCCCTTGTTATTTTTACAACATTTACTACAGATAAGGTGACGGGAGTATCGCCCAATAAGAGATTCCTAATGGAATGCATCTAATTGGATGATGCTCCCTTTTTATGTATTTTTCGTGTACCTTCTTGAAAGGATTGTCATTTTTTCATATAATATCTGAGTGTGTATGATTTTCAAAATCCATACTTACATCAATTTGAAATGGGAAGTGTCATAACACTTCTTGGAGGACTATATGAGTAAGAAAAAAAAGCATTCTAATAAAAAATCAAATAAAAACCTTGAAACAAACAAAAAGCATGATGTTGAACATATACAAGCCGAAAAGGAAGCGGTAGAGAAATTGGTTGAAGAAACTGCTTATCCCGATATCAGTAAGGCCAACACAAAGAGTGTGGTCATTGGCTCTGCCATTGTTGTCCTGATTGTTCTATTGCTGTCCATTTTCATCCCTCCGACAACGGAGTCGAATACAACCACAGAGAATGCCACTGGCGAAGAATCCACAACAACTTCCACAAAGGCTACTCCCTCCAATAAGTTGTCATCCGACGCTATCCCCTGGCTAGAACCGGAACATCGAATCGCAAATGCCCAAAGCGGTTTCCAAACAATAGCAGGTGACACTTACTATTTGCAAGAAGGCGAAACACCATTTACTGGATGGTTGAATATAAACGACTTTTGTTATTACATACAAGATGACGGAACCATGTCTATCGGTTGGAAAAAAATTGCCGGAAAATGGTACTATTTTTCACTAGATGGACATATGCTTACAGAGCAATGGATTAATAACCGCTATGTAGGAAGCGATGGTGTCATGTATACTAGCACGCTCACACCAGATGGCATTTACGTCGACAAGGATGGTCACATAGACATCTCCTTGGGAACCACAAACAGCACACAAGGGCTCACGGATTTGAAGACCACTTTAGACGAGATGCTTTCCAGTTATCGGGGAACCTGGTCTATCTATGTAAAAGACCTTGAAAACAATGAATATTTAAGCATTAACAATACGCAGATTTTTTCCGCAAGTCTCATCAAATTATATTGTGGTGCCGCTGCATACGATTTGATGGACAAGGGAATTTTAGAAGAGACCGAACGCATCAACTCCCTAATGGTACAAATGTTATCTATCAGCGATAACGATGCCTTTTGTCTCATGGTTGCAGAATGCTCCGGAACCAATTCTCAGGTAGCAGGACGCCCTGTCATTCAAGATTACATTGACAGAGAGGGATACAAAGACACCACCCTTACCTCTATGCTATTACCTACCAAATACCGCGCCCCTTCCTCTCCTGGAAGAAATTTAACCACCGTAGAGGATTGTGGCCTGCTATTGGAAAAGATATACAAAGGGAAATGTGTCAACCCTGAGGTTTCCGAAAAATTCTTAGACCTCCTATTAAACCAATCCCACGTCAACAAGATTCCATCGGGTTTACCTGAAGGCACAAAATGTGCTAACAAAACTGGAGATACTGACGAATTCCAGCACGATGCTGCTATCGTATACTCTCCCGGTGGAGATTATATTATTACTATTATGAGCGAAAATGGCGGTGCATCTATTTCGAATATTCGCACTCTATCAGAAACCGTTTACAATTATTTTAATTGAGTATAAATATAGACAGCGGAATTACATACATTTACATGAAACGAGAACAAAATAGAAAGTGAGACATATTATGAAGGTTATTGAATGGTTAAAAGTTATTTTATTGGGAATTGTAGAAGGTATCACAGAATGGCTTCCTATCAGCAGTACCGGACATTTAATTTTAGTAGATGAGTTTGTAAAGTTAAATCAAAGCGAAAGTTTTATGGAAATGTTTAATGTCGTAATCCAGTTAGGAGCTATTTTAGCAGTTGTTGTTCTGTATTGGGATAAGCTATGGCCATTCCATACGAAGAAGCATATGGATGAAAACAATTGGTTTCAAAAGCCCGCCAAGCACAAATTCATGCAATCTTTGCAGCATTTTTGCAATCAATACTGCTTTATGGACAAAATTATCCTATGGTTCAAAATTATATTTGCGTGTATTCCTGCCATGATAGTAGGACTTCCGTTAGATGATTGGATGGAAGAACATCTGCACAATGCAACTGTCGTTTCCTTGGCACTCATCCTTTATGGAATTGTATTTATCATTATTGAGAATTATAACAAAAAACGAAAGCCTCGCATCGACAGTTTAGAAACATTAACCTTCAAGGATGCATTTCTAATTGGTGTATTTCAGGTGCTATCCTTAATACCAGGAACCTCCCGTTCGGGTTCCACCATTATCGGTGGTATCCTAATCGGAACCTCTAGGGAGCTTGCGGCGGAATTTACCTTTTTCCTTGCCATCCCGGTAATGTTTGGTGCAAGTCTTTTGAAGCTGCTAAAGTTTGGATTGGCTTTCACCGGTGCAGAATTAGCAGTACTGATTCTTGGAATGTTAGTAGCATTTGGTGTCTCTATCTTTGCAATCAAATTCCTAATGGGCTATATTAAAAAACACGACTTCAAGGTATTTGGATGGTATCGAATTGTACTTGGTATCATTGTGTTGATATATTTTACAATTCATTAGTTTCCACATTCCTATCTATAACTAGTTAGAATTTCAACAGGACAGGAGCATCGCACTCCTGTCCTGTTATTATACTACAACTTCTTATATGGTTTGATTCGCACTGTGCATTGAATAGGGTTCACAGATATTTCGCCGCATAGGTTAAGATTCCGGCCACGGTTTTTCCATCCGTAATCTCACCCCTATATATCATCTGTTTCAACTCTTCTATATCCCACAATTCCACGTTGATTTCTTCATCCTCATCTAGATTCTGTCTACTTTTCTCCAAGTCTCTTGCAAGATAAATATCGATCTTTTCATTACAAAATGCCACCGTGGTATTCACCGTAAGCAAATACTCAAAATAATTGCTCTTATATCCCGTCTCTTCCTCTAACTCACGCTTTGCACAATCTAGGGTAGGCTCATCTGGTTCGTCTAGCTTTCCTGCCGGAAGTTCCAACGTAAAGCGGTCCAATGCATTACGGTATTGTCGCACCATCATAAGTTTTCCATCTGCATTCACTGCAACAACTGCAGCTGCTCCGTCATGATGGATGTAATCCCACTCTGCAATGTGACCATTTACTTCTACTGTATCCCTGTAAAGGCCTATGACCGTTCCCTGTGCCTGAAGCTCTCTCTTCAATCTTTTAACTGGTTCCATAACGTTGCTCCTCATCCTCTAAAACATTGTCAATTCTTCTGTTACTGAAATTATAGCATTCTTAGAAGAGTTTGCTCAATACATTTTAGAACAATTTCTACAATTTATATTGAAAAAAAGAGAGATTTTGCTATGATATCTATAGTAAACATAGGCAATTGCCTATATAGCAAACAAAAGAAAAGGAGAATTTACACATGAAACAATTTTTAGAAGATTTTAAAGCATTTGCTCTCAAGGGAAATGTCATGGACATGGCAGTTGGTGTTATTATTGGTGGCGCATTCACTGGAATTGTTACCTCTTTCACAGAAAACATAATCAATCCATTTCTTTTCTGGATTACCGGTGGAACCAAATTTAGTCTGTATAGCTGGTCTCAAATTTCCGGTTATGGAACCGCATTTTTATCCTCTGTTGTCAACTTTATCATTCTTGCATTTATCTTGTTCTGTATGATTAGAGCAATCAACAAAACACTATCTATTGGCAAAAAGCAAGAAGAAGCTGCTCCGACAACAAAGCAATGCCCATACTGCAAGGCTGATATTCCAATTGATGCCGTGAAATGTATGCATTGTACATCAGATGTAGAATAGCTCCCTAGCAGAGAAATATCCTATCTGGCAGATATTACACACTATTTAAAGTCAAGTAGGCATCGTTAACACAAATGACGTGAAGGACGATTATCATCCTTCACGTCATTCTTTACATTAAAGGGATTCTATGCTACACGTTGCCATGCTACATACTTTGATTATAACAACTCTTTTCGAAGTTCTGCTCCACTCTTAGGGCTAAGATATGCCGGAGCAATATCAAAGACCGTTCTGCAACCCGACTGACCTTCTTTGGAAAGCTTAAATGCTGCTCTTGCATAAGCAACAATCACACTTGCTGTAAACTCGGGGTTGGAATCCAACTTCAAACTATATTCAATGACGTGGCTGTGTTCTTCGTCCCAACCAGTCTTCCCAGAACGGATTACAAATCCACCATGTGGAATACCGCTGTGATTTGCAATAAGCTCTTCCTCACTGATGAAATGAACAGTTGTATCGTAATCGGCAAAATAGTTCGGCATTGTCTTAATCTCTTCCTCAACCTTAACGGCATCTGCACCATCTTCTAATACTACAAAACACTCTCTTGTGTGCTTCTGTCGTGTGGTAAGCTCTGGGTTCTCGCCATTTCTTACAGAATCCAACGCTGCCTCTACAGGAATTGTATACTGTTTTGCATTCTTAACACCCTCAATGCGACGAATAGCATCAGAGTGTCCCTGGCTGACGCCCTTGCCCCAGAAGGTATAATCCTTTCCCGAAGGAAGAACTGCTCCCGCATACATTCTATTCAAAGAGAACATTCCTGGGTCCCAGCCTACAGAAATAATGCCTACTGTGCTATTCTCTTTTGCAACTTTATCTACATTATCGAAGTGCTCTGGAATCCTTGCATGGGTATCAAAGCTGTCCACTACGTTAAAATACTTTGCGTACATTGGTGTCTGTTCTGGCAAATCCGTTGCACTTCCGCCACAGAGAACCATAACGTCAATCTTGTCCTTCCAGTTTTCCACATCTGCTATATTGCAAACTGCCGCTTCCTTCGTCAAAATGGAAACCGTCTCCGGTGCTCTGCGCGTAAACACTGCAACTAATTCCATATCTGGATTCTGCTTAATAGCACATTCCACACCTCGACCAAGATTACCATATCCTAAAATACCAATTCGAATACTCATTCCTTATCACTCCTTTTATTTTTTAATGGATTTTCACACGGGCTAACGCCCAAATCAGATTATAACCTTTGTCCATATTATAACAAATATGTTATTATTATACAAGTAGGTTATTCATACTAATTATCACCAGTTATCCATAACCATTATGTTATATGGTTGTCATAAGCAAATATCTCATATAACAAACGACTCATTTATTTTGCTACCATTTTCCCTTTCTGTCAAGAAAAATGAACCAGAAAATGAAAGTGACAGGACTCACATCCTGTCACCCACAGTTGCAAAAGCAGTTTTTTCATTCAACAACGATAATAACCAACCCACTATCTCTTTTCAATATGTGTTACAACCCATTACTTTGTAATCTTCATTGTCTTTTTGTATCCTGTCTTCACCTTAAATAGCTTCTTGTAATCCTTTAACTTACTCTTTGGAACTTTAATAGTTGCATTCTTGTTTATTCCCTTGATTGCATTCTTTCCAACAAAGGTAAGATATGTAGACTTAATAGTAATCTTCTTTAGACTGCTCTTTCCCTTGAATGCATTATTGTTAATCTTAACGACCTTGTAGCTATAGTTCTCTAACTTCACAGTCTTAGGGATTGTCACAGATGCAGCACTCTTCTTTATTCCAGTTACCATAACTGTTCCCTTGCCATTGATATAATCGGTCACTACTTGATACTTAAGGTTGCCCTTTGTGTATGTAATTCCCTTTAATGCTGGAACCTTGCAAACCTTGAAGGTGTATCCCTGCTTCTTGGCAAACTTATGTGCTTCGGAATTCTTCTTTCCATAGATTGTAAGACCCGTAACATTCTTAAATGCATAATCGTGAATATCATCTACCTTTTGATAGATTGTAATTTCTTTCAGATTAGTACAATCTTTAAATGCATACATTCCAATTTCTTCCACATAATATGGTAAAGTAATCTCCGTCAACGCATCACAATCCTCAAATGAACTATATCCTATTTTTTTAATATGTTGTGGCATATTTACCGTCTTAAGCATATGACAATTGGCAAACATATTACCTGGTATCTCGGTAGCTCCTTCTTCAAAAGTTACCGTTTCAATTCCAGTTCCCATAAATGGGTTAGAACCACTATCTGCTAACGTCTTTGGAATCGTAATTGATGCAATACTTTCACATCCTTTAAATGCATACATCCCAATCTCTTCCAGGTTTTTTGGCAACACAACATTGGTTAATTTCTCGCATCCATCAAATGCACTTCCACCAATTTCTATAATACTATCTACAAAGTAAACCGTTTTTAAATTGCTGCTCCCCTGGAACATAAAGCCGTCTACAACTGTCAATCCCTCTGCAAAGGTTACTGTCTCTAATCCTGAAGATTTAAAACAATATGCTGCATCCACAAGATTCTTAGGAATGGTAATACTTTTCAAAGAATCACATCCCAAAAAAGCATAAAAATCAAGTTTTGTTAATGAATCTGGCAAAGATACAGATGCCAAATTATCACACCCACTAAATGCAGACTTTTCATCGATTGCTACAATTCCTTCTTCGATTATCACCTTGGTAATAGAAGCCTTGTGGGCATCCATCCATGGAATAGAATCCACCACACCGGTACCACTAATCGTTAATGTACCATTGTCAAACTTCCAAGTTGCACTGGTTCCACAAGAACCCGAGCTCGCAGCCATTACATTCTGTGATAATACCATCACACACAACATCATAACCACAATTGCTAAAACAGATTTCTTTAACTTCATAAATTTCCTCCTCCTTTTATAAATATATAGTCACTTCTTATGTAATCCAACCAATGATGCTCCTATTATATCAATTTTTTCTTTTCCTTTCTACCATTTTACAGAGAACTTTTCGCCACTTCCGGTTGCGAAAATCATTTTCATACTAAAAAGGCGACAAAGCCATACGCCTTGCCGCCCAAGAAAATGATAATGTTATCTAACATCATATCACTCTATCACATACCTTTATTTGATTGTTGCCTTCTTGCCAACACCTTTAGCCTTTAAAATAGTCTTGTAAGCCTTCACCTTGCTGTTCGGTACATCAATCGTTGCTTCACTATCAATTCCCTTAAATGCATTCTTTCCAACATTCTTCTTAGTAAGCTTTGTTGTCTTAATGTCAATTGTCTCTAGATTCTTACAGTCCTGGAATGCACTCTTTCCAATAGACTTCACATTCTTCGGAATCGTAATCTTAGTAAGTTTGGTACATTTATAAAATGCCTTCTCGCCAATGGCTGTCACCTTAGAACCCATTGCAACACTGTTCAAATTCTTACAGTTTGCAAATGCATTCTTTCCAATACTTGTCACATTCGTAGCACTCTTTACCTTCTTAAGATTCTTACATCCGCTGAATGCTTCCTTTCCAATGGTCTTTACATTTTTACCAATGGTAACGGTTTGAACCTTTGTATTTCCCTTAAAGGCTTTCGCAGCCACTGCTGTTACCTTTGCCTTTGTTCCATCTTCCAACGTCACAGTTGCCGGAACACTTACTGTCTTGGATTTGTTGGTCGGAGCAACATAGGTTACCTCCATCTTACCTTCTTCTGACTTGGTAACTTTGTAAGTAGCTTTACCGCTCTTGTCAGACACCTTGTCCCCAACTACAACTCTGTCATCTGTTGATGAATCTTTCGTTGTGTCCTCCTTTGGATCCTCTTTCGGATCCTCCGCCTTCTTATTAACCGTTATCACTACATCGGTCTCAATAACTTTATAGTTATCTGTATCATTTGGTGTAAAAATAACCTTATATTTCGTCGCACCACTATCTGTCGTAGCCGGTGTAATCGTATCATCTTTCCAACTAAACACACCGTTTAATGCATTACCATTAACTCCTACTACCTCTCCTCCTGTCAAAATGGAATCCGACAACTTCTTACCCTCTTCAATCGCACTGGCACTTGGAGCTGCTTCTACGCTCGGAGAAGCCTTCTCTATTGTAAATGCAATCTTCTTCGTCCCTGCATAGTTTCCAATTCCCTCAACAATTACTGTTGGTGCCTTTTCATGGGACTTGTCACCGGCATCCACATTATTCACATAGGAAATCTCATAATCTTCTCCCTCAACCATCTGAACCTCTCCGTTCATAATGGTAACCTTCGGTTTGTGAGCCTCACCGGTATATGTAAGTACACCCTTATCCGCAAGAGAGATATTCCAATTTTCAATGGATGCTCCTACCCTTACATAAATATATGTAACTAACACTTGATAGTGGTCTACATCTGTTGGTGTAAATGTAGCCTGATAACTAGGGTACTCATCATCGTCTGTCTGTGCAACCTTTTTATCTGGTGTATTCCATTCCCATGTTCCAGCAACAGTTTTATCATTTATACTAGACTTTACCTCCGCAACATCATTCAAATCTATCTCCGACAATGCAGAACCCTCAACAAGAGAAAGATTATTATAATCTTCATACAATTCTGCCTTTATAATGGAGAATTTACACGTAATCTCTCCCTTATATGCCCCCACACCTTTTACTATGATTGTAGGTGGATTGTCGTCCTCTTTCGATGCAACCTCTACATTGTTCTTGTATAGTAAAATGTAATCCTCATTTTCCCATAAATATGTTATATCATGCGTTTCCGAATCTTCGTAATACACTTCTTCAACACCAGGCGTTATTTCTTCCCCAGAATACATTTGTTCTTGATTAAAAGACACATCAAAAGTACCACCACTAATATCTATACGAGGCTCCTCCGTCCACTGGGCAGTTAGGGTTGCATCCCCGCCAGGAAGCCAGCTGGTTATAAATCTGATGGAAGCTTCTGTATCAAAGTTCGTCTCTGTTTCCCATGTCCATCCACCAAAGGTAAATCCTTCCTTTTCAAGAATAGGCAAATTCCCATTATTCATTCCATAAACATATGTTGTAGGCAAGCTTGGAGCTTCTCCTGTAATTACGTCCATTGCACCCTCTAAGCTCTTCTCGTCATAAGCAATGTTATACTCTTTAGCAAAGTGCACCTTTATTTGACCTGCCTCTCCATCATCGAGATACACGGTTAAATCAACACAATGTATAAACATATCCTCCCATTGCTCATCTGTAATATTGTTATAGCTTGTAGTATCGGAAACATACTCTAACAACTGTAAACCATCCAACTCTATTACAAGATTATCATGTCCACTCTCATGGGTACACTCATCATTTGCCAGCACCTTATAATCTACCACCTTGATGCTATCCTTGCTGAACATTTCCTCCCACTTTGTGGACTTATCTACCACAAAAGTGCCCATTTCTCCATCAAAGGTATATTCCTCTCCCTCAATTTCCAATGTTACGGATTGAAGGGAACACATTGGTGTTTTTTTGTCATCTGCCTGTGCCACATTGCCCTTGGTAACAAATATACCAGTCATTACCGACATAATACAGACAACAATAAGTAACCTCTGCATTCCGTTGAGCCAATTCATTTTCTTCATAGTAAATTCCTCCTTCTTCATAGATTCCTAGACATCTTTCCACTATTGGATAATAATTCGCTCCAAATGTATCTTCTATGTAAACACTCATCTGAGTATTAAACGAATGCAATCATCGATTGCATCTATCATTTATCCGACATGTGTAATATTCCAAACTGGGCATATTTCTTTTCACTAATCTTAAACATTCCATAATCCAAGTAATCCGTGGTATTGGCACAGAAGAAAACATTGTTCTCGCTAATACCACTGATAACTCCCACATGGGCTACCGTTTCATCTGGATTATAAAGAATCAATATGTCACCGGAAGCCACCTCCGACAGACACTGCATCCGCCCCTCATAATCATTATTATACACAGTGTATGCATATCCGCGCTCCTTCGTAAAATATTGAATAAATGCATCCGTGTTAATAAAATTTGAGGATGTACTATAGTGCCGCAAACCATCTTCATCTGAGATGCCTGATATACTATACCAATCTGTTTTCCCGCCTGAAATATTCCACCTGCGAGAATCAGAAATCTCCCCTTCTCCAAATTGCTCAATACCCCCCGCTGACAGACACTGGGATACAAAATTCGTACAATTCTCTTCAAACTCTGGATATTCTGGATTCACTTCCAACGCATAGGTTCTCGCATATTCCACTGCTGCTGTCACATCATATGCGTCTGTTGGATTGACATCAACAATCCGATAATCCTCTGGCACTTCTAATTCATATGCATATACTAAATGCGGATTTTCCTCTAGCTTCTCTACTACAATGAAATCCAAGTCTGTGATGGACTTCTTTGATTTTCCCGAATAAAGAGCTATCTCTGCTACTGCCTTTGTGGCAGCAAAATATTCACGCACCCTATTCTTACCTGCATCATTATAATACATTAAATCCACACATAACACTGTACCATCCACATGCATTTGTTCCAGCAGATATTGTGAACGCTTTGCATATAATTCCTGCGTGCAAAAATAATAGGATTGTTCTCCTAATTTCTCCTTTACCCTAGCAATCGTTTCGTATGTATCAATACCGTGCTCATCTGTCAAAATCGCATCCGCAGGAACTTCTTTCTGCATCAAATACCGAGTCATAGCTGTCGCCTCTTTCACATCACCAGACACAACAATTTGATGCACCAATCCTTCTTCATATAGTTGTATCGCCGCCAATAACCGATCTTTTGCCTTCGCTGTAAGAGAACCTTCATATACCGCAGTTCCTGGAACAATTGCCACATCCTTCTTCGACAAATCTTCCATTCGGTTTATATGGATATGCTCCGCCTCACCCTGTATCATAACAATGCCGTAACAAATTGCAGATATAATCAACGAAACAGCTACAATTACTATACAGACGATTAAAAAAGATATTATCAATGGCTTGTTTCTAGCTTTCTCTTGTTCAATATTCTTTTGTTCCGTATATTGCTTTTTCCTTTTCTTCTGTTTCACAATTCTCAACTCCATATCGGCTTGTTCGCTTCGTATTATATCCTCTTATATTTCGCTTTCTTATTCACACCTTTTTAATATCATTGACCTGTACACCTTGAATTTCTTCTTACTCACCTTCTATTCTTCTGCACTGCCACTTCATCTAATTCTTTCTGATTCAAGGTTTCTACATAATCACGAAATTCTCCCAAAATACGTTGTCCAATCTTGCGATAATCCATTATAAGCACTTTCTTCATGGCTTCTTCACTTACATCTTCTGGCACATTATATATTTTCGTAACGGCATCCAACGTTGCGGTTATCTTTTCATCAAGCGTGATTTTCTCCTCATGCTCCGTCACAAACATAGCATACTCTATACCCGAAACAACATTTTCTGCCAAAACAAAATCCTTTTCTTTCCAATTCGGACAATAGGTTCCGAAGATTCTCATCGCCTTCTCTGTATCATTTTCCCGAATGGTTCTTAACGACATTGGATGTGTATATGCTGACACATACAAATCTTTTGCCACTGGATTGTTATAACAACTTCCCGCCATAGTTGCCAATTCAAACAGGTACGCCATCAAGGAATTATTATTCTCAACTTCTCTCTCCATAACCAGCCACTGAAATTCGCATAAGTCCTTAATTAATTCTGTAAGTAGATGTTCTTTGGTTGCATAATGAAAAGTAAAATTCCCTTTACTGATACCAAGTTCTTTTGATATTTCTGAAACAGCAACATTGGTAAAACCCTTCTCAAGGAATAAATGAAGGGCGACCTGCTTAATTTCCAATTTGGTATCAATTCTATTCTGTCTCGCCATAATATTATCTACTCCCCTCGTTAGTACGAGTACTATTATAACCTACATATTTCCATACGTCAATAGTACGCGTACTGATTCGCAATTTTAGATTAGTACTACAATAAAAGAAAAACTACCGTATTCTTCAATACGGTAGTTCTCCTTTAGTCCATTATCAATATCAATCCTTCTATAATAATTATGTTGTCACTCCCATACCGACAACGGAAGGGAGGTTTGTCATGAACTACGTTGTCTCATTTCTGATATCTGTAGGAGCAAAAGTAGTTAGCTACTACCTATGCAAGTGGCTGGACAGATTATCAGGACAACACCAGCACAAAGAGGATTAAGCCGCCTCTTTAAAAATTGGAATAGAAAAGGCCAGGGACAGCACTCCCTGACCTTTTCGCGTTTGTCATAAACGCTGCCTCATTTCTAGCTAACGCCATAATAGCATATGTAAATTTCTTACGCAATAGTCATTTTACCATTGATTAGTGAATTCTTATTTACAACAAAAAGACGGAAACTCCTTTCGGAATTCCCGCCTGAATCACGTTCTTATTCTGTTAAGAATTAAACCTTGCTATTAGATAAACTTAGCTGTGTTAATCTTTACACCAGGACCCATTGTAGATGAAAGTGTAACACTCTTCATATACTGACCCTTGGCAGCAGCTGGCTTAACCTTGATAATTTCATCTATTAACGCTTGGAAGTTGTCTGCTAACTGTTCCTCTGAGAAAGAAACCTTTCCAACTGGCACGTGTACGATGTTGTTCTTGTCAAGTCTGTATTCAATCTTACCTGCTTTGATATCAGCAACAGCCTTAGTTACGTCTGGAGTTACAGTACCAGCCTTTGGGTTTGGCATTAAGCCCTTTGGTCCAAGTACACGACCCAAACGACCAACAACACCCATCATATCTGGAGTTGCAACTACAACGTCGAAGTCTAACCATCCATCGTTCTGGATCTTTGGAATTAACTCTTCGCCACCAACATAATCAGCACCTGCAGCTAAAGCTTCGTCAACCTTATCTCCCTTAGCGAAAACCAAAACCTTAACAGTCTTACCTGTTCCGTGTGGAAGAACTACAGCACCACGAATCTGCTGGTCTGCGTGACGTCCGTCAAGACCCATGCTCAAATGTGCTTCTACTGTCTCATCAAACTTAGCAGTTGATGTCTTCTTAACTAATGCAACTGCTTCTGGAATATCATAAACCTGTGTCTTGTCTACAAGCTTTGCAGCTTCAACATATCTTTTACCCTGTTTCATTTCTTAAAACCTCCTGTGGTATTATCGGGAGCGACCCTCCCACTATATTAACTATTATTCTTAACAATCCTGCCAATACCTCTCACTAAACTCAACCTTCACTTCACTCGGTTTCGTTAAGTTCGATGCATGACTACGACTAGGTTCAAACTTTGTCTACGACTCGTTTTCACCAAGTTCTCTGTCAATCTTCAACAACGATTCCCATGGAACGAGCTGTTCCGGCAATCATGCTAATTGCTGCATCAAGGCTACCTGCATTTAAATCTGGCATCTTAAGCTCTGCGATTTTCTGAACCTCAGCTTTAGATATCTTAGCAACCTTTGTCTTATTAGGAACAGCAGAAGCCTTATCAAGCTTACATGCTTTCTTTAATAAAACTGCAGCTGGTGGAGTTTTCGTAACGAAACTGAAACTTCTGTCCGCATATACAGTGATAACAACTGGAATAATCATTCCATCCTGATCAGCTGTTCTTGCATTGAACTGCTTTGTAAATTCTACGATATTAACACCGTGCTGACCTAAAGCAGGACCAACCGGTGGTGCAGGAGTTGCCTTACCTGCAGGAATCTGTAATTTAATATAACCTTCAACTTTTTTAGCCATTTTGTTTTCCTCCTAATTCATGTGGTCAATCGGGACTTGCCCTCCCACGTTTGGCTCAAATGAGCACTCATTAATCCAATTTGGTAACATCCATAAAACTAATCTCCACAGATGTTGCACGACCGAAGATATCAACCTCAATCGTAACAGATTGCTTACCTGCATTGATATCTGTAATAGTCCCAACGGTACCTTCCCAAGCACCTGCTACAACCTTAACAGTATCTCCCAGTTCTACATCAATCTCCATCTCCGGAACTCTGATACCAAGATTCTTCATTTCCTGTTCGGTAAGAGGTACTGGTTTAGATCCTGGACCTACGAAACCTGTAACACCTCTGGTATTACGAACAACGTACCATGTAGCGTCGTTCATAATCATATTTACCAAAACGTAACCTGGGAACAGCTTCTTAGAAACCTGCTTCTTTGTACCATTTTTCATCTCTACAACATCCTGTAAAGGAACAAGTACTTCGAAAATCTGGTCTTCTAACTTTCTGTTCTCAATGGTTTTCTCAATATCAGCCTTAACCTTATTCTCATATCCGGAATAAGTATGTGCTACATACCATCTTGCTTCGCCATTTCTTTCTACATCTGCCATATGACCACCGCCTTAACCGATAATGAAAGAAAGGCCAATCTGCATAATCCAATCTAACGCTGCAATGATACAACCAATAACGATTGCTGCGCAGATTACTGCAACAGATTGCTTTCCAAGAAGTTTCTTGTCAGGCCAAATAATTTTACGGAATTCACCTTTAAGCTCGGTAAAGTAGCTTCTTTTAAAAGCTTCATCTTTTTCCTTTGCCATAAAAAACTCACCTCCGTAATCTTATTTGGTTTCCTTGTGTAAGGTATGTGCCTTACAGAAACGACAATACTTCTTTGTTTCCATACGCTCAGTGTGGACTCTCTTGTCCTTTGTCAGATTGTAATTACGCTGTTTACACTCTGTACATGCCAATGTGATTTTAACTCGCACAACTTCCACCTCCATCTTAAATTGTATAACTTTTCTGTGTGCACTCCAAGCGTTACCTCGAGTCTTTGACAAAGCTATACTGCTCGATTACACTTCGTTTCATCTCGCTCGCGTTGCCTTTCTCGAAAATTCTGCACACAAAAAAAAAGCCTCGACTTGCGTCGCAACCACAAGAATAACAGAACACATACGAAAAGTCAAGCAAAATATTGATTTCACTTGACTTTTCTAGGGTTACCACTATATGTTGTGTGGTAGCTTATCTACTATATACATGTGTATCCCTCAAAAGGATTTTCTTCACAAATTGGAATGATTATCCTATTCAAATATCTTCACAGGATCCCATCCATACTCTTTATAGTACTCAATAGAAAGATTATGTCCTTTTACATACATCTGCACATATTCCTTTTGCGCATCCATACGCTTTTCTTCATCATACTCCATGAATAAATCATAAAGACCTGGATAATCTGCAGTAAAAGCCTGGATATCCTCGACATAACTACCGTCACCTGCCGTGTCCACACTGACTACCTCATACCCATTCTCTGTTTCCTTCAAATGGAAACATGCTGGCATTTCCGTACCACTTTGAGATTCCAAAATGGTACCGGTCAACTGATAACCATAAGACCAGAAGTTACCAAACACAAGATATTCCCCGTCTTTCTCTACTTCTTTGTGAATGACATAGCCTGGAATCCATACCTTATCCTCTACTGAATACTGCAGGTAATCCTCTTCCATATACTTACAAATCGCCTCAATTGCTTCGCTATCACCATAATACACAAACTGCTTCAAAACGATGGTTCCATTCTCACTCACTTCTCCAAGTGAAGCCTCCGTAGAATTCTCTTCAAAAACAATTGCTTGAGACAAATCCAATTTGACACTGGAAAATTCTTCTTTTTCTATGTCAAAATGATACAATACATATTGCTTATCCTGTATTGCAAGGAAGCTGTAATAAGGAATCTTGTCTGCATTTTCCCAAGAAATGCTTTCAACACTATACTTGTCATCGTAGTCAATGCTAAACAGAGATTCTACTTCCTTATAGTCCCTAAAGGTCTCAAACGTATCTATATATTGATTTTGTAACACATTCCACTGCTCATAATATTGATTCAAAAGCGTTTCATCATCACCTGTTTCTGACACTTCCAACTCCTGGCTATTACACATTTTCAAATCATAGATGTAATACGAACCGGATGGTACTCCATTTTCCGAATTAAATACAACGATACAATCTTCATCCTTTAGGATATGTGTCTGTTTCACTTTACTATCAAAGTACACACAATCAATTTTCTGGGTGTCGATAGTTGCTGATACCTGATTGTTTGTCAAATCATATACTATAGTTCCACGCAATCCACCAAATACCATCACGTCACCATCTAAGTAGTAAATGTCCGGTGCCCAAACTGTATTAAAACGATTCTGGCTATCCACCATGTTACCAACAACATCCTGTCTTCCCTGGTCGAACTTCAACCACTTCATAATGGCTGCATACACCGCACCATCTGTAGCCACATTCGCACCAATGGTCCCCACAATAATTAACGCAATCGCTGCCGCCACTGCCATAGCACGCTTTAACACCTTGTTCTTACGTCTACTGTTAATGGATACAACATTGGATGTTTCTTGCTCTGCCTCTACAACTGCTTGTGCCTGTGTTTCTTCTGCCTTTTCTGTTACTTCTTCATTTATTGCATCTTCTGTTTCATTACCAATTGTCTCTGTCTTCTCAAATGCTACCACATTGTCGGCTGGCGCATCATTTACTTGCTGCTCATTTTTCTCTGCCATTGCTTTTTGCAAACGTTCCCACATCATCTTTGACTGTTCTTCCGTTGGATTCAACTGGTCCAATGAATTCTTAATAATTTCTTTTTCCATTATTGTGCGCCCTCCTTTTCTATAAATTTCTTGAGCTTTTTCCTTGCCGCGGCTAACTGCGTCTGAATCGTGCTCTCATTTCTGTCTAGCATCTGTGCCATCTCTTTTACCGAGTATTCTTCATAGTAATACAGGTATATGACTTCCTGATATTTATCCGGCAGTTTCTTAATCTGTTCGATTAATTCGCCTTCCTCTTCTTCCTCCGGCATAGGAGTTTCTGGAATTTCTCCCATATCCACCTGTCTGTTCCAATAGGTCTTTAGCTGGTCCTTACAATAATTCTTGGTTACTGTAATAAACCAGGCTTTTTCATGTTCCACGTCTGTAAACTCTATGCCTTTTTCGATGTACTTCATAAAAATGTTTTGCACCGCGTCTTCTGCATCCGATGCGTTGCCTAGCATCATCATGGCTATCCGATAGACTCGCCGATGCTGCCGTTCAAACAGCTCTTGTAAATTCATCCTTTTCCTCCATTTATAAACTTCGAATGGTAATAACATTCACCAAATAGACAACCGCATACAAGCATGCTTGTCTACTTGACTTATTGTATACACAAATATATGTAAATGCAACAGCCGGGAGCATTCCTACTCCCAGCGGTGCCTGTAATTTAATTTGTAACTGTTCAGAGCCAAGCATTTTCCAATAAGACTCTAAATAATTACATCAATTTTTAATTATTTTCGCAATTGCTTCTACCAATCGGTTCCACATTCGCTTTGATTGCTGTTCTGTGGGGGTCAGTTTTTCAATCGACTTCTTAATGTGTTGTTTCATATGTTAATATCCCCAAGTCTGTAAGATCCAGTCTTCTCCCTCATTACGGGTAAGAATCCAGTTATATCCTTCACAAACCTGACCCGGCTCCATATTAAGCTCCTGGTAATTCTCTGTAGTGTTAAAGGTACAGGTAAATACAATTGCTTCGTCGGCGTCATATTGGTCTGCCCACACCTGACACTGTGACAAAGAAAATGCTTCATCATAATTAAGCTCTGTCATAACACAATCGACGAAATCCACCTGGAATCTTCCTAAAATATAATCCACTGCAGACTGTAACTCCTTCTTTGTATATAAGTCTGAGCTTCCAAAAGTTACCTTTAAGTTGTCGATATTTCCTGGTTCTCCAAAATATGGTTCCCCATCTACCTCAGCGTTTTCTTTTTCCTTCGATGCATTCTGTTCTGGTGTCTGATTCGTTGCAGATGTCTCTTTTGCTGGTTCTGTATCTTTTGCTACTGTTACCTCTGTAGTAGCTGCTGCTTCTGGTACGGATACTGTATCTTTTGTCTCATCACTTGCTGCTTCCGTAGTAATAGTAACCTCTTCCTTTACCTCTGTAACCTCATTTTCAAAATCTTCTGCCACCTGCACCATTTTCTTTGCTGTCACCGATTCAATACTCTCACTCTTACCACTTGCTCCACATCCTGTAAGAGTTGCTCCCATCACTGCTACTGCCAATACTGTCATAATCACTTTCTTCTTCATAATTCATTTCCTCCTTAAAATTCCTCTTTCTTTTTTCTAAGTTTCTTTTTCCTTTTATTTTTCTTCTTATTTTGTTATATTTCTTTGATTCTTCCCTTGCGCGCCTTTTCCTTCATTTCCTTTGTCCTTCACTTTATACACGATTCATAAAGTGAAAATATCTTACTTTTTTAAAATTTTTTATTTTCTTTTTCTACCTCCTTTTTTGTCTCTGCTTTGTTGCTTTCACTCTATACACGATTGGAATTTTCAAAATATCTTACTTTTTTAAAAATTTTTATTTTTCTTTTTGAAACCCATATTCCTTGCTATCTTCCAATTCTTCATAACGGAAAACTTGTCAAAGTTTCTTCCTTATATTATAATCTCCATAAAAAGAAAGAATATCGCTTGTGGCGAAGTACATAAGCAACAACTACAATGCAGTCACATGCAATCTCACTTTATTATGCATATAATAATGAAGTGACAAATATAATTAAAAGAGGGATTATGTATGTATCAGATTGATTTTAAGAAACCCATCCACGTGCATTTCATCGGAATTGGTGGAATCAGTATGAGTGGATTGGCAGAGATATTATTAAAAGAAGGATTTCAAATCAGTGGTTCAGACGCAAAGAGCTCTGACATCGTGGATAACCTGATGGAAATGGGTGCTATCGTTAACATTGGACAATGTGCAGAGAACATTTCTGACGACATTGACCTAGTAGTCTATACCGCAGCCGTTCATGCAGACAATCCGGAATATGCGACCTGTGTGGAAAAAAACATTCCAATGCTCACAAGAGCACAGTTACTTGGTCAGATTATGAACAACTACAAGTATTCTGTAGCTGTAGCTGGAACTCATGGAAAGACCACAACCACCTCCATGTTGAGCCAAATCTTCTTAGAGGCTGATGTGGACCCTACCATTTCCGTTGGCGGTATCTTAGATTCCATCGGCGGCAACATTCGGGTAGGACAGTCTGAGTACTTTGTAACGGAAGCATGCGAGTATACCAACAGTTACCACTCCTTCTTTCCTTACATTA
This sequence comes from Lachnospiraceae bacterium, assembly GCA_017439675.1. Taxonomy (GTDB): domain Bacteria; phylum Bacillota; class Clostridia; order Lachnospirales; family Lachnospiraceae; genus CAG-590. Next base: position 47,547 of record JAFSIQ010000037.1, read on the forward strand.
GTATCATTTTAAATGTAGACGCAGACCATTTGGATTTCTTTAGTGGCATTGAGGAGATTATTGAAAGCTTCCATACCTTTGCAACTAACCTTCCAGACGACGGAACCTTAGTAGTAAACGGTGACATGGATTGTCTCTCCACAGTCACAAGAGATTTAACCTGCAACATTCTCACATTTGGACTAAAGGATTCTAACCACTATTATCCGACTAACATTGAAGCAGACGAGAAGGGACACATGAACTATACCCTAATGGTTGACGGTGTAGCCAGCGAACAGGTTCATTTGAACATCGGTGGAACCCACAATGTGACAAATTCCCTAGCAGTTATTGCCGTAGCTGACCTCCTTGGAATTGACAGAGAATACGCTTTGGCAGGGCTAGCTTGCTTTGGTGGTGCACATAGACGATTTGAATTGAAGGGAACTCTTGGCAACGTAACCGTAGTGGATGACTACGCGCATCACCCAACAGAAATCAAGGCAACTCTTACCACCGCAACCAACACTCCTCACAACGAGCTTTGGGTGGTGTTTCAACCACACACCTACACAAGAACCAAGGCGTTGTTTGAGGAATTTGCAGATGCATTAAAAGGCTTTGACCATATTATATTAGTGGATATCTATGCAGCCAGAGAGCCAGATACCGGTCTGATTCATGCCAAGGATTTAGCAAACCGCATTAAGGAATTAGGGTCAGATGCAAGATATTTCACTTCCTTTGAAGCAGTTGAAAATTATTTGTTAAAAAATTGCAAAAAAAATGATTTGTTGATAACTATGGGTGCCGGAGACGTGTATTTAATAGGCGAAGAGCTACTTGGAAAATAGTTATACACAATATCCACAACTTGTCTTTCCCCTCTTGACATGGATAAGTTGTGGATATTTTTATTTACATAATTTACAATATGAATTTTTGAGGACTCCGTCAAAACAACATATATTCATTGCCTAAAATTTATCATATTTTTATGTTAGATATTATGTCCACCAGTTGTCCACATTATCCACAGTTTCCACAATTTGCATCCCCATAAAGGACAAAACAGACGTTCTGTTTTCTTTTTGAAAACACTGTGTTATAATCCAGAATGCTTAGTAAAAAAGAAGGAGGGAAAACAGGTGGAAACCATTACGATTACAACAAAAAATCATGAAACTTATTCAGCTGTTTCCAACTTCTTTATCGATTATTATATGACTGAAGCGAATGGTGAATTTGTGAAGGTCTATCTCTACTTGGTAAGACTCTTAAACAGTGGACGTGCCGTTACCGTTGCGGACATTGCTGATCATTTTAACTCAACTGAAAAGGACATCTGCCGTGCAATCCGCTACTGGATTAAGGAAGGTGTTTTACAATTAGAATATACAAAGGACAAGGTGTTAACCGGCATCACTATGCTTCCGCTTACCGCTAGAGCACCAAAGACTCCAAGCACCTCTTTGCTCTCTATGTTGGGGGTAGAGGAAGAAGTTTCTGTAACATCCACAGAAAACGAAGCAGATGTAAATACTGAGATAGACGCAATCAAACAGGCTAGCACCGTTCCGAAGAAGGTTTCCTACAAAGCTGCATTTATTGAAGAAAAGCAAAATGACGAAGATTTCGGAAACCTTTTGTATCAGACAGAAACCTATTTTGGAAAACCGCTGACACAGACAGATACCAACACTTTACTTTACATATATGAAGAATTACATTTCTCACCGGATTTATTGGAATACTTAGTGGAATACTGTGTATCCATCGGCAAGAAGAGTTGTCGCTACATCGAGGCAGTTGCCATCGACTGGTACAAAGCAGGAATCACACAGGTGGAAGATGCAAAGGTCGCATCTAAGAATTACAACTCCATTTATGTGGCAGTGCTAAAACAGTTAGGGATTCCAAGAAGAGTTCCTACTCCAGCCGAGACAGCATTTATTGATACATGGTATAACACATTCGCTTTTAACAAAAATATCATTATAGAGGCTTGCAAGCGTGCCATTGCTGCAAAACCGCACTCCGCGAATTTCAGCTATGTGAATGGTATCTTGGAGAGCTGGCACAAGCAAAACGTGAGAAAGCTTTCTGATATTGAAGCCTTGGACAAGAAATGGGCAGAAGAGAAAAAGAAAAAAACAACTTCAGGAAAGACAACCTCTAACCAATTTAACAATTTCCACAATGCTACAGACAACACCATTGTGGATGAGTTTGAATCACTATTAATACAAGAGATGGGACGATAGTTATGAAATTTACAGATTCTCAGTACGACGAGCTTATGAGCAGGTACCACACCAATCAAATTGAAAATCGTGCAATAGAACATGCCCGCAAGGAAGAAGTGTATGCTGTCATTCCTCGTATTCGTGAAATTGACAAACTGTTGGCAACTAGTTCCATTGATGCGGCAAGAGCTAAGCTGAAGGGACAGGCAGACACCACAAGTGCCACCAAAGAACAAAACCGTCACCTCATTATGGAGAAAGAGGATTTGCTGAAAACCCATGGCTATGATGTGGATTATTTAAAGCCAATCTACACATGTTGCACCTGCAAGGACACCGGACGCGTTGGAAACGACTTCTGCCCTTGCTTTAAACAGACTTCCATCTCTCTATTATACAGACAATCCACCTTGGAACGCGTATTGGATATGGAAAATTTTGATACCTTTGACACAAGCTATTACTCCAAGGAAACCAATGGAGAGCATCCTTACAGTCCATTTGAAAATATGACAAATATTCTCAATAAGGTGCAATCTTTTGTAGAAACATTTGACAAAGAGGGGGGTAATCTTTTATTCTATGGTGAGACCGGACTTGGAAAAACCTTCCTGTCCAACTGTGTGGCAAAGGCCTTGATGGATACACAGCACACCGTATTGTACCAATCCTCCATCCATTTATTCGAGGATGTATTAAGCGATGTTTTAATGAAAAAAAACCAGAATGCCAACAGCAAAGAAATATATCGCTATCTCTATAGCTGCGATTTGCTAATTATTGATGATTTGGGAACAGAATTTACAAATAACTTTGTAGCTTCTGAACTTTATGATATATTGAATACAAGATTACGAGAAGGAAAATCAACCATTATCTCCACAAACTTAAGTTTGCAGGAATTAAATGAGCGCTATTCCGTTCGTATCGCATCCCGTATTTTTGGGGAATATAAGGTATTTCATTTTTACGGAAATAATATCCGTCTCGCCAAAAGAAAGAGAGCCTTAGAGCAGTAAGAATTTGTAACTGTTTAGAATGAAGGTCTGAATAGTTACATCAATATAAATATTAATATATATAATGCAATGCATTTAACGGAGGAAAAATCATGCCAAACGACAGTAAGTTATTAACAACCATCCCTGTAGGTGAATTGGGTATTATTGCGCTACAAAGCTGCACCACACTCGGCGAGCGTGTAGATGCATATATCTCAAAATGGAGAACAAAGAGAAACCATGCTGAGAAAACCACAATGGTATTCAATGGTTACGAGCAGGATTCTTACCTTGTTCAATCCAAGTGTCCACGTTTTGGTTCCGGTGAGGCAAAGGGTGAATTATTAGAGTCCGTACGTGGTAAAGACCTATACATCCTTGTGGATGTTACCAACTACAGCATTGAATATTCCCTTTACGGAAAAAAGTGTCCAATGTCACCAGATGACCACTACGCAGACCTAAAGCGTGTCATTGCTGCCTGCGGTGGTAAAGCTCGTAAAATTACCGTCATTATGCCATTTTTATATGAAAGTCGTCAGCATAAGAGAAGCAGCCGCGAATCTTTGGACTGTGCACTTTGCTTACAGGAGCTTGTGAGTCTCGGTGTTTCTAACATTATCACCTTCGACGCACATGATCCTAGAGTGCAGAACGCTATTCCACTTCACGGATTTGAGAGCGTTCGTCCAACCTATCAGTTCTTGAAAGCATTGTTAATGTCTACCAATGATTTGCAGCTTTCCAAGGAACATTTAATGGTAATTAGCCCAGATGAGGGTGCTATGAACCGTGCTATCTACTTTGCGAATATCTTGGGTGTGGATGTCGGTATGTTCTACAAGAGACGTGATTACAGTACTATTGTAAATGGTCGTAATCCAATTGTTGCTCATGAGTTCTTGGGAGACTCTGTAGAGGGCAAGGATGTTATTATTATGGATGACATGATTGCTTCTGGCGAGAGTATGTTAGATGTTGCGAAGCAGTTGAAAGCTAGAAAAGCAAACAGAGTATACTGCTTGTGTACATTTGGTCTGTTTACAAGCGGTCTTGAGGTGTTTGACAAGGCAAAGGAAGATGGTATCATCGAGAAAATCATTACTACCAATCTTACTTACCAGACTCCAGAATTGCTCTCAAGAGATTGGTATATCAGTGCCGATATGAGTAAGTACATCGCACTTTTGATTGACCATTTGAACCATGATGCTTCCATCTCTAAGATTATTGACCCAACTGACCGTATCAATGATCGTATTGCGGAGTACCGCGAGAAGCATACCATTCGTGAAAATTATTAAGACGTTCTTAGAAGAAAGTCCCAAGTCGGTGTAATCTGACTTGGGACTCTCTTGTGTTATAACATCGTGTTGTAACAATATATCATTCGCTTACTCTACTCCCTGAAATATCTGTGCAATCGGAGAATCCTTATCCAAGAATAACGTTGTCTGTCCGTTTTTCAACGACTCACGGATGGCATCTAACTCTCTTACAAACAGATAAAAATCTGCTTTCTCCTCATCATTATATGCCTCAGACAAAATGCTCATGTACTGCGCCTCACCCTCACCAATAATGGCTTCCGCATCTGCATTTGCCTTAGAAAGCATAACCGATACCTCTTTGTCCGTTGTATTCTTGATAATCTGCGCCTCTGACTGACCCTGAGCTGTATAGGCGGCAGCAATATTATTACGCTCGGTAATCATTCGCTCATATACTGCTGTCTTATTCTCCTCTGGCAAATCAAGCACCTTGATTTCAATATTATCAATAGCGATACCATACTGGTCACACTGATCTCCCACATGTTCTAAAAGCTTTGTGGAAAGGTTGATAACCTCTACTTCATCAGCCTTCTCCTCATCCTCCGACTCAATATCCTTAATATCTAAATCCTCCAACTCTGTATCTGCATTGGCAACATCAATACTGTCATCACGGCTGGCAATCAGTTCTTCCTGCGTCATATTGGAAATAGTGGTCTTGATGGCATTGTAAGTAATGACATCAATACGTCCTTCCGCTGTGGAGGTATTTGCACTTAAAGACTGCGTGAATTTCTTGGCATCTGTCACTTCCCACATAATATAAGCATCCACAATCATAGTCTTCTTGTCGGAAGTGATAACGTCAGACTGTGGCAAATCGTAAAACTGCAAATTCTTCGGTATCTTGCTTACAGTCTGTATAAACGGAATCTTTACATTTAATCCCGGATTCTCAACAACCCTATCGATTTTTCCAAACTGCTTAACCACAGCATATTCATTTTCTTTTGTAGTAAATGTTACCAAATTGAACACAATCAAAGCGACAACAACAATTACAATTAAACTAACTAATTTCTTTGCCTCTCTCATTTTGCCGCCTCCTCTGCATTATTCGTTGTAGATGAACTACTAGTAGTTGAGCTCGATGTAGATGAACCGCTTGTAGAGGATGTACCCACATTCGCAAATGACTCAATCGGATAATACTTCTGAATATTACCACTTCCATCATCAATAATTACCTTTAACCTCGGTAACAAATCCTCCATCGCCTCGTAGAACATTCGTTGCTTCGTAATTAGCGGATATTTTTTATACTCTTCAAACTCTGCATTAAATCTTGCCACTTCACCAGTCGCCTCGTTAATTCTTGCAGTCTTCGTTGCCTCCGCATCCTGCAAAATCTTATCTGCCTGAGCTTCCGCTGCCGGCAACTGCTCATTTCTATACTTATTTGCCTCATTAATCGCAGATTCCTTTTGCTGCTTTGCTGTTTCTACTGCCTTAAATGCATTCTTAATATCATCTGTTGGTGGCTCCACATCCTGAATGGAAGCATCCACCAAAGTAATACCAATATCAGCACTATCCAACTTCGCAATAATCATCTGCTTAATATTACTCTGTATCTCTGCTTTACCAGTGGTAAGCGCTGTATCCACAGTATAAGCCGACAATGTAGAACGAATGCTGCTCATAGCGATATTTTTAAGAATCATTTCCGGTTGGTCAGAGTCATATAAATATTTGATAGGGTCTTTTACCTCATAGGAAATGTAAAAATCAATATCTACAAAGTTATAATCCGAGGTAATCATTACAGATTCCTCATCCACATCTCCTGTGGTTCCGTCCTCATTTTCGTAATATCCAATTGAAAATCCCCGCACGGTGGTGTCTACCTTAACCACCTTCTGGATATAAGGAATCTTGAATTTTAATCCCTTTCCTTCCACAATACTTGCCTTTCCAAATGTAGTGATTACAGCGGTTTCTGTCTCCTTAACAGAATAGAAACTGTTGAGCACAGTAACCACTACAAAAAATCCGATTATCACATATCGAATCGCTTTGAAAACCTTGTCCGCAGCAGCATTTTCATTCACCTGATTTGCATCACTCATGTCGCATCCTCCTTCATCTTTCTTCATTGGTTAAATCATAACAACCAGAGGGATAATCCTCTGGTTGTATTATTCGAATCATTGCATCCACAATCTACACCTACGGTATCGCAGCAGGCGGCTGCGTCGTTGTTTCCGAGGACGGTGGCTGGGTCGGTGCCTCTGTAGCCTGTGTGGTTGCTTCTGTAGACGGAGCCTGCGTCGTTGTCTCTGTTGGCTGTGTAGACTCTGTTGTCTTTTTCTCCGTCTTCTTTTCCTTTTTCTTCTTCTTTTCATCTTCTGAATCCTCGGAGCTAGAACGAGTATCTTTCCAATCCTTTGTAGAACGAACCCATTCATAGTCTGGGAATCCCAAATCTGTCAGGCCTTCATGAATCTCAGCATTAAAATTATGCCAAATACCACCCGGATAGGTAGAACCCCACAAACCTCTCGTTGCCTGTGGTGTATCATAACCAACCCAAACACTAGTTGTATAATATGGCGTAAATCCACAGAACCAACCGTCTGTATTATTATCCGTGGTTCCTGTCTTACCCGCGCAAGACATCCCAGGAATGCCTAAGCCAGATGCTGTACCACCTGTGAATACACCATGTAACATAGATGTCATCATACGAGCTGCATTCATCTCATATACCTGTCTAGACTTAATAGTATCCGATACAATCACATTGCCCTGTGCATCGGTAATCTCCACAATACAGGTTGGCTTACGGAATTCTCCATCATTCTCAATCGTCGCATATCCAGATGCCATTTCAACCGTAGTTGCACCATAAGTCAAACCACCTAGACAAGCTGCCATATTCTCCTTGTCTTCCAATGTCAAATAGTTAAAGTTCATATTCAACAGATACTGACTACCAACCTCCGGTGTCAACTGTGCATATAGTCGATATGCCACGATATTCTTAGAAGCCGCTACCGCTGTAGCCAATGAAATCATATCAGAATAAGAACCGGAGTTCTTCGGCATAATACCTGCATTCGGGCCTTCCGGCTCACAGTCGTCTACAGTGGTTGCCGGTGTATATCCGCGCTCTAGCTGTGGTGTATATACAATCAACGGTTTCATCGTACTTCCTGGCTGTCTTGCACTCTGGTAAGCACGGTTCAAACTATATCCCTCAATCTCATTCTGGGTACGTCCTCCTACAATTGCAACCACTCGTCCAGTGGAATTGTCAATGCAGGTCGCTGCACCCTGTAGATTATAAATGCCGGTTTCCTCGTTCTTCTCCTCATCCATCTCCAACGTTTCGTCAATGGTTCGTTGTAACAATCGCTGCTTCTTTGGTTCAATGGAAGTATAGATACGATATCCACCAGTATAGAGCTTGGCATAGTACTCATCATACATCTCCCGGTATGCCTTGTTGTATGCCTGCTGCTCCTCATAGGTATCAAAATCATATTGGAACTTAAAACCTGCCTGCTCCATCAATGCTTCTGTGGCACAGAAGTTAGTAAATGTCTCTACATAATCGTGGCTGATTTTCTCCACCTCTGCCAATTCAATTTCTTCCTCTAGAGCAAGCTGTAATTCCAATTCGTTGAGATATCCCAACTCATACATATCATTTAAAATCTTATCGCGACGCTCCATGGTATGATCAAAATTGGTTCGTGGGTCATAATAGGTTGGGCTGTTCGGAATCGCACATAAAAATGCCACCTCTGATACGGACAGCTCGTCCAAATCCTTATGAAAATAACCATTGGCAGCCGCACCAATACCATAATAACTATTGGCAAAGAAAATAGTATTCAGATAATACTCCAAAATCTCCTGCTTGGTGTACTTCTTCTCCATCTCCCATGCGATGAAAATCTCCTTGAACTTACGCTCAAAGCTCACCTCATTGGTCAAAAACGCACCTCGTGCTAACTGCTGGGTAATGGTAGATGCTCCCTGAGTAATATTACCATTGTTCTTAAACAAAATGTAGGCAGCACGCATAATACCTTCATAATCCACACCGTTGTGTTCGTAAAAACGTCTATCCTCTACGGACACCATCGCTTCCACGAAGTATGCCGGAATTTCATCATAGGTCTTATAATAAACCTGCTTTTCACCCTTCACTTCACGAATTTTGTTTCCGTTGGCGTCATATACAATAGAGGTTTCATCCTGCCGGAAGGTCTCAGGAGAAGAATTGGCCACAATCTCCTCTGCCTCCTTCTGGTACTGGATAAACTGCTTTCCGTATTTCTCATAAGCGTAGTATCCGCCAACCGTAATTGCAATCAGAAAAATAATCAGTAAATAAGATATAATGATTCTGCGTACTTTCCTGCGTTTCTTGCGTTTATCCCGCTTTGCTTTTCTTTTTCTGGCCTTTTCTAACTCTTCTGGTGAAGATTCAGTTGTCTTTTTACTTGTCTGTGTAGCCTTCTTATTATCAGCCATGTCATTCCCTCGTTTCTAACTATCACAACGAAATATAATTACTCTGAAGTCCCAGATTTCCAAACATATCCTGTACACCAGGATTAGTGGTAAAAATGATAATCTGGCGATTCAAATACTCGCCGAGACAGCTTAAAGTTTCATATAATCTTTGATAATCATAGGTAACAAAAATGTCATCCATAATGATTGGCAATTCTTCTTCAATCAATACATTGGCAATGGATAGGCGAAGCGCCAGATAAATCTGTGCAATCGTACCAGTACTCAAATAATCCATACTGATAAATGAACTTCCGCTCTTTACCATAACGCGTAGCTGGTCATCAATCTTCACTTCTGTATACTTGTTGTTTGTAATTTTTCCAACAATTTCTGACACCTGTTCATTCAACACGCCACCAAAGGAATCATAAATTTCCTCCGATAAATCCTGAATCGTCTTAATTGCTAAATCAATGGCTGCAACCTCAACTGCATTTGCCTGCATTTGTTCCTTAATCTTGGTTACCTCCAAAAGCATCTGCTCTTGTTCACCACGCTCTCTCACAAGCGTCTGCTCCTTTAGCTTGAGCTCAGATAGCTTTGCCACAAGCTGTCTTTGTGCATCTGCGTCCAAGGTTCCCTTTGCCTCTTCAAATCCCTGCTCAATCTCTAATTCTTCCATCAGCTTGTACAACTGATTTCTTCGTACAAGAACCTGAATGATAGTCATAAGCACAAAAACCACACCAACGCCGATAATCGCAAGCTTAATGGTGCTGCTGTCCACTGGTATCATCCATGCCAATCCCACAAATAATGCAACCATCAAGATACCCAAAAACAGAATCAAAAATACGTTATCCAACATACTCTTTGGACCCATATTTTGTAACATCTTGATATCTCTTTCTCTCTGTGTCAACGGTTCCTCTTCCACAACCTCTTCTTCCTCTGTGGAAGCGGCCTCATCTGAAGCCTTCTTAATCGGAGTAAACTGTAGCTGCTCCGGCTTGCCTCCCATGGCAGCCTCAGCCTTTGCATATTCCTCTCTTAACGCTGCAAGCTCCTCATCAAAATCTCTGTCCAAAGCAAGCTGAGCCGTCAACTCCTGCTGTCGAATCTCCAACTCCTTGTTAGAAAACTCTTTCTTCTTATTCTTGAGTTCCATAATAGCATTCACCGCATCAATGTCACCTGCTCTGGTAGATGCCATATTCACAATGTAATTATTCAGCTTATCTGCTATTTCCTTATCTGTTGTCGCATCAATCTGCCCAATACAAAGGGTATTGAGATAAGTGCTCTTATCTGTATGTAACAAGGTTCCCAACAAATCGTTCGGCTCTCTCAACGGAATTTCTCTTCCGGTGTTCAAGTCTCTCACTGTTGTCTGTTTTTCATGACGGGAAAAATTACGTTCAATCAAATATGGATTTCCATCCTTCGTAACTTCCATCGCTCCAGAAAATGCAGAACCATTAATCGGCTTTTTCTGTTCATAATGGTCAAATCTCGCTCCCACTCCGCGAGATTTATCAATTCCATATAGCATATCCACAATAAAATCCTTGGTCGTGGACTTTCCTGCTTCATTTGCTCCATAGATTACATTAATTCCAGGAGCTAAGGTAACATCTTTGTTATGAAATTGTCCAAAATCTTGTAAATGTAATTTGTTAACTTTCATATTACTGCTCTCCTGTCTTTAATAATACATCCAGTCCATAGTGAACTGCCTTTTTACAAATCTCATCTCCATAATAATTATCCGACAACTGATTGATGAAACGACCAATTAAGTTGTTCTGATTCTCTTCATAAAGCTTATTCAAATCGTAGGCTTCGCCCACCTCTGTAACCACTTCATAAATATTATATCGATTCACGAGACTTGAAAAATCAAAGACATCGCGGTTATGATTCTGACCTTTTACAAGAATTCGGTATATGTTATGCGCTCCAAGATTCTGTATCTGTCTGTCCACCAAATCCACAATCATTCTTGGAGTATGATCCGGCTTAATGTTAATCAATAGATTCATATAAGCTCTCTGCGCAACCGGTACAAACTCCGTCTTGATGACACCGTCTGCCACTTCACCATAAATGTAACCTCTTGCTCCTGTATCTGTGTAGTCAATCGGTTCTAAGGACCCTGCCATAATAACAGCATTTTCTTGGATTACCTCCGGCTTATGAATATGCCCAAGGGCAATATAATCGAAATTAGACTCCCTTAAATTCTTCTTGTTAAACGGACAATGCTTTGCATCTCCACCGTGAGCAAGTAAGATATTAAATGCTCCCGGCTTTGCAGGCATAATCTGATTCAAAATATCATCCTCATTTTCCTTACTGCTATAGGAAAATCCTGTTACACAGGTATTCAAGTCCTTCATGTACACGTTGCTAATCTTGTCTGCCGACAAGCAAATCGTCTTAGAAGAAAACTTGTAATTTGCCATAGGACTATCCGGTCTCATGTAGTCATGGTTACCTGCAATCATAATGGTTTTCGTCTTAGTCAGGCCAGACAAAATATAGTCCACATCTCTTAGCATCCCCTCTGATGGTGGCATGTGAAACAAGTCACCTGCAATCAACAAAAGATCTACCTGCTTGCTCTCCGCATCCCGAATTACTCTGACAAATGTATCCTTTATCTCCTGTTCTCTGTCCGCACTCCAAGGCTTTCCCTTATCCGGCTGCACACCTAAGTGTACGTCTGCCATATGTATAAATTTCATCCTGACACCTACCTCTTTCATCAAGTTGTTGTTCTGTCTTCTCTCTTATGAATAGTGTACTTCCTTTTCTATTTCTGTTTATTTCTTCTTACGCCTTCGCCTCATAATGAATTCATGAGCATTGTGGGTCAAATCGCAAAAGGATACACACTTTCTTATTATATTATGTTTTAGCGATAAGTGCAAATTTTCTTGTTATTTTTTCACGTTTTATTCATTTTTTCAATAGAAATGCTGATAAATTCAGATTTTCTTAACTATTTAGCGTCCCCTTATAAAATATTCAAAACCTCTGCCATTATCTTAGTTGATTAACTATGGGAGTATTTCTCTTTCGTTGCCAGTCCGCCCCTGATATGACGTTCCGCCTTGTTGACATCCAATACCTTTCGCACCTCTGCCGCCATGGCTGGATTCACCTGTACCAAACGCTCCGACACATCCTTATGTACCGTGGATTTACTCACACCGAATTTTTTTGCTGTCTGTCTGACAGTTGCATTGGACTCTATAATATAGGTTCCGATTTCCAACGCACGCTCCTCAATATATCCTTTCATAAAAATAGCATACCTTATATGTTCTTTTTACAAGGTATGCTTTTCTTTATAGATTTATGATTGTAGACTTTAACACAAAGCCCTCTTCTGTCTTCTCCAAGTAGTACTCCTGCAAATCACTCCCTTCTCGCATTACCTTCAAGTAATCCTTCACCTTGGGAATAGGGCTTCCTTCTTTCTCATTTATCTTTACAAGATTTTCAAGGTAGGCTCCTACTGGTTCCTTTGCATTCTCCATATATTTTACAAAACTTTCCTCGTCCTGTATCTGTACCACAGGACAGGTTTTGGCAATATCCCTATTTTCGTCTAAATCCTCAATAAAGTCCCAGAAGTTTTCTTGGGACATGACTTGCCTGTCACTAATCAAAACCACCTTCAAATGCACCAAGGACAAACTCTTTCCCTTCACCTTCCAATATTCCTCATAAAGCTCCTCTAAGTCATCTGCCAAAAATGTTGCCACTTCCTCCTTTTGGCTCCCTTCTCCCTTCTTTTTCTCCTGTGCAATCCCAAGAGAAAACTTGTAATCCTCATCCCTCTCTCCCTGTGACACAAGCAATATGGTGGCATAGTCCCGCTGCTCCACATTTTGCATATCACTCTCCATAGAAACTGTAGGTGTACAACCAGTAAATGCAACCGCACAGCCCGCTAAAATCAACACGGCAAATATTACTTTCCCCACTTGTACTGCCCACCTACTCCGACCACATAACCCTAATTTTCGCTTCCATTTATAGGTCCTCAGACTGAGCACCTTTCTATTCGCACGTTTTCCCTTTCGCAGCTTTGCCCACTGCACCACCTGATTGGCTCTTTGATTCGTTCTTTCTCTTTTTAAGGCTAACATCCTGTTACGCTCCAATCTCTCTTTTTCCTATACTTATTCTTCCCCTCTATTCTCTATAAAGAGAGTACAATCCCCCTCCAAGCAACGGAACCAACAATGACAACGGGATATCCAGCAACGCACCATAACAAATAAATGTCAAAAGCGATTCCTCATAGCTTCGCAAAAATAGCACGACCAATGCTGCCAGAAACAAAGTCGCCACCAATAACCATACTATTTTTTCCCTTTTCCATATCCTATGAAAAATGTGCCCTGTAATATACAGGGTTTCACAAATCAGTACAAAACAGCCAGTGACAAAAAACCAGATTACCAACACATCAAATCGCTCTAATACCCCAAACGGAAGTCGAATGTAACGCATAATGGCTGTGGTTACCATGGGCTCACTTGCGGCACCATTTACACCATAAATGCCCAGCAAAAACAATGTGAGAACCAAGCCTATGAAAATGGCTCCTATTACTCCTTGCTTCACCTTATCCTTTGGTGCCCTAAGTGAAGGTCGCAAAAACAAATAGTATTCCATTGGCGTTACAAAGAACAGTAGCATATAAGCATACAAAAGCATGTCACCAAAGGACTGATTACTCTGTGGCACAAAAATTTGATAATCTACCTCTTTTAGTCCAAATACTATCATTAAAATGAAGGGGATAAAAATCACCCAAAATATCATTTCCTGCATCCTTGCATGGTGTTCCATTTTCCGATTAGCACCATAAAGTGCCACTAACAAAAGGGGTGTTGCCACCAACAAATTGGTGTTGGATTCATTTGTTGTCTTTATCATAAATGGCACCTGTGCTTCCTCCAAAACCGAGATAGTAAGTAGAATATAAAATGCCAAATGAAGAATTAGTCTTGCTACAGTGAGTAAAGTAAGTGCTTTTCCCGGTAATCCAGTTTCCGTTAATGCCGAGATAAAGCCATTTGGTTCCCCTTGTGTGTTAATCTTCTGATACCAATTACTCATTGCACTAATCACCAACACATAAAGCCCAGATAGTGCAAAAAATGTAAACAGTCCTAAGAGAACGTTCTCCCCAAACAAAACCGCTGACACATAGGGTACCACCAATATGACACTGACAAATACTGGTAACACAACCATTCGTCTTAACTGCTTTTCTGAAATATAACCATTGTTGTTGAACATATTTAATCCTCCTTCTTTCCCCGAAATCTCCTTCGATGTCCCCTTCTAGCAAACAGCGGACGATTGTACATGGTAAACACTGGCTTTCGCATTACATAGTCCTGATATCCCTCCTCGTTATCGATACTGCCAGAAACCAACGGCATCATATATGGAATCCCGAAGCTTTCTAAAGATGCCAAATGAATCTGTACCACTAAAACTCCAAGCATAATACCATAAAGTCCCCACACTGCACCAAGTGCAATCATGACAAACTTAAGCAACCGAAAGGTAGATGCGAAATCTTCATTTGGAATAGAAAAAGAAGCAATGGCAGATAGCGCTACTACAATCACTACAATGGTGCTGACCAAGGATGCCTCCACCGCAGACTGTCCAACGATGAGACCACCCACTACACCGATGGTGTTTCCCATTTGTCCGGGAAGCCGTATTCCCGCTTCCCGAAGCAATTCAAACAACAACTCCATCAATAGCACCTCCACCACAATAGGAAAGGTAACATTACTCCTGGCGCCCGCAATAGCAAGAATAAAATCCGCAGGCAACACCTGGGGATAGTAACAGGTAATGGCAATATATAACCCCGGCAATAGCACAGTAATAAATGCTGCCAAATACCGTAATATTCTCGCAAAGGTTCCCACCGCAAACCGGTTGTAATAATCATCTGCCGCTTGAAAAAAGGTATTCCAGGTAGTTGGAAGAATCAACACCTCTGGAGAGTTATCTACCACCACCACCACTCGCCCTTCCATAATAGCAGATGCTGCCTTATCTGGCCGCTCTGTGGTTTGTACCTGAGGAAATGGAGAGTACCATTTTTCTTCTATAAGATGAAGCAACATTCCACAATCTAAGATTCCGTCAATATCAAAGCTGTGTAGCTTCTTTTCAATATTTTCAAGCAAGGACGGATACACCAAATCCTCCATATACATAAGACCGTAAAGGGTTCTGGTACGCTGTCCCACAAAACCCTGTTTCAGCTTCATTTTAGGGTCCTTAATTCTCCTTCTAAGAAGGGCTGTGTTGATTCGAAAATTCTCTAAAAAACTGTCCCTTGGACCCTTTAGCCCCGCTTCCTTTTGAGGAAAATTCACCGCTCTTGTGGGAAGCTTTTTGGTGGACAAAAGCATGGCCTTTTTTGCGCCATCCACAAAAATTGCAGTATCTCCCTTTAACACTGCATCTAACACATCCATTATGGTTTCCTTTTCCACCATATCCACCGCTTCCGTCTGTCTGTGAAACAGTGTGTCAAATACATCAGCAGAACCGGTAGCAGACCGTCCTCTCCACTCATACATCAGCGGACGAGTAATCGTTCGCTCCACCATTTCATTGTCTGTCAACCCATCAATGTAAATGATATAAATTCCGATGTTTTTTCCTTCCCGTTCGATGATAAACCTCTTTTTTACAATATCTCCCCATCCTGCAAAAATGGATTCCAATGCATCAATATTATCCTGTAACGACTCATACACTGGCAAATCGATTTCATTTTTCTTGTTATATGTTATCTGCATAAAAAAACCTCACTCATACCATCCTGGATTGACAGACCGCTTAACCGGACCATTTCATCCCTTTTAGTATGTGTGAGGTTTTTTAATTTATTCTAATCGTTGCTAGTATTTTGATTTTCGTAATAGAATAGTGAATCTATCCTTTTATTTCAAAGTATCTTTCAAATTCTTAATCACAATTTGCTCTTGATTGTATAAATGCTTCCGCATGATTTCCTTTGCAGTCTTTACATCATTCATCAAAATTGCATTGGTGATATCATAATGCTCTCTCACCAAAATATCATGGTATGAAAAGTCCTTCACATATTCCACGCGGTAACGATACACCTGTTCTCGCAAATTATGTGCAATACTGATGAGACGTTCGTTCTTGGTAATTTCAAAGATTACATCATGGAACCGCACATCCTCATCCACAATATTTTGCACATGCTTTGTGTCAATGGCCGCCTTGAAATCCATGCAAGCCTTCTTCAATCGTTCTTTCCCAATTTCATCGATTCTAGCACAGGCAAGTTCCACCGACAATTCCTCAATAGCAGTTCGAACCTCCAACGCATCCTTCAAATCCTTCTCTGTAATACGGGCAACTTCTGCACCACGCCTTGGAATCATCACAACAAGACCTTCCAGCTCTAACATACGAATCGCCTCTCGCACTGGTGTACGACTTACCCCTAGCATATTGGCAAGCTTTATCTCCATAAGTCTTTCACCCGGTGAAAATTCCCCTGTGACAATGGCTTGTCTCAACGCCTGAAATACCACATCCCGAAGGGGAAGATATTCATTACTGCCATCATATTTTAATTCCATGCTATTCCCTCCTTGTCTATATACCCTGATTAAATGGACGCACCACATAAACCTGTTGTGCCAGCCCCTTTTCCCTTATAAGTTCCTTTGTCCGCAAAGCTACTTCCTCATCCTCGTAAATTCCAAAAACTGTAGGTCCAGAACCGCTCATCAGGGCGTTAATCGCTCCATTTTCTCTCATACAATTCTTAATCTCTTCAATCACCGGATAAGCCGGAATAGTAACGGTTTCCAATACATTTTCCATTCGGTCTGTAATTCCAAAAAGGCTTCCCATCTGAATTGCCTCCACCATACCATCAATGTCTGGATGTCGTTGCAATTCATTTGCCTTGAGATTCTGGTATACAAATTTCGTGGACACTGAAATTGGCGGTTTTGCAATCAAAATATGACA
The DNA here is from genome assembly GCA_017439675.1 of Lachnospiraceae bacterium. Lineage (GTDB taxonomy): Bacteria > Bacillota > Clostridia > Lachnospirales > Lachnospiraceae > CAG-590. The sequence continues at coordinate 64,653 of JAFSIQ010000037.1, forward strand.
ATCCGGCATTGGAGGAAGAGGTGTCAACACCTCTCCAATTCCCTCTGAAAGGGCAGTTCCTCGAAGAATGCAATATGGAACATCTGCCCCTAATTTCACTCCAATTTCCATCAACTCCTGCTTGCTTAAATGAAGTTCAAACAGCTTAGCTGCTCCAACCAGTGCTGCCGCACAATCGGTACTGCCACCTGCCATTCCCGCTGCCACTGGGATACATTTAAACAAATCAATTTCTAATCCTTTATCAATATTATAAATATCTTTTAGTTGCTTAACCGCTTTGTACACCAAATTGTCCTCATTTACAGGGAGAAATCCCAGATTGGTCTTGATTCGAATTTCATTCTCCTCTAACAAACGAAATGTAAGCTTATCGTATAACTTAATGGTCTGCATAATCATGCGAACCTCATGGTAGCCATCCTCTCGTTTGCGAACCACATCCAATCCTAAATTAATCTTGGCATATGCTTTTAATTGTAGCGAGTTGTCCATTGTACACCTCCTGAATAAATATAAATGTTATTCATATTCTTAAAATTTATTGTGAAATGATATGTAATCCATATATGTATTGTCTTCACGCATTGTATACTGTATACAATATTATACCATTGGAAGATTTTTTTATCCACATTTTTAGAATTATTTTGTATTTGAATTTACTTTTTTATAAATTTAGTATAAACTTATGCTATATAAATACCGATATCATTAACAGAAGTGATGAAGTAGCACCATTTTCACTAATTCTGTTTCTAATACACATGAAGCAGAATACTAATATTTCACCAAGGAGGGTATTGATATGTCAGTAGGAAACATTGGTAGCAACAGCTACACCAACAACTTAATCTCCCAGATTAAGGGCAACTCATCAAGCAAGGATGCGAATACAAGTGAAGTTGCAAACCAAACAGCAGAAGACACCGGTGTTGTGTATGAGCCTTCTAGCGAAGCCAAAAGCACAACCTCTACCACCAAGAACAATAAGGTAGATGCAGACACCATTGCTAAGTTGAAAGCAGACGCCGATGCAAGACTTTCACAGTTAAAGGGAATTGTAGAGCAGTTAATCAGCAAGCAAAGCAAGGCTGCCAATACAGTTAGCATGTGGGATCAGTTTAGACAAGGTATCTTAGATGGAAGTATTGAAGTGGATGAAGCAACTGTGAAACAGGCTCAGGAAGATATTTCAGAAGATGGATACTGGGGTGTTAAGGAAACATCTACAAGAATCTTAGATTTTGCTAAAGCATTAGCAGGTAATGACCCTGAGAAAGCAGAACAGATGAGAGAAGCGATTACCAAGGGATTCGAATCTGCCGCTAAAGTTTGGGGCGATGAATTGCCTGAGATTTCTCAGAAAACATATGATGCTGTTATGAAGGGCATTGACGATTGGAAAGCGGAAAGCGAAGCTGCTACAACTGAAGTAGAAGCATAAGTTAAACATTATCATTTTCATATTTGATGTTCTGGGCCACCATGGGCGTATGAACTGCCTCCCCTGCAGTTCATCCCCATGGTGGCTTTCCTCTTACGAAAATGCGAAGCATGAAGTAAGAGGTTTTATAACGATGTGTCACTTTCACAACCTAAACGACATGAGCATATACACCGATATATATAGTAAGAAGCTAACTGCACATTCTAACGGTATTTCAAGGAGGAGATTACCATGAATGCGCAAACATTTAACCAGGTTGTTAATCCGGTGTTTGCCGTATTAGCAACTCCAAAGCAAAACACTCGTCACAGCAAACAGCAGTTTAAAGAAAGAAACCAGAAACAAAAGGATTTTGATTCACTTTTTACTACAACCTGCGAGACACTGGATGAAATGTTACTTTTTAACGACACCGGATGTTACGGCAAGGATGCCAGACCAGTCGTTAGAATTGTCAGTAGCTTCAATCGAACAATGTAGACCTATGGCGGCGCACCTCTCCCTTGCGGTGTGCCGCGTTCCTTTACCTTGTGAAGAAAAGCACCTGCTTCAGGTTTTCTTCACTTTTTTTACAGATTTTGAACACATAATGTTCACAAATTCATTATATACTCTGTATTGTAAGAACTTTTCATAGAGTACATCTTAGATGTACTCAATTCTCCCCCTCATTAGAAGAAGCGAAGGATTCGTCCTTCGCTTCTTTGCTTTTACCCTTTATGTCGGGTATCCCACTTCATGTACGCAATCTGAAATGCCTTCCATCGCCTTCGGGAAACTGGAATCTGCTCACCGTTAATAAGAATTACCTTCTGTGCCTCCATTCTAGTAATACACATCAGGTTTACCAAATATTTGTGATGACAGCGAAAAAATACATCCTTTGGAAGGGTTTTCTCCCACTGCAACAAACTCTTTTCACAGTAATAGGTATCCGTTTTACTCCACAACTCACTTCCACCACTATGAGCTGCCAGATAGCAGATATCTTGAATATGCACCGTATGCGGAATTCCCCGGCGTATTAAAGAAATCGACTCCGTAAGTGATAATTCTTCCATTCCAAATTCCAGATTTTCAAACAACTCCCTTTCTGAAATCGGCTTTGTCATAAAACGAAATGCTTTTACCTCATATCCTTCTTTATACCGTCTCTCATAAGCTGTCAAAATAATTAAAATTACGTTGGTCCATTTTCTCTTGATTTTCCTGCTCCATGCAATCCCATCCTCTTCTTTATCTTTAAACTCCAAATCCATAAACAGTATATCCACTGGATGACATTCCATATATTCATACAATTTAGAAGGCTTGAAAAAAAACACAATATCATTATCCAATTCCTTCTCTCTATTAAATTTTTGGATAAGTACATTCATTTCCCTTGCTATCATTTCATTGTCATCACATATTGCAATTCGCATGTTACGTCACCTCACATCCTATATGGGCAAATAAACCTGAATCAAAACCCTACCGTCTTCCATGGTCTGCTCTATATTTCCATTGTATTTTTCCACAATTTCAAGTACCTTTTGAATGCCAAACCCATGATTCCGGGCCATACGCCCACTCGGTAGCTGTCTCATATCAAAACCTTCCCTTGCAGTATTGATAACTGTAATAGAAACATATTGCTGTCCTGCCATAAACCGGATTACCAATTCTGCTTCCTTTATTTCTTTACAAGCGTTCGCTTCCTTTATCGCATTGGATAGCAAATTGGAAAACAAAGTACACAAATCAATGTCGGAAACGGTATGAAGCTTGGGTAATTCACCATACACTTCAATCTGAACATCGTTTTCACAATCATGACACAAATGACAATTCAAGACAGCGTCCACGATTTCATTTCCTGAAAAATACATTTGCTCTTGAATGGAAAAATCCTGCTTTAATTCTTCAAAATAAGACCGTAGCTTCTCCTCCTGCCCTGACGCCATCAACGCTTCCATACAGATGAAATGTTCCCTTATATCATGACGAAATTTTCGCAGCTCTTTGTCAAGCAATTCCACATCTCTATAATATTTCACCTGCTTGTTCAACAAATGTATATTTTCCCGATTACGTTCCTGCGCTTGAACAAGAAATTTCTCCGCTAGATACACAATCAAATAAATGCAAAACCCCGTTAGGACAACCATCAAAATGCGATAAGACATAATTTCTGGTAACTTTGTATCTGTCAATGGCAAAAATTGCTCTGGCATTACGCAATGTGCAACAAACAGTGCAATCGCATAGGCAACCATATTCCAAAGCATCAGTTTGGAATCAAACAACAATGCAATCAATGCAAAGAAAATAAACGTACATTCCCACACAAAAAAAGATGGAAACAAATATATAATAAAGTGATACTGAATGAATAGAGTAATTATAACATATGCCTTTAGCTTTCCTAAATGTCGAAATAGATAGGTAACATTTTTTCTTATCTTATATATAAAATAAATAGCAATACTCAAATAAATAAACTGCGTAAAATCAAACAACAAGATATAATGCCATTCCAAATCTGGGTATAAACCGAGCTTTTTATATAATGTCCAAATCAAACCTGCACACATACACATGCAAGGCGTAACCAACAACACATATATGTAGGCAGAACTCCAATACTTCTTTATAACATCCATACACTTCTCCTAGACTATTTCTTTTTCAGTATCATTTTACATATTTCCCATAGAAAAACAAGAACCACTTAGCCGGATTTTTTGACCAGTTAATAACATTCTTTTCCAACTAAAAATTTTATCTTTTATAATAATAAGCAAAGATATCATACCTAGGAGGAAATCATATGAATAATAACGAAAACCTTGTTTTTACAAAACCATTATCTGCCCTTGATGAATATATCAATAATGTATACAAATTAGTACTTCTTCTTGTTCCCGGGGCGTGTCAATGTGCAGGACTACTCTACACCTTTTCAAAAATTATGGGCTGGCTTCCTAGCGTTTCTTGGGTTACGCTTATCATTTTTGATATCAGTTGCTTTATCTATCTGATGATTGGTGTCTTTTTTGTGCGCACCGGACTTCCAAATGGTATTGTGCTTCCTAGCAAACTAAAAGGCGGCAAGCTATTTCTTGTGGTTATTATGTTTATCCAATTTAATTTCATTCTTTATATGATTCCTGCCACAGACTTCTGGGGATTTGCTTTCTTTTTTGTAATTTTGACCTCCTTTTTCCTAGACTTTAAAATGGTGGCTATTACATCCGCAGAAATAGCAGGCTCTGTTTTTGTTTCATGGTTTTTGTGGGGTGACATCCACCTTCCTGCAAAAGATGAATATTTTATGCCTAATATATTAGACCGTGCTGTGTGTATTTCCTTATCCCTACCAACTGTTGTTTTATTAACCTACCTAATACAACGTTTTCTTGTCAACGCCAAAAAGGATGAAATGGAGCGAAACAACGAACAGGTACAACGAGTTCTTTCCTCTGTTCAGGGATTATCTGAAAAACTGTACTCCGCCGGAACGAGTCTGTTTGAAATTTCAGAAAATGAGAGTCTATCTGTAGAAAAGCTTTCTGCTACCAGCGAGCAGCTTCTTGAAAACAGCAATCTCCTTGGGGATAAAACCGAGGAAAGTATGACCAACTTAAATGAGCTAAAAAACTGGGAAACAGTAGTTGCAAGCAATGTGGAAAAGGTAGAGGAGACCTCCAAGGATTTGTTAGAAAAATCACAGGACAACGAACGATTGTTGAATAATTTACAAAGCATTAACAACGAGGTTTCGGATTCTATGCAATCCACCATCCAAGTGGCAGAAAAATTGTCTGAAGCGGTACAGGAAATCGGTGTAACCTTAAAGCTCATCAACTCTATTTCCTCCTCCACAAATCTTTTGGCACTAAATGCTTCCATTGAGGCAGCTAGAGCGGGGGACGCCGGCAGGGGCTTTGCTGTGGTTGCAACAGAGGTTGGAAATCTTGCAAATAGCACCCACCAATCGCTAAAGGATGTGGAAAATGTCATTGCGAGAGTACAGACAAATGTAAATGAAATCACACTACATATCGAGGATAATTCCAAGAAATTAGAAGAACAAAGCGAGTATTTCAGCCATGTATTCCAAGGCATCCAAGAGATGACAGAATTACTACACATATCTGTAGATGCAGTAAACACCATGGGAGATGCCCACGGAAAGCAGGCTGAAGTAATTAAGAATACCGTAGCCATCAATAGAGATATCGCTCAAAGCATCCGCGCGGAAAATGAGCAGTTTATCTCCATCAATGGCATGGTAGAAAACAATGTAAATGATATCACCGGCATGACAGAACAGGTGAACTCGCTAAACGAAATGGTAGAAGAAATCAGTACCCTTCTAAAAGCAAGTGAGTAAATTAACGCGACAGGAATTACAAAAGTTCATCCACTAGTAGTGCCATTTTCTCTTCATCGCTCTTCTTCATGGTAGAGCGTATTGTAACCGTATTTTCCAAAACCTTTACATCCTTCATGGCTTCAAATTGTTCACGCATAAGCTTTCCTGCCATTGGCGCCCAGGAACCATTTTCAATGATACCCACGGTGCGCTTCTGGTAGGTTTTTACTTTCAGGTGGTAAATGAAATCCTGCATGACAGGTAATATTGCACCATCATAAGTAGGACAGGCTACTACAAGGCGGTCATAGCGGAATGCATCCTCGATGCATTCTGCCATATCCTCTCTTGCCAAATCAGCCATAGCCACTTTTTCCACACCCTTTTCCTTTAGCATGTCTGCAAGCTTTTCTGCCGCCTGCTTCGTATTCCCGTGCATGGATGCATAGGCGATAAATACACCCTTATCTTCTGGCTCATAGCTACTCCATGTCTGATATAACCCAATATAATAATCCAAGTTTTCTGAAAGAATCGGACCGTGCAGTGGACAAATAATCTGAATATCCAACGCCGCTGCTTTCTTAAGCAGGGTTTGTACCGGCATACCGTATTTGCCAACAATATTGAAATAGTAACGTCGCGCCTCACAAGCCCAGTCTTCCTCCACATCCAATGCTCCAAACTTGCCAAATCCATCAGCGGAAAACAAAATCTTATCTGTTGACTCATAGGTCACCATCACCTCTGGCCAATGCACCATTGGTGCCATTACGAAATGTAACTCGTGGCTTCCAAGAGATAACGTATCTCCCTCTTTTACCGCCACCTTTCGGTCTGTAATATCCACATCAAAAAACTGTGGAAGCATGGCAAACAATTTCTCGTTGGAAACAATCTGAATATCCGGATATTTTTCCAGCACCTCAGAAAGATTCGCCGAATGGTCTGGCTCCAAATGAGAGATGATTAGATAGTCTGGTTGCTTATCTCCTAACACTTCCTGCAAGTTCAAAAACCACTGGGCTGACTCTCTTCTATCCACCATATCCATAATGGCAATCTTCTCATCCATAATCATATAGGAATTGTAAGAAACCCCATTAGGCAATATGTATTGTCCCTCAAATAAATCCAAAGTCTTGTCATTTACTCCCACATAATAAACCTGTTCTGTAATATTCTTCATAGCCGATAACCTCCTATATCTTTTTTTAGATTAACATATTGACTTTCTATTTTCTACGTTTATATTCTTCCAAAATGCACCACAATTATGCCAAACATACGAAAGAGCAAGCTGGTTTTCAACATCTACTCCTTGCTCCACAAATAACAATAAGTTTGGGTTCTGGCTGCAAAATACTCGTTTTGCAACAGCTCACGAACCTCTTCCTTCGTGTACCATCCTGCTTCAATTTCTTCCACCGTAGAATGGCTCGGTTTAAATGTTCCCTCTGCCACACCAACTACGCATACATTTTTCTCGTTGGAAAATCCGATGGCAGAAAAACTTTCTCCAATCACATCGTCCACGCGGATTAGTTCTAATCCTGTTTCTTCCATAAGTTCTCTTTTGGCCGCCTCCATGAATTCTTCTCCTGGGTCAATAAGTCCAGCCGGAAAATTAAATACAAAATCCCCACAAGGCATTCGGTATTCCCTACTCAACAATACTTTATCTCCTTCTTCATTATGCATAATAAGTACCACTGAATCTGCCGGATGATTTGCAAGTTCCTCATGGGTGGTCAAGTTATGATTACGGCTAATCATTTCATAAATCTTTTCTTTGCCATCTATTGTTGTATATGTGATATCATAACGGGTTATGAATTTGCCATCCTTAATTTTCTCTATCTTTTCAAACTTCATTTTGCATCTCCTTCAAAACCACTTATTCCTATAATATGACCTTAATACTTTTTTCTATAAATTGCATATACTTTCTCCATTTCTACTATTTCTTATATTTCACAAAATGATATATCGCTAGATATATAATAATACAAATAACAATTAACAATGGACGAACAAACTCATCATCAATACTGCACACTGCTGTAACTGCTACCATAAGTGATATCCCCGACACACAATCAAACAGAGCATCCTTTCTATCACTCTTCCTAACATTGCCTACTCCTCATTGCGAACATTAAAAGGGCTGAAATCCGGACATTTCAACCCCTTTTATCATCCACCACTAATTATTTTCTTCCTTAGCTGGAATCTCTACCTTTAGACAAAGCTCCTCTAACTGCTTCTCATCTACGCTACCTGGTGCCTCACTCATCAAGCAGCTTGCATCCTTAATCTTAGGGAATGCAATTACGTCACGAATGGAATCTGCACCGGTCATCAACATAATAATACGATCCAAACCAAATGCAAGTCCCGCATGAGGTGGAACACCATACTTAAATGCAGTTAACAAGAAACCGAACATATCCTGTGCAACCTCATCACTGATTCCCAAAAGCTTGAACATTTTCTCCTGAATATCATCCTGATGGATACGAACAGAACCACCACCAAGCTCTACACCATTTAATACAATGTCATAAGCCTTGGCTCTTGCCTTACCCATGTCAGTGTCAAGAAGCTCTAAGTCCTCCTCCATTGGCATGGTAAATGGGTGATGCATCGCTTGGAAACGCTCTTCCTCGTCGGACCACTCAAACACTGGGAACTCGGTTACCCAAAGGAACTTATAATCGTCCTTACTTACCAAACCTAACTGGTCTGCCAACTCACAGCGAAGTGCTCCAAGTACAGAGAATACAATCTTATCTCTGTCTGCTGCGAACAATAACAAGTCGCCTGGCTGACCATCCATCTTCTCGATAAGAGCTGACATTTCCTCATCCTTCATGAACTTCGCAAAGGATGACTTAAATGAACCATCTTCTGCGATAGCAATGTAGGCAAGGCCCTTTGCGCCATAGCCCTTTGCAAAATCTACTAATGCGTCAATCTTCTTACGAGGCATAGCACCCTGTCCCTTGGCGTTAATACCACGAACAGAACCACCGTTATCGATGGCACCCTTGAACACTACAAACTCGCAATCCTTCACAACATCTGTTACATTAGTAAGCTCCATACCAAAACGGATATCTGGCTTATCCGAACCGAAACGGTCCATCGCCTCTCTCCATGTCATTCTCTGGATTGGAAGCTCTACATCTACATCGATTGCCTCTTTGAAAATCTTAGCAATCAATCTCTCATTGACATCTAATACATCCTCGATATCCACGAAGGATAACTCCATATCAATCTGGGTAAATTCTGGTTGTCTATCTGCACGCAAGTCCTCGTCGCGGAAGCATTTTGCCACCTGATAGTATCGGTCATAGCCAGCGGCCATAAGAAGCTGTTTGAAAATCTGTGGTGACTGTGGTAACGCATAAAAGGAACCCGGATGCACACGGCTAGGCACAAGATAATCTCTTGCTCCCTCCGGTGTTGACTTATTAAGAATCGGTGTCTCAATCTCCAAGAAACCTTCTTCATCCAAGAAGTTACGAATGGAGTTAACCACCTTACTTCTAAGAATCAAGTTGCGCTGAAGGTCTGGTCTTCTAAGGTCCAACGTACGATACTTAAGACGTAATTCTTCCTTTGTCTTAGAATTCTCCTCAATTGGGAATGGTGGAGTCTCTGCCTCAGAAAGGATACGGATATCCTTTGCAATAATCTCAATATCACCAGTTGCAAGGTTTTTGTTGATACCACCGGCGCGAAGTACCACCTCACCAGTAATTGCAACTACAAACTCACTACGAAGCTTCTCTGCCTTTGCAAAGCTTTCACTTCCACACTTATCCTCCTCGAAGATAATCTGTAACACACCACTTCTATCTCTCAAATCTACAAAAATGATACCGCCCTTGTTACGGCTTTTTTGTACCCAGCCCATAACGGTAACATTTTCACCAACATTCTTATTACTTACTTCTGTACATCTGTGGGTTCTCTTCAAACCCTTCATTGATTCTGCCATGATTGCCTCCTGTTTATTCTTATATATTAAATGCACTGACAACTCCTTTGTTATAATGTCGATTGATACATGCTACGCATTCCCTCAATCGACCCACATCATTCGCACTTCGACCTTTCGGTCTTCTTGCTCATGATGTTAATCTGTCAAATACTTGCACGACAATCAAGTTTCATTTGATTATCGTACAAGTGCTTGACAGATTATATAACACAAATGCATGGGTGAACACACCCATGCATTATTATAAATGGTTTTATTGAATTTGTACAGTGAGAAGATTATTATATCTATCTTTCAACTAACTGTTTACGTGAGTCATCCCAAATATTATAATCATCCTCTTCATCGTCATATGCCTCTTCGATTGCTTTCTTATAAATGTCATATGTTCCCTTTGGCACCGCAATTGTCATCATCTCATAACCTGTATTCACAAGACTAAAGCTCTGACCAAATTCTGGCACCTCCATGGATTGATATACAATGGTTCCGTTTTTGACACATGCAACCCCGTTTTGCTTCTTCAAACTAGCTGGGAAGATAATTTCTTTACATTTTTTTCCACCCACAAATACTGCCACATTAGTAACACCCTCTGGAATGATTACTTTTTCCACATTCTGTGATAGTTGTAACATCACTATCTTCTCTGTATCAGTTGTCTTAATTAGAAGACCATTTTCAATTCCACATGCTGGATTGTTAGCATCTACAGTCACATTTATTGCTGCTGCCGTTTGTCCGCCAGCAAAAGCATATTCGTCTACATTCACAGCACACGCCGGAAGATTCAAACTTAACTTTCCATCTCCCCAAAATGCTGCTCTTCCAATATCAGTCACCTTCGGAAGCTGTCCAATAGACTGTAACTTTCTACAATTAGCAAATGCTCCATAACCTATCTTTGTTACATTATTGGTATTTTTAACCTCAGTTAAATTCGCACATTTATAGAAGGTTCCATCCGGAATGTTTTTAATCTTTTGATTCAAGGTTACACTGGTCACTCCTGTTCCAGCAAATGCCAACTTTGTAATCTTTGTTGTCTTGCTAGAAATCTTTACCTTTTTGACAACCTTTGCAGACGCACCGATTAACGTTTTCTCATTATAAGTATATAGGATACCCTTTTTCATCTTGAACTTCTTGTTCTTTTTATCAATGATAACCTTTTGCGTCTTGTAATTGACAACTCCTGCACCAATCTTTTTCACTGTTGCCGGAATGTAGATTTGTGCAATTTCTCCGGCTGCACAATCCTTCAATTCATAGGTTCCCTTCGGAAAACGAATGCTGTCCAAAGCAGTTCCTCCAAATGCATTCTTCCCAATTGTTAACTTCTTATAGCTGTTTGCAAATACAACCGTTTCAAGTTTATCGCATCCACCAAAGGCACCTTCACCAATATAGGTTACGGTACTTGGTAAAACAACCTTTGTAATGCCTGATGTAGAAATCCAATCTATATCTGCCGGCATCATCTTCCCATCAATACGATTATAACGATAATACCTATGCCCCGGCATATTAAGGTCTATATAATAGCCATCCGTTGTATCTGTTGTATCCTGATAATAAAACTCATGGTCTGCAATCTGTGTCACTGTATATTTCTTACCCTTATAATATACAGAGCTTGGTATTGTAAGGGTTCCATCATCTTTTTTTGTTCCGCATACTTCCACCTTATTCTTTGAAATCGTATGGTAATACAAATCACCGGACTTAAAATATTTCCCTTTTCCCGCTGCCTGGGCAGTAATGCCAGACATTACAAACATCACACAAAACAAAAATGTTATCGTTAATACCTTTGATAATTTCTTCATGCTACTTCCTCCTCACCCATTAAACTTATGGTTATTGTATCATATGTAACAAGCATTACAACTAACTTCATATCATTTAAGACATTTTTAAGATTATTTGTCTGCTGTACGTTTATCATAATATGTTTTTTCACATACATAGCTTTCGTTATCTGCACGTTCTACATATGTACTCAACGAAAACAATTTAAACTTCTTATAACCATGTTCCGGTTGATAAAACTCTATTGCATCTGGCGTTAATTTATATTTCCATACATTCATAATGTCATATGCAATATCCTTAGAGCAAGTCCAGCGAGACGGAACATAGGATGTATCATCTTGATTAGAATCGGAAATGTGAACCGACCACAATCCTGTACTGGAATCTTTTGTATATGCCTTATGCGCATACACATCCATTGCTATATGTATGGCAACACCAACAAGGATACGTGCCTTGTTATGATTATTAATCGTCTCTCCTGCCAACACTGTATTCCAATTTTTATTCAATTCTACAATTCCGTTATAAATTTGTGACTTTCCCTTTCCACTGCAAGGATATTCTGCATCCCTTAGTGCCGCTGTCATACCACTATTCCAACATATTCTGGCCATTCGCATGACATACATATAATTTGCCACATAATTATAATGTCCATGAAAACTTCCGGTATTACCAGCCGAATATGTAAGATATGGTGCCTTGTCTGGCAATTTACTTCCTATTTTAACAATACCCAAAGCATACTCACTTGTATCATCATATAAACCTACTGCATAAGCATGATTACTACCACTCCAGCTTGCCTGTACCTCCTTGTCTGTATAGGTTCTAATATCTTTTGAATTTTCTTGTATTGCATCATTTGTCCTCGAACCTTCAACATAGTTACAAGCAAATTCTTCATAAACAGAAAGCGCATAACCTAAATCAACTAGTCCCTCACCTTCTGTTCCTTTTTCATCCATATCTTTTGCACTGGCACGAAGCAGTTCCTTAACAAAATCACTACTTTTATCCTTATCTTTTGCCCACAACACAGATGCCACACCGGTTACATGTGCTGCCGCCATACTGGTTCCGTCAGTTTCAACAATTTCATCAAAATAGCCAGTAGCTGGAACAGACTCGCCCGGTGCCATTAAATCAATTTCTTCTCCCAAAGAACTATCAGCACTTACATTTCCCTTTGGGGTTGTTGCTCCAACTGCAAGAACTTCTTCATATGCAGCCGGATATTCCACTGTACTTTGTCCTTCTGCTTCTCCTCGGTTCCCCGCTGCTGCAATCATTAAAATTCCTCTTTCATCTGCCTCTTTAATTACCTGCTTTAAAATTTTGGATTCAGACATTGTTCCGAAACTCATGTTAATGATATCTATATCATTATCAATACACCAGTAGATTCCTTTAATAACATTGCTCAATGATGCCCTCTTATCATCCTCAAGTACTTTAACGGAGTATAATTCTACATTTGGGTTTACTCCTGTAATACCCTTACCATTTTCCTTTGCTGCAATCACACTTGCAACACTAGTGCCATGTCCTGATATATCCTCATATAGTGGATTTACCTCTTCTTCTCCTTCAATAAAATTAACTCGTCCTGCTACATCTATATCTTCTGTGGCAGAAACACCAGTATCTAATATAGCAACCTTAATCTTATCTGCTCCCTGTTCATATTCTTTGTCATTTGCATTAATCGCATCAATATTCCACTGCTCTTTTGCGTCAACAGCGCATTCTTCCTGTACTCTCTCTTCCTTCTGAACCATTTTTAATTCATATTCACTAGATATGTCTTTCTTCTTATTGGAATTCTTTTCATTCTTCCTTTTTCCACTTGCCTCAAAAGAAATGTTCTCTTCAACGAGAGCAATATTTCTGTTATCCTCTAATGCCTCTGCTTCCTTATGTGTCAATTCCAAAACTGCCACATCTTTTATTTCTGTCTCCTCCGAACATAAATTGTCTATTTTCTCATACTCGGATTCTATAATATCCTGTCCTTTATCATTCTCAACCATAACAACATATTCCTGTGTCATCTCTTGTGCTTTTACTGGCACACCAATCGCACTTACTGATAATACAATTGCCATTGTCATTGCAATAAACCTTTTGTTTTTCATTACAATTTCTCCTTTCTTTTCCCCTAACACATCCGTATTGTGTCATGCCACTTGTTATTTTTATTTCCTTCTCGCTTCATTACTTTCCTTTATCTTCATCAACTGAAAGTACCCCCCTTCATAGCATATAGTTTTACTTCCTCCCCTCAACAAATAAAAGAATTTCATTACCTTTCCTCGTATTCTACCTTCTTTTTTGTTTTTGACAATATTTCTTCTCACGAACGGTCGTATAACCCCATCAACGGTCAATTTTTAATATATTTTGAGTAATTATTCTTTTGTGAATAATACTATCATTTGGGGGTTTCACGTTCAATTACCAGTTTTGCCAATACTATTGACATTTTCTGCAACTCATATAATCCCATTAACAACAAAAAACCGACAGAAATCCTTTTTCCTTAGAATTCCTATCGGTTTCTCTTTTGCTCCTACTATAATACTATTGTCTTGCTTCCTGATACTCTACACACAAATCCCCCACTAGATAATCATCACTCATGCAGTGCATATCAGAAACACCATCTCGCATCAATTGATAAACCATAGAGTTATAAAAAAAATCCAACGCATCACTCAATGCAATTCCCTCTTTTTTTGCAAACAAGTCCACAACTCGAACATACTTTTTTTGAAGTAGGATTGGATTCGCAGTCATACCTTTTCGCTCCCTTCAAATACTAGATACTGATTAAGTATTTCTTGCGTTCGCAAGCACACCTGCAAATTAGGTTTCTCATATTGCAATCTCTTCAAGGCTTCTTTCTTATCAATCAAACCAGCAAAATATAGTTCAACCGTATTAAAAACCTTATCATTTGCAACTCCACCTATAACAATATCATAATCTGTTTTATCATTTCCTCTACGACAGCACAATATAAAATCTAACCATTCTTCAGAATAGGATTCAAAACGCAGTATCTTTTTTTCTTCAAAAACAGCTTCATCTAATTGATACTTTGATATAATTCCCTCTTTTCCACGCCTAGTATATCTGCCACACCATTTCAACGCTTGTTCATGCAATGGTGTTGTATAAAAACCACATCCAAAATCAACATTTACGCGAGAATATGATAAATCCGGTTTATCTACTTCCACATACGAACCGTGATATAAAATCATACCTGAACCCCCACCTCTTTCATGGTTTCAATAATATCTGCAATAATATATTCCTTACTTTGTGTATGCAATATGTCATACTCTGGGATAATGTACTGATACAACAAATCGCTATTTATGGTAAATGCTTGATAAACCCTTTCGGCAGGAATCCCTAACTGAATCGCTACATTTTCTATGCAAAAGATAGCAAATTCTAATTCATTCGTATTATGGATTACTCTTTTACACCTCTTCTCCATCAAGCACACCTCTCTATCTTCTACATCCTATCCACAAAGAACTCTTCAAAAACGGTATAACCCTCTTTCTCCATCTGCTCCTTCTGGAACTTCTTATTCTTCTTCATAATTGCGATGTTAATCTGCTCACCCTTGGCACGCTTTTCATTTGCTTGCTGTAAAATAGTAAGCATCTTGTCTGATGGCATATTCTTCTCTACAAGATACGCAATTTTTTCACCTTGCTTTGGAATCTGATAATCCTTCTCGAGCAACAACATAACGATACGCTCAAAACCGATAGAAAATCCACAAGCTGGAGTATTCTGTCCAGTGAACTTTCCAATCATCTCATCGTAACGTCCGCCGCCACCTACGGAACCACCAAACTCATCCATAGAAATCTCAAAAATTGGACCAGTATAGTAACCCATACCGCGTACAAGGGTTGGATCAAAGACAATCCTGAAATCAGCAGACTTGGTCGCATCCACACTTGTCATGATGGTTTCTAAATCATCTGCTACATCTGCCTCTAAGTAATCACCTAACGTTTCCTTTAAGTAACGTACACCTGTTACATCCTCGCTTACTTTATCGAATAATTCCAAGCACTTATCCACGCTTTCCTTAGCAAAGCCCTGAGATACAAGATCCTCTGCCACACCGTCTAAGCCAATCTTATCCATCTTATCCAACGTAATGAATACGCTATCATAATCCTTTTCTTCAAATCCACTATATGCTGCCATTGCCTTAAGCATCTTACGGTTGTTCAGACGAATGGTAAACTTCTCAAATCCAATCTTACCAAGCAATGTGGTAGTTGCTGTAATCAATTCAATCTCAGCAAGGATTGTTGGCTCACCTAAAATATCAATATCACACTGCATAAACTGACGGTAACGACCTCTCTGTGGTCTGTCTGCACGCCATACATTTCCCATCTGCAATGCCTTAAATGGGCTTGGCAAGTCATTTGCATTGTTCGCATAATATCTAGAAAGTGGTAAGGTCAAATCATAACGAAGACCGCCATCTACTAAAACATCTGCATCCTCTACAGTTACTTTATCCACCGCAGAAGTAAGCTTATCACCACGCTTCAAAATCTTGAAGATTAATTTTTCATTTTCTCCACCCTGATTCGAGCTTAGATTTTCAATATGCTCTACACAAGGAGTTTCCATTCCCGAAAAACCAAAGGTCTTGTAAGTTTCCTTAATCTCACGAATTACATAATCGCGAATCTCCATCTCTCTTGGTAATATATCCTTCATGCCGGTAACCGGCTTTTTCTTCATTGCCATTTTCTTATTCTCCTCTTTCTTATATATTAGTTGCGTTCGTGCCCTCTATGGTAAGCGCGAACTTACCACCATCTCCCTTTCGCTTCGCTTCAGGTCGATGTCGGATGGACTCACATAACTTTCTAAGAATGTATTGTCCTGCAAGCAGTCCATACATTCTCTCGAAAGTTGCGTTCGTGCTTACCATACCAGCTTATCAGGCACATCTCCACGTAATTCCCTCGCCTGTATCTCCTCATGGACAATACTCTGGAATGGTAGGAATATCTTCATGTCAAAATGTCGCACTTCCTCTATCAATAATTCCACTGCTGTCTGGCTATCGAATGCTTTACGATATGGACGATCTGAAGTAAGTGCTACAAACACATCACATACTCGAAGGATTCTCGCCCCAAGCGGAATGTTATCTCCAATCAAATTGTCTGGATAACCTGTTCCATCATAATTCTCATGATGATGTAGAATCATCTCACATACTCTGTCTGGATAGCCCTCATTTTTCACAACCTCGTATCCTGCAGTTGCATGCATGCGGACATAACGCATTTTCTCTACATTCAAGGTATCCTCCTCGCCACCATACAGATATGTGCTGGCGCGAAGCTTACCAATATCATGTAACATCCCTGCCACTTCAATATCATGACACAAATCATTATCTAATTTTAATTCTCTGGCAAGTCTTCCTGCCAATCGGCTTACTTCAATTCCATGAGCGATTTCTGTTTTCAAATCCTCTGTGAGATACGCAGACATTTCATCTACTTCCAAATCCAAGTCATCTCTTCCAGCCTCTATCATAGAAATCTCTCCTTTCAATATCTATTATATGGTTGCAAACATCTTTCTTTTTCTCTCTATCATCTCGTCAATACGATTAATATACTCATCTACGTTCTTCACGTTTTCCACACGTTCAATGCGATTTTCCTTGCGAAAAATGAATTTAGAAGAAGACCCTGCACCCATACCGAGAATGTCTAACTTCTCTTCCATAATCAATATATTATAGACACATTCCTTTCCTTCTACCGCGTAACCGACATTCTCAAGCTTTCCCGGAATATTCTTCTGGCGATACAGATAATACGGAACCATGGTTAGTTCCCTTGCACAGGAATCCACTGCCAGTAACATTTCATTCGTACTTCCCTTAATCAAACCTTGATATCGCTCCATCTCGATATTCAGATTCGCTGCACGCTTAATTGCCAAGGAATGTACCGTAAGGCTATCCGGTTTCATACTACGAATCTCTGAAAGAGTATGATGTACATCCTTTATATCTTCTCCCGGAAGTCCCACAATCATATCCATATTGATATTGTCAAAACCGGCTTCCCTTGCCATTATAAATGCAATCCTAGTCTGTTCTACAGTATGGGCACGACCAATCAGATGCAAGGTCTCATCAGACATGGTCTGCGGATTGATACTAATCCTCTCCACACCCAACTCTTTTAATACACGAAGCTTATCCATTGTAATACTATCCGGTCTTCCACATTCCACGCAGAACTCTCTCACATACTGCATATCAAACACTGTCTGTAGCTGCGTAATCAATGCTCTCAGTTGTTCTGCTGTCAAAGCACTTGGTGTGCCTCCACCAATATAAATGGCAACCAGACGTTTATTCTTATAGACATCCGCCGCTGCCACAAATTCCATCTCTTTATATAATGCCCGTAGGTAATCCTCCACCTTATGTGCATATTGTGCTATCGGATATGAGGTAAAAGAGCAATACAAACATCTGCTTGGGCAAAACGGAATTCCGATATAGATACAATATTCTTCATCATAGGAAAAGTCCTTAAACAATTCCTGCTCTCTCTTAGCTACTTCAATACAAATATCAGCTTTTTGAGGAATGGTCAAGTAGGTGTCAGTATACAAATGTCGAATCTCTTCTTCCTTTTTGCCATTCTCCAAGCATTCGGTAGCCACCTTGGTAGGTCGCACCCCTGTCATACTTCCCCAAGGAAGTTCCTTTCCAGTATAATCAGATAACATTCGATATAAAGCGGCCTTCAAGGGATTTCTCGCAAGCTTCTTATTCTGGTAATCCACTACCACCGTCTTGCTTGCATAATAACCCTCTTCATCCTGCAAATGATAAGTTACATATCCTCCACCTTCCACCTGAGTCTCCACATCAGAATCAGAAGTATATTCTACTTTTAGGGAAAGACGAGTCCCTTCTTTCGTCAACATAACCTTTTCGTTATCAAAAAATGCCTGTAACATGGCACGTATATCGTTATTATAAATTTCAGCATTTTGTTCTAAATAAATCATGCTTGTTCCTTCTTAAATTTCCACTAGAAGTAAGGATTATTTTCCTTCTCCCACTTAATCGTAGTCATATTCATATGTCCCGGAAACACCTTTGTCTCATCCGGCAATGCAAATAATTTCTCCCTAACAGACCGTTCTAATTCACTACCACTTCCTGTTGGAAAATCGGTTCTTCCCACACTTTCACAAAATAAAGTGTCTCCAGAAATGACAGATTGTAACTCTTCGCAATAATAGCACATGCCACCTGCGGTATGTCCTGGTGTCAACAAACATTTTAACATAGTACCGATAATTTCCACCTGTTGTCCGTCTTTCAACTGTTCGTCCGCTTCCACTGTAATCGGATTCCCAAACATCACAGACAAATTGGCACCTGCCTTGCAAAGAAGCTTTTCACTTTCTTCTTTCGATGCATAAATTGGTACATGATAGGTATTCTTCAATTCATTAGCTGCGCCCATATGGTCATAATGGCCATGAGTTAAGAAAATTGCCTTTAACTGAAACTCTGGGGTATCAAAAATTTCTTTTAGTACATGGGCTTCATCTGCTGGGTCAAACACAATACACTCATTGGTATCATGATTCACCATGATATAACAATTCGTTCCAAGCTGCCCTAAAGTTTTCTGAAAAATTTCTAAATCTGCCATTATCTATTCCTTTCTAACCCATGCTTCTTTCCACATCCATAACACCCGGAATCTGTCGAAGCTTATTGATTACACGATTCAACTGCTCTACCGTCTTAATATCGAAGGAAACTGTAAATGTTGCCTTGTCATTCTTACTTCCAGACCGGCTGTTAATCGCAGATACATTGATATTCTCCTCAGTAAACACCTTAGACACATCAAACAACATTCCGGTACGGTTTGCACAGAAGATTCGAAGCTCTGTAAAGTAAGTGGCTAACGGATTGTCTGCCGCACCCTCCTGCCAATCTGCCTCTATCAACCGCGCTCTATCATTTTCTCCCATACACACCACATTGATACAATCCGTACGGTGAACGGAAATTCCTCTTCCGCGGGTTACAAAACCAACTATTTCATCTCCTGGTACTGGCGAACAGCATCTAGAAAAATGGACTGCCACATCGTCAATCCCTTTGACCGTAACTCCACCCTTACCATTGCTAATTCGACGGAGTTCGCCACTCTTATTCATCTGCTCTAGTAAATCGTCTTCCGTCATCTTGGTCTTTTCTTCCTTGCCATGAACCTCAATCAGCTTATTCATGACCTGTCCTTCTTTCAAGGCACCGTGACCAATTGCCGCTAATACAGACTCCCAATCTTTGAAATTGTACTTATCCATTACCGCTTTCTGATACTCTGTCTTAAAATATTCGGTATGGTTATATCCCTTGGTTTTACAGTATTGTAGCAACAATTCTTTTCCTCTGCTAATATTGTCTTCCTTAAATTGTTGCTTAAACCACTGGTTAATCTTGTTTCTAGCTTGTGCCGACTTCACAATAGAAAGCCAATCACGGCTTGGTCCCGTAGAGTTCTGGGAAGTAACAACTTCCACCTGGTCACCATTCTGCAAGGTATAGGTAACCGGAACCTGTCTTCCATTAACACGGGCTCCTACCATTTTATTACCCACCGCAGAATGAATGCTATATGCAAAATCAATCGGCGTAGAACCTGCCGGGAGATTCTTTACATCACCGTTAGGTGTAAAGCAATACACCTGTTCTGCAAACAAGTCTAAATCCGTCTTTACCGCACTCATGAATTCCTTGTTGTCTTCTGTATCTCTTTGCCATTCCAAAATCTGCTTTAACCAGCTAAGCTTCTCTTCCTCTTTATCTCTTGCTGTACCGGTCAAATTCTCTTTATATTTCCAATGGGCAGCAATACCATATTCCGCCGTCTTATGCATGTCATAGGTACGAATCTGTATTTCGAAAGGCTGACCACTCTTGCTAATCAAAGTGGTATGCAAGGACTGATACATGTTTGACTTTGGCATTGCAATATAGTCCTTGAAACGTCCTGGTATTGGTTTGTATTTTTCATGGATAATACCAAGTGCTGCATAGCAATCTCTCACACTATCCACAATAATACGAACCGCAAAAATATCATATATTTGGTCTAAGGTCTTGTTCTGATTAATCATTTTCTTATATATACTAAAGAAATGCTTCACTCGACCATTGATTTCTGCCTTAATTCCTGCCTCATCGATACACTCTGTCACATCGTGTACCATGTCAGCAATAAAGGTTTCCCTCTCTTCTAGACGCTCGTCAATCTCTGTCTTTAACTCCTTAAACTTCTCTGGCTCCAGATATTGCAATGATAGATCATCCAGCTCCACCTTAATCTTACTAATACCAAGACGATGTGCAATTGGAGAATAAATATCCATTGTCTCTCTTGCTTTTTCAATCTGCTTTGCAGGGGATTGATACTGCAACGTTCTTAAGTTGTGCAAACGATCTGCCAACTTAATCAAGATAACTCGAATGTCCTTTGCCATAGCAAGAAACATTTTACGAAGATTCTCCGCCTGAAGCTCCAACTTATCCTGAGAGAAATTCAACTGGGTCAATTTTGTAACACCATCCACCAATAACAAAATCTCTGCAGAAAATTCTTTTTCAATCTCCTCATCCGTCATAATAGTATCTTCTATAACATCGTGCAGGATTCCTGCCACAATAGTTTCTTTATCCAACTCTAATTCTGCCAAAATGATAGCAACACAGAGTGGATGCATAATGTACGGTTCGCCAGATTTGCGCAACTGTCCCTCATGTGCTTTACTGGCTATGGCATATGCTTTCTCAATCATACTGATATCGGTATTTGGATGATACTCTAACACCTTTTCAATCAAAAGAGCATACAACTCCTCTGGAGGTGTAAAATCCTTTGGTGTACTGAGTGGTTTTTCTCTATTCTTCATCATACCTGGCATATAATCACCTTCTTTTCTGCTGTCATTTTGAACCAAATCTACATTACCATTATGTTTCTTTTAATAAATTACCTTATAGTATATCTTATAAATCCCAAGATGTAACGTGAAAAATTACAACCATCTGTAATTTTGTAAAAAATGTAATAGAACTCCTTATCATCTTTGACAAAATCTATAAAACTTCTCTCACCGCAGCCATGGCGTATCGCTTTATCTGAAGCTGGATACTTCTATTCCCATTAAATTCATTTACAACCGGATAATACGCCACATTGAGGACCACGTTGTTAAGCCAACCATGCAACAGCTTGTCAAATTCCTCTTGCCCAAACCACTCTACAATATTATCTGTAAATTCTTGGGCATTAAAATATATGCCCTCCAAGGTAGCACCATCCTTACTCTCCAGCATCACCTTTACTACACTACGATCCTTACCTAAAATCTTAGCGGACAATACATTTAATTCCCTCTGAGCAAACAATGGTTTTTCATTACCCTTTCCAAATGGTGCCAACGCATCCAACTGTCCAATCAAATCCTCAGATATATAATATAGTGGTAATTCCACATCTATCTTAACTTTGGAAGCAAACGCCTTTCCTTCCAACTCACAGTTTTCATTCAATCTGCTTGCAAAAGCATCTAGATTTTCTTTCTGTAAAGAAAATCCCGCTGCCATAGCGTGACCGCCATACTTTAACAACAAATCATTACACTCCTGCAACGCTTCATACATATGATAGCCCTCTATGGAACGTCCAGAACCTTTTAACACCCCTTCTTCCTCGCTATCCACTAGCACCAACATCGGGTGATTATACTGTTCTCTAAGCTTTCCCGCAATAATTCCTGCCAAGCTTTCATGGCAATCCGGAAGATAAATAACATAGACCTTTCTCTCTTCCTGCTGCTCCATCATTTCTTGTGCTTGGTCTACCCCATGAAAGGTGAGCCCCTTCCGCTCCTCATTGATATTGAATATATCCTGTGCCTTAGACAATGCTACATCAATATCATCCTCTAAGAACAGCTCCAAAGACGCAATTGCACTCTCTAACCTACCAGAAGCATTGATGCACGGACCAAGTTTAAAGCCGACGTGATATGCATCTAATACCTGGTCAGCCAAACCATTGGCACTAATCAACGCTCGCATTCCCATATTGGCAGAATGCCGCATTCTTTTTAGTCCCTGAACGGCAAAAATGCGATTCTCATCCTGTAGCGTCACTACATCACAGATGGTTGCCACTGCTACAAACTCCAAGAACTCAGCAAGCTCCTCCTGTGGAATCTCTCGTTTTGTATATATAGCTTCTATCAATTTGTACGCAACTCCCGCTCCACACAAATCATCAAATGGATAGGTACAACTCTCCTTTTTTGGATTCAATATTGCATCTGCCGGTGGAAGGATGTAACGTTTTCTGTCCTGTTCCATAATAAATGGTACCTGATGATGGTCTGTGAGAAGCACAGTCATTCCCAACTCCTTCGCTTTAGATAGGGCGGCGTTTGCCGCAATGCCATTATCACAGGTAACAATAGTATGAACCCCATCCTCATGTGCCTTTGTAATAATATCTTCACTGATTCCGTAACCTTCCTTCACCCGATGCGGAATCACATAATCCACATCTCCACCAATCCGACGAAATCCCTTATACAAAATATAGTTTGACATCACTCCATCCACATCGTAATCTGATACAATACGAATCTTGTGACCCTCCTCTACATCATGACAGATAATGCGGACGGCTCTGTTCATATCCTCCATCAAAAAAGGATCATGCATTCTCTCTAATTCAGGATGCAAAAACAAGTCAAACTGGGACGCATCTAAATCCCGGTTCACCAAAACTCTTGCCACTACAGGGTCAATATGAAATTGTTCACCTAGCATTTGAAAATCTGCCTTTTTCATTTGGATAACCCAATTCTGCTCTGCCATAAGAACCCCCTTGTAAGTAGGAAAGGGACATGGTTTCTCGCCATGTCCCTATGCTTTTTCAACACTTACGCTTTCTTCGAAGCCTTCTTAGTTATTTTCTTCTTCCCCTGATCTTTCTTGCCAAATTTGTTCTTAAGCATAAGCCACAACGGACCTGTAATGCATACAGAAGAATACGCACCACACACAATACCTGCCATCAGAGTCAAAGCAAACTCCTTAATCGCCACAACTCCCATGATATAAAGAACAAATACCGTAACGAAGGTTGTAAGAGAAGAATAAATAGTTCTTGTAAATGTCTGAGATATAGAAGTATTTACAATATGCTCATAGTTCTCTCCCTTACTCTTCATAACTGTGATATTCTCACGAATACGATCAAATATAATAATCGTTGCATTAATAGAATAACCTACAATCGTAAGCATACATGCAATAAATGTGTTGCCTACAGATAATCTTCCAATAGAGTAGATAGCAAACACAACCAATACATCATGCAACAATGCAAAAACCGCTGCCGCACCAAACTTCACATCATCAAAACGTATCGCAATGTAAATCAACATGAGAATTGTAGCTATTGCTACAGAAAGAATTGCATTCTTCTGCATCTCACCACTAATCGTAGAACTAATATTCTCAATTCCAAACTCTGTTACCTTGAAATTAGTCCTTAACGCATTTTCCACTGCATCACGCTGTGAAACAGAAAGTTCTGAAGTCTTAAACACAATCTCATTGGTTCCCTGAACATTCTGAACCTGCACTCTCGCCTCTGATATATCTGCTGCTTCTGCGATTACAGGAAGAATTTCTGCTTCTGCTGTCTCTAAATCGTAGTAATTCTCAAAATTAACAGTCATGGAAGTACCACCTGTAAACTCAAGATTAAAATTCAGTGCAGAACCTGTCTTCCCCTTGAAAATCGGCAATGCAATCAAACCTGCTGCAATTGCTATAAAGGAAATAATGTATGCAATACGACTAAACTTCACATAGTCCGTAGCCTTAACATCCTTTTTGTAACCATACAATTTCGGATTTCGAAGACCTAGATTGTACAATGCCTTTAACAAGTTCTTTGTAATGAATAGTGCAGTGAACATAGATAACGCAATACCGATTCCAAGCGTCAACGCAAATCCTTTAATTGTACCAGTACCCATAAAGTAAAGTACAAATGCTGCAATTAAGGTTGTAATGTTACTATCCAGAATAGCGGATAACGCCTTGTCAAATCCAGCATCAATTGCCGCCTTCACACCATTGCCTGCGCCAATCTCCTCCTTGATACGAGTAAAAATAACAACGTTAGCATCTACTGCCATACCAATAGAAAGTACGATACCTGCAAGACCTGGCAAGGTTAGACTAGCATTAAAGCCATTCAAACAAAGTAATGTAAGTACGACATACGCACAAAGTGCCAACACAGAAACCACACCAGGTAACAAATACACAACAACCATGATAACTGCCACTACAGCAATGCCAATTGCACCTGCCTTCAAGGTTGTACTGAGGGCGTCCTGTCCTAATGTAGCACCTACCACATTAGAGCGCAATTCTTGCAAGGTCAAAGGAAGTGCACCGATACGAATCGTCTGGGCAAGTCTCTCTGCCTCTTCCAAATCTTCCATACCGTCAATTTGCGCACTACCACTCGGAATCATTTCCTGTACAACGGGAGCAGAAACCACCTCTCCGTCATAAATAATATAAATAGATTTACCAATATTGTCACCTGTTGCCTGTGCAAACTTTTCGGTACCTGCATCGTTAAAAACAAGCTCTACCACATACTCTGTAATAGCACTCTGAGAGTTAATGCCTGCTGCTGCATTCTTAATATCGGAACCACTAAGCTCCACCTCATACTCTTCACCAGAAATCATCTTCTGATAATTCTCTTCATCCACAAACTCCAATGCACCAGGCTTTCCTAATTCCTCTAAAATCGCATTGGCGTCTGTCACACCCGGAATCTCAATACTGATACGGTTTGCTCCCTCTTTATATACAACACCGTCTGTTGAATACTCATCTACACGTAATTGCAAACGTTTAACTGTATCATCAATCTCCTGCTGAGAAGGGTTGTCCTCCACTATTTCATAAGTAATGCTGACACCACCCGCAAGATCAAGACCTAAAATGATATTCTTTGCTGCACCAATTTCATTCTTACCCAATCCTTTAACTGCGGTAAATGCACCAACAGCTAAAGCAATAATGAATACGAGAACAATTAGCACACTATTTCTCTTTGTCTTCTTCATTTCCTTTTCTCTCCTTTTTCTAAGACAATGCTGCCTTTATCATAATCGCACATTCCACGCGTTTACGCTCTAGTTCACATCCAATATCATAAGCATCTAGCAAATTACCATGAAAATTGTAGGAATTGGCAGCACAACCACCACTGCAATAAAATCTGGCAAAACAATCCTTGCATTTATCCTTTGCATATACGTTACAAAGCTTGAATTCATTCACCATTTCTTCCTTCTCAATTCCTGTGTCTACATTGCCAAGCTTAAATTCTTCCATGCCTACAAACTGATGGCATGGATACAAGTCACCCCAAGGGGTCACTGCCAAATACTCCGTTCCAGAACCACATCCGGAAAGTCTTTTATAAAGACACGGACCACCAGTCAAATCTATCATAAAGTGAAAGAAGTTGAATCCTTTTCCAGATTTTTCTCTCTCCACCATCTCCTTTGCCAACAAATCGTATTCCTCAAATAACTTCGGCAAATCTGCTTCTGTAATAGCATATGACTCACTGTCCTGTGCAACTACGGGCTCTGCTGATATCTGCTTAAATCCTAAGTCTGCCAAATGCAAAACATCCTTCGAGAAATCCAGATTGTGATGGGTAAAGGTTCCTCTCACATAGTAATTCGTCTGATTACGCATCTCTGCCATAGTCTTGAACTTATCGATAATCAAATCATAACTACCTTTACCATTTCGGGTCGGTCGCATATAGTCATGTATTTCCTTACGACCATCTATACTAAGTACTACATTTGCCATTTCCTTGTTGGCAAATTCCATCACCTCATCATTTAACAACATACCATTGGTTGTAAGGGTAAAACGGAATTTCTTATTGTACTCTTCTTCTTTGCTTCTTCCGTAGGCAACCAAATCTTTTACTACTTGGAAATTCATCAGTGGTTCTCCACCAAAAAAATCCACCTCAAGATTCACACGATTACCAGAATTTGCAATCAAAAAGTCCAATGCCTTCTTACCAACCTCATAGCTCATGAGAGAACGATCCCCATGGTATTCCCCTTCCTCTGCAAAACAATACTTGCAGGCGAGATTACAGTCATGAGCAATATGTAGGCAAAGTGCTTTTACCACTGTCTTTCTCTGCTTAAAATCAATAATGGCATCCTTATATACATCCTCTGTAAAAAGCTGCCCGGCTTCCTTTAGCGCGTCTATCTCTTCACAAGCCTCTAAAATATCTTCTTTTGCATACTGCGGAAGCTTGCTGACAATTTCTTCTCGATTCAGTTGTTCATACAGGGCAATCACATCATATACCAAATCATCGACCACATGGACTGATCCACTACACACATCTAACACAATGTTATACCCATTATTTTTATATTGATGTATCACGTTAACTCCTTCTAAGTTGCGACAAATTCATGTAACAGGTACAATTATCTGACAATTTACCCGTTGTTAAAAACGCAACGAGAGAGGACGGCTAATTTAGCTGTCCTCTCGATTCTGTTCTTTGGGAATCCAAGATTGTCTTGTATTCAACTACTTATTCTCACAAGTTTGGTTACCAACTGTACAAGATGTCTTGCACGCTGATTGGCAAGAAGTCTGGCACTCGCCACAACCACCTTTTTCCATTGTGTTCTTCAATGTCTTGTCTGTTAAAGTCTTAATATGTTTCATATCTTCTACCTCACATTCGTAAAATATATTATTGCGGTTCTGCTTCTTCGCAAACCGTTATGTGTTCAACGAAAGTCACAACCTTCGCATTTGAAGTATAGTATATCATAAGGTTTTTCTTAGGTCAACGAATAAGTTGCTGTCTCCTTAACACAGAAAACCACATCACACGACACCTCTCCTCTATTTTGTTATCGTCTATATGATTATCTCAACTCAACATTCCGCCGAGCAATCCTCCGCCCACGCAGAGAATTGCCGTTGTCAAACTGGCAGTACTCGCCACCTGAAACATCTGTCCTAACAAAACGGCAACTACAGAAATAATTACAATGTACAATAGTCCCAGAATAAATCCCCAAAGAAATTTCCTCTCCTGTACTCTCTTCCCCACAATAAATGCTCCTAAAAATGTTACAATCACATAAATTGCAACAATGCTGATATCCGCCACAGTTTCCGGCAATTCAAACCGAAACACCAAAAATGCTAATATTGCCAATAAAATTCCTGTTACCGCATAGGAGAATATTAATCCTTTGATAACAACTCCAAACTTCGCTCCTGCACTCATATATCACACTCTCCTTCTTATCTGTTAGTCCAATATATGATGCAATCTAATATTTTATACCCCTTTTTGCAATAACTCTATCACTTCAAACAAAGAATCGTATATTTGATTCGTCAAAGGACGAATCTCATCCGTAGGTTCGATTAAATCTACCACCATAACAGTGTACAACCCCGCAGTTGCGGAGGATTTTACACCATTAAGAGAATCCTCAATTCCCATCGCCTCTTCCGGCCGTACCCCCAAGTCCTCACAGGCCTTTAGGTAAATGTCTGGTGCCGGCTTACCATTTGCAACCACACCACCATATACAATATGGTCAAAGTACTCTATAATCCCTGCGTTAGTCAAATTACGCTGAGCTCTTTCTTGCTGGGTAGAGGTGGCTAAACCAATCTTATAACCGTTGTCCTTCAAATAACAGAACAGTTCTACTACTCCCGGCTTTAACTCCACTCCATTTTTCAAGATATCCTGATCCATACGGCTCATAGTCTTTCCCCGAAACGTATCATAGTCAAAATCCTCACCAAATCGGGACTTTAACAGTTTCTCATTTCGTTCCTTTGTAGACCCGGCAATGAGATTGCAGAGTTCTCTCATGGTTTCCTCTGAAATCCCATACTCTGCACCGGTAATCATCCAATGCTTTCGATATAGCTTTTCGGAGTCGAAAATCACCCCATCCATATCAAATACTACTGCCTTTATCATAATTTACTCTCTTCCTTTTCTTTTTTCCGGATGCGCAACCACGCAATAACCGTAACGCCAACCATGATTACCGCAACACCTGCACCCACCACAAACAGAATTGTTGGATTTGTATAGACAAAATGCAAATCTCTTGTGACAGCATTACCTGCCCGGTCTTCACAATCCACTTCAATCCAATACGCTCCGTATTCCGTGTAAGTAAAGCTTCTCATATCAGCACTCTGTTCCTTACCATTTATACGAACTGCCTTGATGGTATCGTCTGTATTGGTAAGGGCTAACGTAACCACTCCACTTTCCGTCACTACTTCCGTATCCTGTACTCCGCCGAAAATCACCTTTGGTGGCGTATGGTCAATAATGAATTCTACCATCTGATTAACAGTATGCCCCAGTTCATCCTCAACTTCAATATATAGATTATATTTGCCCTCCTCTTCAACCACGTCGGTTCCGTTATATTCCACACCATTCAGCAAAATCCGATAAGAAATCACCGTTAAATCTTTAAAGACATCTCCAATGGACTCTGCTATTTGGAAGGATTGATAATAACCTCCATCCAACTCTAATACGTTTTGAATAATAGGAGCTGTCTTATCTATAGTAAAATGTATAGCTTTGCTATCCGTGTTACCCGCTTCATCCTGTGACATAACTTGAAACTCATAGATTCCGTCCTCCGTGAACATGTAAGCCAACTGACTTACCTTTCCACTATTAGACATTGCGGGAACTTCCACATTCTCCACGTTACCATTCATGTCTGTCCGAGTTCCGGTAATTGTCACCTTATTACCAGAATAATAGGATTCCTCCACCACAAACCGAATCTCCCGATTTTCCGACCACATCTGATAATCGTCCGTTCCTTCAATCCTAATAACAGGTTTTGTGTTATCAATCACAAAAGTCAAGGTCTGTGGCTGTGCGCTGTTACCCGCTTTATCTTTCGCAGATATAGTCACCTCATAGGTTCCATCCTCTGTAAAAGACTTGGATGTGTTGGATTTCTTTGCCGTACTCACAAAATCATTAATCGTCGTACCACTAACCTCTCCATCCAATGTTCTCTCTATCTGAATGGTCACCTCGTTGGTTGCAAAAAATGATTCCACACAGGTGAAATCCAATGTGACAGAACCTACATGCACTGACCCATTTGCAACGCCAGACACCTGTACTACTGGTGCTGTCTTGTCAATTACAAATGACAAGGTGTTGGAGCGTTTCTTATTACCTGCCCCGTCCGTTGCAATGGCATAGATTTTGTAACTACCTTCCTTTAATACCTTCCGATTGCAATTATCCTCATACTGAGATGACTTAAATGTCGCCAACGACATAGTGCTAGTCTTACCGTCCAACGTTCTTGATACATAATACATCGTTCTTGTCTTATCGTAAGACACATCAGAAACCGTTGTCTGAAAAGATTGTGCCGCAGGATAATGCAAGTTTTTCGTTACCCCAGATAGTGTAATCACCGGTTTTTCTTTATCAATATAAACCTGACGTTTTGCAGTCTGTACTGTATTACAATTATTGGTAACCTCCACAGAAACTGCGTAACCCGTCACTTTGTCCGCACTTTCTGAAGCCACTACTTCATATTCATAGCTATAAGTAAGTTCCTTAAAGGTTACTGTCTTTACTTCCTTGCCATTCACTTTATAGACGATTTTCTTCAGACCTGCCACATCATCTGTCACCTTAGTGTTAAAGGCAATATCTTGATTCGTCCACTTGCTGTAATCTTTATCACACTCCATCGAAATCGTTGCTTTGCTCGTCTTATATATAATATCTTCTGTCCCTAAATTCGTTTCATTCCCCAACAAATCACTTGCCCAAATTGTAATGCTGTCACTGAATTCGCTGACCTTCAAGTCTGTGGGAATATACACATAATAATTGTTTCCAAGAGATTGATTAGCAACATAAAACGGCGTTTCACTAGTACGCTCGGACGCTGTTCCCACCGTAACATATACCTTATCCTTATCTACACCCACCATGCTGTCAGTCACTGAGAACTCCACCAGAATCGCATGCTTACTATATATCTTATTATGCCTTGCACTAAGCTTTCCTTCCTCATCGGAATAGGTGACTCCGTATATAGCCGGTGCAGTTCTATCGATGGTAAAGGAAACTGTCTTTTTCACCGCTTTATTGGTTGCCAAATCCTTACCCGTAACCGTCAGCTTGTAAATACCTTCCTTGTCAAATTTTAAGGTTCGGATAGAACCGTAAACATTTTGCAAAGAAGGAGCATAGCCATCTGTACTCCAGCCATTGCCAACATCATAAGCAGTCGTCACACTGCCAATATCAAATGCTTCTAACTCACCACTTATATCACTTCTACTGACATGAATCTGATATTGTGTAAAATCATGATTGCGATCCTGTGCCTGCACATTGAGGGTTACTGCATCTTTTGTCATATATCCATTGGCAATTCCGTTGACAGACAATTCTGGCGATGTCTTATCCACCGTAAAGGATATGGTATATGCCTTTTGAGATGTTCCATATACAACACCCTCATTTCCTGCATAATCCTTAGCAGTTACCGTTATGGTATAGATACCCTCTTCGTTACAAGCATATTCGTAAGTACCGTCCGCCGACTTTAAATTCATCGTATCTGTTGTCTGATAAGTCTGTCCGTCTAACATCCGGGACACCGTGATGTTGGCAGTTGCACCTTCATAATTGTACTCATAAACATTATACCGAAACCGTACATTGTGATCGTAATACGCACCGTTCTCCAAGTCCGATTTCTGCGAAATAATTGGTGCAGTGGAATCCATGTAAAAGGATACCTGCTTACTGTTTTCATTACCTGCCAAATCTACTGCTGTAAGCGTCACAGTATATCGTCCCTCTTCTCCAAACAAGGAGGTGTTCTCATAATAAACCTCATTGGTTCCTGCAATTGTATTCCATGTGATTGCATCACCGGACAAAGTAGTATTCTGCGGCCAGAAAGAACCATCCTTCCAAAGATTGACTGTAATTGTATACTGACTGAGGTCGTGATAATCCTCTTTCACTACAAATCGCAACAAGTTATCACTTCCTGCAAACAACTGATTCTCTGCTATATCGATAGTAGTTCCGTTTTTCACCTGTAAAATTGAAGGCACTGGTAACGTTTTATCAACAACATAGCAAATCTCTTTCTTCTCTCCTTCGTTTCCTACGTTGTCCTTTCCATAAACCGAAGTCACATAGCTTCCCTCATCAGAATAGGTAACTGTTTCCTTTTGTCCATCTGCCGTTATCTCAATCGTCTTATTATCTACAGATACTCCGTCTCTCTTTGTATCCACATATGCAGTTGCTTTACCATTTTCCTCTGCAATCTTAAAGGACACCTTGGCTGTATCTTTCAGATAATACGTTGTCACAGAATTCTCCGTCACTGTATTCGGGCTACCAAATATTTTATCTTCATAGGTAACCTTTAATTCTTCAATTGACACTGCCGTATTATCTACTGTAATGCGAACCGATTTCCCCACATCGTTATCACTGACATCTGTCACATAAAATGCAAGGTAGTAAACGCCATCCTCCATTGCGTAATCTGCAAAGTTAACTGTTGTCTTCCACGTATCCTCTTCTCCTTCTTCGGAAGACTCCACCCAATTAGCATTGATCGTTTTCCAATCACCATTCATTTTTTGATATGTAATAGCACAGTCATTACTATCATCACAAACCAACTCGAAATTTCTCTCTACCACAGAGAAAATTAAGTTCATTCCCGTCTTGGTAGAATACACACCCGGAACAAGTTCATTTCCTTCATCATCCATAATTGATAACACCGGTTCCGTTCTGTCAATATAAAATGTTATCTCATCCGTAGTGACACTGTTGCCTGCCTCGTCTGTGGCAGTGGCAGAAATAGTATACTTTCCCTCTTCTGTAAAAGTAAGGGTTGCCGTAGAATTGTCAAACCCAATCTCATCTCCATTTTCATCCTTTGTAAACGTCTGATTGGTTGTAGTAGTCACTCCCTCGCACTTCACATTAACAACTACATCACAATTATCAAAATCATCATCCACCACCGTCAAAGTGCAGGATATCTTTTCTTTATCTGCCTTATCATTATCCGTACAAACTAAAGTTACTTCTGGCTCCTCAGAATCAATGGTAAAAGTCTTTGTTTGCAAACTTCCAACAATCTGACCATTGCTATCCTCCAACCAAAAAGTCACCTCATAGTCCCCATCTTCAATCGCAAACCTGTTATCTTCATTCGTAGAAATTGTATTTGTAAAGTCCTCCGACGACTCGCAAGATGCAAAATCTGCACCATTCCCCAACGCAATTTCGCCATCTGCAATTATCTGATCAGAAGACAAATCCTCATCTGCCTTTTGAACCACTTTGCGATATGCAGTATAGGTCTCACCATCAAATGGCCTGTCTGCCTGATAGGTAACCGTTACTGTATTTTGCACAATACTGCCACTGACAGATAACTCCGTACTCGGCGACACCGTTCCCAACACAAAAGAGAAACTCACCTCACTATCAGACACCATCTCGCCAGCAGAATTCTCTGCCCAACAATCCAACGTATACCGACAGTTAACCGCATCCTCCCCTGCATTCTGTACAGGATTTTCAATAGTAATGGTTCCACTCGGAGAAGACAAACTTTGTACTTCTGATGGATTTCCGTCATTTTTAGTAAGCGTATACTTACAACTATATGTTCCATCCGTATATGTTGTATCATAGGCATATGCAAGTTCTACTTTCGAACCGTTAATTATTTTCTTATCTACATTGTCACCGCTGGCACTGACTCCATCTACAGAACTAAGAGTCACCGCTACCGCCGATGCAACTGTACTTGCACTCTCCTCAGCAGATACCACAGCCCCATGCTTCACACCGGAAAGCAAATTGAATGCTAGCAAAATAGTCATAATATATGCAATTATTATTTGTATTTTTTCACGTCCGTAATGCATTTCCGGCTCCTTTCTTCTATGTCTGCTATTTAGACAATTGCAAAACTCTAATTTAAGTGATAGCCGTTGTCAACAATGTGGTTTCTTCTTCACCCATCAACAAAGTAGTCTCTTCGTCTACCAACAGCGTAGTTTCTTCTTCACCCATCAACAAAGTAGTCTCTTCGTCTACCAACAGCGTAGTTTCTTCTTCACCCATCAGCAGAGTAGTCTCTTCGTCTGCCAACAGCGTAGTTTCTTCTTCGCCCATCAACAAAGTAGTCTCTTCATCTACCAAAACAGAGGTTTCATCTCCCTCTAACGGATTGGTCACTCCCTGTTCCACTAACAATGTAGTCGCCTCATCTCCAGTTTCTGTGTTGTCCACCCCTGAATCTGTAGCCAATACCATCATTTCTTCCTCTACCTCAAATATATTTGCTGCAGAATAATCCGAACTTTCCTGTATTGCCTCTAATATACTCTGATTCGGTGCTACTTCAACCTTAGGTACTTTAGGTACAACGGCAATACTCTTACCTTCACCCTTTTCCCTTGATGCACTTCTAGCAGATGTGGAACCTCTCTTATGAACTGTCTCTTGTTTCTTTGCAGAAAAATCCCTTTGGGACTTTCCATCTTCTTCCTTTTCATAAATCTTCTTGATAGCTCTTTTTGCATTCCAACCAGTTACATCACCAATCAGTTTTGCAACATGATTACGAACAAATAAAACAATGCTAATCACCAAAAAAATCAGTGCAAGCGTCAATCCTACATAAAACATTATTTGGTACATGTCATCATCCTCCATTTCTCTCAAATAATGGAGAAAGCTTCTGTGTCAGCTGCTTCCACCGATAGTCATCTTCTATGCCTGGAACCTTACTTCCCTGCTCATACAAACCATACAACTTATCGTAATCCCATAATTCCACATTGGTTGTCTTTTGCTCCTCCATCTCGCAGAGAAGAGAAAGATGACCTGTATATAAAGAGATACTCGCATCCTTATAGGATGCTCCCTTTGCGGTTTTATAATATGCTTCCTCTGCGGTCTCATATACCTCACAGGCATCTTCGTACTGTCCCAACGCCTCATAGATATCCGCCTTTTGACAATACTTTGCCTCACGAAGCTGGTAGTCTGCCACACTGTCAATGGTCTCCTCCGTATCCCACGACAACATGCTTAAAATAAAGTCACAGCATTCCAATGCTTTATTATAGTTCTCCTTTGAAGCTTCCGGATTCGTCTCTGCCAGACTTTCCCCTAAATGCTCATACGCCAATGCAAGATACTGGTTATAAACTGCATAATACTCCGCTTTGATACTGTCGTCCTCATAATCCTCCAAAAGCTGCAAACCTTTGTTCGCCACCTGTACAAGACTCTCTGCTGCCGTATCCATTTGATTCAGATTTCTAGCGTATACAATACAGAGCAAGCGATAATTCATCAATTTGTTAATGGATATGGTGGTTCCGTCATTAGTGGCTTCAAATTGCTGTAAATTCTCTAAGAGCTCATTATAGTCCACATGCAATTCGCCCATAGCCATCGCAATGGTGCTATAGTACTCTGCCTCCGGATGCTCATTCAAATCCAACATGCTAAAGTAGTACGCACTAGATTTATAATCCTTTAGTACTTCAAAATAGTTCAATGCCACATTGAGTAACACATCTTGATTCTGGTGTATATTGTCATACTTCTGATCCACGTAATAGGTTACACGGCTAAGCCCTGTTTCCGCATCATCCATATAGTTAATATACAAATTCATAAGTTCGATATATGCAGTGTCACGACTTCCATCCACCTCTGTGATTGCATCTACATATACACCGGCAGCCTCATCATACCTCCCCTGTACAGTATAATTAAACCCTTCTCGGATCATGTTTTCATAGTTACTACTCTGCTCTTTTTGGTTACCGATATATCCCACAACTGCCATAATTCCAAAACAGACAGATAGCCCTGCAGTTATCAAGAAGCTACGCATCTTTTGAAAACATTCCTTGCGAAATGCATCATCCAATTCTTCGTAATGCTCCAAATCATACATCAACTCTGCACAGCTTTGATAACGATCCTCTGGATTCGGCATAGTACATTTGCTGATAATCTTCTCCAACCCACTAGAAAGCGTAGTATCCCAATGGCGAATCGGTTTTATTACATATGGTGGCTCACAAGGATTCTTGCCTGTCACAATATGATATAATGTAGCACCCAAACTATAGATATCTGTTCTTGCATCCGTCTTGTGAATACCTCTCCCCTTAGAATCACCAAACTGTTCTGGTGCTGCGTAGCCTCTAGTTCCTAACGCTGTAGTATCTGCCAAGCTTTCCACATCTAGCTCTTTCGCTGTTCCGAAATCAATTAGTTTCACTTTACCATCTGGTTTCAACATGATATTAGAGGGTTTCATATCGCGATAAATAATTGGTGGATTCATGGAATGTAAATAATCCAGTGCACTACAAAGTTCCTTTGCCCATCCAATTACCTTGTCCTGCGATTGTGCTCCGTCCATACTCAGC
The DNA here is from genome assembly GCA_017439675.1 of Lachnospiraceae bacterium. Classification (GTDB taxonomy): domain Bacteria; phylum Bacillota; class Clostridia; order Lachnospirales; family Lachnospiraceae; genus CAG-590. The sequence goes on from JAFSIQ010000037.1 coordinate 101,068, forward strand.
ACCTCATTCAACGGACGACCTTCTATGTAATCCATAACCACAAACACATTACCACTGTAGTCAATAATATCCACTATTCTCGGAAGCACTGGATGATCTACCATTTTCAGAACATTCGCCTCCATTTGAAGACCCTTTAGCAAGGTTTTCTTATCCTGCTTATTACTCGTCTTAATCTCCTTAACAGCCCACTGCTTGTTTAGGCGAGTGTCCATAGCCAGATATACAATAGACATTCCGCCTTGTCCGATTTTTTTCAATATTTCATATTTGCCGCCTAATACAGTGCCAACTCTTGTCATGTACTCACCTCTTTATTAAAGACTCGTCCGCGAATCCTGGTGTCAAATTCGCGTCAGCCCAACTGACATAGTATATCTGCAAATCTGCGTACATCCTCACGCGTTTACGGTCTCACTACAATTCCTACTACGGTTATGTTATCCCGCTCTCCTCTATTCATCACTAACCTAATCATTTCTCGACAGGTGCTTGTAATCGTATCCTTATCTGATAAAATACCAGGATTAAATTTTTGTTGCAATTCTTCCTCTGTTACCAAGTGTACAAATCCATCTGAGCAAAGAATAAATGTTACCGCATCCTTCAGTTCCCCACAATCAAATTGCGGTTCTACGACAGTTGATGCACCTACGCACTGCAACAATATGCTTCTTCGCGGATCCACTTTTGCTTGCTCTTCTGTAATGATTCCCATTCGAACCTCTTGTGCTACCAAAGTATGATCAACCGTAATTCTCTGCAAGACATTGCCCACCTGATATAGCCGACTATCACCCACATGACAGACATAGTATTGATTCTGATAAGTCAATAAAGCCGTAACTGTTGTCCCTAGAGTAAGTCCCTGCTTTCTGGCATAATCCGCCAACCTATCATTCACCGCATCAATTTCACTTCTCCACTGAGTATATATCAATTCCTCAGACACAGTATTTGTGGCTACCATCTTAGCAAACCTAGTGTCAAACCATCGATTCATTGCTACCACAACCTCTTTACTTGCCAATTCTCCTTGTTCTAAACCACCCATTCCATCACACACAATCGCAAACACAATCTTACCCTTTGGAGAGTTCACCACTTTAACCGACAATGAATCCTGATTAATTTGTTTTGTTCTTCCCACATCTGTATAATACGATGCTATAATTTCCATAAATAATATCCACCCACATTAAACAATACACTCTATAACAGCATCGGGTTCCCTGTAAACAGGAAACCCGACTCTTCTACACACCAAAACTATTATAACTAGTCATTCAATCCTTATGTACAAAGAGCATTTATCTTAATTTGAAAACAAACTCCTCATCACCTAATACAATCTTACAATCATGTGTAAGCAATTCGTTATCCCCTTCATCTAATATCTTACCATTAACAAATGTATGATTTGTAGACTTATTATCCTTCACATAATATACATCATCCTTACTGGTAATAATGGCATGCACTCGGCTAACTGCACTGTTTCCCTTAACAGTATAGTCCACTCCCATACTTGCTTTACCAATTTTGAAGGTTTGCTTTGTAATCATCACTCGCTCTTCTGTATTCACACGCACCAAGTAAGGCATTGCCTTTGGAATATCTGCACCTTTCAAGATGCCGGTAGCACCAATCGTCTGACTCAAAATAGAGTTACTTACTACCTCTTCCTCTGCATCATCCTCATCCAAAACAACTTCTTTCGTCATCTCAAGCTGTCTTGACTCCTCCTGCGTGTTCATCATAACGCTAGCACGATTCACCTTAATATTTTTCTTTATCTTCAAGCCGGTTTCCTCGCGCTTTGCTCTTCTTTCTTCCAACTCTTGTTCTGCCAAAAATTCTTCAAAATCATCTTGAATCACACCAGAAGCTGATGTGGTTCTTGTCTTAAAGGTTGGCTTCTTAGGCGAAACCTTCTCTTCTGTTTTAACAGATGTTGCTTTCGCCTCCTGCACCTGTTTCTTCAAGCTCTCAATTATGCTTTCTGCTTCTTCGTCAGTTGTCATGGTTTCCGTCTCTGGTGCAAAGATGGCACCTGTCTGCGCTTGAGTCGTATCTTCTATCTCCTCCGCTTCCGACTGAACCACTTCCTCAATTTCTTCTGCCTCTGCCTGAGGCACCTCCTCAATTTCTTCTGCCTCTGCCTGAGGTACCTCCTCAATTTCTTCTGCCTCTGCCTGAGGTACTTCCTCAGCTTCTTCTACCTCTGCCTGAGGTACCTCCTCAATTTCTTCTGCCTCTGCCTGAGGTACTTCCTCAGCTTCTTCTACCTCTGCCTGAGGTACTTCCTCAAGTTCTTCTGCCTCTGCCTGAGGTACTTCCTCAGCTTCTTCTACCTCTGCCTGAGGTACTTCCTCAAGTTCTTCTACCTCTGCCTGAGGTACTTCCTCAAGTTCTTCTGCCTCTGCCTGAGGTACTTCCTCAGCTTCTTCTACCTCTGCCCGAGGTACTTCCTCAGCTTCTTTTTCCTCTGCCTGAGACACTTCCTCAGTTTCTTCCGCTTCTTCAGCAACCTCTAACACTTCCTCATAATCTACATATATATCCGCAGAGGAATCTTCCGGAATAGCAATTCCCATGGTATCCATCAATTCTTCAATCAATGTAACCAAATTACGCATATTAAAAAGCCCTGGCGTATTGATATAAGTCAAAAGCCTTGCCACATAATCTCCACTTTCACAGGCATCAAAACGCAAACTAGCAATAAAATTTCTAAGGAAGACATTCAAATCTGTCTCTTCCTTCATCTCCTCTAACGGAATACAAATAAATTCCACCTCATACTCAGAATTAATATAAATATAGTTACGATGAAGCACTAAATAGGACAATGGAATACGGTACTCTGCCATATCAATCAACGCCAACACAAGTCCACGCATAACCATCAGAACCATCTCTGCATTAATTTCCTGATTGGACAACTCACACAATCGAATCTTATCAGTCACGTTATAAGAAAAGGTATCTTCTTCTTCTCCCTCTTCAAAAATAATAGGAACAAGTCCTTTCGGTTCCTCATCCTCTAAGAAATCTAATACCTCCTCATCCAAAACTGCATCATTCTCAATGTTGTAAGTTAAAAATTGTTCTTTATCAAAATTTCTGACTCTAAAACTTACCTTTTTCATACTAATATCCCCTTCCAATATCAGAATTGTATTCTAAAATATCTCTTCTCAATAACTTTCGTTCTTATTGTGAAACCCTTTTCAATCACATAGGAAAATCAGACTATCCCACAATACTCATAGTTATTTTATATTATAGTTGATTCCGACTTGTTACGCAAGTATATTATTCCATGAAAACCATTATACAACCATTGATTTTGATAGATTTATCATAACCCCAAAAAACAAAAAAGCAATTCTTTTTCTATACTTTATTCTTCTTTTTTTGTGATGATTTTGAAAAATGTTTGATTCTCATAAATAATTTGTGAAAGCTCATATCTCTACATTCAAACTTTGGATGTTTTCCCTTCAAACTTTTTCACAATTACACTTTTCAAGATTTCCAATTGTCAACAATAACTAGAAGTGTTAAAATGACAACATCATTTTGTGGTACAATCACAATGAATTACCGCAATATTTTATCAAAGAAAGGAACGAACAATTATGGCAAATCCAATTGTTACAATCACAATGGAAAATGGCGACATAATGAAGGCAGAGCTTTATCCTGACATTGCGCCTAACACAGTAAACAACTTTATTTCATTAGTTAAGAAGGGCTATTACGATGGGCTAATTTTCCATCGCGTCATCAAAGGTTTTATGATCCAAGGCGGGTGTCCAGATGGTATCGGAACCGGTGGTCCTGGCTATAGCATTAAAGGCGAATTTAATATGAATGGTTTTGAGAACAACCTAAAGCACACCCCTGGTGTACTTTCCATGGCACGTTCCATGATGCCAGATTCTGCAGGCTCACAGATTTTCATTATGCACAAGACATCTCCACATTTAGATGGACAATATGCTGCATTCGGAAAGGTAACCGAAGGATTAGATATTGTAGATAAGATTGCGTGCGTAGAAACCAATTATAACGACAAGCCATTGGTGGAGCAAAAGATTCAATCTATGACAGTAGATACTTTCGGAGTAGAGTACCCAGAACCGGAGAAATGCTAGAATTCCTTCTCTGGATTTCAAACAATAATAAAACAAAAGGGATAACCATTTCTAAAGAAATCGTTATCCCTAAGCTTCTACTCTTTTAACACGTTGTGTACAAAACACACAATTATTCATTCTATCTATAACATCTTCTTTTTCTTCAACACCTTCAATACAACCATACATATCAGTATAGTGCTCACACAAATAATTGCAAAGCCATATGGAACACTTTGCAATGGTACCCATTCCGCTGCCACATTCATTCCGTAAAAACCGGATATAATATTAGGAATTGCCATAACAATTGTAATTGCTGCAAGATACTTCATCACATTATTCAATCGGATGTCAATAATGTTGGAAAGCAGTTCTCTAGTACCATGGATAATATCGCGGTAGATAATGGTCATCTCAATCGCCTGTCCATTTTCCACCTTCACATCATCTAACAAATCCTTATCTTCCGGAAATTGTCTCACTCTACTGTATCGGGAAAGACGGTCAATCACTGCTCCATTTGCACGCAAGGATGTGGCAAAGTAAACCAAGTTGGACTCTAACTCGTGTAAAGTTACCAAATCCGCTTCCTTCATGTCATCCTGTGCACGCTCCTCTATCTCAGTTCGCTTATTGTCAATGGTTCGTAGGTACAACTGGTATCCCATACAAGTACGATACAGAATCTGGTATACAAAACGCATCTGCTTTTTTGTGCTAAAATCTCTCACAGTAGAATTCACAAAATACTGTAGCACTGGTGTCTCCTCCGCACAAATAGTGATGATATAGTCATCCAACAATAAAATACCAAGCGGAATTGCAGTATACGCTTTCTGGTCATTACGAATTTCAATAATCGGAATATCCACAAGAATAAGAGTGTAATCATCCTCAATATCCACACGGGAACTCTCATCCGCATCCATCGCTGCACGCACATCGGCGATATCAATATCGAATCGATTGGAAATCAATTCCATCTCGTCCAAACTCGGGTCGGTAAGCTGAATCCAGGAACCGGGTTCGAATGCATGCTCTTCTCCAATTTTGCTATTTTCTGTTCGATAAATTTTAATCATATTGCATACCTCCGTTTCCTCTTATTCCGTGTATTCACCACACTAATCTAGTCTAATCGATTTACATAACATTGTCACAACTCTCCAAAATGAACGATCACTCTGTCTTGTAATACATTACCTTAACCGAATAGCATTCCTAAGCCGCCTAGCAAACCTGCACTGGCCAAACCCATAATAATACCTGCAAGCACAACACCTAATAGCACTGCTAAAACACTAGACTTAAAATCCATATCTAAGATGCTGGCAGCCAAGGTTCCAGTCCATGCACCCGTTCCAGGCAGTGGAATTCCTACAAAAATAAGTAATGCCCAGAACAATCCTTTTCCAGCTTTTTCCTGTAGCTTTTCTCCACCTTTATGACCTTTTTCTAAACAAAATGTAAAAAACTTGCCAATAAACTTCTTATCCTTACCCCACTCTAATACTTTTCTGGCAAACAAAAAGATAATTGGAACGGGAATCATATTGCCTAAAATACAAACAATATATGCCGGAAGCACGGGAAGACCCATTGCTATGGAATATGGCACCGCGGCTCTCAACTCAATCAATGGGACCATAGAAATAAAAAATGCAATCAAATATTCCTTTATCATATTTATCTCCTCTTTTGCTATATCTTACTCTTAAACCATTGCCAAACTGTAATTCACACTATAAAAATTGTACACGTCAAACAGACACACTATTCGTTCGATTCGCATGCCTTTAATATTCTACCTTTAATTGATGGAAACTGTCAACTATTTTAAAGAGAAGAATATACATACGATTTTATAATCGAAAAAGCCCGATTCTCCATGCAGTGATTACTCTGCATCGAAAACCGGACTTTTCCACTTTCGTCATGTCATTTATTTTGTCTTAACCTTTACTATCTTACTATAAGTACCATATACTTTCTTTCCTGCTGAATCTACTTTGTATGCACGCACCTTCACGTAATACGTCTTCTTCTTGCTCAGCTTCGTAATCGTTGTATTGGTCTTGGTTGCTGTAATTTTCTTAACCTTTTTAAACTTCTTGCTGGTCGAATATGTAATCTCATATCCTTCAGCACCACTTACCTTTTTGTATTTCACAGTCATCTGCTTTGTCTTCTTGCTCTTCACAGATAATCCGGATACTTTCTTTGGCTTAGATACCTTCTCCCACTGTGCATATAAAGTCTGATTCTGTGTGACTTTTGTAGAAGCAGTTACCTTCGTACCACCACTTTTCTTTGTATACCATCCCTTAAATGTGTAACCCTTTTTCTGAACAGTTGGCAATGCTCCGATTTCCGCATTGGCATCTACCACCATGCTGGACATGCTTAATTTGCTACCACCATTCTCATCGAACGTAACCGTGTATTTTACCACAGGTGCCGGTTGTGGTGTTTCTTCTGTTCCTTCGGAGTTCGACTGCCAATGTGCGTATAATGTCATATCCGCTGTAATGACCGTCTCTTCTGTTACCTCTAATCCGCCTGTCGGATGTGTAAACCATCCCAAAAATGTGTATCCATCTCTCTCTACAGTCGGCAATTCACCGATTTCAAAATTCTTTACGATTTGACGACTTGGTTCACTCAGTTTTGTTCCACCATTTGCATCAAAGGTTACCGTACAACGTGGCAACGGCGTATATCGACAATTAATCTCCTTGTCCTCAGCATAATAATATGCTGCAGAAAATTCTTCACATACAAAGGTAATATTTTCTTTGTCACAATCATCAAATGCCCAAAAATCTATCTCTGTCACAGATGCCGGAATCTCGATATCCCCTGTCTTTGCAGCTAGACAATAGATTAATCTGCTCATATCCTTTGTGTATAAGATATCATCCACCACTACAAAGCTATCACTATCTTCGGATACATTGATATTTCCCAATTTCAAAGACCTATTAAACACCATTGTACCTATAGAAGTAACACTTGCCGGAATGGTAATAGATTCCAACTTCGAGCAAAAATAGAAAGCCACATTGCCTATGGAAGTAACACCTTCCGGAATGGTAATAGTGGTTAATTCAGTGCACGCAGAAAAAGCGTCTTCGGCAATCGTAGTAATTCCTTCTTCTAATGTAATGCTCTCCAAATTGTGACACTCACTAAATGCACTCTCACCGATAGTCTTTACATTCTCCGGAATCGTAATACTTGTTAATCCAGTGGCGTAAAACGCATTCCGCTTTATCTCTACCACAGTGTCCGGAATCGTAACAGATTTCAGTTCATCTCTGCAACCATAAAAGGCAGACTCGCCAATAAATGTAACACTATTCGGGATTGCAAAGGATGATTCTGTCTTACCGGGTGCATATGTAACCAATTCACTTTTCGTCTTATTGTATAAGTTCCCATCGTCAGATGAGTAGTTCGCATTATTGGCATCCACCGTTATGTTCGTCAATACTGAACAGTGCAAAAAGGCACTTTCTCCAATGCTTGTCACACTGCTTGGAATCGTAATCGATGGTAATGCCTCACATCCATCAAAAGCCTGACTTTCTATCGTCGTAACACTATCCGGAATGGTGATACTCGTAAGAGCGCCACAATCTCGGAATGCATAATGTCCGATACTGATTACCGTATTCGGAATTGTAATAGATGTCACATCTCTCGTGTCGTTATGATAACTGTAAAACGCATTGTCGTCTATTCGTATAACAGTCTTACTGTCTATTGTACTAGGGATATCAATTTCCGTATCATCACCAGTATATCCTGTAATCTCTATTTTCCCGCTCTCAACCTCTCGATACCAGTAGGTCTCTGTGGAATCCCATGTGTCACCTTCGTTTTCTGCCTGTACCTGCATCTGCGTATTCGGACATATCATAATTCCCGATACTACCAAACAGAATGACAGAAACAGTGCTAAAATTCTTTTCTTCATGTTTCTCCTTCTCCCAAAATATCTCGTTCATAGTAACATCATTATTTTAACATACTCAACCTGTCTATACAAGTGTAGCAAAAGGGCACATCGCAAGCAAAGCTTGCAGCTGTGCATACCTTCAAACTAAGCTCACCCTGTTCGCTGAGGTTTCAGGCATCAATGATAAGCCGCCGCCATATGGCTCGTTGCCTTCACAGGCTCATCTTTTGTTTAATCTCATTGATAATAACCGTAATCTCATCTAACGTATCCACAATCTCATCCATACGGCGTTTCTCTTGATCATCAATAGTTCCATCTTTCATGATATCCACTAATTCCTTAGATATCATATCCATATCCTGAGCAGAGCCCAAAAATTTCATTACGATTCTATCTAAACTCTCTCCCTTATTCGCCTTGAAATTATCTTTTAGCAGGTAATCGATAGACACATCAAAAAAGTCACTGATTACTACCATCTTGTCTGTTTCTGGCAGGGTAATACCTAATTCCCACTTTGATATGGCTTGTCGGCTCACCCCTAATTTCTCTGCTAATACCTCCTGCGAGTATCCACATTGTGTTCTTAAATCATATAACTTCTCTGAAAAAGTCATTTCTCTACCTCCGTATATCTGTAGCAAATGTTTCTTCCACAAAATCGTACAAAACATCATCTGCTTCGTTATTGTAATCATCTTTTTTCGCCATTTTTCATTATATTTTAACCCAAACAGGAAATCAACCATTTCTAACAAGCAACTTAGCAACTTTAGGTTGCGAAAATGATGTTTTTCTTTTCTCCAAAAAAGGATTATGGTAAAATGTTACTATCTGCATGAGTGTAGCAATAATCACCAATATCACCAACACGAGATATCTCTGACAATTACAGTTAATCTCACCATAACAAAGTGACGTGATATCTAAATACACCGTGCCCTACAACTTTATAAAGGAGAAGGAACATGATTTGGAATGAAGCAAGAGAATGTATGAGCAGAGACGAGATGACAAACTTACAGAGTTCTCGCCTGAAAAAAGTAGTAAACCGTGTATACCACAATGTTGAACCTTACCGCAAGAAAATGCAGGAGGCAGGATTAGAGTTGGCAGACATCAATAGTATTGAAGATATCACCAAGCTTCCATTTACTACAAAGGATGATTTACGCGATAATTATCCATTTGGATTGTTTGCTGTTCCTTTAAGTGAAATTGTGCGTGTTCACGCTTCCTCTGGAACAACCGGAAAAGCAACCGTAGTTGGTTATACCCGTAAAGATATCGATGTTTGGGCTGAATGTGTAGCTCGTTGCTGCGCCATGGCAGGACTCGGCAGGGATGATATTATTCAGGTTGCTTACGGCTATGGTTTATTCACCGGTGGGCTCGGCGGACATTACGGCGCAGAACATCTTGGTGCCACAGTTGTACCAATGTCTGTCGGCAACACTCAGAAATTAATTGACATGATGATTGACTTTGGCGCAACTGGTCTTATGTGTACACCATCCTATCTGATGCATATCGCAGAAGTAATTGAAGAGATGGGTGTAAAAGACAAGATTAAGTTAAAAGCTACCTTGAACGGTGCAGAGCCTTGGACAGAAAATATGCGCACTCAGATTGAACAACGCCTTGGTATTAAGGCACACGACATATACGGTCTTTCTGAAATCATGGGACCTGGTGTTGCAAATGACTGTGAATACCACGAAGGACTCCATGTGTACGAAGATCACTTCTTTGCAGAGGTAATCGACCCTAATACATTGAAGCCTGTGGCAGATGGCGAAACTGGTGAGCTTGTTATCACCACTCTCACCAAGGAGGGTATTCCTCTCATTCGATATCGTACCAAGGATTTAACCAGTATCACCCATGAGAAGTGTAGATGCGGTCGTACCACAGCACGTATCAGTCGTTTCAAGGGACGTTCTGATGATATGCTTATTATCCGTGGTGTCAACGTATTCCCTAGCCAGGTGGAAGCAGCCCTTCTTACAGTCGATGGAATTACACCAAACTACCAGATTATTGTTGATCGTGTAAACCACCAGGATACATTGGCTATTTTAGTTGAAATAGAAGAGCGATTCTTCTCTGATGAAATCAAAGAACTTGAAAACCTTCAGAAGAAGATTGAACATGCTGTCCATCAGGGAATTGGTTTGAACGCTAAGATTAAGTTAGTAGAACCTAAGACCATTGAGAGAAGTATGGGTAAGGCAGTTCGTGTAATCGATAAGCGTAAGCTTGTATAGAAGGAGGGGTATATATGTTTATTAAACAGTTAACTGTGTTTATTGAAAACCGTGCCGGTCGTTTAGAAGAGGTTGCTCAGGTTTTAAAGGACAACGATATCAATATTAAATCCATGTCTTTGGCAGATACTAGTGATTACGGATTGTTACGCTTTATTCTTTCCGATTCCGAAAAGGCCGTTAAAGTATTGAAGGATGCAGGATTTTCTGCTATGGCTGCGGATGTTATTGCAGTGAAGTTGACACAACAGGTGGGACAGTTAAGCGAGTTACTGAATGTCCTTTCTAGTGCAAGCGTAAATGTAGAATATATGTATGGTTTAACTTCCGATGACCAATCAGCTTTCATTGTATTAAAAACCAATGACCAGAACAAAGCGTTAGAAGCTATCAAGGCTTCTTCCTTTGAATTATTCACAGCATAATCACATCGAAAGTATAATAGAATATAAAGACCAACAGCGCAGGTTATAAAACCTGCGCTGTTTTATATATGCATATAAGCTTTACTATTGTGGTTTCTATTGAGTAAGTATATTACTTCTTAACCTTAACCGAAGATTTCTGTCCCTTTTTTGCAAATAAGGACTTATACTGTGCTAATTTCTTCTTTGGTACTTTAATCACACATTTCTTGTGAATGCCCTTAAGTGCATTTGTTCCAACAGAAGAAAGTACGGTAGACTTAACTGTAATCTTCTTCAAAGCCTTACAATTAAGGAATGCCTGTGTTCCAAGTGAAGTAAACTTCTTTGGAAGCGTAATTGCTGTCAGTTTCACACATTTTGCAAAGGACTGGTTTCCTATGTTGGTCAGCTTCGCACTAGAAGAAATTGTTACAGTCTTAAGCACCTTACAGTTATAAAATGCTTTGTTTTCGATTCTTGTTACAGAATTAGGAATCTTAACCTTCGTTAACTTGTAACAATTCTGGAAAGCACTCTCACCAATCGTATTCAGCTTGCCTTTTGATGCAAGTGTCAATGTCTTCAACTTCTTACAATTGTAGAAGGCTTTCTTTCCAATTGTTGTCACTTCACTACCAATCTTAACTGTTGTAAGATTACTACATCCAGAGAATGCATTCTCCTCAATGTTCTTCACGTAGTTACCGATAGAAATGGTTTTAATCTTCTTGTTGTTCTTAAACATACCAGCCTTAATGGTAGTAACCTTGTAACGCAATCCATTGATGGTTACCGTATCTGGAATCACAACATTCGTTGTAGAAGAATCGCTTGATCCTTCGTAAACCACTTCACCTTGAAGGTCAGTAGTACTTACTCTTGTAACCTTTACCTTGGCTCCTGTTGCAGGGTCCACTGCTTCCTGATTCGCCTTAACAGTTGGGTACTTCACATTGATGGAAACCGTTGCGGTTTTCTTATAACCACCCTGTGAGTTGTTAGCTGTTGCTGTAATCTTGACATACTTGCTAACACCATCTGCCTTTAATACCTGTACATTACCATATTGGTCTACAGATACATAATCTGGTGCATCAGATGTAAATGTAATCGCCGTATTAGTCAGATTATGGAAATCTGCCATATTTGCTGAAGAACATACCTGATTAAAATAATTCTTGTATTCCTTGAATACAGAAAATGCACTTCCTGGGGCTGCTCCACTGTTGTATTCTGATGGAACCTGCAATGTAATCGTATTAACATCAGAACCGACAGTCACTGTATAGGTTTTCTTATACTTTGCTTTCTGTTCCTCTGTACATCCCTCTGGATAAACGCTAATGGTTGCCGTACCAAGACCTGCAGGAATCAAACAAAACTTCATATTAGATGCATTTGTTGTAACCGTTCCATTAGAGGCTGTTGTTGTAGCCTTAGTGGTATATGTCGTAGGTGGCGTAGCCAATGGAGAGGTACTAGAGCTTGGATAAATAACCGCTGGATTACTAGTCTCTACCACAACATTACTACTTGGTATTGTAGAAGCCGTCTCATAACGGTCAACCATTGAATAATAATATGTAGCTGAACCCTTAGAAGCATTAATTGCCTGTATCTGAGGTGCACTTGGCCACTGGTTTGTCAGCTTATTATCTGTGTAAACAACCGCCATTGGTGATGGGTCAACCACACGAATATTATAAGTTGCATTAAAGGAATCGGAGTTAATGGTATAGCCATCCTTACAGGTAAAGCTAATTCCCGCAATAATCTCTAATTGTATACGCTCATTCGGTGTTGTTTCCCTCAAACCAGACACCTTGATTACATCTACATCACCGGTAGTATTTCCGTACTTAACCTTCTCTGTATCTGCCGTCTCTAATCGCGTGAAGTATTCCTCGCTCACTATATATGCAGGATCGTTTACATTGGTACACTTATAATAACCATCACTTACCTTTGCTCTTACCTGCAACAACTGTTCTACATCTGTATTAGTCTGATCATTCCTATCCACAATACGAATTGCCGCAATACTAGAGGTGCCCTTTTCATTCACATAATATGGGAAGGACATCTGCCTTCCATAGGATACAACGGTTTCCTCCGGTGTATCTACAGTCACAGATATCTGAATCCCGTTCTCACTCGTCTTCGTACCATTATTCATACCGGTTACCTGTGGCGTACTAACACCATCCACCATTTGACTGGTAGCCGATTCAAACACCTGCTTGCTTACCGTAGTGGATGCATAAAATCTAAAATTCTTGAACTTAGCACAACTCTGCAACGCATCCTTTTTAATAATCTGCACTTCTTCACCAAAGGTCGCATCTGTCAATTGGCTACATAGTTTAAATGTATTCATTTCAATTACAGCCACCTTGGTTCCCTCTAACACAAACTTTGTCAGCTTCGTCCCCTCAAAGGCACTCTGACCAATTGTTGTAAGCATGCCCGCGTTGGTAAAGTCAATATTCGTCAAACCGGAATTCACAAATGCACTAGCGCCAATCTCCTTGATTCCGGCACCAAGAACAACCTCACCGATACTACTTGCATCCTTAAACGCATAGCTGTCAATCTTTAAGAGAGTATCTGGCAACGCCGTACCAGTTAGCACCAATTTCTCACAGCTAAGGAATGCGTTCTGACCAATTGTCTCTACAACGCCGAAATCCACAGTGGTGAGATTATCACAATCACTAAACGCATACGTGTCTAACTTCTTAACATTTGCTAAATCTATATTCTCCAAACCCTTGCAGCCAGTAAAGCAATACTGTCCGAGGGTAGAAGCACTTCCAAGTTCTACCGTTGTAAGAACGGCACATCCTGAACCCAAAGCACTCTTTGCAAAGGTCTTTCTATCAAGAATAATGCCACCATTTACATTATTCGTCGGCAATTTCACTGTGGTAAGATATTTACAATCCATAAAAGTACCATAATCACTTCCAGAATCTACACTGCCATACCCGATTTCACTAAGATTCACAAAGCTTGTCAAGTCTGCCGATTCAATATAACTACCAGCAAAGGCTCTTTCACCAATCTTCTCTACATACATCGGCAATACGCTAGCCGCTTCCTCAATCTCTTGACAGCCTTCAAAGGTATACTCCGGAATAATCTTCCAACGCATAGCCACATTGCCATTGGTATCTGCTTCCCATACAACCTTTTTCACACCGGTATATGCAAACACTGCCTTAGCTGGTACTGGCATATAATCTGGAATGGTAATCACGCCCTCGCTTCCTGAGCCTGCATACATGGTATCAAAGAGTTCCTGTCCATCAAACACACCTGTATTCAGATACAAGGACTCCAAAGAAACTGGCAAAACAACTGTCTTCAGTACTGGATACACATCATCCGCAACCCCAAGATAATTCTGCTCTTTGTCCATATAAGAGTTCTTCTTAAGACTATCTTGATGCGCAAATGCTTCCCCTGATATCTGTGCCAGACTTCCACAGGCTGACAAATCAATTGTAGTAAATTGATGTCCAAAGAATGCCAATTCGCCAACAAAAGAAAGACTTGTCAGTTGGTTAAAGTTAAAGCTAGTCAGTGGACACAATGCATAAAAGTGATATGGTATAGCCGTTGTAGCTGCTGGCAAGGAACTTCTTGTCATGCTTGTACAACCCTCAAACACCTGTGGCTGTAGTACAGGGGCTGCACCATTCACGTCCCGTACATGAAGCTCGGTAATACTTTTACATTTCATAAAAGCACCATGTTCGAGAGCGGTTAACGTATTCGGCAAAGATGTTGTCGTTGTTTCATTACACTGAATGGTATCTAATTTCTCATTCTTATAAAATGCACAAGCACCAATCTGCAAGCACTCTCCACTATTCTGTGGCAAGGACAAGCTAGTTACTGACACATTGTTACGGAATGCCTCTGCATAAATTTTTCTAATAGTACCAGATACGCCCGTTGTGCCTTTCCACACTATCTCCGTAACCTTAGCCTTTTCATTAGCCGCATCATCTGCCTTGACATAAAATGCTCTAGCAGCAATAATTTTGACAGATGCTGGTATCTTGATTTCTCTAAGGTCGTCACAACCGGTAAACACCTCACTACCACATTCTTTGTTATCATACTTTTTATGTGCAACATCCTTCTCAACTAGCTTATTGGCACTGTCAATTCCACCTGCTGGGATAGACGCTATCTTCTCCTCTTCATTAGAGTCTGTTCCCTTTCCCAAACAATAATCATTTACCAACTGACGACCAATCTGTGTCAAGTTGTTCATATTCAATAAGAAATTTGTATTGGTAATCGCAGTGTTACGGAACGCACAGTCACCAATTAAAGCGACATTACAGGAGCCATTATTATCTTTTCTTTGCTCAACTGTAGAAAGATTTATACAATCGTCAAACAAATGGTCTGCAATCTCTGGAATTGCATATGGCAATGATACACTTTCAAAATCATCAACCGCATAAAAAGCAGCTTTTCCAATGCTAGTTACATAATCAGGAAGATAAATATGATAAGTTCCATCTGCCGTATCGCCTGCATACAATCTAGAAAGATTGGTCTGTGCAAAAGCATATTCACCAATTTCCACAGCGGTGGCATTTTCAGGCAACTGCAACTCACCAAGTCCGCTAGATCCCTGGAACACACTCGGTCCAATACCTGTCAAGTGTGTACAATTACTCAAATCAAATACAGATGCTGAAAATTTCGCACCATAAAATGCTCTACTGTGAATCTTCTTTAATTTTGAAGTAGAATCAAACTGAACACTAACGCCATCACCTGCTGTTCCTGCATTAGAGAATATATCAGAAGGCAAAATCGTTATTGCCTTACTCACTTTAATCGTTTGTAATGCCGTACAACCGCTAAACAAGCTGGCTGCATTCTGCAATACCGAGCCATCCGAAAATGCTGGCAAATTAATTGTTGTAAGCGCTATATTATCTAAAAACGCCTTCTGTCCCACATAAGTCAAACCTGAAGGCAAAGTATTGTCCTCACTGGTTGTGTTGATACTTGCCAGCTTTGAACACTTATCAAATGCCTCATCACCAATAGACTTTAACCCGTTTGGCAACTTAATAGTAGTCAATTTGGAACAGCTGTCAAATGCTGTACTGCCAATAGATGTAATAGTGGTTGGCATGACAAAACTATTAAACTGGCATCCAGCAAACTCTCCATCTGGAATGCTTGTCACACCAGTAAGTGCTCTAATGTCAATGGCAGTCGCACCACTTGCAACACCAAGACCCTCTATGGATGTGACTGATGCAACACCGCTCATGCCTGTAAAATTAAGACTGCCATCATAGTTCTGCAAATCACCTGCTGTAATATTATTCACTGTCAATGCCGAACCTTTCTTATCATTATAAATGTCTACCACTAATGAAAGCAATGTGGCATCCTTAAATACAGCAGATAATCTAGTTCCACTGGAAACACTAGCGTATTTGCTTTCCGGCACATCCACCTTTCCTTCTAACTTTTTTGTCTCTTTCTTGGCAGCTTCTGTCGTTGTTTCCTCGGTGGAAACCTCCGTCACTGCCTCTGTTGCTACTTCCGTAGCAGCTTCTGTGGTCACTGCTTCTGAAGCTTCTGTAACCACTTCTGTCGTTGCTTCTGTAACAACCTCCGTGGTAGTTTCTTCTGAAACAGCTTCCTGCTCAATCACACTGTCCACTTCCGTTGCTGATGCAGTGATTCCTGGATTTGCCACGGAAAGCACCATTACAGCAGTAAGTACGAGACTCAGTGTTCTCAAACTTCTTCGTTTCATCCTCTTATTACCTCCTTCGTTCTTAAACCTATACTTCCATATTAGTACATGGGTTACACCCTTTTGACATAAGCCAAAAAATACCTATATATCTCATAATTATAGAACATATACCCCCAAAAAGCAATGAAAACTGGGTGAAAAATCACCCAGTTTCCGTCACTACATAATGTTGCCTTTTGAAGAAGTCTTCACCACAACATCTACGCTTTATCTGATTTATCTATATCACCATAATCGGTGTTATGAAACCATTTAATCCTCCAAGGAACGGGTCTTTTTAACCGTTACCTTTTCCTCGTAACACTCAAAGATACCATCCACATATTCCTTCTTCAACTTAGGAGTAATCACGCTCACAACGGGAACCACTATCAAGCCTGCAATCATAGCAATCGCACCTGCGTTGATTGGAGAAGCAATAAACTTTAAGAACAAGTTTGAAACTGTAATTCCCACACCGACGATATAGCTTGTCCAAACAGCTGCTTTTGTAATTTTCTTAGAATACAAACCGTACATAAATGGTGCTAGGAATGCCCCGGCAAGTGCACCCCATGAAACGCCCATCAGCTGTGCAATAAAGGTAGGTGGATTAAGTGCAAGTACCACTGACAAGATAATGAATACTGCAATCAGCACACGCATCACAATAAGCTGTGTCTTCTCATTCATATCCTTAATGACAACATCCTTTAAGAAATCCAAAGTTAACGTTGAGCTTGATGTCATAACCAGAGAGGATAAGGTTGACATAGAAGCAGACAACACTAACACAATCACAATACCAATCAGTAAGTCAGGTAAAGTAGATAACATCTGTGGAACAATTGCATCATACGCAATGGTTCCATCTGCCTTGTAAATTGCGGGTACATCAAACAAACGTCCAAAACCACCTAAGAAATAACATCCACCAGCTACAATAATTGCAAAAAATGTAGACACAATTGTACCTGTCTTAACTGCCTTCTCATCCTTGATTGCATAGAATTTATGTACCATCTGAGGAAGTCCCCATGTACCAAGGGAAGTCAAAACAATAACACCTACAAGATTCACTGGGTCCGGACCAAAGAAGCTCGCATATAACCCCTGTGCACCCTCCAAAGCCGGAACTGCATTATCAGCAGGAATTACAGATAATTGCTTAACTGCATTTAAAAAACCACCTTGACCATTTAACACTGCAACGATAACCGCACAAATACCAATCAACATGATAATTCCCTGAATAAAATCATTCCAAGCAGTAGCCATATATCCACCAACGATTACATAAACGCCTGTCAGCAATGCCATTACTACAATACAAACTTTGTAGTCAATGTTAAATGCCATTCCAAATAAATTCGAAAGACCGTTGTAAATAGATGCGGTGTATGGCACTAAAAAAACAAATGCGATTGCAGAGCCCGCAATACGAAGCGCCTTCGAGTCAAAACGCTTTCCAAAAAACTCTGGCATTGTCTTAGCATCTAACTTCTGTGTCATAACACGAGTTCTTCGACCAAGTACCAACCAAGCCAATAAGCTTCCGATAACAGCATTTCCAATACCAATCCATGTAGATGCAAGTCCATATTTCCATCCGAACTGTCCTGCATAACCTACAAACACTACCGACGAAAAGTAGGAAGTACCATAAGCAAACGCTGTAAGCCATGGACCAACTCCTCTTCCTCCTAACACGAAATCATTGACATTAGTGGTTGATTTTCTAGCATAGATACCAACGCCAATCATTACTGCGAAAAATACAACTAATAATACAACTTTGATTGCCATTTTTCCATTCTCCCTCTTCCTTTTATTAATAATTCTGCTTTTGCATTTTTGCACAACTTTAAAGCGTCTATGTTTTAAAGCTTTAACGCCCTAAAGTGCATTATAATAAAGAGAGGGGACTCTGTCAAGCAGAATCCCCATTTTAAATATACAAGCCGCTTTCTAAACACAAGCAGTGGTCATTTACACGCTATTATTTACAAATTCTATTTTTCAATTATGGTATTCCAATACATCTTGGCACCGTACTCGCTTAACAGAGTCTCACCTAACTGCACACCTGCAATCTTATAGGTTCCATCATCACCCTTGACAAAAGCCAACTGTGTAATGACACTAGAACCAATATTATTTATAAAAGCATCGTTTTCAAAAGTGATTGTACCACTACCTTCTATCACAATCGCATCCAATCCATTGACCTGCTCATATTCCACTATATTAATCATAATATCTTCTGTAATCATATCTCCGTAGCGATTTCCACTTTCATCCACCTGATCCATCAATCCCGCCACTTCTTTACGAGTTTCATCATCTGCTGCTATAGCTGTACCATATTGCTTTACACCGCTAAAGATGCAAACCACAAGTGCTACTGCTGCTATTATACTACCAAGTGTACACAACACACCTAAACCTTCACATTTTTGTGCGTGTTTACTTCGTCTCCACGGATAAAAGTTTGGCGCAAACAGAGCAAGCAAAATTAACGAAATCTTCTTTCCATCAAATACATTTAATATAATCACATCTACTATCATAACCAATTCGCACAATCCGTAAAACAACTGCCATTTCATCAGATTGGTGTAAAGGTCAATTGCAGGCTGACTTGCAATAAAAATCATTGACGCAATCTGTATTGCAAAACAAGCAAGACATACATATAAGCTAATCGTTGGTGCAGAGGAATTTGGACTACTGCTACTAACCGTCAATACATCATGCTCTATCGGTCTGCTGATAGATGGTGACTCCATCACTTTTCCTTCCTTTTTGAAATCCCATGGATCATCATTTGAACCCTCCGAAGGGTTATTCTCTCCATTACCACCAGCTAATTTCAATCCACCGGTTGACATTGCTGTACTACTTTCCTTATTTTCATCTTCTGCTAATCTAAGTTCCATTTTCATCCTCCCCATAATATTATAAATTATTATTCTCACACATATAATGTTACACTTGCAAAGAAATGCCAACTATATTTGCCTTTTCACAAAGATTTCTTGCAAGCCGTTTTGACTTATTGTACACTTACAAGCCCAACACCTCGTCCCAATAGGTTTGAATAAAAGCCTTATTGAGTACTTGTTCAGCAAACGATACAAATATAAGTTCATATTGGCCTGCATCATTTTTAGCGAATCCCAAAACTGTATCTATATTGTTTTCGCCAGTATCCACAAATGCATATCCTTCCACATACAAAGAATCTTTACCTATTAGATATACGACTTCTTCTCCGTCTACCTGTTCGCAAATCGCTGTCTCAAGATTCATGTTTGGCATAATACGACTACTTGCCTTGATTCCTCTTATGTCCTGATCTAATACCGCCGCTGCCTTATGCCTTATTTCGGCATCCGACATTTGCACTATAACACCATAATTGCTGACAGCTTCACTTATCATTAGTATCACACTGATATAAGCAACCAAGCTTCCCCAACAAACGATATGTCCAGTCACACTATGTCCATTGGTAAAATTTCCCCTTTTGAGTGGATACACAAAAGGCAAAAGCCACCCTAGCAATATCAACGAAATTTTCTTTTTGTACAAAGCATTTACCAATATTGCATCAAGGAACACCACTATTGGCACCACACCGAAAACCCATACAAATTTCATCAAATTGTATTGCACATCTACGTCATTTTGAGCGGATATCCACGCTAAAACCGCTATCTCACAGACAAATACCGCCGTCATCAGTATAAATGATATCAAAAGCACTGGATGTTGCTCCCTTTCTTCCTTCTTCTTATAGGTTCGATGGTCGATAGGTTTGCTGATACTACGAGGTCCTCCTTTATATTCATCATAGGGGTTATCCCATGGATTTGCATTCTTGTCTCCAACGGATTTTGTAGCATTTGCCTGACCCGATAGTTTAAGACCCTTTGGCTCCTCTTGCATCTGCTCTCCTAGACGAAATACATCGTTAGGGTCTTCCTGACTATTCAGTTTTAGCTCTATCGGTTCCTTACTTTCCCACTTTGCTCGTTCCTGTTCGCCATTCTCATCAAATAAGCCAAGTCCTAAGTCTCCTCTATTCACACCATAAGAATTGACTGTACGACCGTCTTTTTTCACGCCCTCATATTCCTTATTTCTTGCAGGAATAACAGAATCCTCTCTTGTATCCTTATTGTTTCCTCTATTTAATGTTAATCCCATGAAACCCTCTCATTTTATCCTGTTGCAACATAACTTCTATCATATGACGTCTTATATCATAACAGTGCAACAATGCAGTCCTATTTCCCGAACTGCATTGTGTGTCACTTTCAAATCACATTTTAATTGTATCGCTGTATTACTTTCCAAGCTGTGCAAGTCTTTCTTCCACTGTTGCAAGCATACCTTTATATTTCTCTAATTTTGCCTTTTCTTCCTCAATCTTAGCAGCTGGTGCTTTACCCACGAAGTTTGGATTGTTAAGCATACCTTCACAACGCTTAATCTCACCCTGTAACTTCTTCTGCTCCTTAGTAAGACGCTCCACTTCCTTGTCAATATCCACAAGTTCAGCAAACGGCATATAAACCACTGCATCCTGAATTACAGTAGAAACAGCATCGTCTGCAATGCCAGACTTATCGCTCTGCACCAATACCTCAGATGCAAAACCTAAAGTTGCAAAGAACACCTTTGCATCTTCAAAGATGGTACGAACTTCTTCCTTTTCTGATACAACATAAACTGTTGCTTTCTTGCTATTTGGAACGTTCATTTCTGCACGTAGGTTACGGATACCGCGAACCGCATCCTTAATGGTATCTACTGCATTTTCATCCGCAGTGAAATTCCACTCTTCTGTAAATACAGGCCACTCAGAAACCATAATGGACTCTTCTTCATCTTGAAGATTTGTGAAAATCTCCTCGGTTACAAAAGGCATATATGGGTGAAGAAGTTTAAGCGCATTTATTAATACAGTCTTCAAAGTCCAAAGGGCTGCTGCCTTTGTCTCATCCTCATCATTGTAAAGACGAGGTTTTACCATTTCAATGTACCAGTCACAGAACTCTTCCCAAATGAAATCATACACCTTAGCTGCCGCAATACCTAACTCATACTTGTCTAGATTCTCTGTCATATCCTTTGCCAAAGTATTAACCTTGGATAAAATCCATCTATCAGCCAAGGTAAGCTTGGAAAGGTCAACATCCTTCACATCTGCCTTTTCAATATTCATCATAATGAAACGAGAAGCATTCCATACTTTATTAGCAAAGTTACGGCTTGCCTCAACACGCTCCCAGTAAAAACGCATGTCGTTACCAGGTGCATTACCAGTAATCAATGTGAAACGAAGTGCATCTGCACCATATTTATCAATTACCTCTAATGGGTCAATACCATTTCCCAATGACTTAGACATCTTGCGACCCTGGTCATCACGAACCAAACCGTGGAATAATACGGTGTGGAATGGTAGCTTTCCTGTCTGCTCAATAGAAGAGAATACCATACGGATTACCCAGAAGAAAATGATATCATATCCCGTTACCAACACATCTGTTGGGAAGAAATAATCCATCTCCTCTGTGTTCTTTGGCCAGCCAAGAGTTGAGAATGGCCAAAGTGCAGATGAGAACCATGTATCCAAAGTATCCTCATCCTGCTTCACATTAGAAGAACTACATTTTGGACAGGTACAAACCGCATCCTTTGAAACTGTAATCTCTCCACAATCCTGACAGTAATATGCAGGAATTCTATGTCCCCACCAAAGCTGTCTAGATACACACCAATCACGGATGTTCTCTAACCAGTTATAGTAGTTCTTATTCATACGCTCTGGGATTAACTTAAGTTCACCCTTCTTAACAGCCTCTAATGCTGGCTTTGCCATTTCCTCCATTTTAACAAACCACTGCGGCTTGATTAATGGCTCAACAGTAGTCTTACATCTGTCATGAGTACCTACGTTGTGGCTGTGTGGAACAACCTTTACAAGAAGTCCCATTTCCTCTAAGTCAGCAACCATTTGCTTACGAGCTGCGTAGCGGTCCATACCTGCATACTTACCGCCCAATGCATTGATGGTAGCATCATCATTCATAATATTAATCTCTTCCAAGTTATGACGCTTTCCAACCTCAAAGTCGTTAGGGTCATGAGCAGGTGTAATCTTAACACAGCCTGTTCCAAACTCTTTATCAACGTAAGGGTCAGCGATAACCGGAATCTGTCTATCTGTCAAAGGCAACTGTAACATCTTACCGATGATATCCTGATATCTCTCATCCTCTGGATTCACTGCAACTGCAGTATCGCCAAGTAACGTTTCCGGACGGGTGGTAGCGATTTCTACATATCTTCCCTCTTCACCGATAATTGGATAGTTGATATGCCAGAAGTTACCATCCTGGTCTACGTGCTCTACCTCCGCGTCAGAAATGGTTGTCTGACAAACCGGACACCAGTTAACAATTCGGGAACCTTTATAAATCCATCCCTTTTCGTATAACTTGCAAAATACTTCATTTACAGCATCATTGTTGCCATCATCCATGGTAAAGCGCTCTCTATCCCAATCAGCAGAAGAACCTAACTTCTTTAACTGATTGATGATACGTCCACCATACTCAGCCTTCCATTCCCATGCCTTCTCAAGGAAACCATCACGACCCAAATCGTCCTTGTCAATTCCCTTTTCCTTCAACGCTTCAATAATTTTAACCTCTGTAGCAATTGCCGCATGGTCTGTACCTGGTTGCCACAAAGCGTTATAGCCCTGCATTCTCTTGTAACGGATTAAAATATCCTGCATGGTGTTATCCAATGCATGTCCCATGTGAAGCTGACCAGTAATATTTGGTGGTGGCATCACAATTGTAAATGGTTTCTTACTGCGGTCCACTTCCGCGTGGAAGTATTTCTTGTCTAACCAGTTGCTATAGATTCTGTCTTCGATTTCCGAAGGGTTGTAGTTTTTTTCTAACTCTTTTGCCATTGTCATTCTCTCCTCTTTCTTTCATTTGCGAACGCTCCAAACAATTTTTAACACATAACGGTACTAAACTCACTTCGTTCGCTAAGTGCCGACGTATCAAACAAGAGTTCGTAAACGAACTCTTTGCGCGCGAGCGGTGTTCATGGAACAATCCTCTTCTCCGCGAGCTGCGCATCCTGCGGAGCATTTTCACATTATCGGAAAACGTTTTTGTTTCCGATAATGCGAAAGAGTCCTTCGCTTAGAACCTTTTTCATCTTTGTCACTTATCTTTTGAAGTAAAGTTTGGAGCTGTTCTTTGATAAAAATACATAAAGAAAGCCCCCTATCAGGACTTCCTGATAAAGGGCGATTATACGCGGTACCACCTTAATTTCTCACTTCTCTTATCCTATAACGTGGACGACTCCGTCATGACCTAATTGAATCACTCATTTCTCAGCCATGCAGTTCAAAAGCTACCTTCAAAGTCTTCTTCTTGAAATGACCTTTCAGCCCATGGGTCATTATCTCTGACAAGGAACAACTTCTACTCCTCTTTCTCATAACCTTTACAAAACTAGAATTAATATAGAATACAAGCGAGGAAAAGTCAAGGGGAGATTATATTTTCTTAAATCTAGCCTTTTTGCTAACACCCTTCTTGCAAAGCATAGACTTGTACGTCTTATACTTCTTCTTTGGCACCTTAATGGTAGCTGTGGACTTAATACCCTTAAACGCCTTCGCTCCCACTTTCTTGGCTGTAAGCTTCTTACTCTTAATGGTAACGGTCTTTAGCTTCTTGCACTTTTCAAAAGCACTCTTTCCAATCTTAGAAACCTTCGACGGAATGGTAATGCTTGTAAGCTTCACGCAATTGTAAAATACCTTATCACCAATCGTTGTCACATTGCTTCCTATCTTCACGGTCTTTAACTTGTTACAACCGCTAAATGCTTTCTTACCGATGGTCTTTACATTGTTACCAACGGTAACCTTGCTCAGCTTCTTGTAACCCTTGAAGGCCTTCGTTGCAATGCTTGTGACTTTAAATGTGAGCCCATCCATGGTAATGGTCTTTGGAATAGTAACATTCTTTACGGCTTTGCTCTTGTGTTTTACATACTCTACAGTACCACCTATAGCAGTTACACTTGTCACCTTGTAGATTGCTTTTGTTTTAGCATCCTCAATCTGTACGCCCATTAATTCATTCTTTGGGATTACAACTTCCTTACTATCTGTATAATCCTTGCCGTTAAAAGTCACCTCCGCCTCATATACAACCTTTCCTTCTGCGGTATAGGTTGCTTCTGTTGTAGTGGCTGTCACCTTAGCATCCACCGTCTGTGTATCTTCACCACCCTGGCAAACAAAAATTGCCTTGGCTGTGTATCCATCCTCTGTTTCTGTCCAAGTAAATGTAGGCTCTCCGTAAATGTGGCTTACATACTTCTTACTTGCACTGGTAATCTTGCCCTCTCCAGAAAGAGTAAATGCGTCACTTACCGTTCCTGCTACTGTCACATCTCCAGTCACAATGTTGATACCACTTACTACAACCTTACTTTCTACCGGAAGATTCAAGGAACCAGTAATATAGGCACCAGACAAGGCCAGCGTTTTCGAAGCTGTATCCCATGTATATCCATCACCTGTTGCTGCCGTCTGTCCATCCCCAGAACCCACATTGGTAAAGTCAAGACCTGCAACCACATTTAATTCTTTTCCTTCTGTAGTATATACCTTCTCTTTCGTCGACTCTTCTGTATCCGATGCCCCTGCAACCACTACTGCACCATCACCGGTAAGATTCAACTTGGCAATATCCTCCGCCGTTGCAGAAGATGGTAATGTTACGGTTCCATTTACCACTAAATCGCCTTCCATGGTCTCACTGAGATTCGAAGCATATGTCAAATCAAGATGAAACCCTTCCGCTATTGTCAAACTTGCACCTTCTTTAATCGTCAGATCTATAACTTCATAATCCTCCGAAAAGTTCCAATATGTAGCATCGAGTGTTGCATCACCTACCACCAGACAGGAAATGCCATCCTCCGAATATACCAAAACCGCACAGTCCATATTGTCTGGCAAATCCAGTTTCTCATACCAATCATTTGTAAATACATACTTAACATCTATATCTGCTTCCGATGAGATAGATGCGTTCCTCTGAATATCCAAAAAATCAACCGTTAACGCTCCACCAGTCATTGTAAAATTATTCGCCCATATATAAGAACCCTCATAATCACCGGTAACCGTTGCATTCTCAATCGACAAATCGTAATACGTCTCTATTAAATATTTATCTGCAGAGCAATCTGCTACAATCGTTACGTCCGATATTACCAAATTAGATAATAAATGCAATACGTGGCTAGACGCCTTTGTTCCCACTAGTTCTAACGTTCCACCACCAGTAATCGTATACGTATGGTCCGTTGTCGTGTTTTGCGAATTGTAGTTTTTGTCTTCCAACTCCATCACACAACCAACCACATTTCCAAAAACACGATTGGTACCAATCACCTGTATCTCCACATCAATATCGGAACTAACTAAAATTCCTCCGGATTCGATTGTGGCATTATCAAGTGTCAAAACTGCTGGTGTGGTTGCATCGCCCGGTAACCAGGTAATCGTACCTTCACCTGCCTTGTAAACCATTTTGTCTGTGGGAGTTGTATACAAATTCAATCCAGTATTTGTCACATCTCCTCCCCACAGCACCACTGCAGAAGAAGCATGCGCCTCTAGCACGGGCTGTGACATACATGCCACCATAAATGCTACCAAAAGTATTCCGTTCCATATCCTATTAAAAACTTCTCTCATTCTCAAAACTCCTTCCTCACCAATATTTCTCGTTTACTCCGTCTTTTTATTTCCAATTTTAGCTATTCTGTATTGTATCACATTGTTGTTTTACAAAAAAGCATTTCCCATATGCTTTTCACTTACAAATCTGCAACTTTAGGTTGCAAGGATGTCATGACTAGAACATGCTCTTTTCCCCTAAAACAAGTACTCATATTTCCGACGTTGTGCCATAACTACATCTAACACTCTCCTTTTCTCCTCCACAGGATATTCTGTTTCCATCTCCAACAAATGTTCCACATCTTTTCTCGTAAAATAAAAATGCAGATGCTTACCATAAAGTTTTTCTGCAATATCTAATTGTTCATCAAAGCTAGAGCAAAAAGTCTTTGCTTCCACTCTGCCAATCAGTTCATCAAGCCCTACGTCTGCCTGTAGTGGATAATCCATTGTTGTATCTGCAAGTAGGGATGCTCCATGGTCAAAAAACGGACAGTAATGATACTCACCCATATCATCCATCAACACAGCAATATTATGGGTATGGCGGTCCTCATTTAAAAACAATGCATCAATTGTCAAAAGTTTGCTCATATAAACCCCAAAATTCCTAAGCCCTGTGACACGAACCGTCTGGTCTACCAAAAAACGCAATCGATTTTCATAATCCGTAATAGAATATAGACTTTGACTTAAAGAGTTTCCATAAGCGCTTTGAAACAATCGTTCCAAAGTAATGATTCTCCACCCCTTTGGCAAAAAATCTTTGCTTTTACATCCTCTATAAATTGTGTCGCGATATCGCATCATTTCCACTTCATAATCAACATATTCTAAAGAACCCAAATCACTGTATTGTAACAGTTTGGAAATCACATATTCCGAAAGACCTTCATAGCCTGTATAGTCTGTCTTATACCAGATATCTTGATTGTACCATTTGAGCTGGTTTCCCTTGGAGGACTGTGCATATGTCTTTCTTTCATCCTGCTGAAACAATTCCACCATTCTAATCACCTCTCAATCAGAATCCAAAAATCATCCTCTGCCATTCTACCTTCCGTCTTTTCAATAATCATAAGGGGATCATAGAACGGCAGATCCAATTCTTTCAATATCAGCTTCATCTTGTCACGAGTTTCTGGAAAGCAACGGGACTTCAAAAACTCCTCATAATCTTCAAAAGTAGGGTGTTCCTTTATTCCAAATGCCTTCATCATGTAATGCTCCATATAATTCTGAATCCGAATTCTACGATTCCTTTCATCCACATCAATCAGTGTACATAACATATCCTTACACATATACCGCAAACGCAAGTCATATTCTTGCTTTGGAATGATGAGTTCTTCCCCTAAACGAGGATGTCGATTTAACAATTCAACCAATGTGACAATCGGTCCTGTAATCGGCTTGTCGCTGGTTTCCCAACGTTCTACTGTCTTCACAGATATATTAGCTAGACCTGCAAATTCTGCCTGTGTCAAATCGAGTTTCTTCCTCAACACTTTCAATTCTGTTGCTTTTAATTCTCTTGCAACCGCAAACTCTTTCATAACAATCCCTCCATCACATAGGACAATTCTAATGGTTTTCTATTTCCACAATCATCTTACCCTTATTTTAAGGGTTTGTCAATCCATCGCAACCCTCACGCCGTGTTCTTTTTCCTGTTAAATCATTATGTTTTCTTTATACAGCAAAAATCCGCCACCTTTCAATCACAGTGGCGGATTCCTTATTATTCCATATCTTGCAATCGATTAAATTTTCTTAAATGTAGCTTTCTTGCTGACACCCTTCTTGTAAAGCATAGACTTATACGTCTTATACTTCTTCTTCGGCACCTTAATCGTTGCATTCGATTTAATTCCCCTAAACGCCTTTGTCCCTACTTTCTTGGCTGTAAGCTTCTTACTCTTAATGGTAACGGTCTTTAGCTTCTTACATTGTTCAAATGCACTCTTTCCAATTTTAGAAACCTTAGATGGAATTGTTATAGTCGTCAATGCTGTACCATTGTAAAATGCCTTATCATCAATAGTAACCACATTTTTACCAAGCGTCACCGCCTTTAACTTTTTACATCCACTAAATGCTTCCTTGCCGATGGTCGTTACATTATCACCAATCTTAACCGAAGTTAATTTCTTATTCCCCTTGAATGCCTTAGCTGCAACAGAGGTTACCTTATATGACTTCCCACCTATCAATACCGTATCCGGAATTGTAACCATAGCTTGATTTACATGAAGCTTCTTATACTCTACTGTACCCCCGGTTGCTTCCACCTTAGTTACAACATACATAACATTTGATTCTGAATCAAATACATTGTCACCCTCTGTTATTGTCACATACTCTGTTCCCTGTCCCGAGTTTTCAGAATCTGTATCATTTTCTGTTCCCCCATCATCCTTATTGGTGTTCTCACCATTATCCGTATCACTACCTATAGCAGGAATAACAGTGCCTGTTTTTAATTTCTCACCACAACCTAAACAATAAGTATCACCAGTATATCCTGCTTCTGTTTCTGTCGCCTCTTTCTGATTTCTGAACTCTGCTTCACCTGTGTGATTGTTACTATCCTTCTCTCCATAGGCTATTCCACAATCCACACATATCGCTTTACTCTTACAGGTTGCAATTCCTCCATGATGAGCCTCATAGCCATTCTTCAAACTATCTGTCGTGGTTGTACAATCGGAAAGCTCACATTCATGCCAGTGATACGCTTCATTATTACTCCAACTCGTCTCCCACTGATGCGTATGCACATCTGCTGGTGGATTTTCCTCCGAGGATGTAATTGTCACTTTACAGTTCTTTGTAACATAGCCGGAAGTGGTAAGTGCTGTTATGGCAATCTCATAGATTCCAGCCGCAAAATCATGGGTGCCCTTTTCTATGCTAATCATTTCTCCTATCGGAGTGAACTTCATCAATATGACATCACTGGCAGTTGTACTTGTAGACGCTTCATAGCTACAATAATAATATCCATCCTCATCTAGGAAAGAAGACTGCTTCACATATTCCACTTCGTTAGAATTTACATCCGTATACGTTACTTGGTAATCTATCGGAACATACGCCAACTCATAAAGTGTTTCATCTTCTGAAAATGTTGGATTCATGCGAATTGCAATCACACCACTCAAGGTTGCATTTGCATTCTCACATGTCACAGTTGTATCATCTGGTGCAAAATCTATCAACGCTGGCGGTTCATAAGCACTTTCCTCTACCGTCGTCCAACCATTTACTGTACTGCTACTTTCTGTAAATGCCATATCCGTCTGTGTCGGATATGGATTACTAACCATAAATGTTCCATCGCTAGAAGCATTATCATTGCCATTTACATAGATTGTATTGTACTCCATCCAACCGGAATATCCTGGACTATCTTCACTACTCCAAGGCATACCTCCAGAAAGACGAAGCTCTGTCGGTCCACCAGTAAGAACCCCATCCACCTGCAATTTTGTGTCCTTCGGCAACACTAAAATACCATTTTCTGAACCTGTAAAGTCTGCCACACAAGCCATACTTTCCGTATATGTAAGCTCAGACAAATCGAGTGTGGCTTTATTCATTGTACTTCCAACGAGTTCAATATCTTGTGTGCCTTGTGCATATTGTTCAACCACACCCAAATCACTACCCTGCGCCGGCGCAAAGATTCCTCCATTCACTGTCACGCTGTCCACATCAGTTACTGCAAAGGAATAATATCCGGTTCCGTCGGTTTCAAGATTCACTGTATTTGTATCATTAACGCCACACACTTTCTTTACATTGGCGTTATCCTCTATTTTAATATTAATTTCTCCCTGCAATGTAAGCTCCCTCTCTAACTGGGGAATCTGGCCAGATGTACTGGTGTCACCTGGGTCTTTCACTGTACTACCCGCATACACGCCTCCCATTTCAAGCCCAAAGCCCTTCGCAATTGTGATATCCACATCCATTGCGCCATCTCCATTAATACTACCCGCATACACCGCCTCATAGCTTCCACCACTTATCTCAATATTGCTCTTGGTGCCACGAACCGACTCTCCATAAACCGTATCATTTGTTGCATCAAAAAATGTTCCCCCATATATTTGTAATGGTTGTAAAGACTCATCCTGATATACATTGATAAGCTTTAATGTGTGTCCATTTGCCGCAATTCCTGGTCTCAACATACTGGCTGTTCCAATCTTAACATTCTCAAACGTCACATCTCTACCCAGAACAATTCCCCCAGCACGTAAAGTAATCGTAGGTATATTATTAGCATCTCCTTGGATGGTCACATTTTTTTCTATTATCAATGGTGCATCATTATTCGTTGCATCCGCAACCTGTATGTCATCCATGATATAGATTATACTATTCGCCTCTGCAAGTCCCAATGCTTTCACCAATGTCTTAACCGGTGCTGCCTGCGTTCCACTATTATTATCATCTCCACTCATCTCGCTCACATAATAAGTCGCAACCGTTTCTTCCGCCATAACAGGAACCAAGGTTGTAAGGACCATACACACAATTAGCATAATACTCATTATTTTCTTCATTTGTATAACCTCCCTTTTTACACATATTCACAGTCAATCTATTTCTTATTATAATAGATAACTGAGGTTTCTCCAACCTATTTCGCCATATAAAACAACAAAATTTTATCTAATACATTTCTCTCATAACAAATATCACAAGAAAATCCGCCACTCGACTTCTCAATCAAAGTGACGGACTCTCGTTTTATTTCATATTATGCCATCTATTAAATTTTCTTAAATATAACCTTCTTGCTGACACCTTTCTTCTGAAGCATAGTCTTATATGCCTTATGTATCAACTCTATCCCTGCTTCTCTTCCAATACCTTCTCTGGAGACTTAGCAAGATACGCACCACCCAACAATATGGTCATGACAATCCAACTGATTGGTTCGGTGAACGCCACACCTACATATTGAAGTGCCGGCACAAGCAAACTAGCAGACAATACCTTTACCACCATCTCTAGAACGCTAGAGCACACTGGAATAATCTTTCGCCCCATTCCCTGCAAGGTGCAACGAAGCACAAACAATGGTCCTAACACATAAAAGAACCAGATACAAATGTGGCAATACATAACACTGGCATCAATAATGGTTGTCTTATCCGTATTAGTAATCCACTTAAGAATTGGCTCGCCAAACAAGTAGCTTATCACAATTAGCACTGTCGTAATTGCAGATACAATGAAAATAGAATGTCGCACTCCCTGACGTACGCGCTCCGGCTTACGAGCACCCATATTCTGACTAGTAAATGTGGTCATGGCAAGACCAACGGTATAAAGCGTGACAGTTAAAATATCAAACACTCTTCTCGCCGCAGTATGTGCCGCCACAATATCTGTTCCTAAATCGTTGATGGAACCCTGCAACACAACCGTTCCAATATTGACGATGCAGCCCATAAGCCCCATAGAAACACCAGTGGTAATCAAATTGGTATACTGCTCCATTTCAAGCTTCCACTCCTTCCTACCCGGAAGAATTTCCTTGAACTTCACCAACAAATAACCACCACACAGCACACCAGATATGGCCTGAGCAATCACCGTGGCAATTGCCGCTCCCTCAATTCCCCAATGAAATACTGCCACAAACAACAAATCCAATCCGATATTAGCAACCACCGCAACCAATAGACAGTACACCGGCGTCTTGCTGTCACCCACAGCTCGAAGCACATTTGCACAGAAATTATAAAGGGCAGTAAAAATGATTCCTGCCAAAATAATTCGCACATAAGCAAGGGCATCCACCATAATATCCTCTGGCGTGTTCAATGCATCTAATATTGGTTTAATGCATACAAGTCCCACTACTGTCAACAACACTGCCACACCAAAAGTCAAGATTGTAGCCCCTGCCACAAGACGACGCAATCGTCCCATATCTCTAGCACCGAAGCTATTGGCAATCGGAATTGCAAAGCCTTGTGTCAAGCCATTGATAAAGCTGATAATCATATTGGAAACCACCGCTGTAGCACCAACCGCTGCCAACGCATCGGTTCCCACATAAGTGCTGACAATCTTGCTGTCAGCCATATTATACAACTGTTGAAATATAAATCCGAACATCAGCGGAAAGGCAAACATCATAATCACCTTTGCTGGATATCCCTTAGTCAAATCCTTCATAATTCTCCTCTTTCTATCTGCAAAATTAATTTCTCATAATCCTTCTCTTCATCTGACAGGTTTTATCTTTACAATTCACACATTGCAAGGTCTTGTTAGAGCCGCTCCAAAAACGTTCAGGATGCTTTGCGTAAATCACTTCCCAACGAATCAACACCACGCAAGAGGTAAAAAACAAGCTCCAACTAAAAAAATTCTGTACAAACAGCATCGGAGTAAACATCATAAAATGTCCCCAGTCATATATTCTACAATTCACACAACATTTATTTTTCATGATCAAATGTTGAAACGGACAATAGAATAAAATGCATATGTAATCGCACAAAAAGTAAAAGACAGTAAGCATCAGCATGTCGGGTATTCCAATGATATTAAATACATAGAGAGCACCAAATACTGCATTGAAAATCAGCCACACCAACATGACGCACCAAGCTCTCACATTTTGCTGCTGGACAAACTGATGCAGCTCTAACTCAGAGTAACCCTCAACTTCCTGATACGGCTCTGGTTCTGCCTTTTTCAGTGCCATGGTTACTCTCTCCAATGGAAAAATGTGCAAAATCATCATCACCATAAACATAACCCATAGCACATGCATGGGTGAAATACCCATCCACACTGGAGTAAGCATCAGACTCATCATATGTTCCTTATCCGTAACATAAAGCACGAACACCATTAAAAATACTGCAATTCGAATAATCAATTTTACCAAATACATTCTTGTCATAATGGTGGATATCCATTTTGTCTTCATTTCATCAACCTCTTTTGCTTATCTACCATGGTAGATATTATTCTTTTCCCTCTTGTAAATCAATCAATAATTTGTGTAAAAATATAACAATCCTATTTTTATAAGACGTTATTCTTTCCCTATCAGATTATAGTAATCAATCTCTAATACCTTCGCTGAATAATAAAACCGATTGTGCACCTGTTTCATACATTCTTCCAGATAAATGCTATCCTCCATAACGCCCTCTGTCCATGTCACCTCGCCATTGGTGGCATTGTAACGCACCTTATCCGTTAAAAAACTTTGGTCCTTGAACATTACTAAGCCCATTTCCTCCGACAGCATGTCTCTTCCTGCAAAGAGCCGGGAATCATAGGACAATCCCATCAGATTGGAAATGGTAGGCATCAAGTCTAGATTGGAGCAGTATTTATCCACCCTAACAGGAAACGAGACGTCCGTCATGTTTTTCATGGATGCACTCCAGATAAGACAACCATTGCGATAAATTTCAAACGCATCCTTTTCTATTTCTTTACCCTGTAGTTCATCATAAGCACCCCTCTTCAAACCATAAGGATAGTGGTCCGGTGCAATAACAAACAGCGTGTTGTAAAGTTTTCCCGCTTTTTCTAATCCGTCCACCAGATAAGCCACTGCGTATTCCAATTCGGTATTCGCTGCCAGATAACAGGCCGCATTTTCTGTCCATTCCTCTCCTGCTACTACCTCCTGATTCTTCACAGCCATGGAATTGTAGGCATAGGTGTATGGTAGGTGTCCACTCATGGTCATATAATAGGTATGAAACGGTTGCTTTGAACCTATGTACTCATCTACTGTAATCTCCATCAACTCCAAGTCTGACTCTGGATACATGGACTCAAAGGTAAGACCTGCACCCACCGCTTTAAATGCATACCCAAGCTGTGGATGGGTAATGGTTCTATCATAATAATAGGAGTCATGATTGTGATATGCGTTACAAACATAACCTTGCTCCTTTAGTTGATTTCCCAATGCCATCGGCAGTGCTTGTTCTGCAGAGTGCTGTAAGCTCCAATCTCCTTCCACTGGAATCTGGCCTAGTAGGTTCACATACTCTCCATCTATGGTACTAAGATACCAGCTTGGTGTGTAGAAATTGTTAAACTGAAACCCTTCCTGCTGCATCTTGTAAAGAGTTGGGGTTCTTTCTTTATCAATGATTACATCACTGAAGCTTTCAGCGGTGATATAAATGAGATTGTATCCCTCAAACAATCCTGTATAAATGTTCTCCTTGGTCGGAGCTTGATTCGAAAAGTAGGTATGTACATCCTTGATATCCTCATTTTCTGCATTGGCAATTAAAGAGTCAAAGTCTATGTTCCAAGTATGATACTTCACTTCTTGTTGTACATTTTTCGAGAATGTAGCTTCACTATCCGGTGCTATGCTAGCACCGTTCTCATTCGATTCTCCGTCTGCATTACCAACATTCCCTGTTTTGTCAGTTATGCTTGCCCCATCGTTATCCTTCTCCAACTTATCCACATCCTCTGTGAAAAATGTCTCCTCTATCCACAAATAACCAGCATTGATCTGCTTTTCCGTTACACCAACCACATCACAGATGTTCTCTGTCACATCCTTCTTCAAGGTCTGCATCAACCCCAGCCGGTACATGGATTGTTCTGTGCGGTGAAACATAAGCTTCACATCATAAGTGGTTCCGATTCCCGTACCTTGGAACATTAGAACCGTGGTGCCAAATATTGGTAAAAGTAGCATGAGTAATATGTAAATCGCTATAGGCTTCCATTGAACTGATTTTTCTTCTGCTGTTTGTTCCGTTTTACAAACAGCACTTTCTTGCTTCTTGTATCCCCTCACATCCCACACCACATGGGAAATCCACAAAATGATTGCAACTACAATCACCACCACATGCTCTAAAACCGCTTCCCATATGGTGGAGCCAAAATCCATAGCTTGACCTGCACCATTTAAAACGGACTTTAGCGACAAAAAATTTCCAAACACCTGATGATAGACTATCTGTGCTATGTAATACACCATGACAAAAAAGAGCATGACACTACGAATGCTCCGGTTCCATCGCTCCCACTTTGTGCTAGAGAGCAACAACGTTAATGCAGAAAATGGCAACGAAAAATACACTGCGAGAAGCATATAGATATCGATTGTTCTATATATCTCCCAGTGAAATAAAAGCTCTAATACTATCACAAAAGTTGGAACTGTCCAAAGTACCACTCTATTGCTTATAAAATGGTTTTTTCTTTCCGATTTTTTTTGTTGCTTCGTTTTAGCCAATTTCAAATATCTCCCTATCCATTCATGCCAACCGCACTGCCACCTGTACCATCATAATCCTAGTTTCATCCTGCGAAACCACCGACGCGGCAATCTCTCCCTCCATCAGATGCATCAGCTCACGACAGATATAAAGTCCAAGACCACTTCCCGGTTTCTTCTCCACATTACTACCACGGAAGAAGCTGTCAAAAATATGTGGAAGCTCCTTGTCCTCCAATTCACATCCAGTATTGGAAATCTGAATCACATACTCCTCATCTTCCCGCTGCATATCCATCCAAATACGCCTTCCATCTCCATACTTAATAGCATTTTCGATAACATTCTGTAACACTTCCACCAAACGCTCTTTGTCTCCATACACAAGACAATTACTATAACTGCCCATTTCAAAAGATATTTGATTCAGTTGCATTTTATCCTGATAATACTCCCGAATCTGTTCTAACACGTCCTTGATGTAAAACTCTCCATTTTTCACTTCAAAATGTAAAAAGTCCTCATTAGAGGCTTTTACAATATCGGAGATATAACTTTCTATTTCATCCACCTTTTCATCAATATTACCTGCAATCTCTAACTTCTTGGCTTCATCTTTGTAAAGGTTGCGACTTAAAGCTTTTGCATAGAGCTTAATGGCACTTAACGGTGTTTTGATGTCATGGGAAAGAGATAGAAGCAACATCTTCTTCTCTCGTTGCAGTTCTAATTCCTTCGCTTTGTTCTCTTCTAGGTTCTCACGAAGCAAATCCATACCCCAGATAAAACGACCAAATAACTTATCTTTGTTTTCCTGCAACGGTATCGACAGATTACCCTTGGATAATTCAAATGGTACCTCGGACAATCTGTGAAACGGTTTGATAATCTTATTTCTAACATAGAACCAAAACGCCAAGACACAAACAAAGGCTAGCACCACAATTACATTGAACAGTATAACCATTTGCCGATTATCCGCTGTACTCACCTCATACTCTACATAATAATAATAAGTCTCTGTGGCAAGAATCCGGTAATCCCCACCAGCACTGCCTAAATCAGCGGTAAGAAATTCCGAAATCTTCTGTTCTGACGAATCCTTGGAGATTGAATATAATCCACTAATCCCCTGGTACACTTCCCCTGTGGCAGCCTCAAACTGCTTGAGATTCAAAGGAGACTCTCCGTATTCTTCCTCATACCTCACTAATGCTTTCTCTATTCGATTGATAGACACCCTGTCCATTCTTCCTTCTTCTTTAAAAGTTTTCCTTGCAAGGTACAAATTACCGATACATAGAACGATTGCAAGGATGAGTAAGAAGATGAACAGTAGCTGATTCATTTTTTTCATAATTACTATTCCTTTTTCTGCGTGTATCTTAACCAATGCTATGCATATATTCCATATTATATCTGCATATTTGTATATTCTTTATATGCAGATACTTTACTCAAACCGATATCCAACACCCCATACAGTTTGGATACGTTCCGGTTTCTTCGGGTCTTTTTCAATCTTCTCTCTCAACCATTTCATATGTACTGTTAAGGTCTGTATTTCGCTCTCACTGTCAAAACCCCAGATCTTATTAAACAACTCTTCCTTTGGGAGTACTTTTCCCTTGTTTTCCAACATATAAATGAGCAAATCTAGTTCTTTCGAGGTAGTAGTCATCTCTGTTCCGTCTACATATAAACGTCTGCCAATTTTATCCAGACGGATATTCCCATCCACAATCTCATCACTAGAATATCTCCGCTTGAAAATACCAGCAATTTTGGCAATTAAGATATCAATGTCATAAGGCTTTTCTATGTAATCATCTGCTCCAAGCATAAGTCCATTTAACTTATCTTCCTTTGCATTCTTGGCACTGACAATGATAATCGGTGTGTTGGAATTCTCTCGAATCCTGCTACACACACCAAACCCGTCTATGCCTGGTAACATAATATCAAGCACCACCAATTTGGCACCTTCCTCCGCATACACTTCTAAGGCTTCCTCGCCGGAAGTGGCAAAATACACATCATATCCTTCTGCCTCTAAAAAATCCTGAAGCAAACCGCCAATTTCTTCATTGTCTTCTACAATTAAAATATCCATCATTTTACCCCTTTTATTTACCTACCAACCCATCTCGCTAAGCCAGTTATTCACCTTTCGTTCGCGGTCTTTCTTTTCGGTCTCAGAAGGACTGGTATCGCCTTTTTCCAGCTTCAATTCTCCCTTTATATTACCATCGACGATGTATAAAATTCTACTACAATTTGCAGCAACCTTCATATCGTGGGTTACCAGCATAATGGTAGTTCCCTCTTCATTGATACGGTTTAGCATCTCCATAACCTCATCAGAAGAACTGCGGTTTAATGCTCCTGTTGGCTCATCCGCAAACAAAATCTCCGGTTTATTCATAAGACTTCTGCAAATGCAGGCTCTCTGTAACTGTCCGCCGGACACCTCTGTGATATCATTATCAGCAATATCGCTAATCTCAAGCTTTCGCATTAATTCCTTGCAATATACATTAATTTCTTCCTTGCTGCGACCACCCTTATCCGTCTGATAGGCAGGTAACAAAATGTTATCCATCACAGATAGATTCTTTAACATATGCATCTGTTGAAAGATAAATCCCATGTCATTTAAGCGAACCTTCGCAAGCTCACTTTCATTCAAATCCGTAATCTTTTTATCTGCTAATGAAACCTCTCCTGCTGTTGGTCTATCCATTCCCGATACGCTATACAATAGGGTTGACTTTCCGGAACCGGAAGGACCCATAATCGCCACCATTTCTCCTTCTTCTATATTGAAATTCACATTCTTTAATACGTTGTTCTGTCTTTTATTCGTAATATATGTCTTACACAAATCTTTTACCTGTAATGCATTTGCCATGATTTTTACCT
This sequence comes from Lachnospiraceae bacterium, assembly GCA_017439675.1. GTDB lineage: Bacteria > Bacillota > Clostridia > Lachnospirales > Lachnospiraceae > CAG-590. Next base: position 139,616 of record JAFSIQ010000037.1, read on the forward strand.
CCTACTATCTTTCAAACTCTTTTTCAAATTTTATCACTCTATTGCTTTGATGCTATCCACACTTACTTTTCGAACCTGCAACATAGTAATCACGCAAGCAATCACTGTTGCCGCCCAGATCACCACCGGATACAACACATAAATCTCCAATGGGTTAATCACAAATTCAATCTTGGATGCACCCATTAACTGAAACACCTGACCGGAGGTCAATTGGCTAAACGGTGTTCCTGTCACCGTTCCAAGCAGCATACCGACAAACAGCACCAAAGCCATTCTCTTTGTCTGCCAACTCATGATAGAACCATTGGAAAATCCAATTGCCTTAAGCATTCCCATTTCACCCTGCTCCCGGATTAAGAACATTTTCTGCATCAGTACCATTACAAGAATATTAATAATAATCACAAGAGTCATAATCATCGTTTTTACCGGCTTCAACATATCAGAAATTCCACCAATCATGTCATCGATGAACTCTTTTGTTGTCTCCACCTTTGCATTTGGCATTTCTTTTTCCACTTTATCTATAATGGCAGAAACCTCTTCTTTGGACATATCACCTTCTAAAACCACCTGTACACCAAAGGCTCCGGAAACTGCTGCAAAATCTGTATCGGCTTCTTCTGTAAATCGGACTCCTTCACCCATGTTGTTCATGCTCTGATAAAGGGCTGTCACAATAAATGGTCTCTCTTCACCAAACATATTAATATAAATGGTATCCCCAATCTGTGCATCAATCTTTTGTGCCACCATGTGAGTAATGGCAACCTCATTTTCTTCCTTTGGAGCCACACCCTCATCATACATATATGCTTCTGTATCTGATCCAAGGCCCATCAACGTCATAGAATTATAAGATAATTCACCTTTACTAACTTTGTATTTGTATAACACCTCTGTAAATGTGTAATCTACAGGCACATCTATAGCTTCCAATCGTTCTTGCACCTCATCCAGATAATCTTCATAAACCTGTCTGTCTGCAGTGGCCACATTTTCTTCCACGCGGCTTTGTTCCATGATGAAGAAATCACATGGCGCAAGGCCAAACCAGGCAGCCACCTTTTCCGACTGCAGAGTGTTAATGGTATTGGCTGGCATTACCACAAGCCATACACCAATCATACCGGTAATTACCAACACAATATATTTCTTTAACTCACATAGCACATCATTCATTGCCATAAATGTGGTAGGACGCATTTTACTCTTACTCAAACTAAGAATGCTCTTCTTCTCGAAACGTTCTCCATTGTTACCACTACGGATTGCATCCATCGGTGTCACCTTCTTGATTCGACCGGTACTAAGATAAGCAAACCACACAATCACCAAAACCACTACTACACTTACAATCCCTGCCGTTAGGTAGTTGTTATTTCCAGACTCTATTACGATGTTTTTCACCACACTGGAAACTAGCATGTCAGTAAATGGAATACTAACAAAAAATCCTATCACCGCACCGATTATGGAAATCACTAAGTACTTTACCACATACAAGGAACGGATGGACTTGTCCGGCATACCAATTGCCTTCATAATACCGATTTCCTTGTAGTCCTCATTCACCGTAAAGAGAATGGTAAATCGAAGCATAATGGCAGAAATCAGGATAAGACAAATACTCACTGCCAACAAAATCCCTGCAATGATCATATCCATAATGTAGGTCGTACGAATAATGCCCATATCTCCATTAAAGAGAACGTAAAATCCCTGGTCCACATATTCCTGATAAAATGCGTCCACATCTTCTGTATAGACACCATACATTTTCTGGGATACAAACTCGCCATGTTCAACCAAATCATCATAATCCTTCTGACTAATCAACACACGAGCCATTCCCATCATCTCTCCACCTAGAATTACGTCCTTGACTGTTCCCTTTACGGTGAACTTCTTCTTATAGTCTCCAGATTTGATGTAAATGCTATCTCCCACCTGAAAGGTTTCGCTTAACAATTTCTTTGGAACATACATCTCTCCTGCCCCAATATCTTTCAAAAGTTGATTTTCCTCATCGAAGTAATTTTGCTGCTCACTTTTAATACTGAACACTGTCAGCGTGCTATCAAGTTCCAATTCAGAATCACCAACATCCTCAAGCTGGTCCTCAAAAATCATTAAGCCATCGTCCACCTCGTAGTTATCAACGTTCTCATTTTCTTCTAAAAATGCCTCCAGTCTCAAGTCATTGTCTGTCGGCTCTCCATTGATTCCACTCATAGTGTTAATGAGATAATCACAAACCTGCGACACCTCAAAATAGTGGTCTAGTCCTGTTGTAATAACCTTCATATTGTTGACACTTGCCGCAATAAATGTGGTCGCAAGCATAACAAAAATCAGCAGAATGAAATTCATGGATTTCTTACGTTTTAAGTCTTTTTTTAATATCTTTGCGTTCATAATGTGCTCCTTTCTCTCATCTTCTGCTGTAAGGATACAATGGAAATTATTAAATAATCCTTAAATAAAATCTCTAGTTTTATTCTAGTAAGTTTGCACGCAAATTTCTATGCATTTTTTAAAAATATACAAATGCTTTTCTTCCTTAATTTTTTCTTAAGATTTTCTCAAAATGTGACAATCTCCCCATTTTATTGTAAAATGTACACATATACACCTATTTGAAACTATTCAAGATTAACATACAACGAATGAGAAACATTTTTGATACAGCACTGAATAGTTACGACTATTTTGTTAAAGGGGACATATAAAATTGGGAAAAAGATTAAACATTGGACTTTTTATTGATGATATTGATGCTGTATTTACCAGCGAAGCTGTTAAAGGCGCAGAGCTAGGTGCTATCGCCATTGATGCCAACCTATTTATCTTTCCAGGAATGTATCTAGACAGCACCGACATATCAGAAGATCATACACAATATGAATATCAGTATAATACCCTGTTTCAGTTTGCCACTGAAAAGCATTTAGATGTGTTATATGTCATGATGGGCATGATTGGCTCTCGTATTTCTGTAAAAGAGCGCGTTGCCTTTTTGGAGCAATTTTTAGGAATTCCAATTGTGACCCTCTATACCAAAATGGACGGCTATGCATCCATTATATTTGACAATCAGATTGCATTTATGCAAGGTATCCGACATTTAATTACAGACCATGACGCGAAAAAAATAGGCTATGTCAGCGGTCCCACTACCAACGTAGACGCCATGGAGCGTTTTGATGCATATAAAAAGGTATTAGACGAGCAGAATATACCTTTCAACGAAAATTATGTTATATATGGTAACTTTGAAGAAAGTAGCGAGACAATCATCGGAGAGTTTGTCGCTTCCCACCCGGAATTGGATGCTGTCGTATTTGCTAACGACCGTATGGCACTAGGCGGATATCGTGCATTTTCCAAGATGGGAATCCGGGTTGGCCGTGATTTATTAGTCGTAAGCTTTGACAACTCTTCTTTTGCAGCAACTTTAGTTCCACCTCTTACAACAGTAGAAGCCAATGCAGCAGAGTTATCCTATAAGGCGATTGCCAATGCCAAATCCTTTGTTCGGACAGGAAAATTGGACAACTTGACGGTAAATACACATTTGATGAAGCGTTCTTCTTGCGGTTGCGTGGGCTTTGACTACCAAAGCATGTCAGAAAAATTAGGCATTAAGAACATCTTTGATGGAAACAATAGTACCACTATGATGCGACAGATTAATGATTATCTTTTCGGAACTTATGTAATGGGCAGCAAGATTGGTCAAATTAAGGATGACCTTGCTATTTTTGTGAGCATTCTTTGCAAAATGACCAACAAAGCAGCATTTATTACCCACAAGAAAGATATCTTAGTTGTCTTCTCGCACATCATTTCAGAACCACTGTTCCGCTACACAAAAGCCGAACTATTCTCTGATTTGTTATTGTCCTTGCAGTATGAGATTCGTAATTCCATTACGGATACCGAGCTACAATTAAAATTAATGGACTTGTTCTCCGTCTTCTATAGAGAACTTGCCATCATCAATTGGCAGGTAATCCATGGACAACAGGAAGCCCTAGACCAGATATCCAGAATAATTAATTCTATGACAACCGACATGTTCCGAATGGATGAAGGTGGACGTATTCCATACGAACGTTCTTTAGAGAATTTGTCTGCCATTGGTATGCAATCTGCATTTCTCTACACATTTGAAAAAACCATTCTCCACCCAAGAGGTGCGGAGTTCCAAAAACCGGACAAACTACTATTCCGTGCATACTATGATGGAGAAAGTGCATTCAATGTGCCAGAAGCTGCCCAACGAATTTCCACGGACAACATATTCTCTCATGAATATGTTCCGACGGACCGACGAGTTACCATGGTTTTGGTTCCTCTTTTCTCTTGCGAAGAGCTTTATGGTGTTTTAATGGGAGAGATGCACTATGAGAATTTCCGTAATCTTGCACCTGTTACGATGCAAATATCCATTGCGTTACGGTCTCTCTTATTGCTAGAACAACAAAACAAAATTCACCAACAATTGCAGGAGAGTCTGGCACAGATGTCGGAAAACAACCAAAAATTAGCAGCGATGTCCAAGACCGACCAGTTGACTGGTTTATACAATCGTTGGGGATTTTTAGAAAATGTTCAATCCCTTGCAACCAATCCTATGAATTTGGGTAAAGAGATTATGGTTTTATATGCAGACATGGATAACCTGAAAATTATCAACGACCGATATGGTCATGACGAAGGTGATTTTGCCATCAAGGAAATTGCTTCTATACTCAAAGAAGCATTCCGTAACACAGATGTTGTTGCTCGTTTCGGCGGCGACGAATTTGTTGCTTTCGCCATTATTGGAATTACCGACTATGAAAACATTATGAAGCAGCGAATTGAGGAAATCACAGCAACTCATAACGCGAAAGCGAATAAACCATATCGAATTGAGATGAGTGTAGGTATTTGCGAAACCTACTGCTCCCCATCCTTGGATATTACAGAAATATTAGATATTGCTGATAGACGACTATACATTGAAAAGAAGAAACGAAAAGAGAGTAGAAAGACTCTTTGATTTCATATTAAAATGTACGACGAAAAGACGACAGAGAAACATTTGATTTGACGTTTCTCTGCCGTCTTTCTTTAACTCTCTTTTTCATTATCCCCACATCTTGTGTATACAATTTTGCCTCACCGCCAAATGCTGATTTTCCCTTGTTTTTGACCATTTATCATTTCTTTTTTATTCCATTTTTGTACTCAAAAAAGTACACGTTTTCCTCGAAATTTGCGTTGACGTGTATACAATATAAAATTATAATAAAACCATGAGGATAAGGAGCTGTTTAGATTTCGTATAGGATCAGTACAAAACATTTTTGAATCCTACTCTGAACAGTTGTCGTGAACATCCTAAAATTTTATTTTTACAAGGAGGAAATTTTATAATGAGATCAGAATGGAATGGTTTCAAGGGTGGTAACTGGGAGAAGTTCGTAGATGTTCGTAACTTTATTCAGAAGAACTACACACCATATGAAGGTGATGATTCTTTCTTAGCAGGACCAACTCAGAACACAACAGATTTATGGGCACAGGTTATGGAATTAACTAAGAAGGAAAGAGAAGCAGGCGGTGTTCTTGATATGGATACTAAGATTGTTTCTTCTTTGACATCACACGGTCCAGGATACTTAGATAAGGACAAAGAAACTATTGTAGGTTTCCAGACAGATAAGCCTTTCAAGAGAGGTATGAATGTATATGGTGGTCTTCGTATGGCTATGAAGGCTTGTGAAGATAATGGATATACAGTAGACGCAGAGGTTGTTGATTTCTTTGCTAAGCACAGAAAGACACACAACGAAGGTGTATTTGATGTTTATGACGAAGAGATTAGAGTATGTCGTTCTAACCACATCATTACAGGTCTTCCAGATGCTTACGGACGTGGACGTATCATCGGTGACTACAGAAGAGTTGCTCTTTACGGTACAGATTTCTTAATTAAGGATAAGTTACAGCAGAAGGAATCATTTGGTCGTGTTTACACAGATGATGTTATCCGCGGTAAGGAAGAGATTTCTGAGCAGATTAAGGCTCTTAAGGAATTAACAAAGATGGCTGAATCTTACGGATTTGATATCTCTCAGCCAGCTAAGGACGTTAAGGAAGCTATTCAGTGGACATATTTTGCGTACCTTGGAGCAGTTAAAGAGCAGAACGGTGCTGCAATGTCACTTGGACGTACATCTACTTTCTTAGATGTATATGCACAGAGAGACTTAGCTGCTGGTAAGTATACAGAGGAGCAGATTCAGGAGTTCATCGACCACTTCGTTATGAAGTTAAGATGTGTGAAGTTCGCTCGTACACCAGAGTACAACCAGATTTTCGCTGGTGACCCAGTATGGATTACAGAGTCATTAGGTGGTATGGGTACAGACGGACGTACATTGGTTTCTAAGATGACATTCCGTTTCCTTAACACATTGAACAACTTAGGTACAGCACCAGAACCTAACATGACAGTATTGTGGTCAACAAGACTTCCAGAAGGCTTCAAGAAGTTCTGTGCTAAGATGTCTATCAAGTCTTCTTCAATTCAGTACGAGAACGACGACTTAATGAGAAATGACCATGGTGATGATTACGGTATCGCATGTTGCGTATCTTCAATGGTTATCGGTAAGGAAATGCAGTTCTTTGGAGCACGTGCTAACCTTGCTAAATGTTTACTTTACGCTATCAACGGTGGTGTTGATGAGGTTTCTGGCGTACAGGTAGGTCCTAAGTATCGTCCAGTTGAGGGTGAATACCTTGACTTTGATGATGTTTGGGCTAAGTACGTTGATATGATGGAGTGGTTAGCAAGAGTTTATGTAAGCTCATTGAACATTATCCACTACATGCATGACAAGTATGCTTATGAGAGAATTCAGATGGCATTACATGACAGAGATGTTAAGAGATACTTCGCAACAGGAATTGCTGGTCTTTCCGTAGTAGCTGACTCATTATCAGCTATCAAGTACGCTAAGGTTAAAGCAATCCGTAACGATGCTGGTATCGTAACAAGCTACGAAGTAGAGGGTGATTTCCCTAAGTATGGTAACAACGATGACCGTGTTGATGAGTTAGCTACTAACTTAGTTACAACATTCATGAACATGATTCGTACACACCATGTATACAGAAATGGTCTTCCTACAACTTCTATCCTTACAATTACTTCTAACGTAACATATGGTAAGGCTACTGGTGATACACCATGTGGA
>JAFSIQ010000038.1 GCA_017439675.1 Lachnospiraceae bacterium
CAGATACATTAAGTGTCTGCTTGGAGAACTTTCCGAAGGCGACGTGGCATTATGGGGAAGAAGCGGACCAATTAAAAGGAACTGCAAGTACCTTGGATAATACCAATGGCACAGTTGCATTAGAAGAGGGTGTGATTTCACGAAACGGATATGCAGTGATTGATGATAGTGAAAGCATGGTTCTGACTGATGAAGGATGGTTTGATATACGAAGAGAAGGAGTAAAGGATATTTATTTCTTTGGCTATGGACATGCATATTTGGATTGCTTGAAGGATTTTTACCGTATTACAGGTGTGCCACCATTATTACCGGATTATGCATTGGGTAATTTGTGGTGTCGTTATTATGCATACACACAGCAAGAGTATTGCGAATTGATGGAGCGATTTGAAAGAGAGCAGATTCCATTCTCTGTTGGTGTCGTGGATATGGATTGGCATACAGTGGAAGATGTTCCGGAGAATCGTATAGATGATTCTCGTTATAAGCCGGGCTGGACAGGGTACACGTGGAATACAGAGTTGTTTCCGGACTACAAAGAATTTTTGAAATTCATGAAAGAACATAATCTTAAGACAGCATTAAATCTTCATCCGGCTCAGGGTGTAGGATGTAATGAAGTGCAATATGAGGAAATGGCTAAGGGTTGCGGTGTTGACCCGACGAGTAAGAAGCCAGTAAAATTTGATTGTTTAAATCCGGACTTTATGGAGAAATATTTTGACATCCTTCATCATCCGTATGAAGAAGATGGAGTGGATTTCTGGTGGATGGATTGGCAACAGGGAACGGATTATTGGTGGATACATGATTCAGAACATCCGGAAAGCCCATTAGAAAAAATGAATCCGCTCTGGTTACTCAATCACTTACATGTGTTGGATATTAGTCGTAGTGGTAAGAGGCCAATGTTCTTTTCGCGTTACAGTGGAATTGGCTCGCATCGTTATCCTGTAGGTTTTTCGGGAGATGTAGTGACTACTTGGAGGGCGTTAGATTTTCAACCATATTTCACAGCCAACGCTTCAAATGTGGGTTATAGTTGGTGGAGTCATGACATCGGCGGAACCATGCGTGGGGCCCGTGAAGATGAATTAACAATACGTTGGATGCAACTTGGCGTATTTTCACCAATTAATAGACTGCATGCCAGCACGACTCCATTTTCCGGAAAGGAACCGTGGAAGTTATTCCCGTATGAAGCAGAGATTGCGAGAAAATGGTTGCGTTTCAGACACCGACTATTCCCATATATTTATACCATGAATTATCGCAATCATACAGAGTTGATTCCGTTGGTTTTACCGATGTATTATTCGCATCCGGAAAAGGAAGCGGCTTACCAATGTCCGAATCAATATTGGTTTGGTAGTGAGTTAATTGTCAGCCCGATTACGGAGCGAAATGATGCATGTACACGTCTGGGAAGAACAAAGGTATGGCTGCCAGAAGGGGAATGGATTGATGCGTTCAATGGTTATGTTTACAGAGGTGATAAAGAAATAGAAGTGTACCGGAATCTGGAACAGATGCCAATATTTGCGAAGGCAGGAGCTGTTGTTCCAATGCAAGTCTATGGTGGTGATAATAAACTTGGCAGAAGAACAGATATGGAAGTTTATGTATTTGCCGGGGCAGATAACAGTTTCACAATGTATGAGGATGCAGGTGATTATAATGATTATCAAAATGGCGAATTTGTTAATACAAAGATTGATTTGAATTGGTCACAAAACGCTGTTATAACAATCCATGCCGCACAAGGCGAGGTTACATTGATTCCGAAACAGAGAAACTGGACAGTGAGGTTCAGAGGTGACAAGAAACCTAATACCATCAAGGCAATAGTTTCCGGCAAAGAGCAGGTGGTCGACTTTGAGTATGATGAATCATGTGCAACAGTAACGGTTGTATTGAAAGATATTGCTGTTACCAGTAATGTGGAATTGATTTTTGTGGCAGAAGATAGTTTGCTTTACGACAACCATGGAGCGAGAGAACGTATTTTAGATATGTTGATCCATGCGCAAATGGCATATCACACCAAGAATGTAATATGGGAGCATATGCACAAAAAGAGTAAAGGGATGTTTTTGGTTTGTGGTGAATCGGAACATCAGGCTGTATTAGGTTTTATAGAAGAAATGTTGATGTTGGAAAGGGAAGGAAATTAGTCCAGTGGGGAGAAAAGAGGTACAATATGAAAGTTGAACGAACCTATTTAAAGGAGTTGTATCCAAAATTAGGCGAAAATGATTGCAATGCTTATGTGGATTGTTATATCCCTACTCCAATGTATGAGATGGGAACTGAGATGCTACATCGGAAATATCCCTGCATGGTTATTTGTCCCGGAGGTGGATACGTGAAAGTTAGTGAGCGCGAATCAGAACCAATTGCGATGCAATTTGTGGGGGAAGGATATCGCGTGTTTGTGGTTCATTACTCTGTGGCACCACATGGATTTCCGCAAGCTTTACGAGAGGTGGCAGGAGTAGTAGAAATGATTCATTGCCATGCTGAAGAATGGAATATAGATAAATCCAAGATTGCGCTCATGGGATTCTCGGCTGGAGGACATTTGGCAGCACAATATGCAAACCGATATGATTGTTCAGAAGTTCGCACATTGTTTCCAAATAGCAAGCCTGTCAATGCTAATATTCTAAATTATGCCGTAATAACAGCTGATCCGGAATACAAACATGTACGTTCAATAAGCACCTTTGTTGGACATGAGCCGAAAAACGTAGAGGAGAAAGGATGTTCCTGCGAATTGCTTGTCACAGAGAAGACACCGCCCACATTTCTTTGGCATACATCAGAAGACGAGGTTGTACCAGTAGAAAACAGCATGCTCTATGCGATGGCTTTACGCAAACACAAGGTACCATTTGAACTGCACATATATCCTTATGGTCCGCATGGTCTTGGGACTGTAGATAAATTGGTAAATGTAGATGTAACGCCTCGTGTTAAGCGTGCACATAAATGGATATGTGAAGTGAAAGAATGGCTAGCTATGCAATTGGATTACTAATGGAGGGCAATTATGAAAATAACAAGAGAAGATTCATATGATTTTATAGTTTGTGGTGGCGGAATGTCAGGTTTTGCTACTGCAGTGAGTGCAGCAAGAAAGGGATTGTCTGTTGCGCTTATCGAGCGTACAGGCTGTCTTGGCGGAACAGCGACTTCTGCCGGTGTCAATCATTTGCTAGGTGGAAGAAAAATTAATGAGGAAACAAATGAACATGTCAGAGTAGTTGGTGGTTTATTTGATGAACTGACAGATTATCTGATTGAACGCGGGGAAGCCATCGAGCCAAACAGCATAGATTTATCATTTAATGCATTTGGCTGGTATCCACGTATGGCATCTGGTGTTGCGTTTGATGAACTGGCGCTGAAAATAGC
>JAFSIQ010000039.1 GCA_017439675.1 Lachnospiraceae bacterium
TCTTACCAGCATCAATATGTGCCATAATACCGATATTTCTAGTTCTCTCTAATGGATATTCTCTTCCAGCCAAGATTTTTTCCTCCTTGATTTAGTCTAACTAGTTATGCAAATATAATTTCTACACTGCCATGTCCACAACGAAAACACGTTGTTAAAACATCTGCAATTAGAATCTGTAGTGAGCAAAAGCCTTGTTTGCTTCCGCCATCTTGTGCATATCTTCTTTCTTCTTTACTGATGCACCTGTGTTATTCATAGCATCAAGTAACTCTTTAGCCAATCTCTCTTCCATAGTCTTCTCAGATCTGTTACGAGAGTATGTTGTCAACCAACGAAGTGCTAAAGCCTGTCTTCTATCAGGTCTTACATCGATAGGCACCTGATATGTTGCACCACCGATACGTCTTGCCTTAACCTCAAGAACTGGCATGATGTTGTTAAGAGCCTCTTCGAATACTTCTAAAGCAGGCTTGCCTGTCTCTGCAGCAACACGCTCGAATGCGCCATAAACGATCTTCTGGGCTACACCCTTCTTACCATCTAACATAATGTTGTTGATAAGCTTTGTAACCACTTTACTATTATAAATTGGATCCGCTAATACGTCTCTCTTCTGAATATGTCCTTTACGTGGCACGGTACTTCCCTCCTATTAATATTTTTTGATAAAACCGATATCCAATCGATTTAAAGGTACTCATGTTCCGCTTGGTAATCCATCATGGATTCGCTTGGGGAACCTGTTCGTGCAGGTTTTGCATATCTTTTCTATTTGTACAAATGAAAACATAGCCATTACCAGCACTATTAATTTTTGTTCGACTTACTGTTTCTAAGATTTCACTAACCTAATGCTCCCATCCATTCAACTAAGTTCGGGATTCGCTTCGCTCTTTCTCACTAAGTTTCAGGATGAACTTTCGCACTAACTTCGTACTTCGCTTCCGCTTATACTCACTAAGTGCTCAATGCTTATTTTGCATCCTTAGGTCTCTTAGCACCGTACTTAGAACGAGCCTGGCGTCTCTTAGCAACACCTGCTGTATCCAAAGTACCACGGATGATGTGATATCTAGTACCTGGTAAGTCCTTTACTCTACCACCACGGATAAGAACAACGCTGTGCTCCTGAAGGTTGTGGCCTTCACCTGGGATGTAGCTAGTAACCTCGATACCGTTAGATAAACGTACTCTGGCAATCTTTCTAAGAGCTGAGTTAGGCTTCTTAGGAGTAGCTGTCTTAACTGCTGTACAAACACCTCTCTTCTGTGGAGAAGATGTGTTAGTTGGCTTCTTGTGCAAAGAGTTAAAACCCTTCTGAAGAGCTGGTGCAGTAGACTTCTTCTCTACAGTCTGTCTTCCTTTTCTAACTAACTGGTTAAATGTTGGCATGTTTTCACCTCCTGTTTGTCATATTTTGGGCGCACGAATCCTCTAAAATCCACGCACACCATGTCATTATAGCCAAGTAGATAATCACTGTCAAGCATTTTTATCAAATTTTTTCACCACAAAAAACATTGCTTCAAGCCTTATGTTTTCTACATTTTTCGACACTTGCCATCTATTGATTTCTTCTATATAAATGACCACAATATGTTGTAGACAAAAAAATAACCGGTACATTTTTTATCATTTGACTTTCTTACCATTTTCGTCTACATTGAACCTAGGTAACTGTTCAGTATAGGTCGAAGCACTTGCTGCTGAGACCGTGAGAAAGTGATTCAGGCGTGAGCAAATCCATCAGCGTAGCTGATTTTCATGGATTTGCGAATCGTAACTATGAGGGTACTGAATAGTTACGAACCTAGAATAATAACACAGGAGAAAAACCATGAAATATTACTTAGCTCCAATGCAAAGTTTAACCGGATTTGTATTCCGTCATGCATATAATAAGCATTTTCATAATATCGATAAATATTTCACCCCGTTTTTGGCGGATAGACGATTGAATAATAAGGATAAAAATGAAGTCTTGCCTAAACACAACAAAGGGATGCATGTAATCCCTCAGATTATGGCAAATGATGTAGAAGTGTTTTTAGAGATTGTGCAACAACTAGAACAGTATGGTTACAAAGAAGTCAACTTAAATCTTGGCTGTCCCTCCGGAACCGTGGTTCCAAAAAAGCGTGGAGCCGGATTGCTTGCTGACCTTGATATGTTAGACCGTTTCTTGGAGGGCATCTATGATAAGTCTCCTCTCCCAATCTCCATCAAAACAAGAATCGGAATGAAAAGTCCAACGGAATGGGAAGACATTCAGACAATTTATCAAAAGTATCCCATTAAGGAACTGATCATTCATCCACGCCTACAACAGGACCAGTACAAGAACCATCCAAACTTGAAAGTGTTTGAAGAAGCATTGAACAGCCTCACTTATCCAATCTGCTACAATGGGGATTTACATTCCGCGGAACAACTCAATCATTTCACCGGGCAATTCCCACAGGTAGAGATGGTTATGCTTGGACGCGGAATTTTGAAAAATCCGGGTTTAATCGGTGAAACGAAAGGCAAAGCACCAGTGACCAAGGAAATCCTCCTCGCATTTCATAACGACGTATTAGAAGGTTATAAAGCACACATCCCCGGTGATATCAATGTCTTATATAAGATGAAGGAATGGTGGTGCTACTTAGGAGAATCTTACAAGGGGTCTAATTCTGCCAAAAAGCTAATCAAGAAAATTATGAAAAGTAAAGCCTTAACGGAATATCACGCCTTGGCTAGACAGATTATTATAGAAGAAAAATTTCAGTCTCGATAGCAAAACTCAAATTTATTTTTTATAGAAGAAACTCTACTCTTTTATACAAAACAAAAAGATGCTATATGACAACATAACAGCGATATACTTTACATCGAAACCAACCATCTAGAAAGTTTCCGCACAAAGTATACCGCTGTGTTTATTTCATTTATCCAATTGGTATCTCCTGTATTGTAAAATTATTATAGGAATCCATCAATAATTCCTCCACATCCTCTTCTGAAATCCCTTGCAATTCCTCTAGCGGAACAGTCTGCCATTTCCATATCATCTGCATTTCCTGCAACCCTGAAAATTTCTTCTTCGCTAGTGTATCGAACTCTTCTTCTGTTATCACATTCCCTTCTGCATCCTCGTAAGTGATTGTCCATTCGCCATACACATCCTCTGTGTCATGTTGCCTACTGCCCAAATACTCCTCTTTCACCGCTTCATTCTCAATCCACAAACCACATAACGAATACCGAAACGAGGTCGGTGTTCCTCTAACACCTGTGCCTTGAATGGAATAGTACCGAGTATTGTCAACATCATAATAAACTGGCGCAGCAATCACTCCATCCTCGGATGGATAATAGGTACTGAGATAAAGACCAAAACGCTCTTCCTGTTCCAAAGCTTTCATGCTTCCATTCGTGTCTACTACATAATATTCATTATAAGCAAATCGACCGCTACCCTGAATGGAATCTGTAATCAGTTCTAGTTGATTATCCATATTCATATCCGCAACAGCAAACCATATTGTCTGATCGCCGTTATTACTCCACTGCTCTACTCCTTTTGCAAAGATGTCTATCTGCTCTTCCACAGACATTTCGGTACCACTTCCTGACCCTGTCGCTTCATCCGCCCGAATCGCTTCATCCGCCCGAGTCGCTTCATCATCTTGAGTCTCATCGTGATTCTCTGTAGTTACATCCTCCTGAATCATTTCATCCATTTCCGTAGTTGCCATATTTTCATCCGCAACCTTGGCGTCTTCTTCTGTCAACGTAACCCGGTCAGCAGTTATCGCGCCTGCATTATCTAAATGGCTATAATACCAAAAATAGTATGTTGCCCCAAAGCTTTCATATTCTACAATTTCATCCGGTGCCTTTCCATCAATCCGAAGATTATAGATGCTCTCATCTTCGGCAAAGTACACTTCCAAAACATTACCATATACAACCATTCTATCATTCTCTGAGTTATCAACTTTACTTTCACCTACAGAATTAATAAAACTCATAGTCGCAATCTGTATATCAGCTACAATCACATCTGCAGCAGAAATATCCGCCTTCTTTGCAATTCGCTCATTAAAATTCGTTGATTTTTCATCATGGGTGGCAACCGAAACCGATGCACATGCATATTTTTCTTTACCTTCACGTTCCATAATTCGAAGATTTGCCATCACAAATGATTCCTCATCTTCTTTCGTAGCACGATAATAGATGCACATGCGGTCGCCTTTTCTCATCCGAAAAAGTTCCTCATCTATCTTTTGCTGATACGTTGTCAACGCACACTGACCCACTAACGCCTCTTCTATAGTGTCCTTGTAATCTGCTTCCTTTATATTATCACCATCAACATATGAGCTTATATTTGCAAAGAGCTTCGGTGCAGCATCTTGAACGAACCATTTTGTCAGCAGGGCAACAGCCAAAAACGTCAAACACAATATACATAAAACGCCAATAACTTTTACCCCTTTTCCTTTTTTCGATTGCAACTTTTTCATAGCTGTCATCCCCCCCTTAATCACATTGAAGCTCCATTCCTTGGCTCTAGTTTTCACATTGCACTTAACATTCAATTGCAACACCATATCCCTTCCTGCCATTAATATCATCTTACCCTATAAATACACGAAAAGCCATACAAAATGTATGACTTTCCGAAAATATATTATTCATTTTGTATAGTGTGCTTTGTTCTTGCAATCCATAAGCAAACTCTCATTTACAAAGCACTAATTCTGTCTCAACGCTTCTATCGGACTAAGCTTTGCGGCCTTTCTCGCCGGATAGATTCCAAAGAACAATCCAACTCCCGAAGAAAACAGAGATGCAATCAAAATGGTGCCAATGCTAAGTGCCGGTGCAAATTGCATAGTTGGAACCATCATTCCAATAAATTTTGCAATTACCCACGCACCACCAACGCCAAGCAGGATTCCAATCAACCCACCAATTAAGGTAATAAATGCAGACTCCGCCAAGAACTGCACCGTAATAGAACCAGTCTTTGCACCCAACGCCTTACGGATACCAATCTCCCTAGTTCGCTCTGTAACCGATACCAGCATGATATTCATAACACCGATACCACCTACCAATAAGGATACCGAAGCAACAAATGCTACAAATGTGGTAATCAGGTTGATAACAGAATTCACCGTTGCCATAACATCATCAAAGCTCTGATACAAATATACATCCCCTCCGTCACAGTAGTGCGTTTTTCCAAGGTATTCTATAATCGCATCACACAACGCCTGCGCATCCGCATCATCTTCCTTCAATACATAAAATTCCGTAATCTCTTGTTGGATATCCAATCCTGTCACCTTAGTCATCGCTTCTGGTGGAATAATCACCTGTACAGATTGTGTAGCAGTTAAAGCAGCTACCATATTACTGCTTTCTTCTGACTCTGCAACACCAATTATCGTAACCGGTATTTCAAACCATTCTGACACTGTAATGGTAAATTCCATACCAACTACATTGGTAGAACCATACATTTTCATAGCATCATCTTCTGTGATGACACAATATGCTTTGCCCGCATCCGCCTCCTGTTCCGTATAAGCGCGACCGCTGGCAAAATCATACTCTAGAATCGTAAAACCATCTGCATTGATAGCCACCAAATCCACTTTAAACTCATCTTTTTTGGTGGATGTAGTACCTTCAAAAAACGTCTGCGTTGCCACCGCTTTAACTCCATCCATCTCCCGGATATCGTCTATTTGTTCCTCTGTTATATAATATTTCTCCTGCCAATCCATCAACATAAAAGCAATTTGACCTTTGCCAAGACTACCAAGCTCGCTACTAATCATCTCCGTAGCACCATTACCAACGGAAATAATCAAGATAACAGATGAAATACCAATGATGATACCCAGCATGGTAAGCAAGGTTCGTACTTTATTGGCCCATATGTTTTTCATGGCCATTTTCACATATTCACCTAATTGTCTCATGACTGTCTCCTTTCCTGACTATTGTCATCCTGTAACTATTCAGTACCTTCATAGTTACAATTCGCAAATCCATGAAAATCAGCTACGCTGATGGGATTTGCTCACACCCGAATCACGTTCTTACAGTCTCAGCAGCAAGTGCTTCGACCTGTACTAAACAATTACGTCATCCTTTTCTTAATACATAGTCATTCCAGGTGCAGCCATAGATGGAACATACTCATCCCCAGGCTTCATATTTTTGGTTACCTCTGTAATAACCTTATCGCCTTCTGCCAATCCTTCTAACACTTCATAGTAATCACCAGAATACAAACCTACTGTAATATCCTTACGCTCAATAATGTTGTTATCATTTACTACGAGTACATAGTCTCCATCTACATCTGTACAAAGCGCAGAATATGGAACTGCTAACGCTCCAACAGACTCACCGATGAAAATGTATGCTTTCGCAGAAACACCAACAAAAATATTCTCATCTGGATTGTCTAATTCAATTCTACCCTTAATGCTACCGCCAGAAGAAGACGTTCCAAGTGCATTAGCGTCCATAGTTGCCACACGACTTACAAATACCACTTTTCCTGTATATTCCTTATCAGCAATTACCACACGAGCCTTCTGCCCCTCCGTTACCGCTGTCAAGTCATCCTTCGAAATAGAAAACTCCACACCAATCTTGTCTGCATTGATAATAGTCATTAACGTCTGTGTCTCATTTGCATAGGTGCCCTTTACAATCTCAACAGACTCCACTATGCCATCTGCCAAAGCAACAATTCCTGCTTCCGCTGTATCCACCTGCTCCTGTGCCTCATTGACATTCATATCCGACAACTGGTTAGAAACACTAATTTGGGTAGCTTCACTCCCAGAAACCTTCACGCCTTCATTCGCTTCCACAATCGCTTCCTGCTTTGCAAGTTCTTCCTGCTTAGACGCAAGGCTTTTGTTCTTCTTTTCCAAATTAGACACTGCCTTGTTGTACTGCTTTAATTCCTTTGCAGTAAGACCTGCTGTAGGGTCATATTCTTCCTCTGACTTTCCTGCATTTGCCACCTTAATCTTTGCCTCATAGGTAGAAATTGTATTGGTCAACTCTTTAATCTCTTTGTTCAGTGCTTTGATATCACTCTTTAAATCCTTAATCTCCGCCTTTGCATCCTTCACCTTTCCTGATGCTTCATTTACCGCTTCATATGCAGCATTTCCCGCTGCACGCTCCGACTTTGCCTGTAACTGGACCTTTGCAAGGTTATCACCCAGATCTGTTGTATCATAGACAAGTAAAACATCACCCTTCTTTACGAGCTGCCCTGCCTCAACTGGAACATCAGCAACCAACGCTGTCACTGGTGATGTATAAGCATTCTTTTCCAAGCCAATTACACTGCCTGATGTTGTAATCTCTTGCTTTACATCCACTTTTTCCACCGTATAAAGAGCATCGTCCTCTCCGGCCATCATACTCATTGCTTCTTCCATACTTGCAGTCATACTCTTGATAACGCTAACACCCACAATGCCAACACCAATCAAAGCAACCACTACAACCGCCACAATGATAATTACCTTTTTCTTTGACTTCTTCTTTCCATTGCTTGTCACATTCATTTCCTTATTATCCGCCACAAATCTGTCCTCCATTTCCTTTTATCTTTCACTTATTTCTTTTTACTTGTTACTCATTTCCTTTATTTATAAACTCAATTCCACAATTCCTTAATTCTATGCGTCCTTTAGCCTTCTACGCTGTAATCCTCAACCACGCCAGAAACCTGTTCCAACTCTACAGCCATCTCGGCTGGTTCTATATCTCGCTCGTAATAATCCGCTTCACTCATGGTTCTTTTCACAGTATCCGACTCAATCTGTCCATCCAAAATACGAACCACACGCTTTGCATTTTCCGCAATTCCATCATCATGGGTAATAAGTACAATGGTGTTTCCCTGTTCATTCAATTCATTCAAAATTGCCATAATATCCTTCGTGGACTTAGAGTCTAAGTTACCAGTTGGCTCATCTGCCAAAATAAGTGGTGGGGTTGCCGCTATGGCTCTTGCAATTGCCACCCTTTGCTGCTGACCACCGGACATTTCCGATGGTTTGTGCTTCATTCGGTTTTCCAAGCCAACCTTTTTCAGTGCTTCTCTCGCCAATTCCCTGCGCTTACTCTTTTCCACATTGCGGTAAATAAGTGGCAATTCTACATTCTCTATTGCATTCAAATTCGGAATCAGGTTAAATCCTTGAAAGATAAAACCAATATCTAAGTTTCTAACCTCAGATAATTCATTATCCGACATTCGCGAAACATCTCTTCCATTCAATATGTAGGTTCCACTGGTTGGTACATCGAGACAACCTAGCATGTTCATCAGTGTGGATTTACCGGAACCGGAATGTCCTACAATTGCCACAAACTCGCCCTCGGTTATGTCCAAGCTCACACCATCCAGTGCGCGGACTTCATTTTCACCGGGATTATATATCTTATACATGTCCCGGACACTAATTAACGTATCCATCTATTCTCTCCTTTCGAGATTATTCTATACTAATAAGACTCATCACTTCGTGTTGTGTTACAACTTTTCATATAACATACAGCGAAAACTTCACTTATGCGAATCCCTATACTATCGCAATGATACAACATTATGACGTAATTTACCTTATATTTTTTCTTAAAATTTTATGAAGTGCTTTTTCTTTTAATATAATAACGGCCTCGCATTGTAATTGTCTCCTTTTTTCATACAACAAATGGTGGCTCATTTCGACAAAAAAACAATCCCTATTCACCCTGTGCGTTCTTGTCATATTCAAGAATGTCACCTGGCTGACAGTCTAGCACCTCACATATTGCCTCCAAAGTAGAAAAGCGAATCGCACTAATTTTTCCTGTTTTCATCTTTGATAGATTCACATTAGACACTCCAACCTTCTCCGACAATTCATTCAAGCTCATTTTTCGGTCGGCCATGACACGGTCTAACCTTAATATTATCTTTCCCATATAACTTCTCCTATTCTTTGACATTCATCTGATGATTAAATCGCAACTACTTCTCATCAAATTATAATGTTTCATCAGATTCCTTCTGTAGCATAGCACCATATTTGAAAATATGTACTAATACAAACACAACAAGCACAATCATAATCACACCTAAATCAACCGTAAAATTCACGGATACTTTATTTTGCAACAAACTATTTGCAACAGAATTCGTAACAGTAGAAAATACCGCCCATGGTATCAATGAATACGCTAAGTTACTCATCTTCTTTACTACATTCTCCTCAAACGGAGATTCACAATCTCGAAACGCCTTGCAAAGAGCAGATATAAAGCATAATGTTACCATAATCATTGTTACGTTCAACGCCAAAATAACCATAAGCCATGCCAAGTCTCTAATTGTGAAGGAATAAGTAGGCACCACACTTTTAGCCTGTAGCTTGTTGTCTGTAATAACAATCTCTTCCAACTGTACATCTTCTCCTGCTGCTTCTACCTCAAATGATTCCTCAAATTCCTTCCTCATCTCTTCCGCATCTTCATCCGTCAATGTTTCACCAAAAGTGCCTGCATCCAAAATAAAACCTACTTTTTCATCTAGCGTGATTGTCATAAGCTCCTCTGGTGCAAGGAAACATACAGTTGCTGATAACAACAACAGTACCATAGATATTCCCAATACAATCTTACCAATCAATGCAAATACACTACTTACTTTACCAATCTTGTTAATCTTCTTAATCGCTTCTTCCTTCATAGTTCTTTCCCTCTTTCTTATCCTCTTTCATTTGGCATTTTCATAATATTTTGTTGCAAGCCAAATGAGTTTCGCGTTCTTTCCCAATAGTTACTAATCACTCTTGCAAGAAAACAAACGGTAAACGTTAATCATTTAACGTTTTTCGTTAAATGCACTATAACACCACTTTTTATACTTGTCAACAACTTTTTATCGAAAAACATTAAATTTTTATCATTTTGTGATTTTTGACACAAAAAAATGCCACCCCTGCCCGTGCAGGGATGACGCAGAAAAATGGTTATTTATTTACCTGTTGCAAGATTTCTTCCTGCATCTTCGGGTTAAACCTACCTTCTCGAATCATAGCAATCTCATGCTTGTATGGCTCATAGGATTTCTTCTTATCATTCGGGTCCTTCACATAAGGTGATTCCAAAATCTTTGGTACATGCATAAAGTCCGGATGCTTCATGATATACATTAACGCCTCAAATCCAATATGACCAAACCCGAAATTCTCGTGTCTGTCCTTCCCGCTACCGGGTACATTTTTACTGTCATTCATGTGAAAGACCGCAATCTGCTCCTTTCCAATCAACTTGTCGAAATGATTCATCACCCCATCAAAATCATGAATAATGTCATAGCCCGCATCACTGACATGACATGTATCAAAGCACACGCGAAGCTTGTCATTATAAACTACTTTATCATAAATCATAGCAAGCTCCTCAAAGCTTCGACCAATCTCACTCCCTTTACCAGCCATAGTTTCTAGAGCAACGTTAACCTTTGTATCTTTCGTCAGCACCGAATTGATGCCCTTTGCAATCTGGTTCACACCTGCTTCTATCCCTTCCCCTACATGAGAACCCGGATGAAGCACCAACGTTGTGGAACCCATCGTCTCCGTTCTTGCAAGCTCTAATTCCAAAAATTCCACTGCAATATCGAAGGTTTCCTGCTTCACACAATTTGCCAGATTGATAATATATGGTGCATGCACCACAAACTCTTCTATATCATATTCCTGCATTAAGGCTCTCGCCTCTTCGATTCTTAACTCCGATAGTTCCTTGCGCTTCGTATTCTGTGGTGCGCCAGTATATAGCATAAATGTGTTAGCACCGACACGAATAGCATCCTTCACCGAACCTAACATCATTTCTTTTCCACTCATCCCTACATGACAGCCCAGTTTTAACATCTGAATCCTCCTCGTATAAAGCAAATAATGAGATAGTCACCTGATCACTCAGACAGCTATCTCATTATAACATTATTTTTCTATGGTTACACTGTTAAAAATTAATAAGTGTATGTATAGTACGACTCATACGTTCCCGACTTAATTGTCTTACCTCCAACCTTTGCGTTGGTCACCACTCTAAATGCATAATCTGTAGCGTATGTATTAATACGCTTACCCTTAAGCTTTGTAAGCTTGTAGGATGTCTTGGATGTAGTCTTAATCTTCACCCATTTCTTTGCATTTTTCTTCTTTGCGTAAACCGTATAATTCTTTGCACCGGTTACCTTTTTCCACTTAATGGTAATAGAATTCTTTTTAATATGCTTCTTTGTACTAGTAACCTTTGGCTGTGAAACAAAGTACTTCTTCGCTGACCAAGAAGAATACACATCATTATAGTTACTATCATATCCCACCACACGACATATTGCATAATACACCTTTCGGCCATTAAAGCTATAAATGTATGTATCCGTTGAGTAGGAATCATCTGTGGCTACACATTTACCTGTCTTCTTATCATAAACCTGCCATTCTATCTTATATGCATTGGAGTCAACATTAGAAGCCAACAATGCCAATGTTCCATCACCTAATTCTGCCTTGCTCACCGTTGGGGTTGTCAAGCTCACAGTTGCAGACGGAGTTGGACTTGGTGTAGGGGTTGGAGTCGGAGCAGGACTTGGGGTCACTGTACCATTATCCTGTCCACCATCATTTATATTTGCATTATCTCCTGTTTCAAAATAATCAAATGTATAATACTGCTCGCTATATCCATATATATCTACATAATTTACATACACAAAGATAAAATGCATTGTTCCTGATGCAATGCTTGGCAAATGAACAGATGTACCCGAACCTGTAGAAACAAGCGTCTCGCCCAAATACACATCGTAACCGGTAATCCTCGCGCCAGGTGACAATGTATTTGCCACATAGCTACCAACACCACTCCAATCAATTGTAGCAGAAGTATAAGTCAGATTTGTCACTGTAATGCCGTCATCCATAATATAAGCACTGGCATTCCCTTTTACACAGAACACGCACAATAACATCAATAAAAGCATTGTAAGATTTCTTTTTCCTTGTCTCATTATTTGCCTCCTAAAATCATAATTTACAATTTTCAAAAAACAATTTTTAAGGCCTCAAAATTGCGTTGCGGTAATATTAGCGAATAAATTTTTCACATGCAATAGGTTTTTTTCAATTAATATTTTTTCAGCGTTTTTGATAATTGGCATTATGAATTTAGACGGACACACAAGTTTACAAACCCAGTAAAATCAAGCAACTTCGAGTTGCAATCTCATAGTTTTATTAAAAAAGGACATATCCATAAAAGATATGTCCCATTTAAAGTCTTTGCTTATAATTCTATATCTAGTTCTATCGGACAGTGGTCAGAGCCTAAAACATCGGTCAATATGTTCGCGTCTTGCAAAGCATCCTTTAAGCCTTCCGACACAAGAAAATAGTCAATACGCCATCCCGCATTTTTCGCTCTTGCCTGAAAACGGTAAGACCACCAGGAATAGATACCCTCTTTATCCGGGTAAAAATGACGGAAGGTGTCTACAAATCCACTCTCCAACAAAATGCTGAACTTCTCACGCTCTTCATCAGTAAATCCAGCATTCTTACGATTGGTCTTTGGATTCTTAAGATCAATCTCCTTGTGTGCCACATTCATGTCTCCGCAAACCACAACTGGATGCTTTTCCTCTAACTTCTTAAGATAAGCAAGAAATGCATCCTCCCATGTCATTCTGTAATCAAGGCGAGCCAGTTCATTTTGAGAATTCGGAGTATAAACTGTCACCATATAAAAGTCCTCAAACTCTAACGTAATAACTCGACCTTCCTTATCATGTTCCTCTATACCAATTCCATTTACCACTGACAATGGTTTCTTCTTGGTAAAAATTGCAGTTCCAGAATATCCCTTCTTCTCTGCATAATTCCAATACTGATGATACCCCGGCAGTTCTAATTCCAACTGCCCTTCCTGCATCTTAGATTCTTGAATGCAGAAAATGTCCGCATCCACCTCTTTAAAAAATTCCATAAACCCTTTGCCCACGCAGGCACGAATACCATTTACATTCCAAGAGATTAGTTTCATATCTTACCTCCAAATATTATGATATGAATATCAAAAGTAACTTTTGTCACTTACTAATATAGCCAAATAGGCTAACTTCCACTCCCTTCTACCTATATCCAACAATAGGCAACAACTACTTCCGCGTCGCTGTCAACAAATAGATAAGCGGCGAGTTCCAGTAAATAGTAATCTCATTTGCTGAATATGCCTGTGCATTATCCTCATAACATTTTGCTGCCGGATAATCTACAAATACTGCCTTTGCATATGGATCCTCCAAACCACTGTTCGGGCCACCCACCAACATACCAGGCATGCACTTTTCCAAAACCTCCGAAGGTCTATGGTGAGGATGCTCCGGATATAAAGTACCCACACCGGTTACGAAACAATAACCAGTTGCATTCACGCCATAGAGATAATTGAGATGTGCGTTCGCATAAGCAATGTATTCTTCGTTTGATTTAAGATTATTGGCAAGATAGAACATCATACCCGTGTTTGCAATAGATAGGTTAGAACCCCACTCATATGAATCTTCTTTGTTAATCATATAAGGATTTGCCTTACTTGTGACAAGCGCCGCATCTACTGCTCCAAAGAAATTCTTCTCAATCTCAGAGTAAAACGCTGCATCATCACTTGACAGCTTGTCAGAGGTCAGCGCTGCATACTCTGCATATCCAGATATGTTAGCCCATCCAAAACCGCCAAAGCTCTTAACCTTTGCATAAGCTTCCTTTGTCTCTGCCAAGTAGCTTGTATCACCGGTTGCCTTGTAAAGCTCGATACCTGCCCAGAAATATTCATCGTTACTGTTGGTATCTGGATACTCACCAGTTACAATATCAGAAGGATTACGATATCCCTTCGCTTTTTTATTGCCAAGTGCAAAAGTCCAAGCCTTCTTTGCTGCCTCAATACACTTGTTACCAAATTCTGCGTCACCGTTTTCACTGTATATACGTCCTGCATATGCCATAATTGCAGCAAAACTTGCTGTGGCTGTCTTAGAAATAGGTGCACAGATTAACTCTTCCACCTCATCCTGTGGCATTACCGTTTCAGGAAATACATCACAGGTTACCTTGTGATATACACCACCTGTTGGGTCCTGCATCTTGAGCATCCACTCTAATTCATATCGCGCCTCATCTAGTGCATCGTTAATACCGTTACCACTCTCTGGAATTCCGCAGTTATCACCAAATGCCTCCGGGTTCTCCTCAAATGCTAACAACAAATCTGCAATCGTCTTTGCCGCAGGAACTACATAGCGACCATAGTCACCAGCATCATGCCAGCCACCACTCACATCAACCTTGGTATCTGTTCCGTATACAACTGCTTCTGTATTATGACAAACCGGATGTGCGAAATCTCCTGCCAAATCCTCTGTCAACTCACAACCACAACGCTGTAAATATAACATCTTAACCACACTATTGTAGCTTTTTGCATATACATCACCACCGATGGTAAACTCATAGGATTCCTCACCACCACCAGTCACTACCTTGTAAGTACCTGCCTTTGTCAACCCAGAGAAATCACCCTTGCTGTTCTTCTCGCCAGCAGAAGCATTCTCCACTGGTGTTGTGATGTCACCCTCAAATGCCACATCACCAGACTTAGCATCTACCACAGTAAATGTGGTATCGTCCTCTGCCAAATCTGAGAACACAGCAATCTTGTCTGCCTCTGTCTCATATCCTACTTGATTCACTTTAACCTTAGGAACGTCCACTTCTACCTTGTCATTCACAATACCACTGGCATCCACTACCTCCAAGGATACATTGTCAATCCAAACAGTGTGTTCTTCCATATCTACAAAGCTAAGACCTGCTTCTTCCATTGCATCTACATATCCCATATTAAAACAAAGTCGAGGTGCCGGGTCAGATGCCTCTGTCATCTCAAACTCGTAACTTACATGCTGCATTTCCGTCGTTGCGGTAATAGTCTGACTTGCATAAGCATGGTAATCCCCTCCATTAATCTGAAGTCTCCAGTCAAAATCACGCTCCATAGTACAACGCACATCAAACTCAAATCGATATTTAACACCATTGTCCAATGCAAAACCATCTTGATAAATCTGAACACCATGTTCTACTCCGCCGATCTTTGCAATATCCACCTGAAGCTCTTCATTCTTCACGTTAGAGGTACAAATACCACCATTGGTATAAACGGACCACTTGCTGTTACCTCCTGCGAAGTCACCATTTTGAATCAGGTTACCCATTGCCTCTAGGTCAACCTCCTCTGTGGTTGCCTCCTCTGTTGCCTCAGTTGCCGCTTCAGTTGCTTCTGTCACCATCTCCGTAGTGGCTTCCTCGCCCTTTCCACCGCAACCGGCAAGACTTAGCACCATTACTGATGCTAATAATAAACTAGTTAATCTCTTGAATCTGCGCATTGTTCTCCTCCTTCATTCATATAGTATCACGCTTATTCTTTCGCATTTCTCTCATGATTAAAACACTTGCATCCTACGTCAAATCATAACTCTATCCTGCGGTTACAATATCTACCGTAGCAGAAGTACCAAGTCTATCTGCTCCCGCCTCTATCATTTTCTTCGCTGTTTCTACATCCCGTATTCCACCAGAGGCCTTCACCTTTACACGGTTTCTGGTGAGTCCAGTTTCCTTTTCCATAGCGTTGGTCTTAGCATCCACTGTCCTTCGCATCAAAGCCACATCCTCTACAGTTGCACCACCGGTGCTAAATCCGGTAGAGGTTTTTACAAAATCAGCTCCGGCTTCCACCGACACCTCACATGCTTGTATCTTCTCTTCCCCGGTAAGCAGACAGGTTTCGATAATCACCTTAAGTACCACATCTCGTCCCATGGTATTATTGGCACAAACCTCCTTTATCTCTTCGATATCCTTCTTTACAAAATCCCAGTCACCATCCTTCACAGCTCCCACATTGATTACCATATCAATCTCTGTAGCGCCATCTTCAATAGCAGTTAAGGTTTCCAACTTCTTCGCCATGGTACTCATGGCACCAAGCGGAAATCCAATTACGGTGCACACATCAATATCTGTATCTAGCAACAGATTTGCCACTTGTCTGGTGCGACAACTATTCACACACACAGAAGCAAAATTGTACTTGATTGCTTCTAAGCAAATGTTATTCACATCCTCTTCACTAGCATCCGCCTTCAAAATCGTATGGTCAAAATACTTGCTAAATTCCATCTTCCCTATTCTCACTTTCTGTCTCTCATATATTACATTCCTCATCCAACGAATCCTATAAATGTACAGGTTCTCCGTGGATGTACATCACAAAACTCTCAGATTCCGAGCGCTTCTTTTGCCAGCTTGTCCGCCATCTCATTATACTTCACACCAGTATGCGCTGCCACCTTCTGAAAATGAATTTCTATCCGATTGCGCTGTTCTACTACAAACTCCTTGTAACGCTGCGTTCCAATCTTATTGGCTTTCCATATCCCATTAGCCCACTTTTCAATCCCCTCGTAGTCATAGTAAATGGTAATCCGCTTATATCCGTGTTCAATTGCCCACAAAATCGCCTGTTCACTTCCCTTGATTTCTCCTGCTACATTACGCATAGAAACATAATCCGCATGGTTATCACTTCCATTCAGGGTAACCTCGCCTTCCGGCAACACCAAAACGCATCCATAGGCATACCGGAGCTGACTGTGGTCATAACTGCCATCCACGTAGGCAACCAAATGAGCTTCATCACTAACCGGTTCTGCATGGTTCATTTTTTCAAAATCCAATTGCACTGATTCCTCTTGTCCTTTGAGAAAATTTGCAATGTCCATTTGTCTAGTACCCTTCGTCTTATCTACAGCATTATCACCAAGCACACTCTCTATGTAGCTTTCCGCTTCCAGTAAGGTTGCAAACCCTTTATAGACTGCACCAGAAAAATTCTCCACTTGTGCTTTACAATCTGCCCATGTAAAGTAAATCCCTGGTGTCTTCCCTTTGGCAACCGCATAATATTTCTTCGCCATATTTCACTCCGTTCATGTGAAAAACACCCTCTTGCAGGACCATTTTCACGAGTCATTTTCCAATCCATTTCAGTTTATCAATAAACGCATTTTTTGTAAATATTATCATTGTATTT
Source organism: Lachnospiraceae bacterium (assembly GCA_017439675.1). GTDB lineage: Bacteria > Bacillota > Clostridia > Lachnospirales > Lachnospiraceae > CAG-590. The sequence continues at coordinate 17,263 of JAFSIQ010000039.1, forward strand.
TCTTGTAACTTTCATTACAATAAGGTAAATACAAAGCATTTTCAAGTGAGGCTGTGAACAGCTCACTGTGATAAACATAATACACGAGAGGAATATCGCATATGGAACGAGGCAAACTGATTATCGACAAGAATTTATCTGAAACAATTATATACAACTCGCCTACCACCCAGATTAAGGCAGCGGATGCTTTTCTATCCGATTTTCCCAACGGTATTACGCCATGCCACTGGCACAAAGAGTTGGAGTGTATCGTTATGCTTTCCGGTTCCATGAATTACTATGTGAACAACGAAACCTACACCCTGTATCCAGGCGATGGAATCATTGTCAATGCCAACCGGCTACATCTCTGCGGTCCGGTAACAGATGGCGATGCAGAACATTTAGAAACCATTACCATCGATGACAGTAACGACGCCCATTATCTCGTCTTGTTATTACATCCTGACACGTTACGTTTTAATCACAAGATGGAAGATTTGTATATCAATCCGCTCCTTTACGACAGCGCAAGCAATGTATTCTTTTTAGACCACGAGGTGGAATGGCAGCGGGAGGCTTCTTCCATAATCTCCCACATTCATGAAGTTATGATGGAGAAACCGGTGTGCTATGAATTAGTTGCCCAAAGTGACTTTTTCCGCCTTTGGACACTGCTCTACCGAAACACCATTGCCATGAACGGCTATGAGTTAGAAGAAATGGATCCAATGAGTCCGCTGAAAACTATGATTTCCTATATCCAACACCATTATCAGGAAAAGATTACATTAAGCGACGTGGCAGAGGCTGGCATGATGTGCCAATCCAAATGTTGCCGTCTATTCCGGGATGCATTGAGACAATCCCCCATCGAATATCTTCAACATCATCGAATCACAAAAGCAACCTATTTGCTTGAACATACCAACATGAGTATCACCGAAATTGCTTTGGAATGCGGTTTCCATGGTGCCAGCTATTTCACGGAAACTTTCCGCAAAATCAACGGCATCACACCAAAGGATTACCGCAAACAATATGCAAAGAAATAAGACTAATGCTTGGCTCGCACCTGTTCCCATTCGTCGAATCGCTCTTGGTACTGGGTGTTGAGCCATTCTATCATTTGCTCCTTTCCCTCCATATCAAATGGAAAGGTAGCTGTGGTTTTCTGTTCCTCCGGGGTGTTTTCAAACGAAAATGGTTCCGGCCAGATAATAATCTCAAACAGGGCATCCCCCTTCTTGTCTGCCGGCTTTAACGCCACATCCTCCATAGGATTTCTGGCAATTCGAAAGCGCATCCCCCTATGACTGCCAAAGTACGGCTGGGCATGCTCATACCATGTAATTCCGTAAGAATCTTTATTCTCTATCTTAACTATCTTTTTGTCCATACCTATCACCTAAATCTCTAATCATCTCTGCTGAATCAAGTTTAATCTCTCATTATGTTTTTCATCACAAAAATTCTACAATATTAACAATCAAAGTTCTTAACTGTTCCTTTCGCCCACGGACTTCCCACATCGCATCTACCATGGTGATACACCTCTTTGACCGTATCTGCATTTTCTTCCTCCGACATCTGAATCTTAATCCGGCTTGCCCCAGCCTCTACCTTTCCATCCAACATGTCAATAATATTCTGAATGTCCTGCTCTGTCATTTTTCATCCTCCTGTAATCTCAATTCCTAGAAAAACACATACCTTGTGCTACTCCATTGTGAACGACATAAAGCGTATGTTTACAATCCTCTCATATATTCAATCACATGTAGGAGAGATGGCAAAATGACCTCTGACAGTTCCTTCATCTCAGCCGTGGGTTCTGCCATATCTGGAACCATAATCGGTTTCATATTAGCTGCATAAGCTGCGCGAATTCCATTGTAGGAATCCTCGATTGCAAATGTCTCTGCCGGCACTACCTGCAACTGTTCACAGGCTTTCAAAAATATCTCTGGATGAGGTTTGCTATTGGTCACCATATCTCCACATACAATCTTTTCGAAGTAATCAATGATACCTGCCTGGGTCAATTGCCATGTTACCACCTGTTCTCGTGTAGAGGATGCCAGTGCAACCTTCACACCCCCCTCCTTCAAAAAGGACAACAATTCCACCACACCAAGTTTCATACAAAGAGCACCTTCTCTTGCCCTCTTATGGTAAAGGTCTGACATTTCCTGTTTGTACGCATCATATGGGAAGTCTGCCCCATAACGCAACAACCATTTCTCCTTTGATGCCTGACGATTCAACCCTAGACATTCCTTACAGGCTTCTTCCACACCCTTTATACCGTATTTGTTCGCTGTTTCTTTCCAACAGTCCACCACAAGGCGTTCCGAGTCAAATATTACACCATCCATATCAAACACAACTGCATTGATGTTCATAGTTGTCCATCCTCCTAAGGTCATCGAAATTCTTCCATCACTTTGCCAAACCATATTGCCAACAATATTTCACAACAAAGTCTGCCGTCTACAAATCATCAAATCCCAAGATATTGCTTCAAAGCTTCTATACTCCTGTTGCAATCCTCCACACCCAAATCGTACATTTCCTGAAGCTTATTCTCATCTCTTTCAATGCGCTTAATATCAACTGTCCGAGATGGTCGAATCACAAAGATTTCCTTGTTATTTTCCATATCAATAATCTTTTCCACCGTATCGTTATAATTCTGATAGCGATTACACAACGTTTCTACAAAATCTGGATACTTTCCATATGCCAACTGATACAACAAACGATTGGACGGTTTCTTGCGATACTCAAGTGGTCTAGTCAGCACTACAATAATCTTATCATATCCAAGTGCCTTACATTTCTCTACCGGAATACTATCTGCTAGTCCACCATCCAAATATTTCTTTCCATCCAATTCCACCATTTTAGAAACCAAAGGCATAGCAGATGTAGCACGCAACACCTCCATCTCATCAAAGAGATTGGAGAGCTTTCGATACTCCACCTGTCCTGTCTCCACGTTGGTAATGGTAGCATAAAAATCTGTACCTGATTTCTCAAATGCTTCCTGGTCAAACACATCTAACTTCTGTGGCACTGTATAAAAGGAAAATTCCTTATTGATAATATTACCCGTGGTTAAAAATGAGCGAAGACCCATATATCTTGGGTCTTTTGCATATTTCTTATTATATCGAATAACACGTCCTCGCTGTCTTGACGGATAATTCACTCCGAACAACACACCTGCCGACGACCCCACGATTCCGTCCACGGGAATATCGTGATCCATAAAAATGTCCAACACACCTGCGGTGTACATGCCACGCATAGCACCACCCTCTAATACTAATCCGACACTCATAACACTTCCCCTTTTTACTTGTTATCTATTATTGCAAATTGATATGATAGATTTCCAATTCTCTCTTTACCTGTTCCCGAAGTCCTGGATTTGCCTTTAACATCTCCCTGATATCTTTTAAACCGGACAGTCTTAATTCTTCGTTATATGCGATTTGCTCACGCAGTTTCTGTCTTCTCACATTCAAGGAGTGTTTCACCTCAACCATCTCTCTACTGTCAATCAATGCCACAGATTGTTTGGTCCAAATATCTGGATCCTTCACCCCATAGGTAAACAACAGCTTCGTTAATGCCTCAGATAATTCTCGCAAATCACCGGTGGTACGCTGATATTTGCGAACCTCATCCACCATAATCAAATACTGCTCATACAAATATTCCATTTCTCTTAAGCTTTTAATCTTATACTTACCATATAAATATTCCAACGTAGATGTATTGTTAATATACTTAATCTTCACCTTATTCATCAATCCAATAGCCCGATTCTCTCTCGCCTCTGACATTTTGAACTCGTAGGAAAGATTGCGATACGTCACCACGATAAGTGCCGTCATAGCAACCACCACAAGAATAATCAGTAACACTGGAACCAGCATACTATTCTCTGTTAACAAGCCAACGACCGCTAGAGTTACGATTAACAACACCGAAACTGTTCCAAACACCGTGAGAAAAAGACGAAGCCTACTTTGACGGTCCTCAATGGAACGTTGCAAATACTCTTGAGTATTCTTCTCTGCTTCCAAATGCTTCATATCTCTCTTAATTTTCATATCCATATCTTCTAGGTCTTTCAATCTTCCAAAAATCTCAGTAAGTTCCTTTTCCACCCCCTGAATCATTCGGAAATTCTCATCGCTGATGCGGTCATCTGAATGCAGAAACTGTGTAGTTTCATTTTCTAAAAATGCAATCTTCTTAGCAATATCCGTAATTTCCTGACGAACATTCTGAGGAAGTTCTTCTATGGTCTGAATATCCGTAAAGTAGGATGTTACCATTTCATACTCCACACGTAAATCCTCCATCTGATAGGTCGCATCCACAATCTGGTCGCACTTGTACACCACATCGTCACCCGGACCTTCCTCTTCCTGCCCTTGCCGTTTAGCCAAGAAGCTGTCTATACTCTCATATTCAAATGATTCCTCTGTCACCTCAGTCTTAGTAAAAATATCCTTGACTGTGTCAAATAACTTCATAACTAATAGCTCCTTAACTTAAGACTCATCCACAAGCATTCTGCATAAATCTATATCATCTGTTCCCTAAATTCCTTCTTTAACTTTTCTACCACCGTATCCATCCGCTTGTTAAAATCAGTCAGATTATTCTTCTGGTAGTGGAAAATCGCCTTTTCCATGCGGTGATAAAGTGGAGAACCAGTTACATCCCTTTCACCATTATCAATAGCCTCATAGATGTCCGGCAACATGCTTTCTGCATCATAATACTTAGCAAGCACCTCCACCTCAGACTTATCCTTCATAGTGGCAAGCAACAGCAAGCATTGATATACAGACTGCTTGTCATTCCGTAATTCGTATGCCTTCTGATAAGACTTGATTGCTTCCTCTAATTCAAAATTATTGGCAAGTGCCACCCCACGGTTATGGTAAACGGCACCTAGCAGCTTGTCATTGTTCATATCCTTATACTGCTCTATTATCTCGTCATAAATGCCGGCCGCCTTCACATACTTGCGATACCGCAAGAATCCGTCAGCCTGTTTCTTCCGAAACTGTGGTGGTGTCAACCCCTTCATCCGTTCCACCTGCAAAATAAACTCCTTCACCTCAGGAATGGTATAAAATTCCTTATGCGTGAGTATGGTAGTCAGAAGATCTGTCAAATCTGTTGTTTCCTTTTCCTTTACTACACGAAGCTTCAATGCAAGCTCTGGCATATTAATTTCCTTCTCTATCCAAGAAAATAATTTCTTGTCGATATGCTCCTCAGAAATCAGTGCAATATTATTGTACACATAGTAGCAAAGCTCCTCATAGGAAAACACTTCTATCTTGGTGTTGGGAAAAATGTATGAAGTTTTCGCTGTCGGTGTGTCACACAATATTACTCTTGCCATAACATTTCCTTTCTGTAACTGTTCCTCCTAATCTGTTCGGGGTAAATCCCTGTCCAGACTTTTCTATTCCCTCACATCAGCCAATGGAAAAATCCTTTCGGTATATCTTGTTGGTAGTTGGATATATCTTTCCAAATCCCATATCCCGTATAATAATTGCACCCATTTTCTCATCGTACATTTCCACCTCCAAGCAAAGCTTTGTCGTTTTCGGTGGACGCTTCGGCAATCCATGAACCTCAATAATTTCCTTCACGATATCCTTGGATATCTTATCGCGATAAATCATCTCCACTCGGTTGGTATCATCCAAAAATACAGTAACCTTACCATTCATGTTGTACCATTCTTTGCCCCCAATAGCAATCGGGCAAAACCGATTCCGACCTTCTACTTCTCCTACATTGACCCCAATATCAAAAGGAATGCTTCCTTCTGTACATAAAATATAGTCCCTGTCCTCTTCGTAGGCTCCAAGTCTCGCATGATAACAGGCTCCCTTTGTATAGATATTCTGTCCCATAAAGACACGTCTGCCATCACAGAGAACCTTGGTGGCTTCCTCTATCCACTGGTCATTAAAACCGGGACCTGTTAAGTAAACCGTAGAAATATAGGTTTCCCGCATCCTTTCTCTTGCAAGTTCGGCGAAATGCTTATCCAACTGCTCCACGTCCTGAAATAGCATGGTATACGGCATATCACTTCGCATATCGTCATGCTTCAAGGTAAAAATTCTGGTATTGCCCTGATGCTTCTTATCGATGCGATAATATTCCATTCCGTCTGTTCCATACTCGAACATGGCAATGCTGTTGGTTCGAAGCTTCTCATCCTGCCGCATCACATATTGGAAAAATGCATTCTCATGACTCATGACATAAAATGCTTCCTTGGACAGTTTCAACTCTTCCCGTAACTGACAAAGCACCTTATAAATAGTCGGGTGGTAGGTTTCTAACGTCACCGTTAACCCCTTTAGCTGATACTCCTCGGAGCGCGCCATGAAATCCTCTACATGGGTTCTCAGCAAAATGAGTAACAACACTTCATAGGTATAGGACGCACCATCCACCACCACGTGATTCGGTGAATCTATGTTATGGACAATGTCCTCTACAATAATTCCTTCCTGCTGAAACCGGATGGTACTCACATTGTTGCCTACATACCACTTCTTCTCCTCTAACGAATAGAACATGACATTAGGAAGCTGATAGGTCTCCGAATTATTCAATTGATATATGGACTCCGGCTCTTTCTTATCTTCCCGAAAGAACGAAAGCTGAAGATTCTTCTTGCACAAATCCAGTCCAATATAGATATCCTTCATGTTCTACTCCTTTCTATTAACCATCAAGTATTTGCGAAACTCTCAAGTAAATGTCACAAGTTGGTTTGTTTACTTTGTCTAACTTTCATACAAATCATTAGAGTTTCGCAATCATCTAAACCAAGCACTTAAGAAATGTGACACATTTCGTTCCTCTACTCCATCAACTGTAGATTCTCCTCCACAATGCTTGATAGCTTCAAATATTTGTCAATTTTGTTAATTAGGGTCTGATTCTCCCCAATCTCTTGGTTCACTAGCATAGAATTCAGCATTTCAAAGCGGTTCTCATAGGCCTCCGTCTCGCCCTTCGCTTTCATCCCTTCGCTTTCATATACCTTGGTAAAGCCTGCCATGCCCTCTGGCATCTGATAGAGAAGATTCTCCCCATGGAATAACACGAATTCCTTCACATAATATCCAGGAACCACCTCCATCATTCTAGCAACCTTATTACATTCTGGTTTCTCTACACCGGCTTGTATACCATAGGTAAAGGTAATCTGCTTTCCAGCCTTTCCCCTTGTCACCACATAGGTCATTAAGAACAAGTCCTTCGGCAGCTTCATATATTCCTTGAAACCTCTGAAAAACGGTAGCATAATTCCACGCTTCATAAATGCTTCCACCTGCTGTTTCGCCCATGCAATCTCCCGTTCCTCTAACTTGGTCTTACGACTTAAAAACAACAACAGTGCCACCTCGCACATGTCGTCTCTCCATTCATCTGTCACCATTTGTGTATACAGTGTATGGAAAAAGTCCTCTGGCATTTCTTTCTCCTCCACAAGGTACGCAAAGGACGCTCTCTTTAGAAACGCCTTAATTACCATTCCATGTCTCTTCTTCTTGGTGTAAGAAGCAAACACCTTGAAAATATCACCGTGCCACTGTTCAGTATAAAGGGTTGCACAGATAATATTTTCCTCCATCAAATCCAATCTAGAAAGTCTTCCATTGGCACGCTTCCAAAGCTTTATCATGTCATGCAGACTACTCTGATAGTAATCCACCAAATATCCTAAAATCTCAGGGGTGTCCTGTCCCAACCGGTAAAGATAAACAGCCATAGAGACCAAAACCTCTTCTTTTTCGTATTGTGGAATGGTTATCATTTTCTCCACCAACTGCACCATGTTCTCCGGCGTCACTCCCTGATATCCAAATCGCTTCACCGCCTCATAAGCCTTGTCATAAAGCTTACAAAAAATCAGATAGGTGATATATTCCACGCCATTCTTTGCCGATACATACGCTGCATCTACACGGCTTACATAGCTTCTTAAAATCTCCATATCCTGCTGCTCATAGTAGTACCGCACAATGCCATATATCGCCTGTTGCTTTGTCTCGGTACTCACCACCGGAAACGCCAACATATCTCTGGCGATATTCACCTCCCGCGCCTTGGTTGCCTCAAAGGCACGAAGTGCTTCATACTGATATAATACATATCGATAATCATCACTGGCGTAACGGCTCAAAATATCCATGTATTCCTCTTCATCCACCAGCTTCTGAAGCTTATACGGAATGGTGCTGACGTAACGGTTCTTATCCTTGCCAACCAAGGAAATCACAGCAGATTCCGTAATCATATCCACATATGCCACATGGTTGATAACCGGAACAACCTCTTCCTTCTCTAACTCCTTGTGTGCCACTACCACTGCAATGATGTTGTCATTCAACACAGTCAGCTTGCGCTTAAAGATAACATTGACAATACTTGCTGCAAAGTGTGGTGTAACTGCCTGCGGTTTCAAAAACTCACTGTAGAGCACAGACAAATCATCACTCATGTTGCCCTTGATAATCTGACCTTCCATAAATGCGGTCATATTCGGCAAATAATTCTCATACTGCCCCAAATAATGACGCTTATTGTGCACCACATTAGCATAGAGGTACGCGTACTCCTTATCCGTCAGGGTACTCTTATAATTGAAGTATCGAAGCACAGAATCCGGCATTAGCCCGTAATTACTCTTATCCATACTGCGCAGATAATTTTCCTGAATACCCACAATCTTAAATCCGCATTTGATACCCTCAAGGTAATACGGATGATAAAAATGTTCCAGCTTATTACCACGAATCAACAAGCTACATATAATCCGAATCACATCTGGCTTTTTCTTCACGTCATAAATCATGGCAAGCAGCGAAAATACCCTCTTTGAAAATTCCTTTTCCCTTGCAGCTAACTGCAAAAATTCTTCCTCTGCCTCTTTGCTCAAATAATGATTCTTAAGTCCAAATTTAACCGCGGATAATTCCACCGATGACAATTTCTTCATCAACAATGGATCCTGGTTAATAATATCACAGACCTCAATTGCTAGAATTGGGCTCTCGTAGCCACCCATGTATAAGCCTTCTATCTGGGTAAACAGCCATTGCTTGTCCTTCTGGTATCTCTCATCCAAATAAATCAAAAGCCAAAAATAAAACAGTTTATCTGATTCTGTCTCCAAGGCCTTCTCAATCTCCTGACACGCCTTGACAATCAGTCTCACATCCTTTGACAACAACGCCTTTAAATACATGGTATAGCAACGTTCTCTTTTACCATCCATAGATGGATCCATATCCGCTTCCATGCGACGAATTTCCTGTCTCGCATTCTCCTCCTGACCGGACAAAATGCTCATGTGAATCAATCCAAGCTTATATACACCCACACACGGCTCAAAGCCAATCAGCTTCTGCAACGCCTCTCTCGTTTTCTCCACAAAGCCCATAAGTGGAAGCAAACCAATCCTGTAATCCAAATAATTATGAATCAAGGCTGCCACTTCTAGCTTGTGTAGCTTGCGGTCATGATTCCGATGCACCAACACACGGGAACTCTCCTCCGGCTTGCGTATTACAATATGTACTGCTATCTTTTGATAGGTATTTTCCAAATAAATGACACCAGTGGTGGTCTCATTCTCATCTAACTGTTCCGGGTCTAAGGTGTAGTGCACAAGACAGGTATCTCCAGAAAAGTCCATACTACAAACTCTGCCTTGCTCCAAACCGATGAACTTGGCATCGGTGGATACCTTCATATCACAGTAGCCCCATGTATTCTTTCTAAGCACCAGCTCATGCTGTTCCTTCATTTTCGGAAAATGGTAGTAAAAACGGTCATGCTCCACCTGCAACGTCATAGCACGCTTCTTGTGGGTATAGACCAAAAATTCCTCTAAGGCAAGGTTCTTATCCGGCGATACCTTGAGGCTTCTGTAAGCACGAATATAATCCTCATTACCTGATAACAAGGTGCTCTCAAATTCATCGGAACAGAATATCTCCAATGCTTTCTCCCAGTTTTCCTCAGCCAAAGCAGAGAACTTCATCAAATCCTCCAAGGCAATTCCATTGGCATCAATAAATGGTGCCACAATCTCGATGTTGTATGGAATCTTCTTCTCCACACCATTACCAATCAAGTGAAGTGCCCCCTCATAGGTACTTCCCTTTTTCTTTGCATTTCCATCAAACTGAAAATGAATCTCTCCCTTTCTGCCAATAACGCTATGGTCACTTAAACACAACAAATAGGCATCGTCATATACCATCATTTTCATTGGCACATCATTGTCAGATGTAATGGAAATGCTACCGGTATATACGCTGCCCGCTTCTATCTTAAGTTGTAAGTAGCTTTTTGAAATTGTTATCTCAGGATATTCTACGCAGAAATCTCCCTTTGCATACTGTTCAACTTTGCTCTTCATAGATTCTCCATTCAATCGAGTAGTTTCACACCTACTCGATTATGTGATTTGTCTTGATGTTTGTCATCAATCAGTGGTATAATGATGTTCATATAATAACTCTTTGATTATATCAAATTTTATTACATAATGAAAGAAAAAATGGAAAGAAGGTTATTTTTATGGGCAATGTAAAAGAATCTTTTCACGGAAGTGATATCGAAGTCATTGCTGAACGTTATCAGATTGGCAAGGACACTATTATCCCTTATGCCTCCAATGTGAATCCGTTGGGATTCTCACCTAAGGCAAGACAGGCTCTGTTAGATGGCATTGATGCCATTAGTTCTTATCCAGAAAGAGACTATGCCTCTTTACGTGGCTCCATTTCCAAGTACTGTGGTTGCTTGCCTGAGCAATTGATATTGGGGAACGGTACTTCGGACTTAATTCGTCTTACATTAGAGACCTTGAAGCCTGCAAAAACCATGATTGTAGGTCCAACCTATTCAGAATATGCAAGAACTGCCACCATGTTTGGCAGTGAAATAGAAACCTACATGTTGAAAAACTTAGATGATTTTGAAATGGATGTGGATATGTTCTTGAAAGCACTGAACGAATCCATCGAACTGTTAGTTATTTGCAATCCGAACAACCCAACAGGAAAAGCTCTTACAAAAGAGCAGATGGACACCATTTTAGCTCGTTGTATGGAGCTTGAGATTTTTGTAATGGTGGATGAAACCTATGTTGAATTTGTAAGGGATATAGATTCCATATCCTCCGCCACCTTGACAAGGAAATACGATAACCTTGTGGTGCTTCGTAGCGTGTCTAAGTTCTTCGCAGCACCAGGTATCCGTTTAGGTTATGCTATTACCAACAACGATGATTTCTTAGAGTCTACCTCTAACAACAAGATTCCCTGGAACATCAATTCTTATGCCTGTGTTGCCGGCGTGATGTTCGAGGATGAGAAGTACATCAACCTAACAAAAAGTCTGATTCAGACTGAGCGAAACCTTATCTACTCTGCTCTAAGCAGCCGTAAGACCATCAAAGTATTCAAGCCCGAGGCAAACTTTGTACTGATTAAGTTGCTAAAGGAAGGACAGACTGCCGGAGAGGTATTCGACTACTGTTTGAAGAAAGGCTTTATGATTCGCGACTGTACAGACTATGAAGGTCTAGGCGACCAATATGTTCGTTTCTGCTTTATGAAACCGGAGCAGAATGACAACATGGTAAATACCATTTTAGAAATTGTGTAAACCGCAAAAAGGAACCGCATTTGGTTCCTTTTTGTATATTGAATCTTATAACATCTTATTAATCATTGCAAGTACATCCTTGCCGAACTCATCCGACATCTGCTGTGCTTCTTCCAAAGAAGTTCCCTTTACTCCATAGTAGAACTTCACCTTTGGTTCTGTTCCGGATGGCCTTACACACAACCATGCAGAATCGCTCAAGTCATAGTAAAGCACGTTAGAGTTTGGAAGACCTGTTGTTGTCACTTCACCAGTCTTTAAGTTCTTAATTACATCCTTGCGGTAATCTCTTGCCGACAACACTTCATACTTACCAAATTTCTCAGGTGTCTTCTTGCGAAGTGTCTCCATAATCTCCTGAATCTTAGCAAGCCCCTCAATACCCTTTAAGGATACCGACTGAATTGCATCGATGCAGTAGCCGTACTTGTCGTACATATCCACCATTGCATCCCACAAAGTCTTACCCTTGCTCTTATAGTATGCAGCAGCCTCACAAAGTGCCATAGTCGCAACAATGGCATCCTTATCTCTTGCATGAGTACCAATCAAGCAACCATAACTCTCCTCAAAACCAAAGAGATACTTGCCCTTTCCGCTTGTCTCAAAACCAAGAATCTGCTGTCCAATATACTTAAATCCTGTTAACACTTCAATCAAACGAATGTCGTAATGTTTTGCAATCTCATCTGCCAAATTCGAAGTAACGATAGTCTTAATCAATGCTCCATCCTCTGGAAGGGAACCATTGAGTTCTTTCATCTGACCGATTTCATAGTCTGCCAACAAGCAACCTGACATGTTACCAGTCAATGTAATATATTCACCGGTCTTGCTATCCTTCACATACACGCCTAAACGGTCTGCATCTGGGTCAGTTGCGAGAACCAAATCTGCATCCTTTTCCTTAGCAAGCTTAAGTGCCAACTCAAATGCTTCCTCTGCCTCCGGATTCGGATAGCTAACGGTTGGAAACTCTCCATCTGGTAATTCTTGCTCTGGCACTACATACACATTCTCAAAACCAATCTCTTCAAGCACTCTTCTTGCTGGAATATTACCAGTACCATGGAGTGGTGTATATACAATCTTAATATCCTTACCATACTTATCAATACAATCCTGGTGAAGAACTAGCTTCTTAAGCTCTGCAATATAAGCATCGTCCACCTCTGCACCAACGGTCACATAAAGACCAGCCTTGATTGCCTCTTCCTTATCCATAGTCTTACAGATAGACAAATCTGCAATATCCTTTACCTCAGCCATAATTCCGGTATCGTGTGGCGGTGTAATCTGTGCACCATCCTCCCAATACACCTTATATCCGTTATACTCAGGTGGATTGTGACTTGCAGTTACATTGATACCTGCAATACATCCCAAATGACGAACTGCAAAGGACAACTCTGGTGTCGGACGAAGGGACTCAAAACGATATGCCTTGATTCCATTTGCCGCCAAACAAAGTGCCGCCTCCTCCGAAAATTCTGGTGACATTCTACGAGAATCATAGGCAATCACAACACCCTTATTCTCTCCACCCTGTTTCTTTATATAATTTGCAAGACCCTGTGTCGCACGGCGAACCACATAAATGTTCATACGGTTAATACCTGCACCGATAATTCCTCTTAATCCTGCTGTACCAAACACTAAGTCTGCATAAAATCTCTCTTCAATCTCTTTGTCATTATCCGCAATTGCTGCAAGTTCTTTCTTGGTTTCCTCATCGAAATAAGGATTGGTCATCCACTCCTTATAAATCTGTTTGTAATCCATGACAAACTCCTTTCCTAACAATCCTGTATATAATGATGCCCCACCGGCCTTCCGTTCTCCTCCCAACAATCGAAAGGCACATTACTCTATTAAACTTGAGATTGATACCAAATCATCATAGCTTAGAGTCACATCTTCTCCGTCATCTGTAAAGTTAACCGTGTAACTTTGTGATAAATAGCCCGTTTGGCTAAACGTTATTATATGACTTCCCGTCACTTTTGTAAAGGAAATCGGTGCAATTCCCAAATATTCACCATCAAAATAGACGCTGACACCCATCGGTGCACTGAGAATTACTTTGTTAGAAGTCTTAACACCTACTGTGGTGGACACATCCTTCACGTTTGAATCTTGTGTAGTCGTTTCCTCCTTAGTAGAACCATTTGATTGGGTTGAATCATCTGCCGTAGTTCCACTCTCTGTCGCGGTTGAGGAGTCGGAATCATTTTGTGCTGTCGTACTTGTGGTGCTACCCTCTTCCCCCTCTGCCACTAGGGTGTATTTCTTCACTTTATATGCATAGTTCACCTTAAAGGTTGCACTATAACTTTCAAATCCATCTGCAATAATGGAAATGGTATGCTTTCCGTAGGTGAGCTCTATTGCCCCTTCCGTATTCACCCTTTTTCCATCAATATATACCTTAGCATCCGCCGGCGTCACATCAAACAGAACAGAACCGGTTTGCTTTGGTTGAATCGCAAGGTCTGCAAGAGACAAGGTGACCTCCTGATTCTTAATCACCTGCACCTGCTTCATTCCCACATCGCCATCTTTGGCAATGCGCAAAGTATAAGTTCCCTCGCGAACCGTCAATAACATATTCTCCGTCACAGGGACGATAACGTCGTATCCAATCTCCACCATGCCGCCAATATAACCAGCGTAATCGGTAAGCTTTACATACCCATGTCCCAACTCCACATAAAAGGTGTATATCTTATTGTTATACATCCATATGGTAAGCTGATCCTCTGAACAAATCTCATTAATTCCAATCTGCACATTATCTGAAAATGCTGCCACATGATCACTCATAGGATATGTAGTACCGTTAATTCTCACCGTGTTTTTCACATAGTCAATCTGTGCTCCAGAAACCTCCCTTACCACAGAGACCATTTCTTCATCACTGATATATATAGAAAGTAGCTTATCCCTGTTAGCATCATAGACCACTTCTACAATACTTCCAAGCTCCACATCAGACATAGGTATAATGTCACCATACTTATCCCTCACATCTGCGCCTACCGTATAATACAATTCCTTTTCCGTCTCATAATCCATACTGCGCAAAGTGATATGTTCATTCACCTCATCCAAACCACTTACAATGGCCAATATGGAAATCTCCTCTGCCGGTGCCACCTCTTCATCAAAAACTGGTGTATCTATCTTCTGATTACAGGCTGTGGTCAGTCCGCCCACCAGCACCACCATACACAAGCAAAGGAAGCGCAAAAACAATATTTTCTTGCGGTTTGTCTTTTGTACTTTCATATGTCCTCCTATGGACGAACCATTTCGAACCAGTTCTTTGCCCTATTATCGACAGTAACGCTTTACACACGGAGTTATTATACTAGGTTTTAACTCAAATGAAAAGAATAAAATTCATCCAACATTTCACTTTTTTCTTTTTCCTGCAAAATCACCATCTCTAATTTTTCCAAATATTTTGGTGACAAAAAGGTTTTTTTTGAATTATAATACCCATTTGCAATCTTCCAGAATTTCTCAGGATAGGTAAACAACACGTACATATAACGATAATCCTCTTGAGACAGAGTAATTTTCCTCCCATAGGTATTCAACAAAACATCTAGAATCTCATAGTCAAAATGATTCTTCTCCATTGCCTTTCTTGCAAATTGATACAAATCCTCTAATTGATTCCCTCTAGAAAACCGCTCAAAATGCACAATAGCCTCACAATTATTTCCTAATATTACATTATGCTGGTTAAAACTTCCATGGCAAATTCCATAGTGACGAAGCACATTTTCCCTACCAAGAGGTGTTCCACCTTCCTTCATTACTGCCAAAAAATTTTCTTCGCACTGTAATCCCTTCCTATGATAATCGGAAAACACCTGCAAAAAACGCTTTTCAAAATCATTTCGTCTCTTCACCTTTAACACATATTTTTGAATCTTAAGAAGTTCCCGATTTCTTCTACGAAAGAGATGGGAAATACATTCCCCCATGTCAATTTCCGGACTATGCAACATCCAAATTTCCTCACAGGCAGCACTTTTCCCTGCCTGAAGACTTCCCTTTTGCATCCCCTCACAGGCTTTCTCTGCATCGAATCCTGTTTCCTCCTTCTCTTTCAAAATTTCCTCTAACACTCTTTGGTGAATCCCATAAATCTGAGCGATACGTTCTATTTCTTCCCCATCCTCTAGTGCCTGTTTTATTTCCCGAATCTGGCGCTGTTCTTTTTCCCGCTTTGTCTGTTCCCAACAGGAATGAAAACGTCTTGCAACATTTTGACCACATATATGAAAATCTGCCAGTTTATCCACAGCACGCACCATATCCGCTAAGTTGCGCATGTCACACTCTTCCCCAACGAAATATTTCTTCATTACATAAGGCTGCCGATACCGGTCATTGGTAATCAATTCCCCGTTCACATTTGGGATAATCGTGTCCAAGTCTGAAAAACCCTCTTCCTCAAACAGTGCTTTTAACACATGTTCCTGTTCCAAACGAACTACACTTCCCTTAAATGGCTCCAATATCCGCAAGCCATCCGTTATAGTAAGAATGGTTGCACCTCTTCCCCTTCTTGTATTTGTAATTTCCATGTCATACTTTTCGTAGACTTCTGCAAGTTTTTCAGACATAAAAATATCCCCTCCTTTTCTCTTTCATCTTATGAGGGAGGGGATAAAACTATGACATTTTCAAATCTTTTTTCGGGCCATATCAAGAAGGATATCTCGCTCATTACACTCCGGTTCTTCTAGCACCTGTTCTAACAGGTATTGTAATACCACACCCAATTCCTTACCTGGTTTCATTCCAATTTCAATCAAGTCCTTACCAGTAACCGCTAGGTCCTTCAGTGACAAACATTGCTGTTGTTCCTGAATCACATTATAGTATTCCTTCAGTTGCTCCAAATTCGCAAGCTTTTCTTCACGCTTATAATCACTTTGAGCAAGGGTATCCGCACGCTTAATATAAGTGTAATCCTCAAACAAATCTGCACCCATCTTACTCAAGGATTTACGGAAGGAACGAAGGGAAGGTTTTTTCCCCATTCCATAATCGTGCCACTGCACAAGACGTTTCACCCTGGCAATCGTTGCGTTGTCAAACTTTAACCGCTGTAAAATCTCCTCAGACATATCCATACCAGCTACATTATGCAGATAAAAATGGTCCCCCGCCTCGTCACTGGACTTACACACCGGTTTTGCCACATCATGTAAAAGGGCAGCCCACCGCATAGTCTCCGTAGCCGGAACCTCTTGTACCACACGCAAAGTATGTTCTCCGACATTATACATATGATGCTTATTATTCTGCTCCGTCTCCATCATAGCATCAAACTCTGGCAACACAATTTTGGTCACCCCAAGCTCATAGGCTGTCCGAAGTCGTTCTGGGTGCTTCGAGGTAATCAGCTTGGTAAGCTCCACATGTATTCGTTCTGCACTGATATCATGCAAAAATACTGCTTGGTTGCGAATAGCTTCCTTTGTCTTTTCCTCTATTGTGAAATCTAATTGCGCAGAAAAACGAAGGGCGCGAAGAATACGAAGCGCATCTTCGTCAAAACGTTCCTTCGGCTCACCGACACAACGAATCACTTTCTTCGCCAAATCCGCCATTCCACCAAAATGATCAATGACACCTTCTGTCTCATTATACGCCATGGCGTTAATGGTAAAATCTCTGCGTCTCATATCCTCAAGGAGACTAGCAGTAAATGTCACCGAGGTTGGTCTTCTGTGATCCTCATACTTACCATCCACCCGATAGGTAGTAACCTCATAACCTTCCTTGTCCATCATAACCGTTACCGTTCCGTGTTCGATCCCTGTATCTATGGTTCTGTGAAACAAAGCCTTCACCTGTTCTGGTTTTGCAGAGGTGGTAATATCCCAATCTCCAGGAGTTCTTCCGAGAATGGCATCACGAACACAGCCACCTACAATATAAGCCTCATAGCCTGCATTTTGTAATGTATAAATAATCCGGTTTGCATTGTCCGGCATGATAATTTTCATAATGTTCAACTCCTCTTTGCAGACCTTGGTGTATCTGAGTCCGCACCTTATATCTATAATTTTCACACTATTCTAAACAAGTATTCCTTGCTTACGAATCTCATTTTCTTCGCTAGTATAACATAAAACAGAAAAAAATGGCAATGCTACCACAGGTATACATTGCCATTCTATATACGTTCAGATTGCCATAACAATTTCCATCACAATCGGCTTATCGTTACGACTGTTCCATACGGAGCTTCGCACCCATGGCCCACTTCGACATACTCTTGCGATAGAGTAGTCTTCGAATTCCATGGCCAAGCACAATTCCAATTGCTACTTCTGCAAGGAACACCACTATCGCAAAAGCAGTTTTGCCAACCAGCACGCTATCAAAGGCTGCTGTAAATGCACTTCCAGCAATATTCATCACAGAGAAAAATGAAACAAAAAAGATTATCATTCCAACCCACATCATCTTAAAGGACATACACATATAGCAGTATAAAATAATGGTCATCCATCCGCCAATCACCAGATTGGTCTCCATGGAAGGTCCCTCTGATGGCAAATTTCTAGTTAAAAATGCTGTGATAATCGTGGCTGCTGATGCAACGATTCCACCCATCACATTCAAAATATCAATATAGCGAAGCTCCACCTTCGCACGTTTTGGTGATGCTCCTATAAAATCTGAATAGATTGCCATATACATGGATTGCACCACAAACAAAATCGCCAAAAAGAAGTACACAACGCTAAGCGTAAACTGTTCATGACCAATTACCGAAAAGGCAATTCCCATTAGAAAAAACAGTACTGCACAGACCATGTTTGTCTTAATCTGATATCCATATTTAAGTAGTTTGAAGCAATTCTTTATATCCTTCATCATAGAAGCTCTCCCTCACTTTCTTCACCAACACTTTACGGCTTAGCACCATAACAATTATTAACAGGATTACAGATAAACCTACGGATAGGCTAGATGTATATTCCGCTGCAACCATAGCCAACGGACAGGCTATCGCTGACATCACATATAGTACTAATATGTTCGCTAACACATTTTTCGACCTACGTGTAATAAGCATCCCCAACTCTACAAAAAGCACCGCTATCAAACCGCATTGCAAGTAAATCAACGCGGATGGGTGACTTACAATCTCCCCATTGATTTCTAAAATAGTTTCTCCTGCATCCTTTTCAAAAGCCATCCTTGTAGCCCAATACAAACCCGTCATAATCAATCCCGTCGTCAGAATTCTTCGAATTCCATCCACAAGGAACGCCCGCTGTAACAAATCAATGCCCTTCCCGGAGGATTTCACATATTCCAACGCCTTATAATCCTTTGCAACAATGCCATGAAACATATAGGTATCCAAAAGATATTCTATAGTAATAACACCTGCTGTACTCATCATCAAGCTCATCACCGTACCTGCAAGCAAGAACAATTTTAAGCACAAAGAACATATCAACGGGACTACAATCGGATACAAAATGTAGGTGAACCACATAAAGCATTTGCGTGGGAAGAATATGTTATACATTCTGATTGTATTCTTCATTCCATTCACCTCACTCACACAGCCTTCTTTAGCTTTGAATACTGCTTCATCACTGCCACACAAATCTGGGATAGATTTGGTGTCTCTGTCGCCACATCAAACCCTGCCAATTGATTCAAATTCTCCGAAAGACACAAACCCTCACATCCATAGGAATTCTTTTGAAAGCCAACCAAGATACCTTGCAGCTTATCCGCATCTTCTTTTTCTCCTTTAACAAGAATGTACTTCGCCTTCAAATCTTCCACAAAGCCCTGCTCTACAATCTTACCCTGCTCCATAATCATGGCATAGTCTGTTACATTTTCCATATCCGCTACATTATGCGTAGAAAAGAATACTGTCTTATCGCCATCACCCTCGTCGATATAATTGCGAATCATGGAGCAAAGTTCATCCCTCATCAAAGGGTCTAATGGTGAAGCCGGCTCATCCAACAATAGCATATTGGTTTCTCTTGCAAATACACTAGCAAGCATGGTTTTCATCTTCATACCATCGGAAAGCTTACTGACACTCTTTTTCTTGCTTTCCCAAATACCTAAGTCTTTACATAAGCTCTCATATTTTCCCTTGTCAAAATTTTCAAATAATAATTCATTCAATTCTGCAACTGCCTCCACAGTCCAATGCGGCAAAAAATAATTGCTAGCTGCCACATATCCATTGACTTCCCTTACTTCCTCATCTGTAAGACTTCCATTGTAATATGTAACCTCACCCTTGTAGTCTAATCTCACCCCTGCAAGAATGTTTAGTAATGTACTCTTTCCGGCACCATTTTCACCAATGAGTGCGGTGGCAAACCCTTTCGGAATTTCCAACTCTCGAATATCTAATTCAAATCCCTTAAACCGCTTTTTCAAATCCTTGATTTTCACAACTGCCTTCGTCTTCATACGCATTTCCTTTCTTTTCTCTAATTGGTCATGTCATCCAGTGTATTCAGTAATATCCGCAAGGTTCCAACCAACTCGCTATCGGATACGCCTGCAATCCTTGCTGCCGATATCGCATTGGTCAAATGCTCTTCCATCTTTCGCATATGCTGTTCCTTTAGCATTTCACTATCCTGTGCATTGACGTAGTACCCTTTGCCCTGCACTGCTGTAATTAGACCCTGTTGCTCCAACTCCTCGTAAGCTTTCATAGTGGTAATCACGCTGATTCGCAAATCCTTCGCCAGACCACGTATAGAAGGAAGGTACTCTCCTTGCTTCATCTTGCCTGCCAGAATATCTGCCTTAAACTGTTCTGCTATCTGTTGATAAATTGGAACTCCTGAATTTTGTAATATTTTCATTTTTTCACCTGCCTATTGTGTTTCCCATCCTATTTTTTTCATACTTCTTTACACATTATCCCTTCTTGCTGTCTAAAAGCTTTTCCATCAGTTGTTCGCTGTGGTTGAAGCAACCATCACAACTGTTAGCGTTGCGAGCATCGCAGTATATTCTGCAATAATGGTTGCACCATCCCATACGAATCCCTTGTCCAAAGCATTCTTGTTTTCCACAAACAACTGGCATTTTGCTAGTAATTCCTGATTCATATTCCTTACCTCTCTTTTCCTAAGTGTATATTGATTGTTTCTTTTTGCAATTGCTTACTCATTCCGAAACAGCCATGTGTTTATATCATCGCCCCTACTGTTTATATGTTATATATACAGCATAAACAGTAGGGTGTCAACAAGAAATTACTTAAGTTTTTGTGAAGAAAAAAATAAGACAGCTTTTGCTGCCTTTTGTAATACACCGACCACCTATATATGTGCAGCGTTTCCGTCCATGCAATTAACGAAAACGCTACACGAATATGGTAGTCCATCAGTTACTATTTCAAGGGGTGTGTCTTCCCTTGTGATTCAATTTTTCGCGGTGAAAACATTTCCTTCACCTCTTGCATTACACTGCCAAGTCCAAATGCTGTACCGTTCCAACCGAACCGCTCTCTTTTAGGAACACACCAGTCTTTTGGATCACACCATTTGTCTTGTTACTAGCATCATTTAAATGAAACTGGGTGTTGGCACTTCCAAGATAGATAGCACCTACATCCGCACTCTTCAAATCCATTAGCTTGTCCTTTCCTTCTGAATCCTTTGTCCAAACCTTCAAATCGTTAAAAATCCGGTCATTTTCATCAATCCAACCATTACCGTCCTCATCGTACTTTGCAAGATCTGCAAAGCCATCTCCAGACTTGGTTCCAAACAATTCCGAACCATCGTTGATTGTTCCATCTCCATTCTTATCAAAGGCAAGGAAACCACTGCCCTGACCAAGCGAGGATATCTCTTCTTTTTTTCCATCTGCGTCCAAATCAAAGAAGAATTTCTGGTCGGAAACGGATGCCGTTCCTGCATCCAAATTGATAACCAACGGGTCGGTTAATACAACATCCTCCGTCGAAGATTCGAAAAAGGAACCCGCAAAACCTCTAGACATTTCTAAGTCCACACCAAAGTTAATCTCTCTGCCATCTGCGGTTTTTACAATTCCAGTAGCAGAAAACGAAACACTCTCCTGTTCCATCATAAAACCACTCTTCTCCACATGGCGAACCCATGCCGTTGCACCATTTGCTGCTGTAGCACCTGAATTGGTAACTATAGCCGAAGATAGAGAAGTTGCAGAAGCACTGCGAAGATCGATTACATTGACATTCTGTGATAGACCAAATGTCTTACCCCCTCGCTTAACACTGGCACCAAAGTGCTGGTCTTCTTCCATAATGTCCTCCACCTTCATACTGCGAAGCTTACCAAGATAGGACAAGCCATCGCCATTGCGAATTGCCTTTAGCATTTCCAAAATACGGCGAAGTGTCTTAATCATGTGATCTTCTTCCGGAACCACCTGTGGAACTTCTGGTTGCACTTCGGAAGACTTATGCAACATATTAGCCAATGCAAATTGCTCTCCTCGGTCCTTTTGCGCTTGCCTTTCTTCCTTCTTCAATTGTTCCAATAACGATTGGGATTCCTTCGAGATAGATACCTCGGCAGAATTATCCCCCAAGGCTTCCTGTAACTCATTCCACTTAGACGCACTCATGGTAACGGCTGAAACCTGGGTTTGTTGAAATAGGCTGTAGTGTCGCTTTCCCGACATTGCCACAGCACTCTCGCTGATTTTCATGGTACTCAACTCCTTTCTTTTCCATGAAATATGTAGATATGTAAAAGAGTTTTTAAATGAAAATCCATTCCATGCATACATACCTTTGTAAACCTCTTGTACGTAAGCATTGGTAGCATTTTCAAGTAAAAAAAGAAGTGACAGAGCATCCATGTTCCGCCACTTCACCCTTTCATATTATGTATCGGCAATACATTCTGAAAAGTTAATAGTTATTTGATATTTTTAATTCACAATCACATGTTCCAAGCTTCCATTTACCACCTTCACCAAGTCTAGCGGATTCAACAGAATCTGTACCCCAAGCTTGCCACCGCTAATGATAATCTCATCAAACCCCTTGGCACTCTCTTCAATTACTGTAGGATATAGCTTCTTCATGCCAAGAGGCGTACAACCGCCACGAATATAACCGGTGACCGCATTGATATTCTTTACCGGAATCATTTCCACCGACTTTTCTCCCACAATCTTAGCGGCCTTTTTGAAATCAATTTCCTTGTCTACCGGAATGACAAACACATAATATCCGCCACTCTTCCCTACTGTCACCAGAGTCTTAAAGGATTGCTCATAAGCCTGCCCATTTTTGTCAGCTATCTGCATACCATCCACAAACTCATCACACTCATAGTTGTTCACCCTATATGAAATCTTATTCTTATCCAATATGCGCATTGCATTGGTTTTTGCCTCTTTTTTTGCCATCTTCCATTACCTTTCTTTTTAATAGCTTCAAACATTAATTTTAGATTTTTCTTTTGAAAAAATTTTCTTTCTCCAAAGATTCCCTATTCCAATACCACAGATGGAAACGATAACGCCTACCACCATATAGATAAAGCTTCTTTATATCATCATCTGAAATTGACAACAACTCACAATAATATGTCCATGATTATTTTTCATTCACTGACTGGAAAATCCTTTACCTAGTTGAAACCCTTGCATATCCTACTAACATATCATCCTTCTTCTTTTCTTGAATCAAGTACATTGTATCAAAAACGTTTCAATTTGTAGATAGTTTTTGACACGTTTTATGAATTATTTTTAAATCTAAAATGTTATATTTTCAGGCACAAATGAAAATGTGCCAAAAACAATCGTTTTCGACACACTTCCATTTTGCTTTATATTAATAGCAAATTATAAACCTTACTCTTAATTTCTTTTAGCCTCATATTCGACAGTAAACATTCCATCCATAACATACACAATTGTTATTGTACTCTTTTTTGTTGTCCAAATCTTTTCATATGATTTATCCTCGTACTCTCCATATAATTCTGAAAACATTTCCGTCAAACCCTCATATAGCATTTCATCTGTATAGTTACTATCGTTCTTATTACTAAGCATTAAACATACAGATTCCAATTCTTTTACATAATTACATTTATAAATAACAATTGCATTGACACCTTCAAATCCTTGATAGTTTTCAGTAAAATCATATACAATGGTTTCTTCCTCATTAACTGTAACTTCGTCTTCTGAATGTTTCTCTACCATTTCTTTTATTTCATCAAAACTTGTTCCCCATGCTATATTTTTGTAGGAACTATCAGCTAATCTTTTCAGTAATCTTCCTTTCATCGTACTATTTTTATCATTTTCCTAGCCGTTTCTTATCAACAGTTTTAAAGAAACTCTTTTTCAATTCCTGTGGCTTGTAAAAAAATTGCTTTTCAGATTTACTTAATCTATTTTCACTTTTCTTGATTTTCAATAACTCCATACTACAAATAAAATCAGCAGCCTGTAGCAAACGATATTTTTGTGGTTCTGCTTTCCGAAATTCCACATTAGAAAAATGGATTGAAAATACTGTGTTCAGTATTGCTCCAAGCTCAATTTGACCATTGTCGTAGTAAACAATTATTTTATCAAAACTATCAAAAAAGGGTTTGTGTTTTACTATCACATTCGAAATTTCACGTCCCAGCCTACCAGAAAGAGAAATCTTATCTGGTGCTTCCTTACGATTTACCACAGCCATTTCATATACAATAGGGCTACTTGCAATAAAGTTTAACATTTTAAAAAGCAACTTTCTGCGCTCATCTATGGATAATCTGGAAAATACATCTTCACGTCTGATAACCGGTCCCGTATGTATATACTCAAAATCAAATCCCGAATTCATGATACTATCCTCAAGTCTTTTAACATTTGAAGCAATTTCATTCTTCTGATCATGGAACAAAAGTGTTACCAGATAGTATGCCGGTCGCTCTGTAATTTCTCCGAAGTCTCCTGATTCATCTATAAATACACTAAGTTCTTTCATTAACTCCTCCAAAACTTTCACAATAGTAAAAATGGCGGGAAATTCTTCCCGCCTACGGTGGTCCAAAGAGCTTTCGCCCAGACCAAAACTGTAACGCATTACAGTTATATCCTATACATATAATACCATAAGTATTCCTTTTTTCCAATAGAATTTTAAAATATTTTCAGTATACCCTAAACGTTATTTTTAGATTTTTCTTTTGAAAAATTTTTCTTTCTCCAAAGATTCCCTATTCCAATACCACAGATGGAAACGATAACGCCTACCACCATATACGTAAAATTAGGAAAGCGGAAAGTGAAAGTTGCCGTTCCCATTTCCTCTACAAATTCCGTATATGGAACGGTAAGGAACGTTATTGCTGCAGCAATAATACAAAACCAGTTTCCTTTTCCCCAGTAATCATTCTTTGCCACTATTACTGTTGACACAAGTAAAAAGAGCGGTAATAATATCCACTTAAAAATAATATCTAGTCCCGCTGTCATAGGTCCTCTCGTTTGCCAAACAGCAATCATTGCTACAACCCATATAATAAAGTATGTAGAAATCAATATAATTTCCCCTAAATTTCTTTTTGCCTTTACCGTGTTTGTACTCTCTTCCAAAAATTCTTGATAAGTCTGCTTCATTGATTTTTCCTCCTTAAGCAGGTGGTCAAGACTTACAGAATAGATATCGCTCATTTTTATGACACTGATGATATCAGGGTAAGACTTATTATTTTCCCAATTCGAGATAGTCTGTCTACTAACATCAAGTAACTCGGCCGCATGTTCTTGAGTGATTCCCTTTTCCTTTCGTGCATTTTTGAGTTTGCTTCCTATTTCCATATTCTATCCACCTCGTTTTGTTTTTTGCCTCCATTCGAAGCATACTCAACATACAAAATTTCCGAATGTTTTTCTATCAATTTGCTTTTACATTACCAAAAATGTATGTAAAAATCCTTTTACAATTCCTTAAAAATAGCATTTTCTATCCAAACGTATGTAAATTTTCCCTCTGCTATATTTGTCTCTAAGAAGATAATACCACAGCTAACTTTAATTTTAAACCAAAACAACTCGCAATCAACGGGGTGAGACAGAATCAGAAAAAAGGTCAGTGAACCTTTTTCCCGTCAAACCGACCGACGAGACATTTATGTCGAGGAGACCTTGAACCCTTGGGTTCAAGGTAGGCTCCGCGACCATAATAGAAAAGACAGGTCTCACGACCTGCCTTTTCTGTCATGCCTGCAGTCAATGGGACTTGAACCCACACGCCCTTGCGGGCACCAGAACCTGAATCTGGCGCGTCTGCCATTCCGCCATGACTGCCTACGTTTTATTTTGACGACTGTTATATAGTATCTCATTTTTTACAAAAAATCAAGAAAGAGTTCTCACTAGATAAAAACACATCACAAAAAGTCATTTAACATATCAAATCCGTGGGCAAGCAACAGATAATTGCGCACCACACAAAAAACAAGCACAATCACTACATACAAAACAGGTGGCCAAAGCTTCTTCGTATAGTATCGCTTTCCATTACGCTTTTTCAAAGTAACTGCAATTCCAATTTCATAGTATAATACCAAAATAAGACCAAGCAAAACTGCTGGATTACAATAGAGCGAATGCAAAATCTTTCCTTGCAAGAGGGTAAACAATGCTCTAGTTCCGCCACATCCAGGGCAATACATACGAAACATATCGTGAAACAGACAGGTAGAATTAGGAAGGACATCCACCTTCTGTAACACCATATAAATAAACATAATGAAGAAAACAATCCCCATCACCAAATTTACCAGAATCCAATCCGTTTTTAATTGTTCATAATATATCGGCTTCTCTTTCCTTACTTCCATTTCTTCATCCTTGTCTGACAAAGTATTCTGGCATTTTTTCATTGTCAATTCACCCTGTCTCTACATCACTTTGCCTACAGATAAACATTTTTATCTATACCTCAATACAATAGCACTTTTTCAAAATAAATACCACCCATTTGCAATAGATTTTTCTTCCATCCTGACATTTCCCAAAAGTCACGTCTTACTACATTAAATTTATATGAAATTAGAAATTTATTTTATATAATTCTTTACACCACCTACCAAAAAATGCTATAGTACTTTATAACTCATTAAATATTACAAATAAAGGAGAATTACTATGGACGAGAATAATATTACATCAACAGATTACACAATCGGAGGTTCATCAGACACCCCTGCAGAGGAAAACGGAACAGTAGCTTCAACATCTGAAACCGTTGCAGAAACTACTGAAAGCTCAACAGCGGCTACAACAACCGAAGCTGTGACAAAAACCGCAGCATCTGAGCCTATTGCAACCGAAACTGTTGCAACAGAGGAGAAGCCTGCATACACATTAGACGAGAACACATACTCTGCTCCTACCTATACAACACCGGTAGATTACACAGAAACATACTCTTCTTCTGCTGTATACGGCGAACCAGTTTCCACAACAAAGGCAACTATCTCATTAGTGTGTGGTATTTTAAGTATTGTATTAAGCTGTTGTTGTTGCGGTAACATTTTATTCAGTATTGCAGGTATTATTTGCGGTTGCATGCAACAGCCAACTGAGAACGGGAAGAAGCCTGGTACCGCAACTGCTGGTATTATCACCTCTATTATCGGTATTGTAATTACTGTAATTTCTTTCATTGCAGGATTTGCGATAGGCTTTACCGACGCCATGGAATCTTACTACTAAGATATCGAATGTTTTTCTTTACGATTAACAACAGTAAGGTAGGTCAACTCCTACTCATATAGGCTAACACAAATACCGGATAGCAAGCTTCCTTGCCATCCGGTATTTTTACTCTATCTTATTCAAATCTTATACATCGGAAAATGGAAACATGTTTGCCAATTCCATATTCACATCCTCTTGATAATTAAATCGAGAATCATATTTCTTAGACCATTCCTCAAACACACCATTGAAATATTCCTTTTGCATCTGCTCGATGATTTCTTCCTTGTTCTTCTTGGTTAATTCCTCATCCTTAGACTGTAACATTTTGAAAATATGATATCCATACTCGCTTTCAATCACTACGCTGACCTCACCATCCGCTAAGGACAATATCTTACTTGTAGTAGATTCGCCATACTCCTCTATCAACTCTGTGCGCGACATGGTATAAGTAGCTGCATACTCCAAATCATACTTGTCCACAATCATCTCATAGGTCATCTCTTCATCTGTTGCCAAGGTTGCCAATGCCTCATTTGCCTTTTCTAGCTGAGTCGCTTTTTTTTCATCGGTATACTCTTCCACAGAACCATCCTGCTTCACGCTATAGCATTCAAATACCATATCGCAAAATGTAGTCATGCGGGCTTCTTCTTCAGAAATCTCAAACTCGTGCTCCGCTAACACCTGCTGGTACACTTCCTCTGCAAGCATATTTTCCTCTACAACCTGATAAACAATCTCTGGTGTAATTTCCGTCTTCTCAATATCCTTTTCCGTCAAACCTGCATAGAACGTATCCGCAACATTCTTTGCTTCCGTTCTCTCCTTATCACTCAAAGAAATTTCCATATCTTCCGCTTGTGCAACCAACACTTTAACACGATTGATATTATAAATGATATCCTGGATGGTTACATTGTCCACCCGACTTTTACCTTCATCCGTAGAAACCTCCAAGCTCCAAATTCCACTGCCATAGGTTTCTTCGTAATCCTCTTGTACTGTTCTGGCATATATATAATACTCACCAAAGGTAATGACTTCATCACCATATTCATACACCACCTGTGCCGAATCCACTTCTTCCCTCTTATCACATCCCATAGCACACAGCAGACACACTACACTCAACACAAGTGCTGTCATTCTCTTTGCGATTTGCATATCCTTTTCCTCCATCTACTGCAAGTAATTATATAGATTCACTGATGACCAAGCCTTTCCTGCATATTCCGGTTCCTCACCGACACCAACCTGCTCATACCACAATGCTCGTTGCTCATCCAATGCTTCCTGCATTTTATCTGCCTCATAATATTCCACAATCTGTTCTGCCATTTCCTCATTGTTCTCAGTAATCATTTTCACAATAGCATAACAGCTTTCTAACTCAATCACTGGACTACATTCCTCCGCCTTTAATGTGGTGGTATATTTCGTAAACACCTCATCAAAACTAGTAGATATGTTGCTCTCTTGTCCAGAATAGCTTTCCACGCCATATGTCTTAGCGACCTCATCCGGGTCTGTACCTGCCTTCAATTCTGCAAGTGCCGCATCTGCATCCGCTTTTGCTTGTTCTATCTCACTGTCAGAGAGCATAATCGGTGTCTCACCATCTTCTTCCGTAGCGTAACTGCCATCCGCTGTCATCTCCACCTTCGGAAACAACATAAAATATACGGTACAATACTGATATTCTCCTACCTCTACCCCATCGGTGATAGTAGTCTCTAGCTTGTGAGCTAGATAGCGTTGCTCATATACCTCTTGAATCATACTCTTTTCAATCCCCCATTGATTCAAAAGTCTGGCATCCACCTTGCTCAAATAATCAGCCACATCTAGCTTCACATCCTCTAACTCTTCTGCAGTAAGCTCCATGCCCCGTTCCTTTGCCACCAGATAAGCCACTTTATAATCCATGATTACTTCTAACATCTCTTCTTTGTAAACAGTAGCCGCATCCACTTTATTTTCCGAAGAAACACGATCCAAACTCTCAACAGTCATACCAGTACTCTGTATATTCTGTAAGATAACCAAATTCACTTCATCCATATACACTTCTTCTGTTCCCACTGTAAATGCTAGCGTATTGGACGGCTTATCATCCTCTCCTGAGAGCTTCCACAATCCGAAAACAACCACCACAAGCATCAACACACCCACCAATGCAGTAATTACTATCTCCTTGACTTTGTTCGTTGTCTCTTGCCTATTCTCCTTTGGTGCTCCGTTTTCATTATTCTTTTGTTCGTCACGATTGGTTTTCTTCTTTCCCATAATCATCCTCATTTTGTGAAATCATATCGCCATATTACTTACTTCATAAGTAACCCGCTCAGAAGTTTCATCCTTGCAAGCAAGTGAAACTGCTAATCTTCATATTACAAGCTCCGCTTGACGAGTATTATACTACATCATTCGCGTTCTATCAACTCATTGATATCCTGTATAATGGTATCCAAGTCCTTCATAAAATTCTTAATACTCTTCTTTTCCAAGTCAATGACAAAGCCCGGATTACTACCTGTCACCACACGAATGTTGTTGAGATATTTATCTAAAAAGTCATTCAATAACTCCATCTTCACCCGAATACCTGGTGCCATCTCCAAATGCACCTGTTTGTTTTTATAAGTGATTGTAGTAATAAATGCTTCATGTGCCTTCGCCTTTATCTTCGCCACCTGCAATAGATTCATAACCTCATATCCCGGCTCACCAAACCGATCCGTTAATTCATCTAGCATATCCTCATAGTCTTCATCTGTCCATACACCAGATATTCGTTTGTATAGCTCTAGCTTCGTCGTCTCATTCTTCACATAGGTAGAAGGTATATAGGCATCGATGGGAAGTTCAATGGTAGTTGTAAAGTCTTCCTTGGTCTGTTCTCCCCTTTGTTGCAAAATAGCATCATTTAGCATCTTACAGTACAGGTCATATCCCACTGCTTCCATATGACCGGATTGGTCTGCACCTAGCAGATTGCCCGCTCCACGAATTTCCAAATCCCGCATAGCAATCTTAAATCCAGAACCCAAATCTGTAAACTCGCGAATAGCCTTTAGTCGCTTCTCTGCCGTTTCCTTCAACATTTTATCCCTCTTATACATCAAAAATGCATAAGCATTTCTGTCGGAACGTCCCACACGGCCACGAAGCTGATAGAGCTGGGAAAGTCCGAAATTCTCAGCATCATGAATAATCATGGTGTTGGCATTAGAGATATCTAGACCTGTCTCAATAATAGTGGTTGTTACCAACACATCAATCTCCTTGCTAATAAATGCGTACATAACATCCTCTAATTCTTTTTCCCGCATCTGTCCATGGGCAAAGGCAACTCGTACATCCGGCATCAGCTTAGCTAAATCCGCCGCCACATCCGCAATGGTATTCACCCGGTTATACACATAGTATACCTGCCCTCCCCGGGCAAGCTCTCTGGAAATTGCCTCTTTCACTAATTCTGGATTGTATTCTAACACATAAGTCTGTATCGCCTTTCGATCCACTGGTGGTTCCTCCAACAAACTCATATCACGAATACCAATAAGACTCATGTGTAGAGTTCTAGGAATCGGAGTAGCCGTTAAGGTCAACACATCCACATCCTTCTTCATCTGTTTAATTTTCTCTTTGTGCGTCACACCAAAACGTTGCTCCTCATCAATAATCAAAAGTCCTAGATTACTGTAATCCAAATCCTTTGAAAGTAGACGATGGGTTCCGATAATAATGTCCACCTGTCCCTTTTTCAAATCGTCCAATGTCTTCCTCTGTTCCTTTGCTGATAAGAAACGGGACAGCATCCCTACATTCACCGGAAAGTCCTGCATTCTCTCCTTAAAGGTAGTGTAATGCTGCTGCGCCAATATAGTGGTAGGCACCAGATAAGCAACCTGTTTCCCATCCTGCACCGCCTTAAATGCTGCCCGAATAGCAATCTCCGTCTTACCATATCCCACATCACCACACACCAATCGGTCCATAATCTTACGGCTCTCCATGTCCGCCTTGGTGTCCTCGATGGCTTTTAACTGATCCTCAGTCTCCTCATAAGGAAACAACTCCTCAAACTCCTTTTGCCACACTGTATCCTGCGAAAATGCATACCCTTCCTTGGATTGACGAATCGCATACAATTCCACAAGCTCTTTGGCAATCTCCTGCACCTTCCCACGAACTTTGGATTTGGTCTTTTCCCATTCCTGTCCGCCGAGTTTGTTCAACTTCGGTCTCTTGCCATCCTTTGATGCATACTTTTGAATCAGGTCTAGCTGGGAGGCTAAGATGAACAGCTTAGAACCTCCACTATATTCAATAGCGATATAGTCCTTCGCCACCTGATCCACCTCTATCTTCTCAATCCCCAGATAAATGCCCAAGCCATGTTTTTCATGCACCACATAATCGCCAACATTTAAGTCATCAAAGCTCTTAATCTTTTCACCGGAATAAAGTGGTTTCCGCTTCATGCGATGCTTCGACTTCTTCTGACCAAACAAATCTCCCTCTGTCAAAACAACCAATTTGATTTCAGGAACAGAGAAGCCCATACGAAGGCGGCCATTGGTTATCATCATTTCCGAAGCCGAAAGAATACGGCTCTTATCGCCCGAGAAAAAGCAATTCACCTCCTGCTCTTGCAAATCCTTTGCAAGGCGTTCTCCTCTTGTCGTGGATGGTGAAAATAATATAATCCTATACCCTTCCTTTTTCCAATGCCGAATATCCTTCAACAGCATTTCAAAATTATGATGATAGGTCGGCACCATTCTGGTCTCAAAATCCACATAGGTCTGTACCTCAAACAGAGACTCTTTTTTACTCAAAATACTGAACAAAATGGTATTCGCATTTATCAACCTCGCCACAATTTCTTTATAATCAAACAATACATCTGTCTGTCCCGGAAGCATATACCCCCCTTCCAAGCGGTTCACCATACTCTCCCGAAACTCAACCTGACAAGCCTCTGCTCTGGCAATCACCTTATCTGGTTCATCCACCAATACCAAGGTATCCTTTGGCATATAGGAAAGAAAGCTTTCTAGCTGCTCGTAGAAATACCCAATGCAACCATCCACGCCCATGGCACTATGAAAGTAGGAAAGCTCCTCCTTTAAGGCTGCAACTTCTCTATTGATTCTGGCATATTCCTCCGTCTTAAATGATTCCTTCAACTGCTTTGCATATGCCTTATGCTCCTTATCAATCTTCTTAATTCCCGCTGCCACACGATCCTCATCTAATATCATTTCTGCAGCCGGATATACCGAAAGAGCGTCCACATTTTCAATACTTCTCTGACTTTCCACATCAAAGCTTCGGATGCTGTCAACATCCTCCCCCCACAATTCAACACGAAAAGGGCACTCACTGCTCATTGGGAAGATATCCAAAATACCTCCTCGAATGGCGAACTGCCCTACTCCATCTACCCAGTCATTTCTCTCATAACCGAGAGACACCAAAGTCTTCTTTACCTCATCCAAATCTAGTGTCTGTCCTAGTGTAAATGTCACAATATTCTCTTTTAATTCCCGAAGAGGCACCACCTTGTTCAACAAGGCATCAATAGACAACACAACTGTCGTAATGCTACCTTCTACAATCCCCCGAATAACCTCCATACGCTGACGAAGTATGGTATGTCCATGAATATCCGCACTATAAAACAATGCATCCTTTGCCGGATAATAGCAGATATTTCGGTCAAAAAAGCTATATCCATCCAAAATATCCTTTGCCCTGTCCTCATCGTAGGTGACAATCAGCTTAACCTTGTCCTTTCCCAGACAATCCATGGTATAATATCTAGCGTATCCATCTGTACCACTGATTTCCATCGGAGTCTTTTTCTTCTCTCTTGCCTCTTCCCACTTTTCTCCCAATTCGCTTAACCGAAATGGAGCTAATAAGGTTTCCATGCTTTTTCCCTTTTCATTTTCCGTTATAATCATTCATGGCCTTCGGGATATCGTCCAGCACCATAAGGGCAATCGCCTTACATGCTTTGTCATATCCCTCATCCATCATCACTTGTTCTTCCTTGGTAAAATGGGACAACACATAATCCGCTAAATCCATCTTTGGCGGTTTCATACCCACTCCTACCCGTACTCTCGGAAAGGCATCCGTATTTAAATGAGCAATAATATTCTTGATACCATTGTGCCCACCGGCGCTTCCTTTTTCTCGAATTCGCAGACGTCCCACGTCTAAATTAATGTCATCGTAAACCACAATGATGTCCGACGCATCCACCTTGAAATAATTGGAAACCGCAATCACGCTTTCCCCGCTTAGATTCATATAGGTCATTGGTTTCAACAGAATAACACTTTGTCCCTCTATCTTACCCTTTCCATAGAATCCCTTATGTTTTGCCGTATCCACTGCTATATTATATTCATCTGCTAGTCTGTCTATTACCTCAAATCCCACATTATGCCTAGTTTTATCATACTTTGCAGTAGGATTTCCCAAGCCTACAATTAACTTCATATTTCCGACCTCTTGTACTTCTCTTCTAAAAAGATGAAACATGCTCGACTATCCATCCTCTCGCTCCACAATTATGATTCTTACTTTCTCTTTTTGAGGATGTTCTCTGCTTCCTGTAGCTGTTCCGGTGAATTAACACCTTTAATCTCATCCACATTCTGCACCACCACCGTGGCGACTTCTCCCCATCCTTCTGATTTTACAATCTCAATAGTATCAGTAAGGTAATACTCGCCCTGCGCATTGTCATTAGTAAGTTTCGCAAGTGCCTTACTTAGTATAACCGAATCAAAAAGATACATGCCAGAGTTAATCTCGTCCACTCTCTGTTCCTCTAAGGTTGCATCCTTCTGCTCTACAATCTTGACAAACTTGCCCCAGCTATCCGTAATAATGCGACCATATCCGGTAGGGTCATCCACTCTGGCTGTCAATACAGTTATGGCATTGCCCTCTGCTTCGTGAGCTTCCACCAACTTCTTCAATGTCTCACCAGTAATCAATGGAGTATCTCCGCAAAGCACCATGGTAAGGCCTTCCTCTCCGATGAATTCCTTAGCACACAAAACAGCATGACCAGTTCCTAACTGTTCTTCCTGCAACACATAGGAAACTTGATTTCCTACAGCTTCTTTTACCATTTCCGCCTTATGTCCTACCACAAGACAAATATCCTGCTCTGTGGCACCTGCTTCCATCGCTGCTTCTATAGAATATTTAACCATCTCTTTTCCCAAAGCCTTATGAATAACCTTTGGTAACTCCGACTTCATTCTGGTTCCTTTTCCTGCTGCCAATATCACTGCTTTCACTCTTGCCATGTTAATGACCTCCTGTCGCTAATCTGTTTCTACTATTTTCTCCATAAATGTAGCTTTGCACATTGTACCATGTTTTTCTCATTTTACCAATAGAAAAAGATGCACAATAGAACGCAAGCCGGAGATAAAAATCCCCGGCTTGGCTTCCCCATAAATCATTGTGTTGTATGCCGTATAATTGCTTATCGACATCCCCCATAATTGTCTTCTATTCCTCTTCCTGAAGTGCCTTCTCATACTCAGCCAAAATCATAGACTGAATCCGTTCTCTTGCACTTTGATTAATCGGATGAGCAATATCTCTGTAATCCCCATCTGCTGCTTTGCGGCTAGGCATTGCAATAAACAATCCCTTCTCACCTTCAATGACCTTAATGTCATGCACAGCAAACTCATTGTCCAAGGTAATGGAAGCCACTGCTTTCATCTTACCTTCCTTTGTAACTTTCTTAAGTCTGATATCTGTAATATCCATCGTAACACCCCTTCGTACTTTATTATCCTTCTTCCAAAAAGAACTTATATGGTATAGCGGAAGTTTTTCTCCACTACAACTTTAATCTGACCCGGTTCTGCTGTATGAATGGTATTGGCACGTAATGTGTCTCTACTCTCAATAATACAATTCTCAATGACTGAATTATCCCCAATATGAACGTCATTCAAAATAATAGAATTGCGAATCACACAATTATTACCGACATATACCTTCTTAAACAATACAGAATTCTCAACCGTACCATTAATAATACATCCGCTTGCAATCAAGCTATTATTCACCACTGCATCCCCATTATACTTTGCTGGTGGTAAATCTTCTACCTTAGAATACACATCTGGATACTGTCTGAAGAAATAATCTCTGATATCCTTTTTCAAGAAATCCATGTTAGTCTTGAAGTAGGATTCGATTGTTCCAATATTTCTCCAATAAGAATCCATCTTATACGCATATATCTTCTTCACATTCTTATAGCGGATTAAAATATCCTTAACAAAGTCTGTTCTTCCTTCCTTTGCGCAGGACTCCAAAAGCTCGATTAGCTGTCTTCTACGGATTACATATACACCGATGGATGCTGTTGAGGTCTGTGCCACAAGTGGCTTCTCCTCAAAATCTGTAACCTGCATATCCTCGTTGTACTTAACAACGCCGAATCTGCTCACATCATCCTCTTCTGGATTGATGTCCTTACAAACAATAGTAATATCTGCGCCCTTCTTGATGTGCTCTTCTAACACCTTGTTGTAGTCCAACTTATAAACACCATCACCACTTGCAATTACTACATATGGTTCGTGACTATCCTTCAAAAAATTGATATTCTGATAAAGTGCATCCGCTGTACCCTGATACCAATAGCTATTGGTTGTTGTTATGGTTGGGGTGAATACATATAATCCACCTTGCTTTCTACCAAAATCCCACCACTTAGAAGAATTCAAATGCTCGTTCAAAGAACGGGAATTGTACTGTGTAAATACAGCCACCTTCTGGATATGAGAATTGGTCATATTACTCAATGTAAAGTCAATTGCACGATAGCTTCCTGTTACTGGCATCGCTGCAACTGCACGCTTAGCAGACAACTCACCCATTCTGCTACTATTACCACCTGCTAAAATTATACCGATTGCTCTCATGCTAAGTCACCTACCTTTATCAAACTAGAACCACTCTTTAACAATCCGTCCGGATACTCAGAAAGTTCGGTAGGACCATGAATTGCAGTATTCTTACCAACCTTAACGTTGTCCGGAATAGTAGAATTCTCACCGATTGTAACAAGACCAAAGGAATAAATCTGTGGCTTGTACTCGTTCTCAGCCTCTTCTCCTACACCTAATTCAACATTCTTTCCAACTGTAACATTCTCAGCAATAATCGCTTTGTTCACAATTGCACCTTCTGCAATTACAGTGTTATTCATAATAATGGAGTCCTTAACAACTGCACCCTTTCCGATAGTTACACCAGAACCAATCACACAATGGCTAACCTCTCCGTAAACCTCTGTTCCTTCACCTACAATACTCTCTGTGACAGTTCCTGACTCATCAATATACTGAGGAGGTAAAATATCACTCTTGGTATAGATTCTCCAGAACTCTTCGTATAAATTGAATTCAGGAATAATATCAACCAATTCCATGTTAGCTTCCCAATAAGAACCAAGAGTTCCAACATCCTTCCAATAACCCTTAAAGTCATATGCCACAACCTTAGCACCATTCTCATGACAATGTGGAATAATGTGCTTACCGAAGTCACAGGATGGAACATCCTTAAGCTCCTGTAAAGCGTCTTTCAAAATACTCCACTTAAAGATGTAAATACCCATGGAAGCTTTATTACTTCTAGGTTTCTCTGGCTTTTCTTCAAACTCCTGAATCACACCATCACCATCTGTAATTACTACACCGAAACGGCTTGCTTCCTCCATCGGAACCTCGTATGTAGCGAGGGTAATATCTGCTCCCATTGTCTTGTGATGATCTAACATCACCTCATAATCCATCTTGTAGATGTGATCGCCGGATAAAATGAGAACATACTCCGGATTGTAGTAATCAATATACTCCAAATTCTGATAAATCGCATTTGCTGTACCTGTATACCACTGACTATTGGTACTCTTCTCATAAGGCGGCAATACAGTCACACCACCAATACTACGATCCAAATCCCACGGAATACCAATTCCGATATGCTGATTCAATCGAAGTGGTCTATACTGTGTCAAAACACCTACCGTATCGATACCTGAATTGATACAGTTACTGAGTGGGAAATCTATAATCTTATATTTTCCACCAAAGGCAACTGCCGGCTTCGCAAGATTCGATGTAAGCACTCCAAGTCTGCTGCCCTGTCCACCAGCCAATAGCATGGCTATCATTTCTTTCTTAATCATAGTGTCACCCCTTTATGCAAGATATGTGTCTAATTATAACATTAAACTGCGAAAATTAAAAGATTTTTTAGTGATTTTACCAAAAATTACACCATTTTTGGTAAATTTTTCATCAAAATTTAACTTTTCGCGCATTCTCTTTTGTCTTTTTTATGCTTTTTCGTCAATTTTTTATCAATTTTGCACAATCCCATTTTTTTACAATTCAGTAAATCCAATCCTCCGCCACAGAATTTCGCATAATTTGACACATTTCCATACCATTACTTAACGTCAACCACAGCTTACAATACTGTGCTACCCATGCACTGGTATGCAAACATACAATGCCTAATTGTTGATATTCTTTGACCGTTTCATAGGCAATCTCTCCTGTCAACAGACCGGAAAGAAAAATTGGTATATTTCTTTGTTTTGCTTCTTCTGCAAAACACCTTAACTCCTCCCCGATACAAATTGTTCCAGAATGATAGCTTCCATGAAGAATGACCTTGGTATAATCTGATATCTTCGGGTAATGCATACCCACTTGTGGATGTATCACCATAATACCATCTGCCACATCTGAAAGATTGACCTTCTCCCCCTCTTCAAACAGAGAAGGTCGTCCCTCTTTCACATCATATGCAGGGTTTGCAATATAATTACTATTTTCAAAACGACCATACCATGAATCCAACACACTTGCCACCTTGTCTGAATAAGGAATTGCCGGTTGTAATCTTGTAGCGCGATGAATAGTCGGATACTCTCCCCTATTGCAATAGCTTACAAACACACCCTTACCATGCTTTCCTCTGATAAATTCCACCGCATACTGAAAATTAATAAGTCCATTGGCTCGTTCATCCTCTAACACATAATTACTAGACACCACTACAATCGGTATCATTGCATTTCCAAACACATACCCTAGCACAGCAGAACCATACTGCAACGTGTCAGTTCCATGGGTCACAATAATACCACCTAATTTTTCTTCCTTTGCGCTCTCCAAAACCTCTTGTATTGTTTCAATAAGTAGACATAGATTCTTTGCCCCTAAATTCTCACTTAATATCCGATAAGGCTCTCTCACAGAAAATTCCACATCTGCGTCAAACTGTTCTTGATACAGCTTCAACACTCGAAATGCAGTTTCCCGCTTAGGACCAATATAGCCACTCGCATCTAGCGTACTCCCAATCGTCCCTCCGGTAAATATAGTACATATTTTCATCATCTATATGTTTCACCTCCCGCTTTTACAAAACAATAAAATCCCTTCTTAAAGCATTAAGATTCTTTCCATTGATAGAAAGAAAGCCCCGAGCTTATCGCCGAGGCTTTCTTCATCTTACTATCTCTCAGATTACAAGGTTCACATCCTGTATCACATCTTATATTGGCTTACTCCAAACGAAAATTGCTCATAGTGCCTGCAATGTTATCCGCCAGCGCTTTCAATGATTCTGCAGCCTGCGTCACACCATTGAAGCTTTCTGCAACCTCTGTAGTAGCTGCTGAAGTTTCTTCCGTACTTGCTGCATTTTCCTCTGCCACAGCAGATAAGCTTTCTACCACTGCAATAATCTCATCCTTTGCCTGATTCAACTGTACACTCTGCTGTTCAATAGAAGCAATTGCCTCTACTGAATTCTCTATTGCCTGAATCACCTGCTCTACTACTCTCTGAGTATCCTCTACGTTCTTGCTCTGTGAAAGCACAATCTCTCTAACACGAGCCATGGTCTCAACCGCCTGGTTAGAATCGTCAATCAACTCATTCACCATAGTGGCAATAGACTCAGTAGACGCACCTGATTGTTCTGCCAAGTGCTGAATCTCGTTAGCAACAACGGCAAATCCTCTTCCCTGTTCTCCTGCTCTTGCTGCTTCGATCGAAGCGTTAAGCGACAGCAAATTCGTCTCATCGGAAATATTACTAATGATATTGGTAGCTGCGCGAATGCCCAAGGAAGACTCATTCGTGCGATTCGTCTGGTTATAAATCAACTCAATGGCATCAATCACTTCTCGGTTGATATGCATTAATTCCTCTAGGGACTTAGTTGCCTTTTCACTAGATTCTCTCATAATGCGGGCATTGTCATTCAAATCATCAATGTTACGATTGGTTGCCTCTAACATATCACCCATAATTGTAACATTCTCAGAAGCACGAATTGCATCCTTTGCCTGTGCTGTAGCACCATCCGCAATTTCATTCACTGCACGGTCAACACCATCTACTGTAACTAACGTCGCCTGTGCTGTATCATCCAAAGACACTGCTGAATTCAACAATTCACTGGCATGCCCATTGATATCTTCAATAATAAAGCGAAGTTCATTCTTCATCCCATCTACCGCTCTACAAAGTCCGCCAATTTCATCATTGCGATGCAAATAGCTACTGTTCAACTCCACAGTCAGCTCACCAGCCGCAACCGCCTTAACAGCTCTTTCTGCCTCCTGTAACGCCATGGTAATGTTGCTCGAAGAAAAAATACCAATAACTACTCCAATTACAATAACAATAACCGTAGTAATCAACAACACCTTCATAATTGCATTAAAGGTTGCTAATCCTTCATCATGCGGCAATCCTGCAAACACCATACCGATCGCTTCATTCGTTCCCTCCTGGAACACCGGAACATAATATCCGTAAAAATCCAGTCCGTTAACCAATACATGTGTGGAAAACATCGTCTCACCTTTATTCAACACAGTTTCAATTACTTCATCGGACGCGTCAG
This sequence comes from Lachnospiraceae bacterium, assembly GCA_017439675.1. Classification (GTDB taxonomy): domain Bacteria; phylum Bacillota; class Clostridia; order Lachnospirales; family Lachnospiraceae; genus CAG-590. The sequence goes on from JAFSIQ010000039.1 coordinate 57,748, forward strand.
TACCTACAATTCGTTCGCCCTTGTCATTCTTTACCGAAGTCATAAATCTAGTCTTTCCATAGAAGAAAGTAACATCTACTCCTCCGTCTGCCTTGATGGAATCTGCAATCGCCTCAGAGTGGGAAATATCATACTCACCTTTCCATACAGACCCATCTTCCTTCTGTTCATATGCACCTTCATTCTGTTCCAAGGCTGCCAAATAGGTATACACAACACCCTTCAAGGTGCGCTCTGTATCCTTATCGACGTCTGCTCGTATAACTGTAAGAGTCAAAACCATAATTGCAATTCCCATCAATAAAATCGGAGCAATCGCAATTCCCATAAGTCTTTTCTTCATTTGTTAACCCCCCTATTCTATCCTTTGTTTTTAATTCTTTCATCCATATTGTTCATCACAAACTATACTTCTTTCATTATACCAATCTCATATACCTTTCGCAAGCGAAATATATGAATATTTAGGCTTCCGTCTCCTGTGTACTTTCCTCAGTTACATGTTCATTAGACTCTTCACTCTCTTCCTTGGCTTCTTTCAAGGTTTCTCCAGTAAGCTCCTTGTAAATCTTAATAAATTCTTTACCCGTAATATTTTCCTTCTCAATCAGGAACTGAGCCAATGCGTCCAGCACATCCTCCTTTTCCTTCAACAGCTTATATGCCTTATCGTAGGATGCCTTAATAATCGCACGCACTTCATCATCTATTTTAGTTGCGGTTTCCTCCGAACAATTCAATGCCAGGCTACCGTCTAAATAACGGTTCTGTACGGATTCTAGCGCAACCATACCGAAAGTATCCGACATACCGTAAATGGTAATCATTCGTCTTGCCATATTGGTTGCCTGTTCGATATCATTGGACGCACCAGTAGTAACTGACGGGAACTTAATTGCTTCCGCTGCACGTCCTGCAAGAAATGTTACAATGTCCGCTTCCATCTCTGCCTTTGTACTCAAATATTTTTCTTCCTCTGGAACCTGCATAACATAACCAAGGGTTCCCATCGTTCTTGGAATAATAGTAATCTTTTGCACTGGCTCCGTATGCTTTTGCAATGCAACACAAAGCGCGTGACCAGTCTCATGATAAGCAACTACTTCCTTTTCCTTCTTACTTAAGATTCGGTCTTTCTTTTCTTTACCGGCAAACACAACCTCCACTGATTCAAACAAATCAGCCTGGTTCACAAATTCTCTTCCTGCCTTTACCGCAGCCAACGCTGCCTCGTTAATAATATTGGCAAGGTCTGCGCCTACCGCACCGGATGTGGCCAAAGCCAATTCTTTAAAATCAACTGTTTCGTCCATCTTTACATTCTTAGAATGTACCTTTAACGTCTCGATTCTACCTTTCAAATCTGGTTTTTCCACAATAACACGTCTGTCGAAACGTCCTGGACGTAACAAGGCCTTATCTAATACTTCTGGTCTGTTGGTGGCTGCAAGAATCACGATACCCTTGGAGGTGTCAAATCCATCCATTTCTGATAACAACTGATTCAAGGTCTGCTCGCGTTCCGAATCACCACCACCGTACTTACTATCACGACTTCTACCAATCGCATCAATCTCGTCAATGAAAATGATACAAGGAGCCATAGAACTTGCCTGCTTAAACAAATCTCTCACGCGGGAAGCTCCCACACCCACATAAAGCTCTACAAAATCCGAACCAGACAATGAGAAAAATGGTACATTTGCCTCTCCTGCAACTGCCTTGGCAAGCAAAGTCTTACCGGTTCCTGGTGGGCCTACCAACAAAGCACCCTTCGGAAGTTTTGCACCAATGGCCAGATACTTCTTCGGGTTGTGAAGAAAGTCTACCATCTCTTTCAAAGACTCCTTGGATTCTTCCTGACCCGCCACATCCGCAAAGGTCACACCGGTTTCTTTCTCTACATACATCTTGGCATTGCTTTTACCAACGCCCATCATTCCGCCACCCTTGCTCATAGAGCGCATAAATAGCCATATCACCAGATAAAACAAGCCAATCATAAGCACCCAGGATATAATATTCCCCAAAATAGCTGAATTGCTCTCATCAATGGCGGTATAATCCAATTCACCTTTTTCCTTCGCCTCTTCTAGTCGGTCCACCAAATACAGGTCGGAAATTCTGGTACAGTAGTATACCGTCTCCCGCTTAGATTCACCTTCATCCTTCGCAATCACCTCAATGCTAGAACCGTAGATTTTCACCATTTCCACCGTTCCCTCATCTAACATATCCAAAAACTGACCATAGGATATCTCCTTGCGATTACTTTCCTGAATCCTGGTAAAGGTGTAGAAGAAAAGAAGGGTCAAACCTATTGATATAATTAACATTACAACAATATTACGGTTTGGTGCCTTCTTGTTATTCTGTTGGTTATTCTGCTGATTGTTATTCTCTTCCAAAATACTTTCCTCCTAAAATAATCTATTTCTAATCCTTGCGGAAAATTTGCAACTCTATACAGACAATATTCCTTCCATCTGTTTCTTCTTTATTGCACAACACTTGCTATTATATCGGCATTTCAATAAATAAGCAATTCCATTTTCGTGTAGATTGTGTGAATCCTTCTTTATATTAACCAACTGTTTAGAACTCCATTCGGAAATGCTTCGCATTTATTTCATACTTTCTCTCCAAATACTATTATTATAAATTTTACTTTTTTTCACATACTAATTACTGAATTTATTGCGCCATTAAAACGAACTTTAAACACAACAAACAACGTATCACGCCAATGCACAAACTATATATGGAGGTTTTTTCATGGAATATATCACTATTTTTTGTCAGGCACTTTTTTCAGCTATAGCTCTGCTTCTACTCACCAAGCTTATGGGCGCAAGACAGGTTTCTCATCTCAGTATGTTTGATTACATTAACAGCATTACTATAGGTTCTATTGCCGCAGAAATGGCAACGAATTCAGAAGGGGATTATCTGAAAGCTCTGACTGCCATGGTCACCTACACTCTTTTTGTCATTTTTCTTTCCAAAATCAGTCAAAAATCTATTCCTCTTCGCCGCCTCATTAATGGAAAAGCCGTTGTTCTTTATATGCATGGTGAGCTTTACCGGGAAAACTTAAAAAAGGCAAAAATGGAAGTGGATGAATTTTTAACGGAATGCCGTATCAACGGATATTTTGATCTATCGCAGGTAGAAGCCGTCATTCTAGAACCGAATGGAAAAATCAGCATTTTACCCGTCACAGAAAACAAGCCTGCCACAGCAAAGGACCTTGGCATTACTCCCACTCAGGAAGAAATGTTTGCCAATGTCATTGTGGATGGGCAAATATTAGACTATAACCTTACTCACATCGGATATGACCAAAAATGGCTTCAATCCCAACTTTCTGTCCATAACATCAAAGATATTGAGGATGTTTTTCTCGCAATCTGCGATAGACAAGGTCACTTCCATGCATACAAAAAAATAAATCAGGCAATTGACAAGGACATACTAGGATAATTTGAAGGGGTTTTTCTTGACAAATATAGAAAAAATAATAAACTATTGTATAGGTGTGTTTACACTATTATATGTGGTATTGCAAACGACATTTGTGACCACTGCAATCCTAACACTATGGAAAGGAATATCAAAAATATGAAAACACCATTTGTCAACAAGGAACAGCTCGAGACAATCTGTAAGGAATATCCTACCCCATTCCATCTCTATGATGAGAAGGGAATTCGCGAAAATGCAAGAAATCTTCAGAAGGCATTTTCCTGGAATCCAGGTTATAAAGAGTACTTTGCAGTAAAGGCAACGCCCAACCCAACCATTCTTCGCATTTTAAAGGAGGAGGGTTGCGGAACAGACTGTTCTTCTTATACAGAATTGATGATGTCAGACCGCTGCGGTTTTTCTGGAGATAACATTATGTTTTCCTCCAACGAAACACCGGCAGAGGATTTCGTTTTGGCTGCAAAGCTTGGTGCAACTATCAACTTAGACGACATCACGCACATTGATTTTCTAAAAGAGACCATCGGCGAGATTCCAAAACGCATCAGTTGCCGTTACAATCCCGGTGGCAAATTTGCCGTTGCCAACACAATTATGGATAATCCGGGTGATGCCAAGTACGGACTTACCCGTCCTCAGATGACAGAGGCATTTAAGAAATTAAAGGAGCTTGGAGCAGAAGAATTCGGTATGCACGCATTTCTTGCCAGCAATACTGTAACCAACGACTACTATCCAACCCTTGCTAAGATTTTGTTTGAGACTGCCGTGGAATTGAAAAACGAAACCGGCGTTCACATTACATTTATCAACCTATCCGGGGGTATCGGTATTCCATACACCCCAGACAAGGAACCAAATGATATTCTTGCCATTGGCGAAGGCGTTCGCAAGGCATACGAAGAAGTCCTTGTACCTGCCGGCATGGGAGATGTTGCCATCTATACTGAGCTTGGACGTTTTATGCTTGCTCCATATGGACATTTAGTGACAAAAGCAATTCACGAAAAACACACACACAAAGAATACATCGGTGTGGATGCCTGTGCGGTAAATCTCATGCGTCCAGCTATGTATGGTGCTTATCATCACATCACAGTTATGGGAAAAGAGAATGCCCCTGCTACACATACATATGATGTAGTAGGTTCTCTCTGCGAAAACAACGACAAATTCGCCATCGACCGCCAATTACCAGAAATTGAAAAGGGGGATTTGTTGGTAATTCACGATACCGGTGCCCACGGCTTTGCAATGGGCTACAGCTACAATGGTAAGTTGAAGTCCTCCGAAATTCTTCTTCGTGAGGACGGAAGTACCACCATGATTCGACGTGCAGAGACACCAGAAGATTATTTTGCCACCTTGGAAAATTTTTGGGATGTGGAGTTATAATATTATACTAATGAAAATATCGGTATTATAAGAGATTACGAATACCGACGAATATACTCTAGGAGGGATACACAATGGCAAAACGATTGATTTTAATGATGCTTCGCAACTTCTTTTATTTACCATATGTGTTTGTTAGTCTATTGCGCTATGCCAAGAACGACAACATCAGCGAAGAGAAGAAATATAAACTAATCCGATTAATTGGCAACCGCGGATGCAAATGCGGTAACGTGAATGTACATGGATATGGATTAGAGAACCTACCTAAGGAATCCGGATACATTATGTATCCAAATCACCAAGGGCTATTTGATGTAATGGGATGGGTACACCTCAATCCAACTCCATTTGCAGTTGTTATCAAAAAGGAAGCTTATAATGTATTTATGTTACGCCAGATTATTCAAACCATGGGCGGTTTATTTATGGACCGCGAGGACCCAAGAGAGGGATTGAAGGTTATCAATGAAGTGGCAGAACAGGTAAAAGCTGGTCGTAACTACTTAATTTTCCCAGAGGGAACCCGTTCAAAAATGGGAAACAAAATGGGAGAGTTCAAAAGTGGAAGCTTTAAAGCGGCCACTAAGGCAAAATGCCCAATCGTGCCAATGGCAATTATCGATTCTTACTTGCCATTTGACACCAATTCCATCCGCAAGGTAGATGTGCAAATTCACGTATTGCCACCAATCCCTTATGAGGAATACAAGGGCATGAAAACAGCAGAAATCGCAGATATGGTAAAGGCACACATCGAAAAGGTGATTGCAGAAAATGAACACAACTTTGAAAACTAGCATTGACAAGTTAATCGGCCACAAGCTTCTTTCCAAAGAGGAGTTTGTGGCTTTATTGAATGAAAACTCTGAGGAATTGCGAACTTTTCTCGCTAGAGAAGCATTTGCAGTGAAACAACAACATTTTTCCAATCAGATTTACATCCGAGGGTTGATTGAATTTTCCAACTACTGTAAAAACGATTGTTATTATTGTGGCATCCGCTGTAGCAATCGCACTCTTTCTCGTTACCGGCTTTCCAAAGAGCAAATTCTTTCCTGTTGCCATCAGGGCTACCACTTAGGATTCCGAACCTTTGTGCTACAGGGAGGTGAGGACGCTTATTACGACGATACATACATGACCGATATCGTCTCCACCATCCGTCAACAGTTTCCAGATTGCGCTATCACCCTTTCCTTGGGAGAACGCACCAAAGAAAGCTACGAACAGCTTTTCAAAGCTGGTGCCAACCGTTATCTGTTACGGCACGAAACCGCAGATGCCATTCACTACAAAAAGCTGCATCCGCCGGGAATGTCCCACGAAAACCGCATGTCTTGTCTAAGGGAATTGAAAGCCATCGGTTACCAGACTGGTTGTGGTTTCATGGTAGGGTCTCCATATCAGACTAAGGAGCATCTGGCCCAGGACTTATTATATATACAGGACTTTAAACCAGAAATGGTAGGAATTGGACCGTACGTTTCCCACAAGGACACACCATTTAAGAACGAGAAAAACGGAACATTAGAGGATACTTTACTATTACTTAGCATTTTGCGACTTATGCATCCCATGCTACTACTACCTGCTACTACTGCTTTAGGAACCATTTCTCCAGAAGGTAGGGAATTGGGAATACTGGCCGGTGCTAATGTCATTATGCCGAATCTATCTCCTAGCGAAAATCGCAATCAATATAGTCTATACGACAACAAAATCTGTACCGATGAAGAAGCTGCTGAAGGACTTCACAATCTGAAACTTCGCATGCAATCCATCGGACAGGATATTGTAATAGACCGGGGCGATGCTCCACACATTTAATCGAAAGAAGGAATTATCATGTACAATCCAACATCATTAAAGGCTGAAGAATTTATTGACCACCAAGAAATTCTCGACACATTAAGCTACAGTGAAAAGGAAAGTCACAACCGTGAGCTTATTATGGACATTATAGAAAAGGCAAAGGAACGCAAGGGTCTTACTCACAGGGAAGCTAGCGTGTTACTGGCATGCGAGGAAGAAGATTTGAACCAGGAAATCTACGCACTCGCCGAGCAGATTAAAAAAGACTTCTACGGAAACCGTATCGTTATGTTTGCACCACTTTACCTTTCCAACTACTGTGTAAACGGATGTGTATACTGTCCATACCATGCAGTAAACAAACAAATCCCACGAAAAAAACTGACTCAGGAAGAGGTTCGAAAAGAGGTGATTGCATTACAGGACATGGGACATAAGAGACTTGCCATTGAAGCGGGGGAGGACCCCGTAAACAACCCAATTGAGTATATCCTCGAATGTATTGATACCATTTACTCTGTCCATCACAAAAACGGCGATATCCGACGTGTAAATGTAAATATCGCCGCAACTACAGTAGAAAATTACCGCAAATTAAAGGATGCCGGTATCGGCACCTACATTCTGTTCCAGGAAACCTATCACAAGGAAAGTTATGAAGCACTTCATCCAACCGGACCGAAGCATGATTATGCCTACCACACTGAGGCTATGGATCGTGCCATGGAGGGTGGAATCGACGACGTTGGTCTTGGCGTTTTATTCGGATTGGAATTGTACCGCTATGAATTTGCCGGACTTTTGATGCACGCAGAACATTTAGAAGCTGTCCACGGTGTTGGACCACACACCATCAGCGTCCCTCGCATCCGCTCTGCCAATGACATTGATGCATCTTCCTTTGACAATGGAATCAGCGATGATATTTTTGCAAAGATTGTTGCTTGTATTCGAATTGCGGTTCCTTATACTGGCATGATTGTGTCTACAAGAGAAAATCAGGAGTGCCGCGAAAAAGTACTGCACCTAGGTATTTCCCAGATAAGTGGTGGCTCCAAAACCTCCGTAGGTGGTTATTACGAAGCAGAACCGGAGGATGCAAAATCTGAACAGTTTGATGTAAGTGACAACCGCACTTTAGATGAAGTTGTGAAATGGTTGATGGAAATGGACTACATCCCTAGCTTTTGTACCGCATGTTACCGCGAGGGCAGAACCGGTGACCGTTTCATGAGCCTTTGCAAGAGCGGTCAGATTCAAAACTGCTGTCATCCAAATGCACTGATGACTTTAAAGGAATATTTGGAGGACTATGCCTCTAAGGACACACAGAAATTAGGTCTTGCCCTAATCAAAAAAGAGCTCTCCAACATACCAAACCCAAAGGTTCGTGCAATCGTGGAAGAGCACTTAAATGACATTCATTCTGGCAAACGGGATTTCCGCTTCTAGAATTTCAATTAAATAAAATCTCGTCTCTAAAAAAGAGTATCATATAACCAAAAGAAGCATCCCTTAGGATGCTTCTTTTATTAACTCTGCAAATTCATCAGCCGGTATCGCCTTAGAATAATACCAACCCTGTAGGTAATCGCAACCGATATCTGACAGATGTGTCTGCTGTTCCTGGGTTTCCACACCCTCTGCCACAATGCGAACCTTTAGTTCCTTTAACATACCAACAGTAAACTTCAAGGTAATACCTGCCCTTCATTGGCAAAAGCATCCCACACCATAAGTCTGTCTAACTTAATAATCTTAAATGGCAACTGGTGAATGTAGCCAAGAGTAGAATAACCAGAGCCATAATCATCCAAGGAGAAAGAGATTCCCTTGGCATGCAAACGTTCTATATTCTCCTGTAATACTGCAAGAGAATTCGCCGCCGCAGTCTCCGTAACCTCCAAGTTAATCTGATCTGGTGATACATCATAGCGTTCCATAATCTCCATAAGTTGTTCTACGAAGTTATTCTGCATACACTGCACCACTGAAACGTTCACTTCTATGTACTCGATACTGGTTTCCCGCAAATTATTCGCTGCAATAAATTGACATACTTTTTCGAATATCTTAACACCGAGCTTTACAATCATTCCATTCTTTTCCACAATCGGAATAAATACATCCGGTGGAATATTGCCAAGCATCTCGTCCTTTAGGCGAACCAATGCCTCTGCGGAAGTATAGCACTGTTTCTCTGTATTAAAAATTGGCTGATAATATACCTCTATCGTATCCCTTTCTACAGCCTTCTCCACAGCCTTTTCAATTGCCTTCTCTTTTCTAAGAGCGTGCAAATCCAAATCTCTTGCATATACCACAGAACCCTTACCATAGGTCTTCGCAGATAAAATAGAGTAATCAATGACATCAATAATATTCGCCATGGTAGCCCCATCTTCTGGATAGGAAACACAACTAATGGTAGTGGAAAGCATCACAGAAACATCCTCTGTAATCCAAGGATGGCGGAAACGCTCCTGTACCATATCAATGGCTTTTTCAATCTGTATATCTTCTCCAGTCAACTCCACCGCAAACTGGTCTGCACCGTAGCGATACACCTTTCCATGCTTAGTAAGTGTTGTGAGGAAATGTGCCACCTGCATCAACATCATATCCCCTGCTGTTACACCGAAGGTTTTGTTGACAAACTTAAAGTCATCCAAAGCTAGAAGAAGCAAATCAAAATGAGTGCCATTCGTAATATTATTACGCAACAATTCATCTAACATATTACGATTCAACACCTGAGTATTATTGTCAATCATTTCTGATTGATTCTGTGCCACCACGTAAAGCACCAACATTCCTGTTGCAACAACAAAATCAATATGAACAATATCTGAATTGTAATACTGCAAGAGCATGACTGCCGCCACCGTAAATTCCGATAAAATAATGGCTGTCAATTTACTAAACGCAAATCGTCTCACATAAATAACCGCATAAATCGCACCATATAACATACAGTACAAGGACATGGCAACCATAATCCAAACCGCACTAGTTTCCTCGATTCCTCGCTGACCATCCCATACATAAAGTCCCTGGGTAACACAATTCCATACCATAGTGACAACATACACCACCACTGGCACGAAGAACAATAGCTTTGCCTTCCAATCAATCCGAAGACTTCGTCCCGTCCATACCACCATGTAATACATAAACAGAATCGGAACAAAATACTGAATGATGTAAAAGGCGTCTGCCAACACGGTCAGCGCCACTCCCGGCTGCACATTGTTTCGGAGCAACAAGCACTTCAAAACTGCATTACAGCTCACAGCTACCGTCTCTACAATCAGCAAATACAAGAAAATACGACTACGTCTAATAGACAGATATCGCTTAGACACATGCATTATTCCTACCAATATTAAAATCATCAGCGCACAGACGTCAACATCCATATCCCACTGCATACTCTACCTCCACGGACGTCACCTATCCTTGTGGTGACATCATTTCTATATTCATATCAACCGGTCCTGAAATCCCCGGCACTTCTCCACTTTCACTATACTGCCAAACAGAAAACTCATATGGCCATATTGGCTCATTGGCGTACTGCGCAAACCACATCGGATACCCGACAAGCTGTTCCAAATCTAGATATAGTGCGAAGTACACCTGATTTGTGTATATCATAGCACTTCTACCTGCTGCCTCAATGGTTTCCAAGAATCCAAGCGCTGCCTGAGTGTGTTGCTCTGCCGTCAAATTGTTGGTACGGGCATCATCCTGCATTGGGTCCTCCCTGTCCAACACAATCGGATAGGACAAAGCATAATCCCCCAATAAATTCAGCACATAATTGGCTTCCTCCACACCTTCTTCATAAGTGGTTGCCTGAGAATAGAAATACACACCCACCGGAACGCCATTGCCGATTGCACCATTCATATTAGTGGTATAGTAGGCATCTGTCACGATATTGCCGTTGGCATATCCGCGATACCCTACACGCACAATAGCAAAGTCAATATACTGGGAAGCAGTTTCCCAATCAATTACTCCTTGATGCTCAGACACATCAATTCCCACGCGTTTCTTAGAACCGTCATCTTCAATATAATTCTTGAAAACGTCACTGTCATCTAACTTGCTAAAATCCCAATCATGTCGCGGAATGTTCGGACTTATCTTAATCTTCCGCAAAGTGCCAAACTTGTCCACTACCTGAATGTAACTAGCTTCCATAAAGCGCTCATAATTATCTGCACTCATGGCTGATATGGTAGCATTACTGTAACCAGGTAACTTGGAAGTGCTCATTTCAAAGGGCAATCCTTTTCCATAGTAATCTCTTTGACAGCCACACAGCAATAACATCATCAACGCTGCCATTCCACACAAAATGATATATTTTCTCATCTGTATTACCTCATCTATCTTCACACAACCTCAGCAAATCCACTTACCGAGACACCATCTATCCTTCAACTCATCTGTTTCCTGTGCGTGCAAACACGCAAACCAACAACAAAGCACAAAAACAATTATAATTAATATACTATAAATCCCACATTTCTTCAATGACTTTTTGCCTTTTTCCCATTGACTTCCAAATTTAATAGTGCTAAACTATGCCTTGTATTATTAAAGCGTTAAAGATACCAACACTCTCGCTATGTTTTGGTATTCCAATTACCTCTATGATACACAATTTTTATAAGGAGGTACTTTTTATGAACAAAGGTACAGTTAAATGGTTCAATTCATCAAAAGGATTTGGTTTCATTACCAACAGCGAAACTGGCGAGGATGTATTCGTACATTTTTCAGGCATCGTAGCAGAGGGCTACAAGGAACTGAAAGAAGGTCAGACTGTAACATTTGATATCGAGCAGGGTGCTAAAGGTGCACAGGCTGTTAACGTTATCGTACAGGCTTAATCCATTAAAGAATCAAAGGACTATCGCAAGATGGTCCTTTTTATTTTACAGAAAATTTTGTTAAACTGATTATGAAACCAATTGCTTCGTGCTTTACACTCTCGCAATCGTTCCACATCAAAAGTGGGATGTTTCAAAAGCATCCCACTTTATATCTCAACCTAATCAATTCTATAAATGTAACACTCTCTCCTGAATCTCCTGAGTACGCCCCTGATTCCAGAACTGGGTACCAATATATCCGCAGGTACGTCTTGCCACATTCATGGTATCCTCATCTGTATTCTCACAGTTTGGACATTTCCAAATCAACTTATCCTTATCTCTCGCAATCTGAATCTCTCCGTCATAGCCACACTTCTGGCAATAATCACTCTTAGTATTCAACTCCGCATACATGATATTATCATAAATATGCTGCATTACTGTGATAACTGCATCAATATTATTCTGCATATTCGGAACTTCCACATAGCTTACTGCTCCTCCCGGAGACAACTCCTGGAACTTCGACTCAAAGGATAGTTTTCTAAATGCATCAATCTCCTCTGTAACATGCACATGATAGCTGTTGGTAATGTAATTGCGGTCTGTCACACCTTCAATCTTACCAAAACGCTTCTGTAAACATTTTGCAAACTTATATGTGGTAGACTCTAATGGTGTTCCGTAAATACTAAAATCAATGTTTGTCTCTGCTTTCCACTTGAAGCAAGCTGCATTCAGCTTCTTCATAACATCCATAGCAAACGGTGTAGACTCCGGATTGGTATGAGAAGAACCCGTCATGTAACGAGTACATTCACAAAGACCTGCATACCCCAAAGAAATGGTAGAATAACCGTTGTACAACAACTTATCAATAACTTCTCCCTTTTCTAGGCGGGCTAACGCTCCATACTGCCACAATATCGGTGCCACATCAGAAGGTGTTCCCTTCAAACGATTGTGTCGGCACATTAACGCTTCATAACAAAGCTCTAGTCTCTCATCTAAAATATCCCAGAATTTTGCAATATCGCCCTCAGAAGAACAAGCCACATCAACCAGATTCAAAGTAACAACACCCTGATTGAAACGTCCATAGAACTTCGGCTTCTTGTTCTCATCATGGTACACGGTAAGGAAGGAACGACAACCCATACATGGATAGCAGTAATTCTGCTTTAAATTCTTCATTACCTTCTCTGAAATGTAATCTGGAACCATACGCTTTGCTGTACACTTCGCTGCAAGCTGGGTAAGTTCCCAATACTTGCTTCCCTCTCTTATATTATCTTCCTCTAACACATAGATAAGCTTCGGAAATGCCGGAGTAATATATACTCCCTTTTCATTCTTCACGCCTAAGATTCTCTGGGTTAACATCTCCTCAATCACAAGCGCCAAGTCATCTCTGGTACGACCTTCTGGCACCTCGTTCAAATACATGAATACAGTGACAAATGGGGCCTGTCCGTTCGTAGTCATCAATGTAATTACCTGATATTGAATCATTTGTACACCACGCTTAATCTCTTCACGGACACGCAACTCTGCAATCTTCGCTATCTGCTCATCATCCACCTCTAAGCCAGCTGCTTCATATTCCTCACGTACCATCACTAAGTATTTCTTACGGCTCACATCAACAAATGGGGCCAAATGGGACAATGTAATACTCTGTCCTCCATACTGGGAACTTGCAATCTGCGCAATACTCTGAGTCGCAATATTACATGCTGTAGAGAAGCTCTTTGGACGGTCAATCATAGTCTCACTGATTACCGTTCCATTCTCTAACATATCTTCTAAATTCACAAGACAGCAATTGTGCATGTGCTGTGCAAAATAATCAGAATCATGAAAATGAATGATACCTTCCTCGTGCGCCTTCACAATCTTCTCTGGCAGCAAGAAACGCTTGGTGATATCCTTACTCACCTCTCCTGCCATATAATCACGCTGTACGCTGTTCACTACTGGATTCTTATTAGAATTCTCCTGTTTCACTTCCTCGTTATTACATTCAATCAAACTAAGAATCTGTTCATCTGTGGAATTGGCCTTACGCACCAACGCTCTTGTATAACGATAGGTAATATACTTTCTTGCCACCTGAAAAGCGCGAATTGCCATAAGCTCATTTTCAACTAAGTCTTGTATCTCTTCCACACTGAAGGTACGATTCATACTACTGCAAATCACAGTTACCTTCTTGGCAATCTCCTTAATCTGTTCCGGTGTCAAACGGTCTGTCTCTACAACTTCCTTGTTCGCCTTCTCCACCGCTGCCACAATTTTCGTAATATCGAAAGCAACTTCCATACCACTTCGCTTGATAATTCTCATTTTCCCATCCTCCAAACATATCACTCAATGCAATCATACGTAGTGTTCTACCTAGTAACTACGCCATTTCCTGTCTTTCACGCCTTCAAGCATCGGCATATATCCTGTGCCCAGTTTTTCACCCAAACACAATATCTTGTGCTATTGTATCTTATACTACAACAAAATGCAAGGATTGTTTTCGATACAATTCGACAACAATCCTTGCATTTTCGCACCCATTGTATAAAGTGCACAATATTTTTCGGCAATATCACAAATTTATACCTCAAGGCATCCCAATCAAAAAGTGCGGTATTTGAACTCTTATACAATTTCAAATACCACACTTTGACTCCTAGCATTCCATTTCTACCTATAATACATCATCCGCATCGATTCCCTCCATGCGTTGCTTAATATACGTCTCTATTAAAGCCACCGTTTTGTTAATACCCAACTTACTATCATTGACACATAAATCATACCCACGGGAATCTCCCCATTTTCTCTCCGAATGACGATTGTGATAAGCCTTTCTTGCAATGTCATGACGCTTCATTTTCTTCAAAGCTTCTTTCTCAGAAATGTTAAACTTCTCTTTTACAGTCTCCAACTTAACTTCCTTATCTCCTAATATGAAAACTGTAATCAGCCCTTCTCTTCCTTTCAAAGCAGTCTCCGCACAACGTCCCACTACTACAAATGACTCCCCTACATCTGCTTTCTTTTGCAAAAATTCCGATTGCATATGAAACAATGCATCCTCCATAGAGTTGGAATGCCCTCGCACTCTTCGAGATACAATTGGAAGCTTCGGTCTTTCATCATATTTTTCCAAATGTTTCACATCCAAACCCTTTTCCTCTGCAATATGGTCTAGCAAAGCCCTATCATACAACTTAATGCCCAAATCATCTGCAATCATGGCTGCTATATGATGTCCACTAGTTCCAAATTCACGACTAATCGAAATCATAATCTGCTTATCCGCCATACATATCCCTCCTGTTCTGCTGTATAAATCCAAATCACTTCTATATTGTAATTATAACAAATTTTTTAAGTTTATTGTATTCAAACTTCACACTCACCAAAGTTCTTTCGGATATTTAGAAATACCTCACAAAAATAACCACCATGGAAATCAATATGACAATTATAGTTGCTGGAGCCGCTGTCTTACAGTATCTCCCCCAACCGATCGGATAACCATTTTTCGCTGCGACTGCAGTTCCCACTACGTTAGCAGATGCTCCAATCGGAGTAGCACTACCACCGATATCGGTACCCATAGAAAGTCCCCAGGCAAGCACAGACAAATCTACCCCTGTAGTTGCTGCAAGACTCTTGATGACCGGTATCATCGTAGCAGCAAATGGAATATTGTCTACAAAAGCGCTGGCAACCGCTGATACCCAAAGGATAATAGCAACCATTACCTTATAATTACCACCGCTGACATCCCCAATCCATTCTGCAATCACCTCTAACACACCCGTTTGCTCTAATCCACCTACGACCATGAACAAGCCGATAAAGAAAACCAGTGTCTTATAATCCACCTTTTTAAGAATTTCTAGCACATCCTTTCCTGCAGCAATCAATGTTACCACCGCAACCACTGTACCAATAAACGCCACAGTTAAATGCGTCTGCGCATGCGTAATCAACAACACAACCGCACAACAAAAAATAATTGTACTAATTATCAAGTCTTTCTTACTCTTAATGGCCTCTTTGGGCTCTGGCATAGTAGAAGGGTCTACCGCCTCCCCATTTCTTGGAACCAATTCCTTCCGATACACCAAATAAAAATAAATCAATATAACAATCAGGCTAATTCCTGCAATCACACCTGTATTCGTCACAAAATCCGCAAAGGAATATCCCAAAGAAGTTCCAATAATAATGTTTGGTGGGTCACCACACATAGTGGCAGAACCGCCAAGATTAGCACAGAATATCTCCGCCAAAATCATCGGAACCGGATTCAGTTTTAACAACTTAGCAAGCTCCACTGTAACAGCCGCCAAGAACAAAATAACGGTAATACTGTCGATAAACATAGATAATATTGCCGACATAATCATGAATACAATAAATAATGGTACCGGCTTGTAATTCACAAGCTTTGCCAGCTTCATACAAAGCCACTGGAAAAATCCGGCCTTTGCCATTCCTTCCACCATAATCATCATGCCTGCTATAAAAATGATAGTTGCCCAGTTAATGCCTGCGGTAGACTCCTCCGCTCCCACAGCATACCAGAACCCAACTGTAAAGATACTACGCAGATTCAGTGTGTTCCAAACTGCGTCCATGCTCTGCATTCCTAATCCGAACACAAGAACCAGTGTCATCAGTCCGCATCCCAAGGTAACGATGTGTCTTTCAATCTTATCCATCACCACTAATACGAACATTGCAACAAAAATAAGTGTTGCCAAAATTTGTGCCGTCAACATATGCACGTCCTCCTACCCTCGTACCGTCGTCGAACAAGTCACTATTTTGCTAATTTCTCTGTCACTGGCGGTATGTAATTTGCTACTACTTAGAGCTAAGCAGAATTATTAAAAATGTACGATAAATGCGAAGCATTTTCGAATGTAGCCCTGAGTAGTTAGTGTACTTTTTGTAACCTCTCTTTCTTCACGGTTACAATTCGTTTCATATTATAGTACTCTGTTCACCGGAAAAATAGATTAAATTTTCATAAAAAACAAAGAGTTTTTTCTATTTTTTTATGCAGAATTCAAATAGAACGCCATGGTCATCCCAACTCGTTACTACTACCAAAACAAAGAATGTGCTCTGCACATTCTTCGCGCGCGAGCGGTGTCCAACGGACATACTTCTGTTCCGCGAGCTGCGCATCCTCACGGAGTGTTTTTGTGATATAGGAAATTACTCAACGAGGAATTTCCTATATCACAAAAAGACACTGCACTCTCGTACAATGTCTTTTTTCATGCCGGCGACCGGAATCGAACCGGTACGGGAGTATAAGTCCCGCAGGATTTTAAGTCCTGTGCGTCTGCCAGTTCCGCCACGCCGGCTTTTTAAGATGCTACGCCTAACTCTTATGAGCTTACGGTTTTTGACTCAAGCTACGTCTTCCAACTAACTATCGCCTAGCATCAAGTGGACGGAGGTGGATTCGAACCACCGAAGCAATATGCAGCAGATTTACAGTCTGTCCCCTTTGGCCACTCGGGAATCCGTCCATTTACTCGATTAGTCACTTTACGACCGCTTGTCATTATATCTCAACCTATATAAAAATGCAAGAAGAAATTGTGCTTCCTTCTTGCATTTCAACATTGCTTTCACCTACCAAAAATTCATGGTAACTTTCATTTATTCCGCCTTTAAAACAATCGCAGAAATCTTTGGCATGGATACAAACAACTGATTGTTCTCCACACGGTACAGCTTTGGTTCTAATACATAGCTTTCCTCGGTAGTTAAGATGAGCTGCTTCAATGTGTCGCCGTTAACCATGCCCAAACGATCCACATCCAGACTCAACTGAACCTCCTCATAGTTATTATTCATAACAATAAGCATCTTTTCCTTACGGTCAAACCTTCCGTAGGCAATCACCTTGTGGGCGCCATACAAAAACAACAGAGAACCTCGCTTTAACACCTCATTTTCTTTGTGTATACGAATCATATCCCGATGGAACAATATAAGCTCCTTATCCTCGCGTCCCCAAGGATAGGTTCTACGATTATCTGGGTCAGTCCAACCACACATTCCAGCCTCATCGCCGTAATATACCGTCGGTGCCCCCGGCCATGTCATCTGAAATACAACCGCTTCACGCAACACGCCCTTGTTGACATTTTCATTCGCCGCATCCGGACCTAAAGAATGGGTACGTCCCACTCTTCGATTGGTTCGAGTTAAGAATCTTGAATGGTCATGGTTGGAAAGCTCATTCATAGAAACCTCTATCGACTGCTGATGAAAACGACTCATATGGTGTCGCATAGCACCAATAAACGCATCCGGATTCCCCAACAAGTCTCCTCTAAACTCATCCGAGTGCTTTTCCACGCCTGTCAAAAACCAAGTAATCGGCTCCATAAATGCATCATAGTTCATAACTGTATCCCACTGGTCACCCTGTAACCAGTTGTATGGGTCACCATAATGCTCCGCTAAAATAATCGCATTCGGATTGGCTTCCTTCACTACCTTTCGGAAGTCTCTCCAAAATCTGTGATTAAAGTCCTCAGAATGCCCCAAATCCGCCGCTACATCTAATCTCCATCCATCCACATTGTACGGTGGAGAAACCCATTTCTTGCCTACATCTAATATATACTGATAAAGTTCCTTCGAACCTTCATAATTCAACTTTGGTAACGTATCATGTCCCCACCAGCCATCATACGTAGTGTTATACGGGAACGCATTTTCATCGTGGAACTTAAAGAAGTCATGATATGGACTATCCTTTGCTGGATAAGCACCCTTTTCATATCCTTCCTGATTCTCATAAATCAACTCTCTGTCAATCCATTTATTAAAGGAACCACAATGGTTAAACACACCATCTAGTATAATCTTCATACCACGTCGGTGTACCTCTTCCACCAATTGGCGGAATAATTCATTGCTGGCTTCCAAGTTCTCTTTACTAGTAACACGGGTGATATATCTGGTAGAATTCTTATTCAAGGTATCTCCAGGCTGCAAACATTCGCCCTCATCCTTCACAATACAGCCCAAATGTGGGTCAATATAATCATAATCCTGAATATCATACTTGTGATTGGATGGAGAAACAAATATCGGATTGAGGTAAAGAACCTCCACACCCAAATCCTGCAAATAGTCCAACTTGTTCATAACGCCCTGCAAATCACCGCCAT
Source organism: Lachnospiraceae bacterium (assembly GCA_017439675.1). Classification (GTDB taxonomy): domain Bacteria; phylum Bacillota; class Clostridia; order Lachnospirales; family Lachnospiraceae; genus CAG-590. The sequence goes on from JAFSIQ010000039.1 coordinate 76,547, forward strand.
AGAAGCAACGGACATCCATCGCATCTGGGTACTTCGCCCAATCCGTAATTCTTCGAGTTCCCTCACCAATGTAATAATACTCGTTGTCCAATACATCGTTACTGGTATCGCCATTGCAAAATCGGTCCACATAAATTTGATAAAACACTGCACCTTTCGCCCAATCCGGCGTAGAAAATCCCGGTGCAATGCAGAAATTATAGGTCGGATTCACCTCTGTCTGCACACCCAACTTATTGTAATAACAGGTAGAATTACCTGCCACAACTTCAAAATAATACTCTACTCTATCTGTTCCTACCGGCGGCAAGGTGACCGCATGGTAATCAAACAAGACATCCGACTCTACAACCTGCATTTCATAACGCTCACCATCGCAAATCATGTACACCATGTCTACATTAGCTTTTGCGGTACGAAACTTAATGGTCACCTCATCCCCTGGCATCGGCTCCTGAGGAATGCGATAATCCCTTGTACCGTCTGAAAACAAGGCATCTGGACGCAATGCTGGCTTATTTTGAAACACATATGTCAACACTTTCTGCGCCTTGTTAAAATTCTTAAAAGAGAAACCCATATATATCCTCCGTCACGAAGAAGCTCTTCATGAATATTATAATTATCATATTGCACGGTATACCCATACATGCAATATTTTACCTTATTCTGACAAATATATCAACGAATTTACTTCCTTTTATTTTTGTTTATGAAAAACACTATAAGTGTGATAGCCACTGCTACCACTAAATCAATTGTAAGAACAAAAACCACAAGCTGCCATATGTATCTATATAAATGATACAATAAATTCTGCTCACAGCTCACTGCTGTCACGCTGTCACCCAACAATTCATGGTCATGCACGCTAGTTTTACAATAATAATTAGAAAATCCAATCAAATCCCTATCCACAAAATCATAGTTCTCATCAAGGCAGTCCTGAAGCATTTTCTTTCTCCCTTCCACGGAAAAGAATTTTCCATTCAATGTACAGTCTCTCATAATTTTATATGCATCACTGCCATTACATGTATAATCGTAGGACAACCCCTCAACGGTATCTGCATTTATTTCTTCTGCAAGCTCGTAACAATCAAGCCCCTCTGTATCTGGAACCTCTAATTGTATGATTTCCATCAATGCAAAATCTGTCACTTCCGGATAATCGACATCTCCCTCTGGATTGCATTCCACCTTATAAATGCTTACCTGCTGTGGAATTACCTGCATATCGTCTAGATAAAAGCGATCAAATACTAGCTGATAATAACGATATCGCTCCACCATTTCCGTGGCATTCTTGTCATAAGAATAATAGGAATCCTCCCAATATCCACGATATTGATTCAAAATCTCCTGATTATCCAAGGTAAAAAAGGTGGAAGATTGCTCATCCCCACCTACGGAAGAGATTCTAATACACATTTTATCCTCATCTAAAAACCATGTTCCATCCGCAAGCACAAAATCCTGTGCCAGACCAATATTATTATTATATATAAGCAAACCAAACTGTAGTTGCAATTCCTCTTGGCGACGCAATTCTACCTCTGTCAGTTCTCTGCCAAGAATTTCAGAATAGCTTTCTTGGGCATCATCCTGTTCTGTATCCTCTAGCTTCCTTCCCGCAAGATTCAACCCCATGGATTCCTGCTCCATTTTCTTATCTACAGCACGAACCGCAATCAGTTCAACCGCCACCACTATTACAAACACCACACTTGCCAGTAATAACCATTTTCCAAATTGTTTCTTCTCCATAATACATCTCCTCTTCCCATTATATTGATACATGTTACATCAACTACATTATCATGCTCCCCAAAGACTCGTCAACGCATTTCCGAAAATGAATGCAAACAACCAAGCTTTCTACTTATGTATTTTCATAATGACGAATTAAGTTCATTTTTCCAAAGTAAAAAGGACAGCCAACCGATCGACTGTCCTTTCTGGAGAAGGTATTTTTTTGTTACTTATGGGGTGTAGCAAAAAAACTATATAATGTATTGGGGGGGTTACAAGTATTATTATATCCATTTCGTTTTAAAAGTGTTCACAAACAATCTGCTAATTTCAAAAAAGTTTTGTGCAAAACGTCAAATACTTTTGGACAAACCCACCAATTTCGACCCTTTTTTGTTGATTTTGTTTAAATCAAAACTCTTGACACAACATTTTGAACAAAATGCACAACGAATTCCGACATTCAACTCTCAAACAAAGACTCAAATTCTTCTCTGTCGATACGCTCTTTCTCCAGCAGACGCTCCGCACACTTGTGTAAAACATCCACATTGTCTTCTAAAATCTTTCTCGCTTCCACATAACACTCATCTACAATACGCTTCACTTCCCGATCAATGGTAGACGTCGTCTGTTCGCCTAACATCTTACGATGACCAATATCTCTGCCGACAAAGGTTTCTTCTTCGTTCTCTGTCTCGTAATTAATTAAACCAAGCTCCTCAGACATACCATACTTTACAACCATGGCTCTTGCTGCTGCTGTAGCCTGTTTAATATCTTGAGATGCGCCTGTTGTGACATCACCAAAAATCATTTCCTCTGCAATACGTCCACCAAGAGATACCTTGATATCCTGCAAAATCTTATTCTTTGTCTTGAACATATTGTCGTTCTCTGGAAGAGGCATGGTATATCCTGCAGCACTCTCGCCAGTAGGAATAATAGAAACTGTATAAACAGGTCCAACGCCTTCTAACAAATGAAACAAAATTGCATGACCTGCTTCGTGATATGCGGTATTGCGACGCTCTGACTCTGGTATCAAGCGGGACTTTCGCTCTGTACCGATACCAACCTTGATAAATGCCTTATCCACATCTTCCTTCACAATAAACTTACGATTATCCTTTGCCGCATTGATTGCAGATTCATTCATCAAGTTTTCCAAATCTGCACCTGCAAAGCCTGCCGTGGTTCTTGCAATTTCATGCAAATCCACATCTTCGCTCAATGGTTTCTTACGGGTATGAACCTTCAAAATATCCTCTCTACCCTTTACATCTGGTCTACCTACATTGACTTTACGATCAAAACGTCCCGGACGAAGAATAGCAGGGTCCAAAATATCCACACGGTTGGTTGCCGCCAACACAATAATTCCCTCATTGACAGAAAAGCCATCCATTTCTACTAACATCTGATTCAAGGTCTGCTCACGCTCATCATGACCGCCACCAAGACCGCTACCTCTTCTTCTAGCCACCGCGTCAATCTCATCAATAAAAACAATACATGGTGCATTTTTCTTGGCATCTGCAAACAAATCCCTTACACGGGATGCACCGACACCAACAAACATTTCCACAAAATCAGAACCAGAGATGGTAAAAAATGGTACATGCGCTTCACCGGCTACCGCCTTAGCAAGTAAAGTTTTACCAGTTCCCGGAGGACCCACTAGCAAAATACCCTTCGGTATTCTTGCGCCAAGCTCTACATATTTTGCAGGATTCTTAAGGAAATCTACCACTTCCTCTAAATCCTCTTTCTCCTCCCTTAGACCTGCCACATCCTCAAAGGTAGTTTTGTTATCGGTCTCGGAGGTCATTTTGGCGCGGCTCTTTCCAAAATTAGCCATAGCACCACCGCCACCGCTAGCACCTTGCATACCAATCATTAACATGGCAAAAATAACAAGCGCAACCAAACCAACGATGTACGGCAACATTTTCTCCAACAGACTCGGACGCACCACGTCACTCATCTGATATTTAACCTTATCCGTCTTTCCCTCTAGGTCATCATACATCTCTTGAAACTCATTCACATCTGAAATATAAAAAATAACCTTGGAGCGATCCGTCATCGTCACTTCTACTGTACCGGTTGGCACCTCTGCATTCTGTTGCACATACACGCCTTCTACTTTCCCAGCTTTCACTGCGGCTGCAAAATCCGCCTCTGTGTAAGTTAAATCCACATTCTGACTTCCTCCGCTAATCAAAGCAAGCACACCAAAAATGAGCATAAATACTAGCAGATAGGAAATCATGCTTCTCCTTACGTTTTTGTTCATAGTTACTATTCTCCTTTAATTACACCAATATATGGCAGATTTCGATATTTCTGCGCATAATCCAAGCCGTAGCCCACCACAAATTCATCCGGTATCTCAAACCCACAATAATCCGTAGTAATGTCCACCACTCGTCTATCCGGCTTATCCAACAAAGTAATAATCTTAATACTTGCCGGTCCTCTTCCTTCCAACAAATTCTTCAAATGATACAAAGTATTGCCGGAATCCACAATATCCTCCACAATAAGGATATCTTTCCCCTCTATATCTTCATCCAACTCCTTCTTAACGGTAATATGTCCCGCGGACACCATACCATTGCCATAAGAAGAAACTGACATAAAGTCCATTGTTACAGGGACCGTAATTCTTTTTGCCAATTCACAGGCGAAAAATATACTGCCCTTCAAAATGATAACCAAATGCACTTCTTTGCCGGCATAGTCCTCGTTAATCTGCTTCGCCAGTTCACAAATCCTCGCATCCACCTTTTCTTCTGAAATCATTACCTCAATCGAATGTTCCATTACTACTCTCCCTTGTACTTCACCACTAATACCATCTGACTTTCGCTCGTCACCTTATACGCTTCGCATCTTCGTAAACCCACCATCCAGAGCACTTCCTGACCATTCGCCAACACCAACACATTCTTCCTTTCAGTTGCTGGTATCTTCGCATCAATAAAATATCTAGATAGCTTCTTTCGTGCCCCGGAGTCATTCATGACAAAATAGTCATTCTTTTCTGTCGTCCGCAAGCACAACGTATCCTTAATTGTATCACATCCAAAGTATTTCGTATAGTTATTTTTGGAATTTTCAACCATAAAAAGCATATCTTCCCACTGTTTTTTATCACATTGTTTTTTCTGATAAAAATGAAGGTTCAAAACACCTTGTCCCGGCAATTTCACCGTATATCGCCCCTGTTCCCAACGGGTCATGTCCTCGACACTCCATCGAAGGAAACCTTCAGTCTTTGCGCTGTCATCATCAAGCAACTCCCTCTGTAAGCTTTTCCGAATTTTTAACATTTCATACTGAATTTCTGCTTCTACACCATAAGGTAGCGAAAGTTGCTTTCCTGTGTGATTGCTAAGCAATTCAAAAAGCGTCTGCACATGAACACTTCCTATATCCTTTCTGGTACCACACACCAAGCAAAGCATTTCATACAGAACGCTCTTTGCAAGAATCGGATGTTGTTGCTGCAAATGCAACCGGTTCACCTTACAACACATGTCCTCTCCCACCGAAATGTATTTTCTCACATATTCTTGAACCTGACACTGAATATAGCCTTGAACCTCTTCCATCTCTTTGGCATATTCCGCCATATGCTCCACCGCTTTAGAGTTCACCTGCTGTAATACTGGAATCACCTGGTTGCGGATTGCATTTCTTGCATAGGCATTATCTGCATTAGTCACATCCTCCTGCCAGCTCACATTTTGACATTGCAACCAATCGACAAGTTCCTGTTTGCGGATTCCGAGTAACGGGCGAATCACTGTAACATCACCTTCACCCATCTCCAAATGACAAACCGGTCTCATTCCTTCCATACCAGAGATTTTACTTCCTCTCACCAAACGAAAGACCACTGTCTCTGCCTGATCATCCATGTGATGTGCCACTGCAATTTTATCAGCTCCAACCTGTTTCTGAATCTGACAAAAACATTGGTATCTATAGATTCTGCCCATCTCCTCCTCTGTCAACCCCTGTTCCTTTGCCATGGTCGGGATATCCGCCTGATAGAGATGAAATGATACCCCCAACGAAGCACACAGAGCTTTGACATACTCTGCATCCTTATCTGCTTCCTTTCGGATTCCGTGATGAACATGCACTCCGTATAGCTTTAATCCATACAGTTTTTGCATTTCCTTAAGCACAAGAAGAAGGGCGACGGAATCTGCCCCACCGGAGACTCCCACAACAATACCATCCCCCCATGCTATCATATTCTGTTCCTTCACATACCGTTTCACTTTTGTTACCATGTCATCCTCACCGTTTCCAAATTCCCGCGACCAAAATGGTGCTGTCATCCTTAAGAGCACCCCTCTGCATCCGAATCACTTCTGTCATGATGTTTTCTGCCATCGCCTGTGCGTTACGAGTAGTCTGTTTGGCAATCACATCCGCCAGATAATCTTCCTTGTCCTCAAAAATAATACTATCCAACACCCCATCACTAACCATAATAATCATATCCCCATGATAAAGCTTTCTTGCGCAAGTGTCAAACTCCACTTGTTCTAACACCCCAACTGGCAAAGAGGTAGAACGAATATATTCCACTTTATCCTTTCTCTTAATAAATGTAGTCGAAGCGCCAAGTTTCAAAAAATCCGCATCTCCTGTGTGAAAATCAACCACAGTTAAATCCAAAGACGAGCTGTCTGAGCCATCCGCTAAAAAACTAATAAAGGAATTGATAAGTTCTATGGCAAGTTCCTTGCAAAACCCAGCCAAGAGAAGCTGTTCCAACAGCTCCACCACCTGCTCACTTTTGTTGCTCGCTGACTCTCCAGTCCCCATTCCATCAGAAAGCATTAGCAGTGCCTTTTGTGAATCCAATTTGGTAATAGAAAAATGGTCTCCTGACACTACCTCTCCCTTTCGGTTTTTCCTCACCACACCGGTGGTAAGCATATATTGCCCTTGCTCCACAAAACAATATCGACGTTCCTGCCTTGTCACTGTGCTCTGACTTTCTTCTAAAGGTACCATTTCCCGTGCTAGCATGCTGCTAATGCGCCTTGCGACCACATCCATGGTCACCAAGCACTCCCGTTCCATATAGCAACTCAAGTACACCTTAAGTCGGTTTTGATTATCTTTTAACAACAATACCTTGGTGACATTTATTCCAAGCCTTCCGAGACTTTCCGACAATCTACTCTCAAACAACTCCGCCTGTACATTTTTCTCCTCCAATTCTGCCGGAAAAGTGGTAATCACATCTCCAATTTGCCCTAACTGCCGAATAAAATTTTTGCGAAGCTCCGCCAACCGGTTACTCTGAGCTTCCACCACATTTAAAAGCGACAATCCATCTCCGCTTAAATACACATTACTAAGACCATGGGGTTCAAAAATAGTTCTTTGTTCCTCCTTGCTCTGTAACATTTTTTCCATCACCAAAAATGCTTTTCCAAAATCCTGTATCCGGCTTTTGGTTGCCTCCTGAATCAACACATCCTGCGACACTCCAGTGGAACCTGCTGCAATCTGTGCCACCTGCTTCATAAAACTCTTTGGTGTAAGCAAAAATGTTACCGCTACGATGAATGCGCTAGACAACAAATTCACATTTAACAATTCACTATTATAGATATAGCCAAGTAAGATATATCCCGCTAAGAAAGCCAAAAGCGCTCCTACTTTGCCTAAATCCCGCAAAAGAGCAATCATGCCTGACAACAAAATCATTACCGCCAGAAAGCTAACCTCATTCATGCGAAACGAGAGCACCAAGCCCACCACTGCTCCAGTGGCAACGCCCACGCTACTGTCAAAGCGAAAGCCATTATAAAGCAACAAACCGCTACAGAGTGCAAACAACCAGTTCACCGGTTCCTCCACCATAGGGCAACCAAACAGTGCTACAATCATAACAGCAAACAATCCAATAAAACGTTCATTATTGGAAAACATCCGTCTTGTCCCCACTCGCATCGCCACAAATGCCTGCTCAAATATCAGAACAAAGCAGCCAACAATAATCCCCTCCAAAAATGCGTACAAAAGGCTTGCATCACTCCTAGTCACCAAATAACAATAAGGCATGCTAATCGCCCAAAGCACCATTCCGGACGCAATAGCAATTTGTTGGTTATCCGAAAACAAGCGCTTTCGATCTGTCCGCTTTAGCATAACCAATAAAAACAACATTACCAAGGTATAGCGCACCACTTCCACCATACCAGCTTTTGAAAGCACTCCAAGCATCAACACTACATACAAGCTAAGTCCGCTTCTTTCCTGCAAATATGCCGCCATAAAAAATGGTACAACAAAAGGATACATGGAGAGCATTTGACAGCGTGCCACAAAAAACGCCAAAACATGTACCCCTATTTTTTCTATCCAATAACGCATATCTATTTCCTCCCACTTGTTAAAGTGGGAATATTATAAATGCTCCCAAAAAAGAAAAATGTCATATAACGACACACATCACCGCATTATACGACATCCTTCTACTCGCCCTCCGGTTCAATCAGTATCTCATCTGGATAGACAAGACCCAACTTCTCCTTGGCAACCTCTTCCATATATTTCTTTGTCTGCATGTATTTCTCTAACTCTTCCAAATCCTTGGTGCGTTGTTCCTCGTCTGCAATCTGTTTCTCCACAGCGGCCTTCTTCTCTTCTAATTCCTGACTTTGCCGCTTAAGACTCATGGTACGAAGTCCAAGGCAAATGCAGAACAACACAACTACAACAACAATCATAGTCATTCCATTTTTATTCTTTTGTTGTTTCTTTCTTTTTCTCTTGCTCACTTCGTCACCCTTTTCTTACTCAATCGTTGCTTTTCGTATTTTCTAGCCATTCATAGTAATCTCATTCTATCAGCATTCCCCATACGTCTTGAGAATTCACCGACCCTTTACAGCCATTTTAACTTCTAACATCATATTTTTCAATGCTTTTCTTATGTGAGAACACAGCCAGTCAAAAGGTTTTCTCACATAACGTTTCATCCATTCCCATCCTGGTAGCATTTTTTTCACCACATACATCAGTAATTTACTAAAACTTACCACATAGACAATGACACCTAAGAACATGCCGAGAAACGCATAACCACGCAATGCACCTTGATTATAACGAAACAACGTGTGAAACACCATCCATGCTGTAAACAACCAATATACAAGGTCTTCTACATCCACCATCCAGTCCCTGTGACAAAACAACAATCGAAAAATGCGCACTCCATCATACACAAGCGCAAGCATTGCGCCTAACAGCATACAAATTCCAAACAGTTGCATTTCATCATATATCAGTTCTGCCATGTAACCACCTACTTAAATAAGCGTTCCAAAAATCCATTCTCGCCTTTTAGGCCTGGTTTCATATCTGAGTAAGTAAAAGAATCCACTCGTCCATCCACTTCCACTTCTCCCTTTTCTAGTGTAAGCTTTGTAACATTGAGTTCTTTTCCTTTAATCATCAACATGCCCTGCTCCGTCTCTAACAGAACCTCATTGGGGTCAAAGGAAATTACCGCACTGACACCAGTAATCACTCCTGCTCCTCGATTGTTCAATGTAATTCTTTGGCCTTTTGCACCTCGAATCTCTTCCATATCTTATCCTGCCTTTCCAAAGCCAGTCCTTTTCCTTGCCGGCTTTCTACCTCTATCTTATGAAAGACAACTTGTAGATATGATTCGGATTTTTAAATCAATACTCCTTATAGATATTGAAACATATCTTTCGCATCTTCCTTCTTCGTGGATTCCACAATCTGCGTTACTTCCACTGCCACATTCTTATTGCCAAAGGAAATGTCGATGCGGTCTCCAACTTTAACATCCACCGATGCCTTTGCCACTCGTCCGTTCACCATAACACGTCCTGCATCGCATGCTTCATTGGCAACAGTGCGTCGCTTAATCAAACGAGAAACCTTTAAATACTTGTCCAATCTCATATCCGTCCTCCTTTTCTTACTAAATCAATAACCGTTTTATTTAACAAATGCCATAACGCAAAGGAGGCTGCTGCATATCATGCAACAGCCTCTTTGCTATACTAACAAACTAATTATTTGTTAACAACATCCTTCAATGCCTTACCAGCTTTGAACTTAGGTGCCTTAGAAGCAGCGATCTTCATAGACTCGCCAGTCTTAGGATTGCGTCCCTCTCTTGCTGGTCTGTCAGCTACTTCGAATGTACCGAAGCCAACTAACTGGATCTTCTCACCCTTTGCTAACTCTTCAGCTACTACATCTGTGAAAGCCTTCAATGCCTTCTCTGCGTCCTTCTTTGATAATTCAGTCTTCTCAGCCATAGCTGCAACTAATTCTGTCTTGTTCATAGGAATAGTTCCTCCTCTTAAATATTATATAGTATTTCTTATATACTCGCCATAATTAGGCAAGTCCTAAAAGTAGTTATACTCGTTTGACCTTTATTTGTCAAGCAGATAGCCATATTCTTCGTTTTTTTGTATAAAATAGTAGAATTTTCCAAAGGTTTTTCGCGAAAAATCTATTCATTTTGCCACTTCCATTTGTGCCTTTTCAACATATTTCGCCATTTTTTTTGTGCACTATTCCATATTGCATTTTTTACAAAATTGCGTTGCAAAAATGCCCTGAACCATTGATTTTCCTACTTTTCCCAAATTTTTACCCTTCCATCTGCTTTCCAAGGAAATTTGCTGCGATAACAGCTGCTTTTCTCTCCGTCTCCGTAAGTGGATTTCTACCATCCTTATTGAGAATGATTACCGCTCCAATCGCATCTCCCTCACAAATAATGGTCTGTACAATCTGTCCTTCATATACATCCTCATCCCCTGTGATTTGGATATACTTTTTCTCACCCTTTTTCGCCATAATCGCTTCTCTGTCATTGATGGCTTCCTCCAGCTCCTTATGAAGTGCTTTACCAAGCAAATCCTTCTTTGGAACACCTGCCACCGCAATAATCTGATCTCTATCTGTTACGCAAACTGGACAACCAAGAATCTGAGCTGTTGCATCCACATACTCTTGAGCAAAAATAGAAAGTTCTCCAATCGGTGAATACTTCTTAAGCACAATTTCCCCGTCCTTATCGGTAAAGATTTCTAATGGGTCACCCTCACGGATTCTCAAGGTTCTTCTAATCTCCTTTGGCACCACAATTCTTCCCAACTCGTCAATTCTTCTAACAATACCTGTTGCTTTCATATGTCATTTCTCCTTTTACATATTTTACTGTGTCAGTAGTATCTGTAAAAAGAGTGATATTATACCAAAAAATGATATTAAAAGAGGTTAATCGCAACATATAATCTATGTTACCGGTAACCTCAATAATCACATTCTTTCACTTGTCAAGCGATAGAGGTCTTTGTATTTTTCTTCTAGATATTGCAAAAATGGTCTTGCATCCAAACTCTTTCCCGTAATGCGCTTTGCCATTTCCCCAGCGGTGAAGCAACAGCCATACTGACGAACATTCTTATCCAACCATTTATTCAGCTCTACAAAGCTTCCCTGTCTCAACTGTTCTTCAAAATCAGGAATCTCCTTGAAGATTGATTCCCTTAGCTGCCCGCAATAAATATTACCAAGTGCGTAGCTTTGGAAATAACCGATGTAATCGCCGGCCCAGTGCATGTCCTGTAACACACCCTCTGTGTCATTAGACGGGCGAATGCCCAAGTACTTCTCACTCAAATCATTCCATGCATCTCTAAGATCACAAGCTGCAATCTTTTCTCCAAAACAATCTCGCTCTAACTCATAACGCAAAATAACATGCAAGCTGTAGGTAACTTCATCTGCGGTAATTCGGCGGAGACTTGGCTTTACCACATTCATGGATAGATAAAAATCATCCAAGGAAACATCCACAAATTGAGAAAATTCTGCCTGTAGCTGTGGATAATAATATTCCCAATATGCACGACTTCTACCAATAATATTCTCATTAAAACGAGCCATGGACTCTTGAAAGCTTCCTTCAATTCCGCCCCACATATTAGCAGCGTTGACTGCATCACTACCACCACTAGCATACATGGCATGTCCAGCCTCATGCAGACAGGTAAATATCATATTCAAGCTTCCACTCTGATACGTGGATACACGAGCATCACGCGGTCCCATAAAGGAAGTAAATGCATGAACCACCTTGTTATTAAACCCACCACGGCTTTCCTGATAGCCGGATTCACGAGCAAGGCGCTGTGAAAACGCTTCCACCCGTACAGGGTCAACCACCGTATTAAAAATATCACTGTCAGGCTTCACGGTACTCTTTTCAATTTCACTGCGAAGCTTCGTCAACCCAACCTTTAACACATCAAATTCCCTGCTAATTTCTTCACAACTCGTTCCCTCGTCATTAACATTCACCAAGGTATCAAAAGCCGGTACATCGGGATTAATTGCATATGCAATCTGTTTTTTCAAATCAAACACTTTGGTTAACCATGGTACAAATATATTAAAGTCCTGCTTTTCCCTCGCTTCCTTCCATTTGTTCATGGTTTCCGCCTTCATCATGCTATACTGATGCATCAAGTGCTTTGGTGTACGCGTTTGGTTTCGATAGCGGAATAAAAAGCTACGAACCAAGCCCCTCTCAATATCATCTTCAATATCATTTAAATTCGCACCCTTGAAATAGTTTGCTGCACTTTTCGCCTCATCACTGTCAAACAAGCTGGCTTTCAGCTCTGCAATATGAGCTACCACTTCCTGTCTGTATGCACCGCCCTCCAAGGGCAATGCAGACCATTGATCTAGCTCAAACATGGATTCCATTGTCTTGTAATATCTAAATTGATCATTGATAGACCGAATATATTCTAAATGTGTCTGATAACTCACGTTACCCCTCCCTATCTATTTCTTCCATTTTGTGTCATTCCTCATAATCATCGATAATCGAATGAACTGCTACCTCTTTTCCTTCCTTCATAACGAATCCGCAATCAAGAAGTGCCTTGTCGTCCGTAAGCAAATCTCTCTTCCAAGCTGCAATATCTGCCAATTTACCTGGTTCAATCGTACCTATCTTGTCACCTAGACCTAGAATCTCTGCATTTACTGCTGTCGCCGCCTTCAAGGTGCGGAACGCATCCATTCCATTGCGCAACCATGCAGAATATTCTCTTCCACACTCGTAATTCTGATAATTGACAACCAAATCCGTTCCATAACCAAGACGAAGATTACTCTTCTTAAGCAATTCCCGACTCTCCACCAGATTATCCCGGTAATGACGAAGCTTTCTCTGAAACTCCGGAGATTTTTCTGCTAACTTCTCCTCATCTAACAGCACCACCTCGTCATACGGACAAAATGTCGGAACTACGTATATATCCTTTTCTTCTAACAGCTTCACCGTCGCCTCATCCACTAAGGATGCATGCTCGATACCATCTATGCCAAGCTCCGCCAAAGTAGTAACAAGTTCCGTTGTATAGGCATGGGCAGTAACTGTTGTATTCAACGAATGTGCCGTTTCAATAATCGCCTTCATTTCATCATAAGACAACTGCTTATCCTCCGGGGAATCATTTGGTGTAAAAAAACCTCCCGTTGCCATAATCTTAATATAGTCTGCGCCGATTTTTACTTCATGGCGAACTGCATCTCGGAAAAACTCTGCTCCGCTACCCATAGTAGGGTATTGTGCCTCCAAAAATCTTGCAAGTTTCGGATTGGTCGCAAGCTTCTGTGTGGAATCCCCATGGCTTCCCGGTGCGCACAGAAAATGTGGGGCAACCACCATTCGGGAACCTTCGATGAAACCTGCATCAATTGCACGCTTCACGTCTAGAGAACAATCCTCTTGAAACCATCCAATATGACGAATCGTGGTAAATCCACCCGCCAACGCACGACGCGCACATTCGGATACCGCCAAAGCCCGCATAGCATCTGAATAGTACACCGCATCCTTATCAATTTCCCGCCAATCAAAAAAGCTCATATGCACATGAGCATCTATCATACCTGGTGTCACAGTAAGATGAGAAAGGTCTATCACCTTGCACTCCTCTGGAGCATCCACTCGCCCTCCTACTTCTACAATATATTCATCCTTAATTAGAATCTCCTGATTTTCCTGCAATGCATCATGAATTCCATCATATAGTTTGCCACATATAATTTTTGTATAAGACATAACCCCAATCCTTTCTTTTCTTCTTCACCTTACGAACAAGTAAGCTTTATTATACCACTTTGATGCAAAGAAAAAAATACATTTCGGAGCGACAGCACTCCAAAATGTATTTTTCTTCTCTATACAATCTGCTTTGTATCTATACTTTCCTTACTGTGCCAAGAATACACTTGCTCCTGGTCCAAGTGGTAAGTTAAATGTCATCCAAACAATTACCAATACAATCCATGAAAGCAAAAATGCTACAGAATAAGGAATCATCATGGAAATAATTGTACCCATACCAGCCTTCTTATCATACTTTGATGCCATACCGATAATCATTGGCAAATATGGATAAATTGGCGTAATTGGGTTCGTACAAGAATCACCGATACGATATATAACCTGTGCAAACTCTGGCGAATAACCTAATGCCATGAACATTGGAACGAAAATCGGTGCAAAAATGTACCATTTAGCAGTACCACTTGTCATAAAGAAATTAACCAGAGTTGTAATCAAAATAATACAAAGAATCATTGGGATTCCTGTAAATCCTGCACCCTTTAAAAAGTCAGCGGAAGCAACTGCAATCACTGTGCCAAGATTCGTGTAATTAAAAATCTGAATAAACTGTGCAATTACAAAAATCAACACAACATAGCTTGTCAAAGAATTCAAGGAATCTGCCATTACCTTTGGAACATCACTTGCCTTCTTAAATACGCCTACTGTCTTACCGTATACTACACCAACCAAAATGAAATATACAACCAAGAAGCCTACAAGACCTGTAATAAATGGTCCGTTCAAAATGCTACCCTCTGCATCGCGAAGGAATCCATTCTTTGGAATCAAGCCTACCAAAATAAGTGCAATAAAAATCAAACTGAAAATAGCTGCATTGCGAAGACCCTTCTTCTCCTGTGGAGTAGCATCACGTTCCTTATCCACTTCTTCTCCTGTATAATTCCCAAGACGTGGTGCAATTATCTTGTTATTCACAATCACACCTACAACTGTTAGCAAGAAACAAGAAACAATCATAAAATACCAGTTATTTGCAACAGTTGTGGTGTAATTCGGATCCACACCCTGCGCAATCTCCAAAGTAACCGGATATAATAAAGCATCCGTTGCAGTAATCATTACATTCGCTGTAAATCCTGCATTTACCGCAGCATAACCTGCAATCAAACCTGCCAACGGATGTTTACCTGCTGCCCAAAATGCAGTTGCCGCAAGTGGCGGAATAAAAATAATGGATGCTTCTGATGCAATACTTCCGTTAATTCCAAGGAAA
The DNA here is from genome assembly GCA_017439675.1 of Lachnospiraceae bacterium. Taxonomy (GTDB): domain Bacteria; phylum Bacillota; class Clostridia; order Lachnospirales; family Lachnospiraceae; genus CAG-590. Next base: position 91,765 of record JAFSIQ010000039.1, read on the forward strand.
ATAACAGCAGCGGATAACAACCACATTGGCACACCGAGAATGGCACGACGCATAGCTGTCGTCAGCAATCCACTTCCCTCAGCAACGCCGATTGCCATCTGCATTGCCAACACAACGCCTAACGCTGCGAAGCTCGAGAAATTTCCTACCATGCTAGTCATAATCCATGAAAAACCATCTTTGTTCAACAAGCTCTTAACTACTACTTCCTCATTGGTTGTAGGATTGACTACGGAAACTCCCATAGCAGCAAGAATAGCAGCTAAAATAATCAATCCGCCCGTAATAATCAGGAATAAAATAAATGGATGTGGAAGGGCATTACCAACACGCTCAATGGTGCCAAGAAACCCAACCTTTTGCTTTTTTTCTTTCTTTGACATTCTTTCTTCTCCTCTTTGCAAAATATGTTATCATTATACATTTTTCGACAAAGTATTGTCAACATATCATTACGTTTATATTATTAGAATATCACATTCGACTTATCCAAAATGTGACATCTGTGCAAGAGAAAAGAGACAGCCACAAAACTGTCTCTCTAATGCAATCCTACATTCTATCTCTTTTCAATCGTCTCACCATTGGTGTAAATCGGCTCACTGGTCAAATCTACATTTAACTTCTTGAATGTCTTAATATCAGCATCGGATAACATATCTGACGTGTGCACCTGACAACCAGAAAGCTTTGGAAGCTGTTCCATAGCCGTTCTAGCATCCGGATCATTTAACGCAGATAACGCCAAGGCAATCAACACCTCATCTGAATGCAATCTCGGATTCTTTGCGCCAAGATAGCTTGTCTTCAACTCCTGAATTGGCTCAAAAGCATTCGGTGCAATCAAATGCGCTTCATCATAAATTCCACCCAAATACTTCAATGCATTTAAAATAAGGGCAGCCGAAGCACCTAATAACTCACTGGTCTTAGAAGTAATAATTGTTCCATCCTCCAACTCAATTGCCGCAGTGGGAACCCCAAGCTTCGCCGCACGCTCCTTCGCTGCTACTGTAACCTTGCGATTGTCTGTAGTAATCTTCGCCTGCTTCATCAAAAGCTCTAGTTTATAGATTTCATTTTCTACATCCTCGCCTTCAGCCATGGACTTCAATGCCTTATAATATCTTCGAATAATCTCCATTCTAGATGCTTCGGACACAACCTCATCATCTACAATACAGTTACCTGCCATGTTAACACCCATGTCCGTGGGTGACTTGTACGGATTCTCTCCGTAAATCTCTTCAAACACTGCATTTAACACCGGAAAAATCTCAATATCTCGATTGTAGTTAACAGTAGTCTCGCCATAAGCTTCTAAGTGGAATGGGTCAATCATATTCACATCGTTCAAATCCGCCGTCGCTGCTTCATAAGCAAGATTCACTGGATGCTTCAACGGAATATTCCAAATTGGGAAGGTTTCAAACTTTGCATAACCAGCCTTCACACCACGCTTATTCTCATGATACAACTGAGAAAGACAGGTCGCCATCTTTCCACTTCCTGGCCCTGGTGCCGTCACCACCACAAGTGGACGCTTCGTCTCAATATAATCATTCTTTCCAAAGCCTTCATCGCTAACGATATGGGAAACATTAGTTGGGTACCCCTCTATCTTCACATGACGGTACACCTTAATACCCTTCTTTTCTAATTTTTCTTTAAATGCATCCGCTGCTGGTTGTCCTGCATACATAGTGACCACCACACTGCCTACATATAATCCACAACTTCTGTATTCCTCAATCAAGCGGATTACATCCTTGTCATATGTGATTCCAAGGTCTTCACGTTTTTTGTTCAATTCAATGGCATCTGCACCGATTACGATTATGACCTCCGCATGATTCGCAAGTTGCAACAACATCTTAAGTTTACTGTCCGGTTCAAATCCCGGCAGTACACGTGACGCATGCAAATCATCAAACAGCTTGCCACCAAACTCCAAGTACAGCTTATCTCCAAACTTATCAATACGCTTCATAATATGTTCTGACTGTATCTTGAGATATTTATCATTATCAAATCCTATCTTCATAACCGTAATCACTCCTTTCATTTTATGCGATACCTACAACTCTCATTTACTCAAAAACATGTACTAGTTTATCACAAAATGTAGTAAACCTCAACAAAAACCACCCACAAATGATTTCCAAATCCTTTAGGTTATGATTTCCACAGAACTTCCAGATTGTGCATCCTTCTTCACCACTAGCTGTTTGTCAATCCATCCCTTCAATTCTGCCACATGGGAAATAATTCCCACTAACCGATTTCCTTCCGTCAGCTGATTCAGTTCTCTCATAGCCCTGCCCAAAGTCTCCTCATCCAGTGAGCCAAAACCTTCATCTACAAACAAGGTATCTAACCGAACACCGCCTGCCGTCTCAGAAATCTCACTGGCAAGTCCCAACGCCAACGCAAGAGATGCCATAAATGACTCCCCACCAGAAAGACTTTGCACCGGCCTTACCGCCGCAACATAGTGATCCTTCACATCCAAATCTAACCCCGATTGGCTTTTCAAACTTCCTGCTTCCTTCCGGCGCACCAGTTCATATTGTCCAGAAGTCATTCCCATTAGTCTCACATTGGCACGTTCTAAAACCCGGTCAAAATAAGCGGTCTGAATATAGGTCTCTAGCTTCACCTTATCCCGTCCTGTCAGTTCTCCATTTGCCGTATCTGACAACACTTTAGCAACCTGATAGCGGCGATTCAATTCCCCAAACTGTATCCAATCAGTAGCTATCTGCTTTTCTAATGTACCATTTTTCTGATAACGAACCAAAATGGTTTCCTTCTCACTCTGCACCCGCGCACGGCTACCCACGAAAGCTTTTCTCTGTTCCTGTAGGCTATCCTCATCTTCCTTGACATTGCCCTCTAGCTGATTTGCAAGACTTTGTTTTCTTCCTTCCTGCTCCCTTTGCAACTTTTCAATTTCAACCACCGCACCCATAGCCTTTTGTCGATTGTCAGTAAGTCGCTTTATCTCATTCTGTAACCGTTTCGTTTCCGCTACAGCTACATTTTCATCTTCAAAACGAAGTCCTGCACTCAATTCCTGCAAATGCTTTTTACCATTGGTAAGCTCTGTCTTTCCTTGCACTATCTTTGTCGTCAACTCTTGCAGACTCTCCCGTAAACCTTCCATCTGCTCTCTCACTTTCGGAAGTTCCCCCATCGCCTGCTCATACCATTCTTGTTCCCTCTGAAATGATTCCACATCCTTGATGCACTTACGAATCGTTCCGGCAATAGCTTCTTTATCCGCTTCTACCATTTCTACAGAAAGCTCTTTTCCTAAATACAGCAATCCCGCCTGCTTTTCCAAAACAAGTCTTGCTGCCAAACATTGTTCATCCAAACGTCCTGCTTTCTCACTGGCAACAGACACCTGACTTCTTACAAACTCCAACGCCTTCTTCTCTGCATCCAATTCTTCCTTGGTAGACACCTCATCCACTATCTTTGCAGGACTTGGATGCTGCAGAGAACCACACACAGGACACGGCTGTCCCTCTCGCAGCTTTTCTTTGGCAATAATTCCTGCCTGGGCATCGTAAAACATCGCTTCCTGCCGACTATAGACATCCATTTTTCTCGCGCACGCTTCTTTTAACTCTTGATACTCCTGTAACGCCTTGTCATATTTCTTCTCCAAGACTTTCACCTGTTGATGCTGTTTCAACAATTCCTCTAAGCCACGTTCTCTCTCCTGTAACTCCAAAAGCTCCTTCTTGGCAAGCATTTGTTTCTTCTCTGCATCTTTGGTTTCTTCTACACTGTGAGTAAGCTCCACCTCTCGCTTCTTACAAGCTTCCACACTGTGTTCCATCAAGGTCTGCTGCTTTATTGCTTCTTCCAATTCCTGCGCCTTCTTTGCCAACTCCTTTTGCAACAACGTACAATTTCTATAATTTGGCAACTGTTCTTCAATCAAAACCACTTCCTTTGAAAGTGTTTCACAGGCAAAATATTCCGTCTCCGCCTGCTGTTGGATTGCTACTGCTTTTTCGTAATCCCTAGCCAAAGCAAGAATTTTTTCTTCTACCTTTGCAAGCTCCGTTTCTGCCAGCTTTCTCTCCTTCGCAATTCCAAGCTTTCTATCCAACTCCTCAATTTGTTGATTGAGAACTTTCAATCGTCCATTGCAATCTGCAATCACCTCTTGATCCGTCTTCAACAAATCTGCTAGCAGGTCATCAAATTCCTCCTTACGGGTCATCTGCCCTTCCTGCTGAAGCATTTCTAATTCCTCTTTTCTTGGATATGCTTCCCCACAATCCAACTGCTCTATATGCTGTGCAATTCTTCTTCGGTGTTCTTCATAGGAATCTTTTAGATTTGCACTCTGTCTCTTTAACCTCTCCTGTAGCACTCCATATCGCTCCGTTGCAAAAATATCGCGAAATATCTTCTGTTTTTCATCCGTATTGGACAACAGTAATTTCCGAAACTCTCCCTGGGCTAACATGGCAATCTGGGAAAATTGTTTCCTATCTAACCCTATAATCTCCTTGACCGCCGCATTGACATCGGCAATCTTCGTAACTGGCTGTCTTGCATCCGGATATTCTAGTAGTGCTTCTGGCTTTTGCACTGTAACACCCTCGCCTCTGCTTTTAGGACGAGTATATTCTGGATTTCTCCGCACCTTGTATCGTTTCCCCTGACAGGTAAAAATGAGCTCTACATAGGTAGGCGTATCTCCTTTCGCATACTTGCTACGAAAATGATTGCTATTGCGGTAATCCCCACTTGCTTCTCCATATAACGCAAAGGAAATGGCATCAAAAATAGTGGTCTTACCTGCACCAGTGTCACCAGTTACCAAATAAACCCCAGAATTTCCAAACCGATTAAAGTCAATTCTTTCTTCTCCTGCAAATGCGCCAAACGCACAAATGGTAAGTTGTTCCGGTTTCATTTAATCCCCCCAAATCTCCGTCACCAAATCCGACATAATTGCCTTTTGTTCCTCATCCATCAAAACACCATTCTGACACTCAAAAAACTCTCCAAAGTATTCCAAGGGATGTTTCCTTACCACGTTCTCAAGTCTCCTTACTGTATCTGAGTTTCTAGTTCTCTCGTTATCATAGCTTAACACCATCACATTGGGATATACCGTCCTAAGCTTTCCCAGTGCCTCCGGCACCTCCTGCTCATCATTCAGTACCACCTTTAAGTAATCCTCACAGTTGGTATTCTTATAATAATCTCTTGCCATCAATTCATCGTAGGTTCCCCTCATCACCCGCATATCCCGTAAGGGTTTCACCGGAATCGTCTCCACAATTACGGTTCCCTTTTCCTTTAGTTCTACCATAGTAATGGACTTTTTGTGGTCACATTCCGAAAAGGAATATTTCAACAGTGTACCAGCATACCGAATCGTTTCCTTTGTCATGCTCTGAGGTCCATGAATATGCCCCAACGCCACATAATCAAATTTGTCAAAGGTATCTGCATTGATGTTATCGAGTCCTCCCACAGACACATCCTCTGAATCACAGCGACTTGCCCCAGTGACAAGCTGATGCGCCACCAAGAGGTTACGCTTTGATAAGTCTATCTCCAACCCAGCAATCACCTGTTCCATCGCCTCCTGGTAAGTGTGGATTTCCAAATCTGCCCTTGCTTCCTTCATTCCAACACCTTCCGTCGGTCCCGCCTCCACATAATTTTCTGCTGCTTCATCACCAAAACCAGTTCCACCTAATGCCCTTCTTACATGCACCGGTTTCACAAACGGAATCAAGTACACAAAAAGAGGTCCATATGCATCCTCTAACACAATAGGCTTCACTTCCCCATTGTAAATGGACGCCACATGGACACCACTATTTCTCATTAACTCTGCACCAAATGCCAACCGCTCTCCGCTATCGTGATTACCACTGACCATATACACTGCTTTCTTACGCTTTGAAAGCTCTGTCAAAAACCAGTCTAGCACCTGCACTGCTTCTCCTGCCGGAACGGACTTGTCATAGATATCTCCTGCCAAAATGACACCATCTACCTCCTGCTCATCCAAAACCGCCAGCACCTGCTCTAATATATACTGTTGGTCTTCCAACATAGAGAAGCCATTCACTCTCTTCCCAATATGTAAATCTGCCAAATGCATAAAACGCATTCGTCACACCTCTCCTTCCTACTAGCTCTGCAATCCCCTCAATGCCTTCTGCAAAGGTCTCGCCATAACACAAGCAATCACACACTTCACCACATCAAGTGGTGCAAAAGCCACATATCCTGCAATAAATGCTGCCGAAAACTCCATCTCCATGACTATCCAAAACCACAAAAATCCCAAACCGTCAATTATAATCAATCCAGCAAATAATGTAACCAACAGATACCGCCCCAGATGATACCGCTTTCCCCTAAGGTTGCTAATAACAATAACAGCCAACAAAAATGCCATCAAATATCCACCGCCGGGACCGAATAATTTACCAGGACCACCACCGCCACCAAGCACAGGTGCTCCTACGAGCCCCAATAATAGATAGCAAAGCACCGTCACAAACGCCTCCTTTGGTGTCATCAGCAACGCAATCAAATTGACTCCAATGGTAAGTGCTGATATTCCTGCGTCCGAAAAAGGTAAAGGAATACGCACATAGGAAAGAGCGCTAAGCATCGCCACCATCAATGCCATTTCCGTAAGCTGTAGGGTGGTAAACCTTCCTCCCCTTTCGTTTGTCATCCCTTTGCTTTCCCCACTGTTTTCATTCGTTCTTTTGGCTCTACGTTCCATCAAACCCTTTTCCACCTTTTCAAATGTATCTTATCTATCATCCTCTCTCCATGCCGCTTTTCCTTTCCATATGCCACTTTTCCATCTTACATTTCCCCTTGCAATTCCTACACAAAATGATATAATGAAACCGTTGCATCGGGGCGTGGCTCAGTTTGGTAGAGCGCTTGGTTCGGGACTAAGAGGTCGCAGGTTCAAATCCTGTCGCCCCGACTTCTTCATATTGAATTCCATTCAAGGCATTCTGCCAACGTGTATTCCAATCTAGCATAATATCTTCAAAAGTTTCACCTGATTTACCCCTAGCAGCTTGGATAATTCGTTCTTTTTCTACATCCTCATCCAAATAAATACCAGAAAGTCGATTCAACTCATCGTATTTACCTGCATTGTCTGCTGTGGCAGCATTTATCACTACAAACTCCACGTTTTCAAAATTCTTAAGCACATCTGGCAAGGCATCTGACTTCTTAATAGAAATCGCACCCTCACTCTTGGCAAATCCCGATTTCTTTAACAGATACGTAATCCATTCCTGTGCCAATTCCTTATTCTCACTATTCACATTAATTGCATAACTGTAATCCGCTTCCACAGTAGCATATTGCTGCCCCTCCACATTGTACGGAAACGGCATGAAACTGATATCATCTGGATTCACATCAGCATTTTGCAATTCATACAAATAATCAGAGCTTAGCATCATGCATCCAATCTCTCCACGGTTCAGCAAGCGGAACTGTTGCTTCTTACTCTTTCCATCATTAAATTTCTCGCATAGTTCAAAGCTTACCACATCATAGAGCAACTCATGCACCACATAATTGGGCTTATCTGTCGTAAATGGATCTACTTCCGCCACAATTCCATTGTTTCGATAATCCGCATCTGCTGTCACAGCTCCCCACACATTGTTCTGCCACAAATGTAACCATTCACCGTTACCGTAACCCGTATAATATGGTATCACTTCTGGCTGAGTGTTGTGCACACGTCTGAGCATTCCAAGAAATTCTTCAGATGTGGTAGGAAGTGTAGTAGTTCCCGCCTTCGCCATAACAATTTCGTTATACGCAACACCATATACATTCATATAGCGAGGCAATCCATAGACCTGTCCATCCACAGCCTTTTCATACAGATATGCTTCTCTATAGGATTCTGACAACTCCTCCACTGTTCCAATTGGCTCAAAATACTGGGGCAACTGAGAAATCTCCAAGTTCTTTGGAATCAACATCACATCCGCAGCAGTACCATTTTCCAAACGCTTTGTCACTTCCCTATCATAATTGGCAATCGCCTCAAACCGAATCTCCACGCCTTCATGGTCTGCTTCGAAGGTCGTTTTATACTCCTGGTATTTCGTATCCACCAAATGTGCATCCGTAGTCAACACTGTAAGAACAGTAACATCCTCCTCTTCAGTAGTTGCTTCCTCTGTGGTAGCTGTTTGCTCTGCCACCGGTGCATTCTCTTTATCTGAATTGTTATTATTTTCTTTGTCATTTCCACAGGCAACCATGCCAAAGGCAAAAATCGCAACCATGGACACTTCAATCAATCTCTTTCCAAACTTTCTCATACATCCTTCCGCAGATATATCTTCCGCAACACATCTGCATACTCCTTTCCGAAGCCAAGCAACATCAGCTTATAAATGTCACAAATAGTTAGGGGATACCTTACACTATATAAAGTATCCCCACCTATACATTCTCATTCATTATCACAAGAATTACATTACATGCATCTTCTTGTTGGACTCAACAGCGTAGATTCTCACGCCTTACCTACAGAGCCGAACAACTCCATCTTCTCCTTAACAGTAGCCTTGATAGCCTCTGCACCTGGAGCCAACAACTTACGTGGGTCAAATCCCTTACCCTCTAAGTCCTTACCAGCCTCGATGTACTTACGTGTAGCTTCCTGGAATGCTAACTGGCACTCTGTGTTAACGTTAATCTTAGCAACACCTAAAGAGATTGCCTTCTTAATCATATCCTCAGGAATACCTGTACCACCGTGTAATACTAATGGCATATCACCTGTCTTAGCCTGAATAGCATCTAATGTATCAAAGCTTAAACCTTCCCAGTTCTCTGGATACTTACCATGGATGTTACCGATACCAGCAGCAAGCATTGTTACACCTAAATCTGCAACCATCTTACACTCATCTGGGTCAGCACACTCGCCCTTACCAACAACACCATCTTCTTCACCACCGATAGAACCAACTTCTGCTTCGATAGAAAGACCCTTCTCCTCGCAGATAGCAACTAATTCCTTAGTCTTAGCAATGTTCTCTTCGATTGGGTAGTGAGAACCATCGAACATGATAGAAGAGAAACCAGCCTCAATACAGGCTTTAGCACCTTCGTATGAACCATGGTCTAAGTGAAGTGCTACAGGAACTGTGATTCCTAACTCTTCGATCATAGCAGATACCATAGCAGATACAGTTTTGTAACCTGTCATATACTTACCAGCACCCTCAGATACACCTAAGATAACTGGGCTCTTTAACTCCTCAGCTGTCAAAAGAATTGACTTTGTCCACTCAAGGTTGTTGATGTTGAACTGACCAACCGCATACTTACCAGCTTTTGCTTTTGTTAACATTTCTTTTGCTGAAACTAACATGAATAAATCCTCCATTACTCTTTTAATATTATTGTCGAATGAAAACCTTTCATCCGCACACTTGCAACCATTATACTCTATCATCGAAAAAAAAGAAAGTATTATATTTCACGAAAAAGCATTTTAAACCGAATAGTTCTATATCTATTTTGCTATATGCTTTTCCCACTCCCATGCATCCTTACACATAGCGTCTAAGTCTTTCTGTGCCCTCCAGCCGAGCACCTTCTCTGCTTTGGTTGGGTCAGCATAGCACTGTGCAATGTCCCCAGCACGTCTTGGTGCAATCTCATATGGCACTGACACACCATTGACCCTTTCAAACGTCTTTACAATATCCAACACACTGTAACCATTGCCAGTTCCGAGATTCACTATCTCTGCGCCTTTGTGGCTCATAGCATACTTCACTGCTGCAATATGCCCCTTTGCAATATCCACCACATGAATGTAATCCCTTACACCTGTTCCGTCCGGTGTGTCATAATCATTACCAAATACATTCAAATGCGAACGAATACCAGAAGCAACCTGTGTGATGTATGGCATTAAGTTATTCGGCACGCCGTTGGGCTGTTCACCAATCAACGCGGACTTGTGCGCCCCAATTGGATTGAAGTACCGAAGAATCACCGCCGACATGTCTTTTTCTGCATTACAAACATCTTGAATTATCTGCTCTGACATATACTTCGTCCAACCATAAGGATTGGTACATCCTGTCGGCATTCCCTCCACTAATGGAACCGTCTCCGGAACCCCATACACCGTAGCAGAGGAGCTGAAAATGAGATTATGCACACCATGCTTTTTCATGGCCTCCATCACGGTAATCAAGGTATCCAAATCATTACGATAATACATCAATGGTTTTTCCACCGATTCACCAACCGCCTTGTAACTAGCAAAATGCAGAACCGCCTCAATATCGTACTTCGAAAACATGGCATCCACCTTACTGACATCGCAGACATCAATTTCTTCCAATGCAGGTCTTTTCCCTGTAATCTTCTCAATTGCATCCAACACTTCTGGTTTGCTGTTGTAGAAATTATCTGCTATCAACACTTCGTAGCCTGCTTCAATTAATTCTACCGCCGTGTGGGAACCAATATATCCCGCACCACCTGTTAATAAAACCATGGTATTTCCTCCGTACTGAATATAAAATACATTAATCAAGTGGACGTAGCGCCGCACCGATTCCTTCTTTCTCTCAATTACTTTGCCCAGAGGTCTTCACTATATACGCCATCTGCCACAAGTTGCTTAAATGCTGCCACAACGCTATCCTTATCCTCTTGATAGGTTACGCCAAACCAACGATCCGGTGTTGACAAAACTTTAATGGTCGATTGACCGGTCTTAATCAATTCATCCATAATAAGTGGCAACAAGAACTCTGCCTTCAAGTCTTCCGCATCTATATTCTGCAAAAATTCTTCAAACTTATCTTCCAATATGCCTATATATTCTGGTGTCACTCCCCACATATTCATCGAAACCAAACTGTCATCCGAAAGTGATATTCCCTCATCACAACTATATGTGCCGTCCGCTACTCTTCCTGTGTTATGTGTTTCTACAATACCCATTAGATTCGCATCCTCATCCATTTCACAAACACCACGGGTCACAGTTCCATTTTCACTTAAGGTATTCACAAGCTTATATCCTGCCATACAATATTGGTCTGTTGTGTTCTCATGCTCTTCTAGGAACTTATACATCTTCACAAATGCTTCCTTACCATAGTAGTCATCTGCATTGATTACTACAAATGGTACATCCAAGATATGACGGCATGCAAGCACAGCTTGTCCAGTTCCCCATGGCTTGGTTCTATCCTCCGGACAGGTAAATCCCTCTGGCAAATCATTCTTGTCCTGGAACACATACTCAACAGGGCATATCTTTTCAATTCTAGAACCGATTACCTCTTTGAATTCTTCTTCAATATCCTTACGGATAATAAAAATCACTCTATTAAACCCTGCCTCTAAGGCATCGTGAATGGAATAATCAATAATAATCTCACCCTTTGGACCCACCTTTTGTAGTTGTTTAATTCCTGCACCATAACGGGAACCAATTCCCGCTGCCATAATAACTAATGCGATATCCTTCATCTGCAATCTCCTTCTCTATTCCAAACTACTCTGCGACAAAATCATAATCTAGCAAACATATATTTAAGAATACGTTGATTATAACAAAAAAAAAGATATATGACAAATTATAACGAATCCCTATCCTTCTTCCATATTAAGCAGATAAGTCATGTAACTTGACTTCCTTTACAATTTCCCTATCCATGCCAAATCTGACTACATCCTTACTAGATGAACTACACACAGACACACAATATTCTCTCTCTATGAAAAAGGTTCCAAAGTTGAGGGCTCCCACTGTTGCCTTCGACATACAGACAGCACCTATTTTCACATCTCGCTGTATCAGAAATGAATTCAGCGGTATCCTCATTCCTTCACCCACACATTTAATATAAGCTTCCTTCATGGTCCAATATTCCAAAAAGCACTTCTTCCGTTCCTCTTCTGTATCAAGGGACATTATATCCTCACACTCCGTCTCACAAAAGCAGCGTTTCACTAAAGCCTCATAACCCTTCGTCTTATACTCTACATCAACCCCTACCGGACTATCACTTATAGCAAGAACCACGTAATCTCCTGAGTGAGACAAATTAAAATGCACTGTTCTAATCTTTTCTTTCCACTCGTCTGGTTGCTTCAAATCACCATTCCACCCCAAAATTTCACTGCTTTTTAAAATTCTCTCCACATCCAACTCCGGTTTGCCCCATTGGTTATACTTATAATGCAATTGTTCTACAGGTATTCCGGTTTCCTTTGATAACATGTATTGTAAAAACGCTCCGGTGTATAAGCGTTTTTTCTTAATCCCTTCTCGTTTCACCTTATCAACGGAATCCTTTCGCTCCTGTGGCAATATATCATATAAAGCAAGTGACTGCTCTTTCGAGCAGTCACCATCTAACTTCATATAGAAGATACGTATCATATTAAAGTGCTTCTACAACCTTGCTAAGAACAGCAACCTCTGTCTCCTTAGCACTATCCAAATAGGAAGCAATACGAACACCGTCTTCAATCTCACCCGTTACAGAAATACGAACCAAAAGGTTGCGCGCTGTAAGCATATCATCTACAACCTCTGCATACTTATCCAACATATTCTGGTCAAATGGAATCACTTCATTCGCCATTAAGTACTTCAAGCGGTCATACATCAATACCTTATGGTCATATGCAATATGTAATGCACGAATATCAAAGTCTGGCTCCTCAGCGTGTAACTGCTTGTCAACTCTCTTCTTCAATGCTTCATACACATTCACACCAAATACAGTGTCGTCAAAACGGTTACGCATCATACGGAAGTGACTCTTAGTATCTTCTGCATTCAAATACTCTTCTAATGTTCTCTTAATTAAAACTGCATCGATATCATAGTATCTGTTATCCACATTCTTCTGAATAACATAAAGTCCACGAGTACCCTTATAGTCATCCTTGAATACGTGATCTTCACCTGCAGAAAGAACATCAAATCCACGCTTCACGTCATCAAACTTAACCGTTGTGTATGCGTACTTATCCTTAAATGTAAAGTCACCTACGTAAAATACTTCCTCTTCCATGTTGTAACCATAGATAAACAACTCATGAGAGAACTTAAAGTCTACGCTTGCATTACAAATCATTCTAGCCTCATCAAATGCACCATATACATATCCGCCAAGGTCGATTGTCTTAACGATAAATGCAATTACATCTCCACAATATGCTTCAATCTGTGGCTTGGTAATCAACGAGAAAATAAGATATGGACATTCCTTCAATGCACTACTACCCGGCATCATATCACACAACAAAATCTCATCTCCACTGGTATACTCTGGAATCTCATAACAACGCAACTGAATATAGTTACTGTAAATCCATCTCTTTGCGTTCTCATCATCTCCTAAGATTGAAAATAATGTTGCATGCCACTGCCATGATGTAATAGCAGGATACTTAACTGGTAAAACTACTTTATTAGCCATAATTCTTACTCCTCCTTATTACTGTAACTTCTTCTCGATGGTGTCAATCACATCATCAAAGTTCTCGTACTTGTTAAGTGCCAACTCTCTGTCATCAAACTTAACATCAAATGCTGCTTCCGCATCAACAATCATCTTGATTAATGATACAGAATCCACCCCATAATCATCTGCCAAAGAAGCAGTTGTATCTACTGCAGAAGCTTCTACATCTGGCAACTCTTCTTCGATAATTTCTAATAGTTTGTCTTTGATCTGGTTCTTGTCCATTCTTGTAACCTCCATAAATAATCTGATACTCTATATTTTAATACGAATACTTCTAATGTTCAACTAAAATATTTCTAAAGTAACCGATATTTCCGAAACGAAATCACCGTAAAGGTTACCACTAACACAGAAAAAATAAATACTCCCAGATATCCATATCTCCAGTGAAGCTCTGGCATATACTGAAAATTCATTCCATACCACCCAACAATTAATGTCAACGGAAGAAAAATGGTAGTAATCACCGTAAAGAATTTCATTGTGTTATTCAGAGTGTAATCTAGCATCGCATCATGAGTTTCCCGAAGCTGCACCGTATATTCCTTCAAATGACGCACATTATCACTCAATCTTCGCACCCTGTCCGTAAAGGTCGCAAACCTTCTCACACCTTCACGGACAAACATGTGATTTTCATTATCCTTTAATACTTCACCAATATCAATGAGCTGCTCGTAATAGTTCCATATATACATAAGCTCTTTCTTCCACCGGAGAATGTCATTGATAAAGCTTGGATTGATACGTTCACTTAACATCTGATCCTCTAACAAACTCATGTGAAATTCCATATTTTCCAAAATTTTTCTATCCTCCACAATAAGCTTATCCAAAAAGTGATACAAAAACCCCTCTGGCATTGTAGACTTCAATCCCTGTGCCTGTGTGTCATAACGCTTCACCACTGTCTCAAATATGTTTCGAATCCTCTCATTTTCATCTTTCACTGAAACAATCAGACACAATTCCGGTTGCAAAAAAAGTGCAATCCTGTCCTTCTCACCAAATACATCCCGCAAATAAATAATATCCAACACCACAAATATTAAATCATCAGAAACATGAATGTCGCTCCGAAAATTATAAAGGTTCCCCAAACACTCCTCCACGGTGTGTTCAGGAAACCCATACATAACATAATCATTTTTCAATTCTTCGTAGGCTACAAATCCAATTCTACCCTTTTTCAACTCATAATACATAGCAAACTCCTATCCGTCTTGTATCAGACTCTCATTTCTATGTAGTATGTGCAAAATTGTGTTAATTTTTTCAACCAAGGTATTGAACTCTTTTTTCGATTAGTCCACTGGTACTCTAGCTCTTAAGCCTCTTACTCTTCAAATAGGCTATTGAAGAATTCGGTAATAGCATCAATAATCTTCTGGAAAAAATTCTTTGCCTGTTCCTTGTCAATACCCATCTCTTCTAGCTTATCAAACATCTCACCGGCCTGTTCCTTCATGCTCTCAAAATCCAAATCCAACTCGCTAATCTTCTTCATCAAAGAGATAATCGTGTCAATCTCCTGTTCTGTCAGAGTAAGTCCAAGCTGCGCGGCACCCTCTTCAATCACGGCACGGATAGATTGCTCATCATCCAATCCCTCTTCTACTACCTTTGCCTTAACAAAAGCAATCAATTCTTCAATCTGCTCCGAATCAAGATTCTCCGCCATCTGGCTTGTTACAACCAACTCGTTCACCGCTGTATCCATACTTTCGGCAGAGATTTCCTCTCCGGTAAGCTCAGCATATGCCTTCATAGCACCAACCAACGCTGCAGTTCCCGTAATTTCAAATGGTCCCGCCACAATCACATCTGCGTTTTCAATGCCAGCTGTAATCAATGCATTGGTATACATACCCTCTGTGCAGTATGAAATATTCTTTGTCTCTACGTTGATACCATCACCATCTTCTCCCACTACAACAATAACAGAAGAAAGGGCACGGCTTCCGATTACACTTGCATCTAAGTAATCACCAAGATATGTATGTTCATCCTCATTGGTAATCTCACCTACTGTATAGTTCTCCAAATCCTCCTCAGCAATACCGAGCAAATCCATTACAGTAGCCTTTTCTGTATCGTTCAAATCTGCACCAAAGGACACATACACATCTTCTGGATTGGCATCCGTCACTGCATCTGCCTTCGCCGTAATTCCCGCTACCGGCAGGGTTAATATCATAGTAGCTGCAAGCACCACCGCGGTCATCTTCTTATATAATCGTCTCATACTCATATCCTCCTTTTACTCCCAATGTTACCGACACACTCAATCTGTGTTTCGCATCTTCTAACATTATCTCACTCTAGATTCCTTGCTATCATACCACCCCGGATAGATGGAGTCAAATTAAATATTGATTACAAATTTATTAAGATTTTCAGTCATTCCGTCTGCCTACGCCAAGGTAACGCACTACATAGTAAAGAATCTGCATAATAGATGTGATAAGTGCCGCCACATAAGTCATAGCCGCTGCGCTGAGCACCTTTTTAGCACCGCGATAGTCCTCATCCGCAAAATGACCACTGTCCTTAATAACTGCCAGTGCTCTATTGGATGCATCAAATTCCACCGGCAATGTCACAAGCTGAACCACCGCCACAAGAGAAAACAGCAAAATACCGAAAAAAATAAGGCTTCGTCCAATTGTATTTCCCGCGAATAAGCAACCAATTAAAATCATAATCGGTCCGATGGAGGAACCAATGTTACACACCGGAATAATCGCACTTCGAAGCTTCATCGGCGCATACTCCTCTGCATGCTGCACTGCATGACCCGCCTCGTGACAAGCAACTCCCACTGCTCCAATGGTTGTAGAACCATACACTGAATCTGACAATCGAATTACATGGTCTCTTGGGTCATAGTGATCACTTAGGTTCCCTGCAACACGTTCTATCTTCACATAGGTGAGCCCATTTTTATCCAATACCATTCTAGCAGCCTGCTCTCCTGTCATGTTTCGGGAATTGCGAATTTTATTGTATTTGTTAAATGTGCTCTTTACCTTGAACTGTGCCCAAAAACCAAGCAACAATGCCGGAAGCATGAATACAAGATAAGAGAAATACCCATATCCGTAGCCATAACCTCCATAGCCACCGTATCCGCCATAGCCACCGTAATATAATCCCATGGCCATGTCAGATAAAACCTCTGTCATTCCCCACATTCCCTGTAATATCACATCTATCATTGTCATTCCTCCTGTTTCAATCTATGTTGTATTTAAAAAATTTCTACATATAAGTTTCCATTTTTATACTTTATAACATGTCTGTGTCTTTTTCGTGAATTCTCTACACACAAACTCCGATTTTCTATTCTCACTCTTTGTCTGTCCTCTTCCACGTTTCTGTTTTAATCCCATACTTTCATGTACGAATCCGCTTGACACAATCCTTCCATCCTCGATAGCGCTGTTCTCTAATTTCCTCTGAAAGATTAGGCATAAACACCTTGTCTCTGTTCCAGTTCTTCTTAATCTCTTCTAAATCCTTGTAATAACCTACTGCAAGTCCTGCCAAATATGCTACTCCTAGTGCCGTGGTTTCGGAAATTTTAGGTCGTATAATCTCACCATTTAAAATGTCCGCCTGAAACTGTAACAGAAAATCATTGGCACTAGCTCCACCATCCACACGCAACGAACTAACAGTGATGCCGGAATCTTCCTCCATGGCCCGAATCACATCCAAAGACTGGTATGCCAAAGCTTCCAAAGTCGCTCTCACAAAATGTGCTCGGCTACTTCCTCTAGACAACCCAAACACCGCACCCCTGGCATAAGCATCCCAATAAGGTGCACCAAGTCCAGTAAATGCTGGAACCACATATACGCCATTGCTACTTTCCACCGAATTAGCCAATGTTTCCGTTTCCTCAGCAGAGTCAATCAACTTCAATTCATCCCGAAGCCATTTAATCGCTGCACCAGCAACAAATACACTTCCCTCTAATGCATACTGAACCTTCCCTTCTCTACCGATGGCGATAGTAGTTAAAAGTCCATGCTTTGATTCCACTGCTTTCTCACCGGTATTCATCAGAAGAAAACATCCCGTTCCATAAGTATTCTTACTCTCGCCTGGTTCAAAGCAACACTGTCCGAACAGTGCCGCTTGCTGATCACCTGCCACTCCTGCAATTGGGATTTCGCCACCCAAAATGCTTGTATGCGTGGTACCGTACACCTCCGAAGAAGACTTGACCTCCGGCAACATATTTTCTGGAATATTAAATTTAGCAAGAAGCTCCTTATCCCAACAAAGCTCCCTTACATTGTAAAGCATAGTTCGAGATGCGTTGGTCACATCCGTGGCAAACACAGCACCCTTAGTAAGCTTATAAACAAGCCATGTATCCACTGTTCCAAACAAAAGGTTACCCGCTTCCGCTTTTTCTCTAGCCCCCTCTACATTGTCCAAAATCCATTTGATTTTCGTTGCTGAAAAATAAGGGTCCAAAATCAATCCTGTCTTTTCCCGGATAATCTCATCGTATCCCTCTTCCTTCAATTGCTCCACATAATCTGCTGTTCTGCGACACTGCCATACAATGGCGTGATAAATTGGCTCTCCTGTCTGTTTGTCCCACACAATGGTAGTTTCTCTCTGATTTGTAATTCCAATCGCCGCAATATCTGATGCCTCAAGAGAACATTGTGCCATCGCTTCTGTCACAACACTAATCTGAGATGCCCATATTTCATTGGCATCGTGTTCCACCCAACCGGACTTTGGAAAATACTGTGTAAATTCCTTTTGTGCCATAGAAATAACATTCCCACTTTTATCAAAAATGATGCATCGGGAACTAGTTGTTCCCTGATCAAGTGCCATCAAATACATTGCATCCTCCCCCTTTCGTATCCCAATTCAAAATTTTCTCCAATAAGCT
The DNA here is from genome assembly GCA_017439675.1 of Lachnospiraceae bacterium. Classification (GTDB taxonomy): domain Bacteria; phylum Bacillota; class Clostridia; order Lachnospirales; family Lachnospiraceae; genus CAG-590. Next base: position 110,257 of record JAFSIQ010000039.1, read on the forward strand.
CTTATACTGTTCTCTCACCCACACAGGCGCCACAATCTCTATTGCTCCTGCAAATCCAGTTACCCAACCAAAAAACTGATTGCTCACCGCCACATCCACCACAACATGGAAATGGTCTTTTTCTACTGGACGCAACCACACATCCTGTCCAAATCGGTCTATCACCGCACCTGCAAGTTCATTGCCCACCTTCAAAGTGACAGTTTCTGTTTTTCCGCCAAACATACTAAAATGCTCCACCCGATAGGACTCTATATTTTGTTTTGAAAATATACCTTCTCCCAATCTTGTTGTATCCACCACACGAATATCTCGCATTTTATCTACCCGAAAATGCTTCATACATTCTGCAACTTCCTCATATCCCACAAGATAATATTTTTCATCCTCCCAAAGCAACGCCCACGGAGAAACCTGATAGCGATTACCAACTCTTCTCGGCACCATTTTCTTCTTTTCATTCCAATTCCAATAAGTAAATGTCACCTGTGCCTCTTTTGCAATCGCCTCATGAATCGCATCCACATTATAATATATGCTCTCATTCATACTTTTTACCCGATTTCTCACAATCACCTGACGCTTAAACTGTTTTCGCTCCTGCCAAGATAGCATGTTACTTAACTTATTCGTCAGTTCCTCAGATTTCTTCTCTGTGATAAACCGTGACGCCTGTACTGCATCCACCAAAAGTTTCAACTCCGGAAGTTCAAACAGACGGCTTCCCATGTAGGCACCCTTCTTCGTGCGCACAATATCAAATCCAAAATCCTCAAGCAATTTCAAATCTGAATACACACTTTTTCGTTCACCGGCAATTCCATAATCCTTCAATTTTTCAATAAATTGCATAGCTGTCAAAGGATGGCTCTCATCTGAACATTCCCACAATATTTTCAATATGTATAATATCTTTGCCCCTTGTCCTTCTCCCTTTGGCATGTAACCTCCTCAATGCATTTTTGCCTGTCACGAAAACATCTCCTATTCTAGCTTGACTCCATATTTTCACAAGTAGCTCTGGTCAATATGCACCACAGCGTAATAGTTTCCTTCCATATTCTCTACTGTCGTCTCAATACTCTGCTTCACATCCTTGGCAGATAACTTAGTTTCAAATGGTACCAACGCATCAAAAATCAGATTGGTATGGGTATCTCCCGTCACCATGCGAAAATCATGTATGGTAATACTCTCATTTATCTTCTTAATCTCGGTTGCCACAATCTGTTTCATTCTAGTAATTTCCTCGTTGTCCGTCTCAATTGGATCCATGTGAATCACGGCTTCACATTGAAGCGTTTCATTTAATTCTCGTTCAATATTATCAATCAAGTCATGAATTTCATAGATATCCCGATTCCCCGGCACCTCAGCATGAAGCGAGATCATTCTACGCCCCGGACCATAATCATGAACCACCACATCATGAATCCCCTCTATCATATCATGAGCCATAACAATGCTCTCAATCTGATCTACAAACTCCTTATCCGGTGGCAAACCAAGCAACGGGTCTAAGGTTTCCTTTGCAGCGGTAATTCCTGCATAAAAAATAAAAAGAGAAACTAGTACACCACAAATACCGTCAATGTTCACACCGAAAAATCGCATGACAAGCATAGCCACCAACACAAAAATAGTAGCCAAAGAATCTGACAAAGAATCCTTCGCCGTCGCCTTCATTGCTGCTGAAGCAATTTTCTTGCCTACACTCTGATTATAAAATGCCATATATAATTTCACTAAAACGGAAACAATTAAAATCACCATTGCCAGTATTCCTGTATCCACTGGCTCCGGATGAACAATCTTTAGAACAGAGCTTTTCATCAACTCAAAACCCATTAGTAGAATCACTAAAGACACCACAAAACCTGATATATATTCAAAGCGCCCATGTCCGAAAGGGTGATCCGTGTCGGCTTTCTTTCCCGCAAACAAGAAACCCACCAACGTCACAAACGAAGAACCTGCATCTGACAAATTGTTAAACGCATCCGCCATAATGGCCACGGAATTGCTGAGCACACCAGCCACGTACTTTCCGACAAACAGCAAAACATTCAAAAGAATACCGACAACACTACACAGTGTCCCATATGCCTTGCGCCCATTTTCCCCCTCTGGTTCTTTGATTAAAATTCTAGACAAAAATGTAATCATGCAATCCTCTCCTCACATTATACCTCTTCAACCTTTGTTGCCAGATTGTCATCTGTATCATCCAATTCTCATCCTATGCACTAGCTTCATAATCTAACACCCAAGTTGCTTTTTGATGTCATTTAAGGCTGCATCTTCCATTTCCATTTCTAGTTTGGGAAGTGCTTCACCATATTTCCTCTCATAAGCAATACCGAGGATTTCATCTGCAATTCTTGCGTTCTTTGGCAGTAAGGGACCATGAGAGTAGGTCGCAAACACATTCTTATATCTCGCACCCTCTGTACCATCCTCACCATTATTACCATAACCCTTTATCATTTTACCCATCGGCTTTACCCCCTCACCAAGCCAAGTCTGACCATTGTGATTTTCAAAGCCTACAATCGGAAATTCCTCCCCGTTATCTCTCGTATATTCATATACGAAATTACCGATCATACGCTTGTCGGATGCCGTAGTGTATACATCTATTCCACCGAGGAAATCCACCTTGGTTCCATCTGCCGCCTCATAGTATTTCCCAAGCATCTGATAACCACCACAGATACCAAGGATTACTGTTCCCTTCTCTATCTCGCCTTTTAGCCAATCCGCCTTATATTCAAACAAATCCTTCACCAAAAGCTCCTGCTCAAAATCCTGACCACCGCCAATGAAAATGATATCGTACTCCTCGGTGGTATCCACTTCTCCGAAGGACAACTTAGTCACCTTAGAATCAATTCCTCTCCACGCGAGACGCTTCTCCATAGTGCGAATATTTCCATTATCTCCATATAAATTCAAAATGTCATAGTACAAATGACAAATGTGTAATTCCTTCTTGTCAGCCATTGTTTTACCTCGTTTCTTAATATATCTAAAATTCTTTTCCCATTCTACACCTTATTATTCCCATGATTCGCCCTTCCGGCGAATCTTATATCTCCATATTGCCTGCTTCGCATGCAATCCGGCTCATGATTCGCCCTTCCGGCGAATCTTATATCTCCATATTGCCTGCTTCGCATGCAATCCGGCTCATAATTCGCCCTTCCGGCGAATCTTATATCTCCATATTGCCTGCTTCGCATGCAATCCGGCTCATGATTTCACCCTTGCAAGCAAGTGAAATCATATCGCCATTATATGACATTATGAAAATTCTTTCAATAAGAGAACAACGAATAACAACAGCAGGAACCAAAAGTCCCTGCTGTAATACAATCATTTGTTAAGTTCCTCTAATTGTCTCTTAAGTTCAGCAATCTCCGTGTCTTTATCTGCTAGTTGTTCAACTGCACTTGCCAATTCCTTATGGTGCCTTGATAGGTATCATCCAATCGCTCACTCTGATCAACCATCTCTTCCTCACTCGTTTTTTATTCGCTCGTTCTTCTATAGTTGGCTCCTCCCATTTCTTTCACTCTTTGAATCCATAAGAAAATGGTATCATGAAAATTGCGGAAAGCAATGGAATTCCTATACTTTATTATTCTTTTTTTATGAATTTCTGTGAAAATGCGTTAGAAAGTTTGAAGGTTTATTCAAAGGTTTGAATAGAAATTAACTCTCGTACTTCTTCAATGGCACAAACTCAGAAAGCTTATCGCGAAACTCTAGCATGCATGTGTACGACAACACCAAAAATGTCTGCTCGCCACTTTGCTGCAACTGTGTGATTAAGGTTTTATAGTCCTTCTCCACACTGAATTTCTCTGTGGCAAAATCTGCATATTTCAAGCGAAGCTGTATGTCATAAGCACGCTTACCGGTAAAGTAAAAATGCTTTGCTCCCGCCGCATGCTCGGTAAGTCGTTCAAACTCCACGTCATAAATCCACGAAATGTCCTTGCCATCCGCATAGTTATCATTTAATCCGAACACAATGTTACCAGTTGGCTTTTGCTGAATCAGGAATTGCAACACCTCGTTAAAGCCTGCCGGATTCTTAACCAACACAAGGTTAAGCGTTCCATCTCCGAGCTTAACCTGCTCCATTCTTCCAAAATGAGTGGTAAGTCCTCCTAGAACGGAAACAATCTTCTCCTCTGGTAGCTCAATTAATTTCGCAATTGTAGTTGCCGCAAGCGCATTATACAAGTTATATCCACCAGGCAAACAAACCTCTGTTTCTATTTTCTTTCCAAACACATCCATCTCCACCACAGAGGATGCATCCTTCCACTCAATTACCTTTGTCAAACCAACCTGAACCGGCTGACGCTTGTAGCCACATTGTTCACAATAGAAGCCACCGAGATGTCCAAAGGTATGATAGTTGTACTTGTACTTAGTTTTACAGTGGATACAGTACACCGCATCCGATATATCCGAAGAGGTTACCTCGTAGAGAGGACCATTTACTCCATAATAGTAAATCGCACTGTGTGGTAAATCATTCAGGGACGTTGTCAAAGAACAATCTGCATTTAAAACCAATTTGACATTTGGCAATTGCTCTAGTCCAGCACGAATTTTATTAACCGTGGTTAACACCTCGCCATATCGGTCTAACTGGTCACGGAATACATTCGTAACAACTGCTGTTACGTCTTTCTCGCCAAAATACTGCACAATGGATTTTAGTGCCGCCTCATCACACTCTAACAGGGCATAATCCTTATCTATCTTTCCACCTAAAGTTGCCGCACTGACAAATGCTGATACCACACCATTTAAAAGATTGGCCCCAGCGTCATTGCAGAACACCGTATTGCCCTTTGCCTCAATCATATCGCGAATCACATGGCAGGTCGTTGTCTTTCCGTTGGTTCCTGTGACGCAGATAATCTTCATGTCACCCGCCAAATGTTGCAAAATATTGGGACACATTTTCAGAACAATCTTACCCGGAAGGGAGGTTCCCCCACTACCTACTATTTTCAATATTTTTGTTGTAAATTTACCTGCCCATACGGCAGCTATTGACCTTATACTCATACAACCGGTCTCCTCTGTTTTCTTTTCACTTAATAATTCAATCACAGAACCTACCGTGAACATTATGGAAATTTCAGTTCACTATTATGTCATAGTGCACTTCAAAGCTTTCGCCAACTTCTAACTGTTGTCCATATTCTCTTTCTTCCAATGTCCCTGCAAAGGACTCATCATCGCATCTTCCATACCAAGGCTCAATACAGATAAACGGTGCGTGTCTTTTTGCTGGCGACCAAAGACCGAATAGCGGTGCATCAAATGCTACTGTCAGATATGGGGTTCCATCCGGCTTACAAAGAGAAACTTTCTTCGCCTGACCACCTTCTACCACCAAAGCATCCTCGTCAAACAAGTTCTCTGTCACTCGCATCTTGCCACCACTAGTTGCAAGCACATTATCCTTCTTATATACCAACCCATTCTCACTTAGCTTCGAATAGGTCAAATCCTTGCCTGTATCAAATTCGATGAAGTAATCTGTCTGTACACCTTCCTCATTCAACGGACACATAAATGCTGGATGTCCGCCGATGGAGAAATGCATCTGCTTTTCATCTTCATTGACCACTTTCCACATTACCTTTAAAGTATTCCCAGAAAGCATATATCCAATCTCCAAAGTAAATGCAAATGGATATTTTTCATAGGTACTGTCATCTGAGCTTAATGAAAACCAAGCTTCCGTATCATCATTGGACACCAAGGAAAATTCCATATCTCTTGCAAATCCATGCTGTCCCATTGGATAAGCCTTGCCGTCATACAAAAATTCCTTATTCTTCAAACTACCCACAATCGGAAATAATACCGGCGCACTTCTCTTCCAGAATTTCTCATCCGCATTCCACATATATTCCACACCAGTATCCTTCTTAATCACACTAGACAACTCAGCTCCAAAATAATTGATTGTCACCTTTAAAATATCATTTTCCAAGATTGCCTGCATTGCTTTCTCCTCCATTCTCATCAACCTGCCTGAATGATATCTGTAAATACGTCCCTAGAATCCACTTCAAAGCCATTCATATCAATCAGATAATGATTCACAACATGGACATAATAGATTTCTCCATCCTCACAATACTGAATCTGAACCCATTCTGTATTGTCTGTCGCAAGAGCAATCACATCAGTGTACGCATCCAGTTTCACAACCTCACTATCTGTAGACATTTCCGTGAACACATACAAATCCTGTAACAAACCTTTTTCCGCACTCATGTCCGTATATGCAATCGGATACAAATCCTGCATACACTGCACTAGTTTGTCATTTTCTATCTCATAGGTTGTCTTCATATTCACTGTCTCGAAAACAGCCATTCGCTCTCTGGCATGAAGCTTACCCTCACCATCATTTACAACATACATATCCGACACACGGTCACATACATATCCCATATAGATTACTTCATTTCCGTTATACCGCAAAAATGCTGTCATCGGGTCATCACTCATACCATAATCCTGCACAGCAATCTCAATATAGTCATCACCACCATCAATATCCATAATCACATACTCATCATATGGCGATGCAAAATAGCACTGATTCTCATCAAAAACACTGGAATAATCTGCACCATTGATGGTCAATTTCGGAATGTAAGTATAATCGCTTGCCTCGTCCACATTAAATGTTACCTCGTCCGCCTTGTCATCTCCGTTCAAATCAATGCTGATACTATCTCCCAGGCTAACGCTCATTTGAAATCCACCATCATAAGAATATTCTGGCTTCAAACCTTCTAACATATTATATGGAACCGTAAAGTATAGCGTTCCCTCTGCATAGGCAGACAATTCATACGGGTTAGAAATAAATGTAATTCCCTCATAGTCAAAGTACCACAAGTCATCCTGTAGCACAAAGTCAATACTATCCTTGTATTCTGGGAACAAACGATTCTTATAAGCATCTGTCTCACAAAGCTCTAACACATACTCCTTCACCTGTGCCATAAATGTCTCCTCATCCTCCGCAATATCCGCTATGGTCAGACGCTTACCTGTTTCCACATCAAAATTCCATCCGGAAGAATAGTTATTACCATGAGCTCCACCAGTATTGGAATAATTGCTCTTTACAAAACTCACCACTTTATCATCCACACGCTTTTCTGTGAATCTTACCTCATTGGCATAGGATGGCATATCCTCCATCAAACCATCCTCAAATACAAGCGCAGCTTCCGATTCCATGGATTCACAATTGATATAAAAATCTGCTTCATCATTTTCAAACTCAGCCAAAATTGCTTCGCTTGCTTCCTTGTTATCTGCAATGGCAACCACTGGATGTACATAATAAACATACAAAATCAAATCGCCATTTTCGTTATAACGGTCATCATTTTTACCTTCATAGGTAATGGTAACCTTGTCCTGCAAAGTCTCTTTATTTGCTTCTTCTGTAGTTTCTTCTGTGGTTTCTTCTCCTGAAGTCTTCTCCGCTCCTTCATCCTTTGCATCCTCTGTGGATTCTGCCACCTCTGTGCCATTTCCAACATTAGAAGCATCTCCGGCATCCTTTTTCTCGCACCCCACAGCACCAATCAACAACGACATTGCTAATATAATTGCTAATTTACGTCTCATAACTCTTCCTCCTTTGTTCCTAAAGTCATCTCTACGCAATTGCTTAGATCTTGGTTACTTTAAATGATTCTATATAAAGTCAAATGTTGCCTGACTATATTCTAAGTTCTCATACTCTATCTCTTCCTGCGCCACCTGACTTCTATAATCCACCACAACCGTCTGTTGTCTACCACCAATCAGCTGCTGACCTAATATATAGTTCACATCAAAACGGTTTGTTATAGCCGGTGTAGCACCACGGGCAGGAACAATCAACTGTACATTGTTCGTCTTAAGCAATGCAAAAATTGGTTCCCAAATGTAGATATCCTTTGCAGCACCAAATGGGTTATCGATAAAAATTACCTTCTTCAAGTCATTGGCATCCGCCTCCGGTGCATACATACCGGAAATATAGTTGATGATAGACACCAAAAACTGAATGTAGATACCCTGTGACTGACCTGTACTTCCCACTGCTTCTTCATATCGTAGATAACGGCTTTGTTCCTTCATGCGCTCACGCTTATAAAGCTTCAAGCGAATTGCATTCATATCCGTCACCATAACACTAAACAGCTTTTTCAAAAGCAATCGATTCTTCATGTACTTAATTCTGTCATTGTTATCCTTAAACTGGTCTGCACCATTTACAACCTCATCAATGTAATCTGACATTCGCTGCTTAATAAACTCATCCTTCACATACGGGATAGAAAGGTTCACCATTTGAATCATCTCACCGTCTAACTGGATACGAGACAGCTTTGGTAGCTTATCAAGCTCCGTACGCACATCCTTACAGCGTTCGATACACTGATTTTCAAAATTATTCTTAATGGCTTCCATGTCCTCGATACCCTGTTCTACCCTCTCCTTTTCAAGGGCGATATAGGAAATCATTTCACGCATGTTGGCAAGCAATGCTTTTGCGTCCTCATAGGTTTCTGGAATCTCCACGTCATCCTTAATAGAGGTAGAAAGTTCAAAGGCTCCCATGGCAAAGAATGTGTTGGCTGTCTGGGTCTTATAATTCAACAAATCCTGCTTTGCCTTCGCCATTGCTTTGTTAATCTTGTCATAAAACATCAAGCTCTCCTCAAAGATTTCACGGATTTCCTCCTGATTTCGCATAAGCACATTGGCACCAGTTACATCCAAGCCCTCACTTTCTACAATACGCTTTACATCCTTGTACAAATCAATAATAACACCATTATTCTTAACGTACTGCTGGTACTCCTTCTGAAAGTTCTTCATCTCCTCCTGTAAGCTCTTGAGAATGCGGTCACCCTCCGCAAGTGCTTGGAGGGCTTCCTCCTTAGTAATCCGCGCATTCTTCTGCGAATTTTCATCTGTGGTACTCTGTGCAGTAGTTAATGCCTCTTCTCCCATCAAGCCTCTTAGTTCTTTCACTGCATCCTCTCCAAAGCGTTCCGAAAGTGCCTGAACCGCCTGTTCAATTCGTCCTTCAATTCGAGTAGCCTCATGCTCTTTCTTCTTAAAGTCCGCTTTCAACTGGTCGACTCTTACGGATAACTGGGACAAATGCAGGCTCAAGCGGTTAATCAAATCCTCCTCCACTGGATGTAGTTCGTCTGCCCGCTTCAACTGCTCCAATTCTTCAAGCGACACCTTACGCCGTTCGATAATCCGAAGACCTCGCTGCATACTGTCAAGCAAGGTTTCAATCAGCTTTTTCTTATCCTCCAACACGATGGTAGCCTGCTCTACCACTGCCCTTGCTGCAAGGAATTCCGCCTTCAACTGTTCCTCAGTAATATTAACCGCGGTGAATATTCCTTCCACATAGTAATCCTTATATAGATTCTCCCAATCCGACAGCACCTCTGCAATCTGCTGTTCCATATGTGCAATCTGACCTTCCAAATCACTACACTTCAAGGTTGCAGCTTCCTTTTCTGATTGTACCTTAGAAACCTCATCTGTTAGCCGACGCACCTCTCCGTCATATCGGTCTAACTGCTGCTTGGTATCATCTGCCAAGTCACTCTTCGCCTCAATACCCGCCAGCTTAATCTGTTCCTTCTGATTGGTTGCTAAAGTCTCCTTCAAATGCTCCGCATTCTCACGCATTTTCACGCTATGCTCCCCAATGCGTTCAATATCCTTCTTAAGGTTTTCCACCCTGCGTTCATAATCTAATAAGGCTTCTTTTCCAGTCTGAACTTCCTGCTCTGCATTCATAAATGCCGCATCGGTGAGCTTCGCTGTATAATCCAAATCCTCATCATAGGTGGATTCTAATTCCCTAGCACGTTCCAATTCCTCCCGAAGTTCGGAAAGCTTCTTCTCTAACCGGGTAGCCTCCATCGCCAATGCGTCTTCCTCTAAGAACACACTTCTATCCTTGGCAATCAATAAAACTCCCTCTTCTTCTGTAGGAACATACGGCGACTCCAACACATTCTGGTCATAAATTGTCACCGCTTGATTCTTCAAATCAATAGTTCCAATTCGCTCGTCTTCTTTTATTAATTCAAATTGTTTTGTCACTACGCCATACGGCAATAACGGAAAACGCGAAAGCAGTTCTTCCCGATTCGCCTTTGGCAAAGCAGAAAGATAATCCACACCGGAAAGCGCAAAATCCCCATGACGGCTTTCTAAGTAGTCCTTAATCTTAGAAACGGCTTCTGACTCTTCTAATATTCTTCCTTCTTTCACCTGCTCTAAATGGCGCTCCGCAGCTTCGATACGTTTCTCAACACCATCCACAACTACCTTTTGCCGGAATGCACGTTTCTTAATCACCTCATACAAATCCGACATTTCTTTCACACCATATATCTGTACCATTTTCTTCAAGCGTTCCTTATTCACAAGGTACTCCTCATGATTGCGAACCGCTTGCTCTAATGTACTCTTTGCCGCCTTCCACTCTTCCTGCTGCACATATAATTCCTGCTCCTTTTCCTTCAAACTCTCCATGTCAGCAAGATACGCATTCTGTGCATCCTCCTGTTTTCTTGTAAGCTCTTGCTCCTCCTCTTTCAAAGTTTCCATCAACTCTTTCAAATCACTTAACACCAAAATAGAGATTTCCTTACGAACAGCACCAATCTCCTCCATACGCTTATGGTATTCCTCCGAAAAATGTTCCCTATGGCTCTTGGCAACCGCAAGAGAAATCTGCCCTTCCTCACAAATGTGAGCAAGGCTTTCTAACTCCTGTCGTGCCTTCAAAAGCTCTTGCTTGCGGAGTTCTAATCGATTTCTCACATCAGCAAGCTTTGCATCATCCATTTGCTTTTTTGTGTAGGCATACTGCTGTAGCTTTCCTAACTGGTCAGAATTAGATTCCTTAGAAGCATCAATCATAGCCTGATTTTCTTCCATCTGCGCCTTATCCTTCAAATAGCGAATATAATCATTCACACTTTCCTTCAAATCCAGTTCTGCCTTTGCCTCAGAAAGCTCCTTCGTTGCACGCTCAACATGATTGTCAAGCACCCGCAAATCAGACCGTATCTCTTCCAAATCGTACTGGTCTCTTATAATCTTAAAGCTTTCAATACGCTTTCTCTCAGAGTGAAGACGCTGTTCATAGGCAATCTTCTTTTCCTCCATGCTGGCAATCTCCTCTTCACCCTTACGAGTCAAATCCTCGCCAGTGACATAGACATCAGCAAGTGTGCCCACCACTCTGTCCTTCTCTTCATAAAGGGTCAGGAAATTAGAGACTCTGCCCTCCAATAAATGCATCAGTTCCGTCTCTTTGTCATAATTGGCAATCTCGCTCTTCTTTTTGGAAAGTTCTACCAACTTATCCTTAATGTCCAGCAATGTCTTCGCCATATCCTCATTGACATCGTTCTGTTCTGTCTTCACAAGGAATGCCTTCTCAATAATTTCCTCAATCAAAAGGTCTTCAATCACCTTACGAGTGGTCTTGTAATGGGTCTCAAAATAGGTACGAACATGTCCCTCAGTCTTGTTAATTCCACGAATAATCTCCCACTGGCTCTCAAACAATCCATAACGGCTGATGAAACGCTGGTATTCTCCCTTTCGTTCAAAAATATGAACCCTTAAATTCACATTTCTTCGGCCCAAATCCTTCAAATAATTCTTAAGTCCAGAATAGGTAATTCTTTCTTTGCTGTTCTGTAACGGAAGATTCACAATATCATTTTCATTGTAGTCACGATAAAAAATGCAATAATTGAAATATTCGATGGACGCACTATCTTTGCCTAATCCCTTGGACACACTACCATCTGCACTATCAGAGTCTACCCCTGTATTTGCCAATGAAGCTCCTGCATCCAACCCAGAACCCCCGGTAGTCAATGACATCTGTCCATCATCTAACCCATCCGCATCCTTTGCCTTTCTAGCACAAAAACCAGTGGTCATATAGCGGAATCCTTCCTTAATATCCTTATCATCTAACTTCCACTCCACCAATGAATGAATGGTGGTATTGCCTCCACCGTTTCGGAACAATTTTTCAATTGGTTGTTTCTCATCTAGAGTGCAATTTGGAATCAAATTCTGTAATAAGAGCAACATAAGCACACTCTTACCACCACCATTAGCAAGGTCATACAAGGTATTCTTTCCATACATGCGCATAGAAAAATCATCGTACCCTTGGGTCCCAAAATTATATTTTACATTGTTTACTCGAATTCGATTAATATTTGGCATGTTACTAACCTCTATTTGCAACTACTGTCTGTTACTGTCTTCTTTCGCTTCTTTTTTGCATTTCTGTCTTTTACCAGAAAACTACTCACTACCTTAGTTCCTAACAAATATTCCTTAAACCTCACCAACGGTTTCTTCGTCTACTTTCACGTTCGAAAGCGACTCGTATATCTGTCCCCGATACTCCTCAAAATAGTGCTCCACAATCGCCTGGAACCGCTCTGTCGGATAATATCGCTTGCTCACCTCTAAAAACAGATTCTCATTTACTAGGAAATTAAATGTCAATTTGACAAAACTTGCTTTCGAAGCACGGGACGCTTTAATTTCATCCTGATTCTCTCCGGTACTTACTGGAAGTTCGTCCCACAAAAGAGCAACCGCCTGAAAGCTCTCCTGATTCTCTTCATTGATATCATAAATGGCAATATCCCTTGTAAACACAGAAAGTGCCTTAGTCACCTCTGCGATTACATCCTCAATCTTAATGTACTCCTTAAACTGGTAGGATGCAGAATCGGAATAAAAGGACAACAAAATCTCATACATAATGAAATAGCAAAGATACAACTCCCGGTTATATCGAAGGCCCATATTTTTCTTTAACTCTTCGTTGGTATAACCAAAGATACGGTTTCCTTCCCCTGCGGAAAGAAACAAACTTTCCTTGTATTCGTAAATATTCAAATTCAATTTTTTAAGCATCATTCCAACAATTTCATATATTTCTGCATTGCCGTAATAGTCATCGTACAGACTTCCATTCGCACCGCTTCGCTTAATCTCCTCACCGGTTATCAGCTTTGCATATATATCCATTGCCTTTTCTAAGTTTTTCATTTCCATAGAGATACCCTCTGCTCCCAAACTGCCATTTGCAAATGATTGCATTACTTTTTAATCCGAATCTTCATTGTCTTCTTATTGCCAGCCATATCGGTAACTACAATCTTATTCGTACCTTTCTTCTTAACAGTATATTTATAATATCCTTTGTACTTACCGCTTTTTACCAACTGTTTGTTGCCCATTTTCTGAGCCTTACCATTAATCTTAATGCTCTTGAGCTTAACAGAGTCCTTTACATAAATAACCGCTTTTTTATTATAAGCCTTATTATTTTTAACACCCTTAACAACCGGTACTTTACTGTCAATATAAATAGTAAATGTGGACACATTGCCATTCAAATCTGTAACCTGAATTGTATTCTTACCCTGCGTCGCCGGAATTCTTCCGTCCGAAGTTGACCACAAGCTCTGCAACACTTTACCATTCTCATCCTTTAGCTTGTTACTAGTTACAAGCTTGCCATTCCACAAAACCTCTTTTACCGCAATATTATCAGTAAAATAAAGCTTCATCGGAATACTCTTATAGTACTTATTATTCTTCGCACCCATCATCTTTGGAACAGTTGTATCCGCAGCAATGATTTCCTTACCTGTCTGTGTATATGCATACCAGTTTGTAGCCGTATTATTGGTGGTAAACATTGCCTTATTTCCCTCTTTGCTCAAATCCGCATTCGTATCCACAATGTCACCATTTAGGCTGATGCTCAACTGCATATACATCTCATCTTCTGATACTCCGGCCTCTTCCATATTCCCAGAAAATGTGTAATAAAAAATGTTATCATTCAATACCATTTCATTGGCAACAAATAACTCCTCCGAAGTCATAGTTTGTGTTTCCGCAGGTGTCACATAATATTTCTTTCCATCCTCTAATGTCTGCAATGTACACTGCGATGTATCGACACCTAAAGCCTCCACCTCTTCTGCAGTATATCCCACCTTGGACATATGCGTAATTGTCCCGTCACTATTCACCTTATAATCAGCATACATACGACACCCTGACAAAGCAAATAGCATCACTACCAACATCATTACTCCACATACTTTTCTTTTCATAATAAAATCCTCCTTCTCCATATGGTCGCTATCTCACTTCTCAGATATATTCTATATCTGCACAACCTTCTTTATTTTGTAGTTCTTAATACTCACCTGTTGCCATTACTCCACCACAGAAAAATCCATATCCGTAATGGTAAAGCTCTCGTCCTTTCGCTCTCCAAATTTTAACACATTGCTCGCATCATAATCAATGTGAAATACCATATTGGCAAACCGATCTTTCTGCTCCAAACTCATGTTATCCATAACTAGCCCATCCAAGAATGTATCCTGCTTATCCTGCATTTTCTTTAAATCGTATGTATCCTTTTGGGCTAAATGAACCAGAAACGAGTACACGTCACCATTGCGATATATTTCTTTTCCAAACTTAATCTCATAGATTGCCATAAGTTCTGCCAACGTTGTCTTTCTATGCTTCCAGAGCTGTTCCAATAATTCTCCAAACAATCTTCCAAAATTTCCGGAAATTCTTGTATCCTCTATCTCATCTTCAAACACATAATCCACGTCTCGTTGCTTTTTCTCCACCTTCTCGCCAAAATCTGCATTGTCCATCTTGCTCTCCAACATACGGTCAAGGCTCTCTGGAGAAAATGATTTCGTGAGCTTTGGCATGAAAAGTGGTGCCATCAACAGTCCCAACTGGTCTGCTCGGTTGTTGTCCATGGTCTTTTTCAAGGCGTCACGGAAATTAAAGACTGGACGCAATTTGCGAAGCTTGGCCCTAGCAATCATCTCATCTGCAATATTCTGCAATTCGATAGTTTCCTTAATCAACTCTCCATGCTTGATAATGGTCTTCTTAAGCTCCGTATCCAGTTTGTGAATCTCACTTAGGATAGCCGAGCTTGCAGACATTCCCTTGGCTGTGTGCTTTCCTGTCTCATCTACATCATCACTCTGGCTTGCCATCAGCTCTTTATTGGCATTATTCGCCTTGGCAAACGCCTTATCAATCAGTGCACGGTTTTTCTCAAAAAGCTTTGACTCTTCATCAAACCATCTAGCAACGGTCTCCATGTATTCCTCGCTTGCTTTTGCACCAGAGAATACATCATAGCTCAACAAATCAAGAACTTCCTTCTTCTGCAACGCAAGCTTATTCACTTCATTATTGATTCGCTTAATTACCTCAATACCACCTGCAAAATTCTCGGATTGAATCATTTTCTCCAACAGAAGCTGCTGTACCGAAATATTGCTCTCATCCTTAATTTCCTTGGTGTCTAAGTAAAACTCAATTCCATCTGTGGTGACATGATAAAGCACCACTCCATCCACAATCCGGCTGTCAATCAGCTTCACTCGCGCTGTCTTTTTCTTCTTTTCCTCTGGGTCAAAGTAAGGAAATGTGAACGCTTTTCCAGCATTTTTAATCTTGTCAAATATATAACCAATGAGTTCCTTTTCTTCTTCCTGTTCTAGTTCTAACCGAAACTCTCTTCTTAAAATCTCCGCCAGGAATTTCTCATACTGCTCATAGGTAATCTCGCTCTCATGGAAATTGTTCTCGTTGATAAAATAACGAAGACTCGCCATGGTGATGTAGCCCATATCCAAATCCATGAATTTACCATCTTTGTACTGAGAAAATGTAGTTTCACAGAGCACAAAAAACGGATAATACTTTTTTAAATTTAACATACGGTCCTTATGTTCACTCATAATATCATGAATCATAATATACTTCTCTGCCATGGTTAAACTCCTGATTCTAAATGTAGGACAATATCCTTCAGGGCACAAAAACCCATAATCTATTTAAGTGTACCACATTATGTTCTTTTTCTCCACAAAAAAATGCAGATATCTGAGTATCTGCATTTTTCTCACTTCTAATTGCGCACGCGCACTGCGTGTTATGATATTATTGTTGTTGCACCCGATTTGTACAGCAGAGAGGGGGGGTCATTTCTTATGTCCGTTTCCTTTTGCCTAGGCAAGTTATAGCACATAGTAATCATTCCTGCAACACTCATTTTAACATTCCATTCTCACTCATCTTCCCAGAACAGTTCATCCAAGGTTTTCCCTAAAAGCTTACAAATTGAACGACAAAGATTAATCGTCGGATTGTAATCACCCTTTTCGATAGCATTGATGGTCTGTCTGGAAACACCAACCTTGTCTGCCAGTTCCTGCTGCGACATATCTAGAGCAGCCCGGGCGGATTTCATTTTCAAATTCTTCATAGGCTACTCCTCATCTTCCTCTAACTGCTTGTTGTTGTAGATTACACGACCGATAAACACTGGCAAAATGTAAACAAACAGTAATCCCACAAGTAAATTTGTGCAACGAGTAGATAATACTCCATTTTCAATTAATGGCATACCATCAACAATATTTCCAATTCCAATTGCGATATTTAGGAGTCCTATAGCCGAGAACATAATCACCACACCTTTTACATTCTCATAAAGAGACATATAGGCATCTTTCAAAATACAGATGGTTGCAAACACTGCAAGACTGATACATATCATCACCCATACACCTGCCATAGACATAAACAATCTAATTCCTGCAATCTCTTCCATCAGTGCAATAATTACCATACCAATCATCAAGGTAAAGAACGCATACTTGTATGCTACACCTCTTGCCAATAACTGACGTTCATCATAAGCACCCTTCTTGCATTCAAGGTCGACCTTACCACCCATCTTGCGAGTAATCCATACTAACAGAGCAACCAACACAAGTCCCATTGCGACACCACAAATCACGCCAAGCAAGTAGTAGATATTCTTAGCACCCGCTTCTTTAATGTTATATGCTACATCCACATCAAAGGTACCATTTTCTGCGAACGTATACTCTCCATCCGAGTAATATTCTCCCTTTCCTTCTGTCACAAGCTGTGACAATTCCTCTTCGTTAGTGATAAAACGAAACTCGGTATTGTAATTACTAGCCTTCAGCTTCAAATCACTAGATTCCACCACCAAGTCTTCACCGGTACTAAAAAATACGACATCACCTGCCTCGTCATACACAACAAATGCAGTAATCAAACCTTCCGAATCATTCTCAATCTTTACATCGACAGCATATTCACCATCTTCCTCGAGAGTAAAAGAATTTCCCTCCATCGTTGCTGGAGAAGCCACTCCATCTTTCACCTCAACGGTTGTACTTTGGGTAACATCTCCCATAATCTCACCAGAGGTCATAAAGGAAATACCTACCAACGCCAATATTATAATTACTACCGAAAGTATTCTAATTAAAACCTTTTTCATCTGTATCTCTCCTCACAAATTTCATCTTATCAAAATCTCATCTTATCATTGGAAACTCTATGACAACACACTTTATACTATCCTTGCATGCTATCATTCCATACCTACATAAATCTTGACACAATCATCAATACTACTATCATAATTGCAACTCTAAAAAATTTGGTTATTAATGCCTTAATTGTTTCATCCTTCATAACGATTCCTCCTATCATTCCACTTAAATATTCTTTCGTCCTCAAGCTTCACGCTTCATCACTTATAAACTGTTTTTTCTAATGTATTCCTATCTAATTCATGCTTTTGCAAATTAATCTGCCTTCTTCAAATCCTTCAACGCCTTTGATAAGGATATCGGATTACCATATCTTAATGTACCCATGCGGTAAATCTTTGCTGCAATCCAGCCTGCCACAAACACAGATACAAACAAGATTACTGCTGATACTACAATCTCCCAGGTTGCCACAGAACCCATTCCAATTCGTACAAACATAGCCGAATAAGAGGATACTGGCAAGAAGGAACAAACCTTCATTGGCAAACCATCCGGATTCTGTAACTGGAACAACACTACAAAGTACACAATCATAATAACCATCTGAATACCACCAGCAACCTTGTTGATATCCTCTGTCTTTGAAACCAAAGCTCCAACTGCTCCATAAAGGAAGGCATAGAATAGAAAACCTCCAATACCAAAGATAGCAAATCCTACAAGGACATTTCCTGGTATGTCTAAGATGATATCTAACTTATCACCCCAATAGGTGTGATTCATACTATAACCAACCAAGGCAGCTCCTAATATCAAACCAACCTGTACAACGGCAGCAACTGCTCCTGCGAACACCTTGCCGAACAAAAGGTAAGTAGAATCTATGCTTGTTACCAACACTTCGATGGAGCGGTTGCTTTTCTCTGTGGTAACGGAAGTTGCAATCATCACACCATACATAATAATCATCATAAAGATTACAATTACCAACACATAACAATACCAATAGCTATCCTCTGCATCCTTACCAAGAATTTGCTCCTCACATTCTACAACTGCTTCATATCCTTCCACAAAGGTGGCATAATCAATTCCATTCTCTGCACAGTAAATCTGCTTATGAATCAAGGAAAGCACTTCATTGAAGATAAACTGGTTCTCGTCTGTAATATCACGATTCAACACATAATATTCATAGTTCAAATCATCCTTTACCAAAAATCCTGCTTCTACTTCCTCACTCTCAACCGCTTCCTTCAGCTCATCTACATCCTTCATAAATGTAAACTCTGCATTCGGAAATGTCTGTTCAAGAATTGCTTTCTCTGTGAAGAAGCCCTGTTCATCTACAATACCAAGCTTTGCAATATCTTGAGAGTCTTCCTCTGCGTCTTCACTATCCCAATCTGCCTGCTTATCATTATCAACGGTCTTCTCAATCCCTAACATCTCCGACATATCAACAAATCGCGGCAAAAACATAGCTGCTCCCAAAAGTACAGCAATCAAAATCGTTGTAACCATAAAAGATTTGTTCTTAATATAACTTAATAACTCAAATTCAAATACTGTCCAAAACCGTCTCATGCTTCCTCACCTACCTTTGCCACAAAAATATCATTTAATGATGGTTTATATGTTTCAAAATGCTCTACAGAAAATTCGTCTAACTCCGTCAATCTCTTTAACAACTGTTTTCTAGTTACACCATTTAACAATCTTACAATCACGTCCTCCTTGGATGTTCCCGTCACTTCCACATAGTCCGCCAACTGTTTTTCCACCATCTGTCTCGTGTCTTCCGCAGTCATTCCAACACCGCTTAACACCAATTGATTCTCACCAAACTCTCTCTTAATATCCATAAGATTACCACTCAACACTACCTCACCGTGATTGATGATTACTACATCCTCACAAAACTCCTCTACATAACTCATCTGGTGGCTCGAAAAAATGACAATCTTACCTTCACCAATTAATTCCCTTACTACATCCTGTAAAATCTGAGAATTCACAGGGTCCAAACCGCTAAAAGGTTCGTCCAATATCACGATATCCGGATTGCAAACCAAGGTAGACGCTAACTGCACCTTCTGCTGGTTACCTTTGGATAAGGTTTCTAATAGCTTATCTTTATATTGGCTCACCTGCATTTTCTCCAACCATTTCTCAGAGTTTGCAATGGCCTCCTTCTTGCTCACACCACGAAGTCTCGCAAGATACACCATCTGTTCTAGTATCTGTCGCTTTGGATAGAGGCCTCTTTCCTCAGGAAGATAACCAATCTGCACTTTTCTCGGATTAAACTTCTCTCCATCTAAGAACATCTCTCCGCTATTCGCATGGAACACATCCATTAGAATTCGAATCGTTGTAGTCTTACCTGCACCATTTCTTCCAAGTAGACCTAGCGCCTTACCACTCTCCACGGAAAAGCTAATCCCCTTCAATATCTCTTTATCCCCAAAAGACTTTCTAATATCCTTTACCTCAAGCTTCATTGCGAAACCTCCTTTATTCTCACCAAACAATCGTTCAAAATCACTGTGTCAAAATCTCATACTTCAGAATTTCAAGCGATACCTCATTGCTATGACAATGGTGTAACCACTGGCTTACCTTCTGCATCCAACAGCGGAGTTAAGCCTCCTGCATATCCACTTGCGTGAAACACGTAATTCACACCTGTTTCCCTATCTACCCAAATCTCTGTAGTTGTCACTGCTCCTTGTGTGTACACCTTCTCAAATCTTTCATTCTTTGATGCCATAATACATTCCTCCTTCAAATTCTTTTATTATTCTTATATATTGATTGTGAGCTTACTATACTCCTTGTTTTACACTTTGTCAAGTATATTTTACATAAAGTTTTATATTTCTTTCTTTTTGTCGTCAAAATCCCCATGATGTAAATTTCAAAATCCAAGTGGATTTTCCAAAAAAACAGAAAAAACACCGGTTATAACAAGACAATTCAAAGTCTCCTCAGACGAAGTCTTGTTAAAACCGGTATTAATTAAAAACCATAATAATTCACAACACTAAATGAATTATTACTAAATTATAAGAGTAGCTAAATATCTACCCAAACGAAAATCTCATCAAACAATCAGTTCCACAATTCAACCGCCTTATTATAATAATCCATCAAAACAGGCTTTGTAAGACGATTAATTTCAACATGCTCAGCAACCTCATCCTTTCCAAACAAAAATAGTGCCGAAACATTCTCCTCCGATAAGTATCTTGTCTCTATATCGAATTGAATATCCGTGGACAAATCTTCCTTACTCGCCATATTAAAACCCCAATCTCCAAATGCCGGAACCTGCAAATGATAAGGCTTTACATGAAACCCTTCGCTTTCTATTGTTTGGCTAATACACCAAAATGCGTTCGTTGCATAGTAAGGACTTGTAGATTGTACCACCATCACACCAGAATCCTTTAACCTATTTTTACACATTCTATAGAAAATATTGGAATACAATTTATTCAACGATTCACTATTGGGGTCTGGAAGGTCTACAATGATAACATCATATATTTGCTCGGAGGCTTCCAAATATTCAAACGCATCCACATTATGAATTGACAATTTATCCGACTTCAGACTATTTTGATTAATTGCTGTAATATTAGGATTCGTGGAACACACTCGAATCATGCCTGCATCCAAATCTACAAGGTCGATTGTATCAACATCCTCATATTTCAATATCTCTCTTACTGCCATACCATCTCCACCACCAAGAATCAGTATGTTAGAACGTGCACTTGCCACACTCATCGGAATATGCACCAACGCTTCGTGATACCGATATTCATCCGCTGTAGAAAACTGGCAATTGCCATCAATATATAGACGCACATCATCTCTGTGCTTTGTAATCACAATCTTTTGATATTCTGTCTGTTCCATATAGATTACGTGATCTCTATATAAACCATCCTCTATGCTATTTGAAATGTTATCTGCAAAGATCATTCCCATCACCATAAACAGAGCAATCACAATGGCGAGTACACGATATAACGTAATTCGAATAATCCGTTCTCCAAAACGCCACAAAATCAAAATGGCACATAGAATATTCAAAAGTCCACAGAGAAAAGATGTTGCAAAGTACCCTAGCTTTGGCAACAAAAGAAGTGGGAAAGCAACTGCACCAATTAATCCACCAATGTAATCAAAGCTGAAAATAGAAGAGAGGGTTACAGAAAGATTATTTTCATCCTCCTCAATAATTCTAGTCATAATAGGGATTTCTGCACCAGCAAGTGTACCGATAACAATAATCTCCAAATACATCACCACAGCATAGTTGGCAATATAAATATTAGACAGAAAAAGTAGAAGGGAGCTCACACCCCCAACTACTCCAATACTTAACTCAATTGTTGCAAAAACATTAAAAAGATTCTTCTTAAAATACTTTGATAGATAAGAACCAAAGCCCAGTGCTGCCATATATAATCCTATGGTGATAGAATACTGCAGTGTGCTATTACCCAAAAGGTAAGAGCTTACAGCACTGATAATCAATTCATAACACATAGAACAGCCTGATATAATCAGTGTTGTCAGCATCAGAAGTCTATATTTCCTGCTCATATTGTTTCCTTCTTCCGGTTATCATATTACTGAATCACACCACTGACAATAAATGCAACACCAAGGAAAATACCGAATACCATAATGCCAGCAGCTTCATTCTTTTCTTTCAATGCTTCATTAAAATTGAATTTGCGGTTAATGATATCTACAAGAAAATATCCCAACACCAACGCCACAACACCGATTGCACCAAAAATTGCCGTTTCAACTACGCCCTGTAAAAGCTCTGAATCCTCCGCAACCGTATTAGAAATAATAGCAGAACGAATAACAAAACCGAGTGCCGCATAAATACCAGCAGATACCCAGCCTACAGCCTTATTACCATCGTTAATTTCCTGTGGAAAATCAACCGGGATAATTAAGTCAATTATAAAATATCCCAACATCATCATTACGAGTCCAACTCCAAGATAAACTACAGTTTCAATTGCAATTGTTAACATATGCATTCTCCTTTTCTATAAATAATTTACTTACCGCTGCTTAATCCGCCACCTGACGAGCTACGATTATTCACACTAGATTGTCTAATTGAACTTGAATAACTGTCAAAATAGCCATTTCCTATATTATGAATTGTCGACCCATTATACATGGAATAAGCCGAAGGTGTGCTCGAATAAGACGATGCATCACTGGAATAACCAGAACTATAATAATGACTTCGATACCAAGATGTAGTCGAACTCGATGATCTATACGGTGAATGATCCGAAGTATAATTATACTTTCTATCCGACACCTGTACATATACAACATCCTTATCATCTTCCGGATGATATACCAGACAGTACTCATTCGTTGTTAAAATTCCAATCTCAGCATCTGCCGTATCATTATTTTGTGTGACAGATTCCGTTGCGCCATCAACACCTTGAATAATATCCATGGCAACCGTATCCGTTGTGGACGACGTGTAATACTTATATACCATCGCCTGTTGTTGTTCATTACCCGTTATGCTAGTTTCGTAAACATAGCTACTGGAATTCCCCAAATAATCACTAATCTTAGGAGTACTACCAATCCCGCCTGAGAAAAGAGCAGACAATAAAGAAGAACCCATGCTACAAACTACCATAAACACAACCATTATACCAACTAATTTTGATACCCTATTGTCCGATCCGCGGTCTCTTGAAGCCTCATAGCCCTTTTCAATAATACTACTTTGTTCTATGTACTCTCCTTTGGAAAATTCTGTTCCGTCACTCCAGATTTCAACAGAAAGTGTGTGGTCTTCAGTAGCATCCTCATATTCCACAAAAGAAGCCCGTTCTCCAGGGTCTACATCCACATCTCCACCTGAACTCTGAACCACTTGTGTTCCCTCATCTACCTTATGCCACTCGGGACCAATCTGTCCCCTTACATCATTTGCCGGCCATGAGATGGAATATTCATTATATTCTTCATCACAGGAAAGCCAACATTCACCGCGACTTGTTCTCAACCGGTATTCAGTCCATGATTTGTTGCCATCATCCGGATTTCGATATCGGATATATCCAATGACCTTTCCATCCATACCATTGATATTAAGTAGCGTACCTACACGATAAAACATATGTTACCCCCTTTCATTATTATAAAATTGAAATTTATCCAATCATATGTCTTTCTCTTGAGTGTTCTCAAAACCACCTATTTCACGCTCCATCTGACGAAGCACAATCTTTTCCGCTCCAAACAAATTTTGAAGCATTTGTGATATACCATCTGCCACCGTATCATTACACGAAAAAATATCAACCGCCGCATAACCGTATTCCGGCCATGTATGTATCGAAAAATGAGAGGTTGAAATCACCGAAAAATATGTAATCCCTATGGGTTCAAATTTGTGTATACATTCCTCTACGATTTGTGCCCCTACATAATCAATTGCCTTATGCGCAACATCGGTTATCGCATCCAAATCATCCAGAATACTTTTGCAGCCATATAAATCCGCAACTATTTGTACTGCCATTTCCTTTCACTCCAATTATCTATTCTTGCCAAACAACTTTCCTGTGAGCTTGTGCAACATACCATAATTGCTCTTTGACGATTCCCTGTCTCCTGCACATTTATCACAACATGTGGCAGTGGATTTGTTATAGGCACCACAGTATTCACATAACCAATCCGGTTCGTTCGTTGTCTGTGCCTTTTCCTCCGATGTCAAAGTAGCTGCATCAAGGTCATCCGGAAGATAAAATACAGTTTCGATTCCCCTTGCACGGCCACAGGATATACACTCACCAAAACGAGCCTTGATACCGGTTCGTCCACAATATACACAATCCCAGAGTCCCTCAATTCGTTTTTCTTCCATCCAACTTTCCATGACTCACAAACATGTAAATCATGTACCTCCTTTTACGTTTCAAAATCAGCTTTAATTTTAACATGCTTTACTAAAGAAATGCAACACAAGAACGCTATGCTAAAATACTAGACAACAACTAACACCAACTACTAAAATGATATTCCGATAACAAACACACCAAGACTCTTCACACAATTTCTAAATATATATATGCATCATATATCAAAGCCTCCACCAGTGTCAATCTATAGTTGTATGCATTTTTCGCAACCCAAAGTTGCAGATATAATCTCAAAATTCACCTACCCTAATATTAACACAACCAAAAACAGAGCAAAGCTTTGGCAATATTCATCCTGTCTACTTAACAGGGGCACATATCACTTTCACACAAAACTTCACTCTGCTTTTCAAATCACATTTGATTCTAAATGCTTATTCTATTTCAATTAGCTTACTGACCCTTTACATAAGATTTATATTCATTACTGTCATCATCATAGTAGCTGGAATAGAATAAATAATCCGAGAATCCCTTTACCATAGCAAAAACAGCCTTACCCTCTGTAAATGTCTGACCTGCATGGAACTCTTCTGGATCCTCTGAGATATCCCATACAGAAGACAATCCTATATAATTCTCAATAGAGCCATAATCCTCCAAGTTACATGCGCCAAGATCTACATCCGCACTGTAAAGACCATACTCACCCTCTGGGAAATCTGATGGATAATGTGTTTCATATGTAACAATACAATACTCCAAATCATCATGCTCCAAAGGATCAAACCTCACAAAATGATCACCATTATTATACTCATCTACAATTGCCTGCGCCTCATCACCACGAATAACACCAGTAATTCTATAATAGATTGTATGATACTTTTCATCCTCTGATGCATAAGTCTTAGTAGCTACCCATTCACCAATCTGTGCAGGATTCTCTAAAGTTCCTTCTACTACGTCAAAATCAACATTGCCAGAACCCGTAGATGCTGTAGACTCTGTTGTTTCTTTCTCTTCTGTCGTTTCCTCTGTTACTTCCTCTGTATCTTCATCTACAACTTCCTCTGTGTCGTCGTAAGCATACTCCTCTTCTGTCTCAGGTTCATCATAATCATACTCATAAGTTTCTGTGGTACTTTCTTTATCCTTCATTACACTGTACATAACCTGAGCGCAACCAGTAAGGGTAGACATACCCATTACAACAACAAGCAACAATGCTAATAATTTTTTCTTCATTGTAAAATCCTCCTACATGAAATCATTTATATTTTATTAATTTGAAACACTATTTAAAGACAGAATAATCTGGCACTATATATGGGGATGTGGATATGTTTTTCATATTGTCATCTAATCCACATCCCAAAGAAAGGAATTTCTCACCCTTCTGATAATCAACCAAACGATCTCCCATTGATTTTGATGTTATCTTTCCATTCTTAAGAGTCACAAGACTCAAGCCTTCACCACCCATGTGCGCCCACATCAAAACAATACCTTTGTGGTTTGGATACGCATAAGGATAAGCATGAGAGCCTCCTATTGTTCCAATCTTCTTCGCCTTACCTTTTTTATATTGATATAACACCATTCTTGCATCTGCTTCACAAGTACCAACTCTTACAAGCATATCTGCTTTTTTATCGTTATCAATGTCTGTCAAATAGAATGCTAACACACGAGCATTCTCCTCCATCTTGCCTGCATTCCATTTCTTTACAACCTTCTTGTATGCGTTTTTCATTTTCTTAGGCATTTTCTTCACACAAGATTCTGTAACCTTTTTATCCATTTTTTTATTGTATCTGATTGCCTTTTTATACTGACCTTTTTTGTAATAGGTAATTACCTTTTTCATGTATTTGCCATTGGTCTTATCTGACTTTGCCTCAGCTGTAATTGACACACCCAAAAGCATTCCCACACAAAGCAACAACATTAATAATTGATACATTTTTTTCTTCATACCCATTCTCCTCCTTTTTATGACATCATAAACACAAATTACTATTTATAAAAGTTGCAGACGACACAAAGTCGCCTGCAAAATTATAATTCAACTCACCTTCTCATTAAACGTTCTTTGTAACACCAAGGTCAACCTTCTCGCCATTGATGCTCCAGTTCTTTGTATAACCAGAAACCGCACCGTACTCAATTGCTGTTGCAAGCACATCACCAAAGATAGTCTCTTCGTTGCGCTTCATAATGTCAGCAACCTTGTCATTATTTGCAACAGAGATAGTAATCTTATCCATTACCTCAAAGCCAGCTTCCTTACGCATGGTCTGAACCTTAGAAATGATTTCACGAACGAAACCTTCCTCTAACAATTCTTCTGTTAAATTGATATCCAATACCACTGTTACAACTGCATCTGCCTCTGTCACGTAGTCGTCAGATTTCGCAAGCTCGATTAACAAATCTTCCTCTGCAAGTGCAATCTCTACGCCATCCACATCAAACTTCAAAGTGCCTTCTGCCTTCAAGGTCTTCATTGCCTCGCTACCATTTACATTTGAAAGATACTCGCGAATACCATTTAACTGCTTACCGTACTTAGGACCAACCGTCTTTAACTGTGGCTTGAAGCTGTATGAGCTAAATTCAGACACATCATCCTTAAAGGTGACTGCTTTCACATTTAACTCGTCAGCAATAATTTCCTTATAGAAATCAGAAAGCTCCTTCTCAGCCTTCACATACATGTTTCCGATTGGCTGACGATTCTTGATGTTAGCACTGTTACGAGCAGCACGGCCAAGCACAACAATCTTAAGTACCTCATCCATGTCTGCCTCAAGCTCCTTATCCACCATCTTCGCATCGTACTCTGGGAAGTCACAAAGATGAATACTCTTAGGCGCATTCTTATCTACATTCATTACCAAGTTCTGGTAAATGTCTTCTGTCATAAATGGAATCATAGGCGCAGCAACCTTACAAATGGTTACCAATGCAGTGTAAAGAGTCATGTATGCATTAATCTTATCCTGCTCCATTCCCTTTGCCCAAAAACGCTCACGAGAACGTCTCACATACCAGTTACTCATATCATCTACAAACTCACTCATAGCTCTTGCAGCCTCAGGAATTCTGTAATTTCCAAGGTTATCATCTACAGCCTTCACAACTGTATTCAACTTAGAAAGCAACCATTTATCCATAACCGGAAGCTTGTCATAATCCAAGCTGTAGTCTGCCGGATTGAAGTTATCGATATTTGCATAAAGTACATAGAACGCATAGGTGTTCCAAAGAGTACCCATGAACTTACGCTGTCCTTCCACTACTGCATCCTCATGGAAACGGTTTGGCAACCATGGAGCCGAGTTGGTGTAGAAATACCATCTAATTGCGTCAGCACCATACTTATTCAAAGCTTCCATCGGGTCAACTGCGTTACCCTTAGACTTACTCATTTTCTGTCCATCCTTATCCTGAACGTGACCAAGAACAATAACGTTCTTATATGGAGCCTCGTTAAAGATTAAAGTTGAAATAGCCATCAGGGAATAGAACCAACCTCTAGTCTGGTCAACCGCTTCTGAAATGAAGTCAGCTGGGAAGTTCTCCTTGAAGATATCCTCATTTTCAAATGGATAGTGCCACTGTGCAAATGGCATTGCACCAGAGTCAAACCAGCAGTCGATAACTTCCGGTACACGGTGCATTTCCTTACCACACTCTGGACACTTAATGGTCACTGCATCAATATATGGACGGTGTAACTCGATATCCTCCGGACAGTTATCGCTCATTTCCTTTAACTCCGCGATAGAGCCGATAGCGTGACGCTTGCCACACTCACACTCCCAAATGTTAAGTGGTGTACCCCAGTAACGGTTACGAGAGATACCCCAATCCTGAACATTCTTCAACCAATCGCCGAAACGTCCCTTACCGATAGACTCTGGAATCCAGTTCACCTTGTTGTTATTTGCAATCAAATCCTCGCGGACTGCAGTCATTTTTACAAACCATGTGTCACGAGCGTAGTAAATAAGTGGAGTATCACATCTCCAACAGAATGGGTAATCATGCTCAAACTTCGGTGCATCGAACAACAATCCTCTGTTATCCAGATCAACCAACACCTTAGGGTCTGCATCTTTTACAAACAATCCGGCAAATGGAGTCTCTGCTGTCATCTCGCCCTTACCATCAACAAACTGTACAAATGGAAGGTCATACTTTCTACCAACATTAGCATCATCCTCACCAAATGCAGGTGCAATATGAACGATACCTGTACCATCTGACATGGTTACATAAGAATCACATGTGATAAAGTGACCCTTCTTATTCTGCTTTGCAGACACCTCTGCTGCGCAAGCATAAAGTGGCTCATACTCCTTATGCTCAAGGTCTGTACCCACGTAAGTCTCTAATACTTCGTAAGCTTTCACATCTTCTGTCGCAAGCTTACCTAACACCTTATCTAATAAAGCTTCTGCCATATAATAGACATTGCCGTCAGCAGCCTTTACCTTGCAATATGTCTCATCTGGGTTTACACAAAGTGCAACGTTGGATGGCAATGTCCAAGGAGTTGTGGTCCATGCTAAGAAGTAAGCATCCTCACCGATTACCTTGAAACGAACCACTGCGGAACGTTCCTTTACAAGCTTGTAGCCCTGTGCCACTTCGTGAGAAGAAAGCGGAGTACCGCAACGTGGGCAGTAAGGCACAATCTTAAAGCCCTTGTATAGCAAATCTCTATCCCAGATTTTCTTCAACGCCCACCACTCAGACTCGATAAAGTCATTGTGATAGGTCACATATGGATCATCCATATCTGCCCAGAAGCCAACCTTGCCGGAGAATTCCTCCCACATTCCTTTGTACTTCCAAACAGACTCTTTACACTTAGTAATAAACGGATCCAAACCATATTCCTCGATTTGCTCCTTACCGTCAATACCTAATAGCTTCTCTACCTCTAACTCTACAGGCAAACCGTGGGTATCCCAACCCGCCTTACGAATAATCTTGTGACCCTTCATGGTCTGATATCTTGGAATCATATCCTTGATAACACGAGTTAACACGTGTCCTATATGTGGTTTACCATTGGCAGTTGGCGGGCCATCATAGAAGGTATATACTGGTTTACCTTCCTTCTCCTCAATTGACTGCTCAAAAATTTTGTTCTCTTTCCAAAAATCAAGTGTCTTTTCTTCACGCTCTACGAAATTCAAATTCGTGGATACTTTTTCGTACATATTTTTTCTCTCCTTTTATTGTTCTAAGAAATTTGTTTCTGTATATACGGTTGCTCCATCACCCACAAAGAATCCTTCATGAATCGCACTGCCGTCTGTTGCAACAAACAAATCTGTAAGCTTTGACACATGACCATCTACTAGCCAGCCCCACATAAACACATGATATTCCACTCCATTCACCGTCATGGTATTCACATGTGTGAAGGCATAAGTATTGCCAGTTTCTTCATCCTCCGTTCCAAGG
The DNA here is from genome assembly GCA_017439675.1 of Lachnospiraceae bacterium. Lineage (GTDB taxonomy): Bacteria > Bacillota > Clostridia > Lachnospirales > Lachnospiraceae > CAG-590. The sequence continues at coordinate 140,201 of JAFSIQ010000039.1, forward strand.
GTCTTTTCAATCAATTCCAATGCTTGATCTGGCGTTAAATTTCCTCCCGTTTGTTCTTCTGGTGCAATTTCTGTAGATACTTCAGCACCGTTCTGTTCAGTTACTTCTTCTGTAACCGCCTCAGTAGTCGCTTCCGTGTTTTCCTGTGTCGTTATTTCAGTTTCTTCTTGTGTTGCCACTTCCGTCACAGTTTCTTCCGTCTGCTCTTGTGTTGTACTTTCTGTTACCAGCCCCTGCGTTGTCATCTCTGTTTCTGGTGTTTCTTTACCACATCCAGTCATACCCATTATCAACAACACGGTCATTAACAAATACACTCGTTTCACTACTACATCCCTCCTATAATGAATGTTTCACAACAATAAGCCCTTCTCGTCCTGTATCAGGACGAAAAGGGCTTGTTATTCGCTATACCACCTAATACACTGTACTCCGCATCTACTGCTTTCATACATGGTTTCTGTAACGGGAAACAACCGTTGAAGCCTACTTGGAATATCCGTTCAGTTCACAACTCAGGAGTGATATTCCCATCTCTACTAATCCTATCTGTCTTCCACCATCACAGACTCGCTAAAGTTTCATAAAGAAGGTACTGTCTCCTTCAACGTCTTTACAAAGATATGTTTTTTATAGCATTTATAACAGTTTTTGTCAATAGAAAAAGCCACTAAATATATCTATACTCTTTATTTTGTAATGATTCCTTGAAGCTGTCAAGGGATATAAAGTAGAACTCTTGTAACAAATTCATCTTGATTTTGGTATCCGAACTTGCCTTGAAATGATGAATATAAGATGTCTTGCACTCCTTACATTCTGCAGGACTATCTTCAAAAAGAACAATCACGTATACCGGTTTTATATCCTTGTATGTAAATTTCTTTTTCTTCTCATCTCTAACACGCTTATATTGCCGTAAAAGCAAATCCGCTAAGTAACATGCTGCGCGTTCTCCCGGAAACATATATCCTATCTTTTGCACTTCCACATTGACTATGCTTCCATCCTCTAACTCCACTACGATATCTGTAATAAGTAATGCATTTTCATCTGCAATTCTTGTTGTATCATTCGGAAGCACTTTTAACACCTTCACTCTCTGGACCAAAACCTGTGATAGAAAATCACCCAATCGTTCCTTATGAAATTCAGCATTAAATACTTCTTTGAAGAATGAGTCATACAACATTTTTACTCCCTTTACGCCGGTGCAAAAATCCATAAACTCTTTCTGTTCATAGTCCTTCCATGAATAAAACATCTCGCAAAGTTTCTCTTTCTCCTCTATTTCGTTCATAAGCTCCTGTCGTGTCCGAAGCATCGGAAAATGGTCTTGTCAACTAATATTTGAAAAATGTCTGACACAACGAGACATATATAAAATAGAAATTTAGAGTGCTTTGAGAATAACACAGCATATAACATTGTATATTACCACATCGCAAAGCGAACTTCTTGTTCTCTCAATCATCCAGCAAACATCGCCTCTTCAAAATATTGAGGATCAGCATATTTCTTAACGCAAGGAATATATCCTGTCTTTCCTGCGCCCTCCCTTTGCTTTACCTGTATGTACGGCTTATTGTTCTTATATATAACCTTGTTAATCTTAACCTTGTCTCCCTTTTCCAAAGTAAAGGCTAATTTCTTAGAGCCCGCTTTCTTGTATACCTTGATTGTTCTTCCGGCAGTCCAGCTGTTGGTAGTATATGTATATTTCACTTTATATTGGTTAGCTGTTCTCTTAAACTTACCTCCCTTGTATGCCAAATTCATATCATAACTAATGGCTCCGGTGAGGTAAAACATAGATGAGACTTTCGTCTTAAGTTTATTCCCGCTAACCCCTGTAACACGTACTGTGTAATATGTTGCATACTTAGCGTAGTACTTTTGAAAATCATAGACTTTTTTCAATTTACCGCTCTTATAAGCATACAATCTATGTATACACGCATCATCACTGACAATAGTACTGGAAATGTCAAAAAACACCTTTCCATTTTTCAAACGAATCAACTGTACATTCCATGTAGGATCCGGGACTCTTTTCTGGGTAAATACCTGCTTGTCGTTGATGTAAATCTTAAGCGTTCGACTATACTCCTCTCCGGCAGTAAACTGTATCTTCACGGTATCTGCCACCTTATCGCTTGTCACGTCCATTTCACTATAAGATTGTACACTCGTCTGGTACATATCTTCAAAGGTATAAATGGTCGGAGTTGCCGCCTGTGCCTTGCCACCCATCATAAAGACTGCTACCAAACTAAACAACAATGTCCACAAAAAATGTTTTCCTATCACTTTTTTCATATCGATATCCTCCTCCGTAAGTAATATTCATTTCTTCTAACATGGTATATTATATCATTGTTACCACTTCGTTATCTAGTAGCAAACCATTTTTTCTCGCATAATCATTTCCAATACTTCTCCCTTGAGAACAACATTGCCACAAATAATATTAAACCACCTCTTCAAACATCAAAACCAAAAAGGTCAGGGTTCGAACTCCCTGACCTTTTTGTGTTCAACATATCACATACATTAGATTTTCTTCAACCTACAAAGCTTCTCATGCAACACAAACATCAGCACCAACGCCACCGCCAAATACACTGGATACCATCCAATACTCACGTGATTTGCAATCCAACCAAACACCGGAGGTGCTACACAGGAACCAACATAAGCACTTGCCATCTGTACACCAATCACTGCCTGAGACTTATCAGCTCCAAAATAATCTGGTGTGGAGTGAATCACACAAGGATATATCGGTGCACAACCAAGACCAACCAATATAAGTCCAATCAAAGACATCACATCTATAGACATTGGTATTAACAATACAAGAATACCAAACGAAATAATTACTAAGCCTAGGCGAATCATACTACGGTCCTGTAGTTTCATGGTAATAAATCCACTGGCTGCTCTTCCTATTGTAATTCCAAGATAGAACAAACTAGCATATTTCGCTGCTATCTCTGCAGAAATTCCCCGTTGCAACACCATATAGCTACTTGCCCACAATCCTGCTGTCTGCTCTAACGCACAATATCCGAAAAATACAATCATAATTTCTTTCGCACCCGGAAGACTTATAATCTCTTTCAAAGTTAAAGGTTTATCCGTTGCCACCTCTGCGGCACCATTGATTGCATCCTGTGGTTTTTTCCACAAAGGAAGACTACATATCAGAATCATCGTCAACACAATCTGAATGATACCCACATATCGGTATCCCATATTCCAACCTTGTCCCTTCGTCAGAGCAAAACTCATAATGTACGGACCAAGCATGGCACCTAGTCCCCACATGCAATGCAACCAACTCATATGGCGACTCTCATAATGAAGTGCTACATAGTTGTTAAGGGACGCATCCACACTACCTCCACCTAAGCCATACGGAATCGCCCATAGAAACAAATGCCACATAGATGTACTAACTGAAAATCCAAACAGAGCAATCATCGTCATGGCAACACTGACTGCGGTCACCTTTCCTGCTCCAAACTTCTTGGTCAACCTATCACTTAACAAACTAGAGATCACTGTCTGGGCAGAAATGAACATAGCAAGAAGTCCAGCATAAGAAACTGGCACGTCAAACTCCGGATACATGGTAGGCCACGCAGCACCAAGCATTCCGTCTGGCAAACCAAGACTGATAAAAGATAAATATATAATTGCTAATAATAAATGAAACATTGTACTATATTCTCCTTTTACACACATAAAAACAACATGATATCTTGCCTAATACCATGTTGCTTTATATTATCTATATTTGCATTTTATCATTTATTTGCAAAAAAACTATCAGGTTTTTGAAGAAACATATAACAATCCTATCTAATCCTTCTCCTATAGACTCTTCTTCGAATCATAAAAGTACTCTACTGCAAACTGTATCTTTGTTGCATTGAATCCTTCCTCCAACGGATAAATGAAATAGGTATTGTCTGGTGTAGACAACGTCACGCACTGCCCTTTTCCTCTGTAATCATATTCCGTATGAATAGAGAATAATGTTGCCGAACTAACCCTTAAGGTGGTCTGTTCCTTTTTCTCATAATCCATAAATGTAAGCTCGAAGCCTTCCCCATTATGACAAATATGTCCCTCACCACAATCAATGAAATTCTTTGCATTTGGAAGTGCTTCCACTCTCACCCTCATATCCAATCGATATTGACCACAGTTAATTTGTTCCATCACATTTTTTCGTTGCCATTCATACCAGTCTGGAATGTAAATCTCCTGTAATTCACCTTCATTCATTGCATCATTAGCACTTGAGGGTTGATTTGACTTTCTCACAAGGGTTCCATACTCATCCATCTCCCAGCTCGCCCCGCAGCACTGACAGAACAATACAGACCCTTTCGAAGCCATCGAAAACTCTACTCCACACTCTCTACACTGATACAACGCCATATGCAAACCTTCTGCTCGTTTGTCATAGGTAATCTTCATCTTTTGTTCCCGCTGCCAAGCATATTCATCATAAGACAACAACTCGGATAACTTATCATATATCTCATCCACTGACATATTAGCAATTTCTTCCTTTGTCAATGCGTAGGTCATCTCTGTGTAAAGTTTTGCTTCTTTTCTTTTGGTCAAATTCCAAATCGGCGACTGCAAATAATTCCCCTTCATATTCAGAGTCACCACCGGCACCTTCAACATTTTCACAAGCTTCGCAACGGAAGGCTGTAGCTTCGACGATGTTCCTACATTTGCATAACGTGCTTCTGGATATAGCACTAGGATTCCACCCCGGTCTATCACACGCTTAATGTTTTTAATGAGTCCCATGTCATCGATGAACTTTCTGGTTCCAAGACAACCAGCCTGACGGTATATCCACTCACCATAATTTTCAAAGCCCTCTAGCTCTGACACATAGTTTGCTTTATAGGGAAATAACGCCAACGGAGTCACATAGAAATCCGTAAAGGAATGATGGGTCCCCAAAACTAGAAATGGTGGCTTAATCCCTCTGTTATCTCCTTTCACAATCTTAAGCTTTGCAGACACTGTAAGTAGGAAACAAGCAATCCATATAAATGGCATAAAAAACAAATTCTGCTTTGGCGGTTCTTTGAAGCGGTCAAAGGGTTTTGTGTCCGGCGAAAAGGATACATCCTTTCTCACATATCGGTACACCGGCGGTATTTTACAAAGCAAATAATAGAGCAACCCTGTTCCCACCAAAGAACATCCCGTCGGTGTTAAATGAAAGAAAAATTCATTGTGAATCTCTCCCGTCACAGGATTATAAATGAGCAATGAAATCGCCACACCTGCCACCAGGCAAAGGACACCAATGATATTAAACCCTTTTGTAAAATAGTAATGATTATGTCCCTTTAACTCATAGGCGCTCTTTAAATCTAATTTCTGTTTTCTCACAAAGAAAAAGTCTACAAACAATAGCGCAGCTAACGGTGCATAGATACAGGCACTGATCGTTAAAAAAGTTCCGAAGTAATCAATAATCTTGCCCCATACACAGAGCAACCCAACATAGATACCAAGCACCAATACAAGCACTCTGTAATCCGCCTTTTTAAACGTGGACTTCAGCATAACCCCATAGATATAAGAGCCTACTGCCTGGGTTCCGATATTCGCAAATGCAACTAACAAAAGGGAGGTCAACCCCAGTGCAGGTATGGATAACGTCGCCAGCATTACTGTGGGGTCATCTATCATTTTCCCCGTTACATACTCCATAGCAATGGCCATAACCGCACCTACTACTACGAAAAATGAGCCTGCCAAGCCCTGACCTAGAACACCTGCATAGTAGCCGCTTCGTTCACTTTTACAAAGACGCGGAATTTCCGCCATTCCACCAACTAGAGTAATAACAAATGCGAAGTTTGCCTCGATGGACAATATGTATGGAATGATGGAATTATCAAAACCGCTTTCCTTCGGTGTATAGTCCCATATAACTTCTGTTGGAACAGAGGTAAACCCTACAATTACAACAATCACACCAACAACGAGCAATGCCGGAACCAATATTCGCGTTGTCCATGTAATGGTTTTGATACCCCTGTAGGCCATAACTGTTCCCACAATCACACAAAGAAGTGCCAGCACAAGATGACTACCCTTTGGTAATTCAATACCAAACAATCCTGCCAACGAACTCATGGAGGAGGCAAACAAATCACAACAAACTGCATACCACGGAAAATTAATCAGGATAATGATAACTGTCATCACCTTCACGCCTTTGGTTCCAAACACGCTACGCAACCAAATCCAGATATCAATTCCATACCTCACCGATAATATTACCGGAAGCTGATAAATCATCAGCATTAAAATGGCACCAAAAAAAGTGCCAATCAGCAATTGCTTAAATCCTACTAAGGTTGCCAGATAAGACCCCTGTGTATAACTCCAGGTTGCAATACAATACCCGGACAACACTAACAGTGCATCCAAAAATCCATAGGTTCTCTCTTTTGCACCCACAGGCAATATGCCGAGATACGCTTCTCTTTCTATTTGTTCATTTGTACTTTTCATAATTCTTTTCTCCTCGTAATGTTACAACATTAATGAATGAATGCGCCTACAACAACAAACAAAAGACAAAGCAATGTAATTACACCTGCCGCAGCATAATCCTTCTTTGTCATAGTCTGGACAGCATCCGCAGTTTCCTCTATCTGATCAATTCTACGAATCAGTTCCTCTTCCCATCGGCTATCAACTTGTAAGGTTTCCTTCTCTTTTCCACGCATACTTGCTACCCCTTCTTTACTCATTTTACCTTCAAATGTATCATTGCATAACGCACCGCGTCATGTTATAATCACCTTGTTGTCACTCCTATACCGGCAACGGAAAGGAGGTTTCATATGACTCACGTTGTCACTTTTCTGATATCTGTAGGAGCAAAAGTAGTTAGCTACTACCTATGCAAGTGGCTGGACAGACTATCAGGACAACACCAGCACCAAGAGGATTAAGTCACCTCTTAAAATAATGAAATAGAAAAGGTCAGGGATGGTGGTCCCTGACCTTTTCGCGTTCCATATGAACGCTGCCACTTTTCTAGCTAATGACATTATAGCATATGCAAAATCCTTACGCAATAGTCATTTCTATTCATTTTCTCTCTAATCCAAACTTTCCAACAGTTCTAAGTCCCATCATCAATCTAGCCAAATCATCCCCGTCATATACATTAACAACATCATCATCAAAACGAAACCTATAACAAGCGCCCCAGCCTAATACATATCTCTTCTTTATCGACACTAATTGGTCTAAAGTATATCTCTTTTCTCTTTCCTTTTCATCAATATATACAATGCTATCTCTATTCAATATAAAACGAATGCTGTGATTCTTTTTGCTGTAAAATATGTACCAAAGCGCGCCCAATACAATAAGTACCACACTCACGCAAATCAATACAATTGAAATCAGTGAATAATGTTCTATAAAAAACAAGGAAACCATCACCAGAACCACCGGAATAACATTATATAACCGATAAAATCTATCATTACTTTTCAAGTTGCAATTACACGTTACTTCCTCAAATTCCAACTCTTCTATTTCATCAAATACATCCATCTTTTCATTCTTTCCTTTCTAGCATCTTCTGACTCTGTTTTTCAGAAATACATCCTATAATATCCACCACAAGCTTCACAATATAAACCAGAATAAATGAAACAAAGATTCCCACCTGATGCAAATAATCATCACCTGGTGTCTCTATAGAGAAGAAGGCTGATGCAAAATAATAAATAGGACTATATGCAACGTTAAACAAAAGTCCAACGATATCTATTATAATTTTAATAGAATATTTCGGAACGGCACAAGAAATCAACAAAAGAAAATAGTGTCCATACGCAAGACACACTATTTCTACTATTGTTAAAAAAACGGTTCCCAAAAACAAATCAAGAACATCCTCAAGCGACTCTATGCTCTGATTCAGGCACTTACTCACAACCATCTGTGCAATCATGTAAATAACCGTCACAATCACAAATCCTATTTGTTTTTTTAAAGACTTCTTTATCCTGTCCTTCATATGATTTCTCCTATTTTAACTTTTATCAAGTTCCCATCTGTGTTTTCAACTCTATACCACGTTCGTACAACTTACGCAGTTCTTCATCTCTTCGCCAACGCCCTCCACATGTATACCGCAATCACTATATCAAGGAAAGGAATAAATGAACCAATTCGATATAGCATTATCCTATTATCAGATAAAAATTCCTCTTCCCGTCCACGTATTATACTCGCTACTGCTATCGCACCTGTTCCTGCCGAAGCATAAATCGCCAAAATAACCAACATGAACATCATTATAACGCCAAGGATAATGTAACTATGTATTCCATTAAGAGAATGGGCAGTCATATACCCACCCATACCACTTGTGACATTTATCGTCCATCCTATAATCATGGGAAGTCGCACACTCTTGACAATCAAATTTGCCTTTGAAAGTTTTTCAAATGTCCACCCATTTTTAACTGCGGACACTGCATAGATGATATTGCATATTAATCCGATCACCATACACACAAAACCAAGCAATGTAAACACGAAGGTTAATGATTCAATATCCCCAAAACGTACAAATAGAATATTCAAACAAAAAATTAACACTTCTAAACAACATGGAATTAACAACTTCTCTTTCATTATTTCAATTTACCTTTCTTTGTTAATTGTTAGCGTAAATGCACTGGGAACCCGTGTCAATTCTGCCAAAGAATCTTCTTCATGCGTAAATTCCACCTGCAGGTATGCCTCTTCCCCCAGCGGTATCATACAAATAGTAGCTTTATCGATATAAAACTGACATTCATTGCCCCACAACCATCCTTTTGAAACCTCTTTTCCTTCAGCCGTAATTTCCTCAATTCTTTCCTCCAAAGAGCCCTCTATTCCATAAAAATCAACATCTATATTTTTACCATCATCGTCATAATAGGTAGACCACAAGGAACCGTCCGACGGATGTCCCACATTCGGTGTTTCTATGTAAATACTATAACCATTATAATAATGTGTTCCTTTATAAAAAGCACCTGTATCCATCTCTTGTTCCTCTTCTGTTGCTTGTTTATTTTCTAATAATCCTCTACCTTGCACACAACCCACAAGCAATGAAATCGATGTCATCGCACACAAACAGATTAATATTTTTCTTCTGATAATGCCCATACTATATCCTCCAATCATCTCATTTGTCTATATAATTGTTTCGTGTCTTTTATCCCTGAACTTTCTTGACCTTTCCCAACATAATAATTCCGATTACCACATCTGCAACCGGAATACAGCTACATATTGCATACCAAATTGCTGCTTTTTTTGAAAATATCCCTTCCCGTTTGCCGATGATAGCACCCGCTATCCCTATTATTCCGGACTGAATCGTGACAGCTATGCCGAAGCTAAAAAATGTTAAAAATGAGCCAAGCCACAAATACAAAAACGATACAATAGGATAATCCATACGTGCGAAAAAATCCAATATAATCCCATACAGCAAATTCAAGCATACAGCATGAACCGGCAACGTCATAATCTTCATGAAAAGATTCGCTCTCAACACACTTTTCGTTTCCCAACGATGTTGCACTGCCAACAAAGCATACACAATGGTAAATGCGAAACCTACACCACACCATTTGAAACAGGTCCACAAAAGATTCAATTCATTTAATGTGGAAGATGATATAGATAACTCATGTAAGATACACAAAACTGCAAATATAATCCCAGGTATCAGTAACGTATTTCTCAACATTTTCATTTCAGCAACTTCCTTTACTCTATCTTGAAACTCACACCATCCTCGTACACTTCTACCTCTTCAAATCTACGAATTTCACCTTATTCTTCTTCTCAGCCACCAAAACGTCAACAAACTGACCGCCTCTTTGTAACTGACTAACATCCTTACCATCCAAAGTCACATTCACTGACACACATTTATCCTGCAAGTCATCATAGTACGCAAAAAATGCAGTCCTAACATTATGACCTTGTTTCACACCCATCAAATATGCTTTTAATACATAGACATCCTTATCCCTTGCAAGCTTTCGATTGTCTCTCCAAAGAAGCAACACCGTTGCAACCACAAAAATAGCAATAAATGCTGCCAACAACAGCAAACCTCCTGCAATCTGCTCTCCCACAATAGTCTTTGCAAAAATTCCAAAAAACACAAGGACAAAGCAAGGAACCATACCGACACAGAGTAATCCCAGATTCATTCTTGCCCGTTTACGATTCTTCTCCTTTGCTTCGTCTCTTTCTTCAAAAGGTCTCCTCTTAGTATTCTTAAGCATCTCCACCACACCAGGGTTCAAGCGAGACACATCTCCTGACTTTATATAATTTACAATTGTGATGATTGCCAACACAACCACCGTACCGGCACATACATAAAACCACATAAACTTATATCCCCTTTCTCGTTCATAACATATAAAAGAAACTTTTATCGATTCAACTCCTCAACTTGCTTCAAAGACATCATGTAGCATATGCCATTCGTTCTGCCACCATAATAAATATTACGATTCCACCACCGAGTAGGATTGCTGATACAATATGTACACCGACCAACCACCATTTTTTACGAATCGTAGCCACAATCAGTAAGACAAACTGAATTAATGGTGCTAAAAATACACCTATTACATATATTACGATACTAATCAAGAAGAGAAACGTTAAAATGGTACCAATCCACTCTATTTCTAATTCATTACTAAAAATGGTAATCAGTAGTAAAAGAGGAAACATTATAACAAAAGGCATTAAGTGCGTAGCAAAATTAATTGCTGTAATGATGATTGATATTCTTGTTTTTAAATCAATTCTATTGTTCATGTTTAATCCTTTTCTATGTGTCAATATGCAAGCAATTTTTGTACAAACGCATCCCAGCCGTCCGGATAACAAAGCGCTCCATTTTGTCTATACTCCTCATAATATTCGTCATTACCAAACCATATTTCATACTGGAACAGTATCTCCATCTCCGGGTATTCATCTTCCTGTGGCCAATAATCCTTTTCTTTATCTTGCACTGCATAAGAATATTCTACAATCTGTTCTCTTAGCTCCTGACATTGTTCTTCCGTCAGAATCACTTCTGTTGATGTGGTGTCTGTCCCATTCCAAACTTCTCGTTCCATCACACCTTCATCAAGTAACATATCTATCTGAACATTCTGATTAGAATCATCACTATTATTGGACATAATAGATACATAGAAAAGATTATCCCCAGTTAAATTATCCAAATCTTTTGTCCTCACCCCTGCTTCTGTAGAAGAACTGTCAATAATCGTCCCGTTTTCCCCATCCGGATCAATACAGCCGGTTAGACAAGTCAGTGCAAAGACAAACAAAATACCTCTCATAATACTTGCCATTCTTTTCATTACCTACTACCTCCATACATCATCTCGTGTCTTTTCACTCTTATACACTTTTGCGCTTTAGCTCTCAATCATCTCAATAAACAACAAAAACATCGTTATCCCAATAGCACCATAGCAACTAAGGCCCATTACCAGTTCGATTACTCCAACATGACTCAGACCCCTCTTCAAACTTACTCTGCCGGGATTGTTTTTATCGATATACAACTGATATTGCTGGTCACTATGAAAGTCCATAATTCTCTTCTTAGATAATTCACCGTCTATGGGCATAACATGATACTCTTTTCCATTCCAGTTATACTCAAAACATGGCGTATAAGTGACTGGCAATATCGTCCCTATATGATTGTTGGTTTTGCAAGTCACATATCGTGCCATAACCTTTTGTGTACATGTTCTTTGTGTCATTATATTACAAATAGGACCTGCTATCAGCAAGGTTCCACACCCTAAAAAGAAAAGAATAAACAAAAGAAACATCTTCTCTCCTCCTCAAAAATTCTAATGCGCCATCAGGGAAACTCACTGCTTTGTTGTTCATTTATCCGCATTTCCCATTCGTTCTTTTTCTCGCGTTCCACCTGTTCGTCAATCTGCGCTTTCATATCCTTAAGCAACGTTTCTGCAGTCCAGCGTTCCTCCTCAGACATGGACCAATCAAATGTTGCAAGGTAGGAACGCTCTATGTACTCACCCTTATAATTGGTATCTGGATAATTAAAATAAATTGTTATCCCTCCGCCAGGTGCATAGGTTTCAAACTGAAGTCCTTTTTCTCTCGCCTTTACAGGATAATCCGCATCATACGTCAAATCAAAAAGCTGATCCAATTCTGCACCAGCTGTTGCAACTCGTTCCATAAGTTGTATATCGATTGGATGGGATCTCGGTGGTACTTCTAAATAAATAGACATGGCAACAGAACCATCTCCCGTAGTAATGTCTGGTTCCTGCCACAAGGATTCATCTATATATTCCACAAGTTCATATTTCTCCAAAATGGCCATCATCTCTTCTTTCTTCGACATCATGACGCCACTGGAATAATTATCCGTCAAATGACAGATATATCTCCCATATTCTGACCCCTGAAAATTTCTCTTCTGAAGCAGACTTTCAATTGCAAATTCATTACCAACCTCATCTTCAAAAACCAAAACCCTCTTTTTCTCTTCTGGGTAGTCATAGCTTGTAACATAGGTAACATCCTGGCTGATTAAAGCCTCTGCCACTTGCTCTGCCTTCTTTTTCGAGATATGTCTATCATCCCATATACATCCTGCGAGGCAACATAACACCACCACGCTCAGTAACAACATACATTTTCTCATTCTATACTCTCAACCCTCACTACTTACCTTTTCGTCCTTCTATCATAGCAATTAGGAAAATCATGCACTTACAAAACCTTCTGCAATGATGAAAAATAACCATATTCCACCGCAAAGTAAAATTTCTGATACGATATGCACCCACATCAACCACCATTTTTTATTTTTCGCGGCTACAATCATGAATACCAATTGCATCAGTGGTGCTACAAATATGCCTATTATATATATCACCATAACAGCCAACGATAAGCACATATTTATAGTTACAAAAATATGGTTCTCTATATGCGAACACAAGCCCACAAGAGGTACTACAACCACTAACGGAATGAAATGTGTAACAAAATTCATTCCGGTAATAATCAATGGTATTTTTTCTTTTTTACTCATTCTATTTTTCATCTCCATGCGTAATCCCTGCCTTTTTCATCAATACTTCCATTGCCTCATTTGCATTACTTCCACTCAAAAAATAGACCTTAATCTCCTCATCTCTTCCACCAATTTTGCCGCACTCCACATGCAAATAATAGTAATCCGGTCTTCCAAAAACTTCATGGCTAACAAACACCTTATCAATCTGTTCAAATGGTATGATATAGAATCCATCAGAGGCATTTGCAAATAAATGCTTCCTTCCGATTCTTGCAGTGGAATATATTTCCGCCTGTTGAAACTCTTCCTCAAGTGCATCCATTCCTTCGGGATACTTTTGTGTGTATTCTCTTGCTTCAATCGATCCATTCTTTAATGTAAGAATTCCGCTAATGACGTAAATCGGAATCAGAAGTCCCATGGTGCAACACATACCAATAATGGCTGCAGTTTCTAACTCCATTACCGCCGGTGCTACTGCTATGGCAACCAGTATCGGAATGACGATTTTTAATATCGCCTTAAATCTCATCCAAAAAAATTGCTTTCTCATACACATATTCTCCCTAATTTTCTTACACCTCAAACTCAAAAAACTGTGAAAAATCCTTTACGTCCAATTTAGGTTCCCAAGAATCACACAACATTTCTAGCGTAAAATACTTACCTTTATCCAAATCACAAGCCGCATACAATCTCTGCATTTTGTCGAATCCACTCTTTTCCTGTGTTACAAAATAGTGCACAATATACTTTCCGTTCAAAACCCCCTGGCGAATCTTAACACCTTTTCGTTGCTTATCTTCCAGATATCCAAAATGATCTCGCACATCTTCTTCGGCATCAATATTATCTCCACTCTCCACATCCTCCACGGGCTCAACATGAAGCTGACAGTCTACAATAGCACCATCTTCCCGCGTAAATCTCGGGAACATCACCATACCCAAATCTTCATTTACATCCGCTTTTTCTTTCTTATTCCAAGTATACTCCCCTGGAATCATAAACTGCACCGAGAATTTTCCCTGTTTGAATATATAAGGCTTCGCAGGCTTTTCTGTAAGTGCATCAAATTTTTTTACAGCAAGATCATCATCTTCAAACAAATCTGCGCTCTCTCCTCTATAGTGCTGCACCAATTTATATGTCGAAGAGATAAAAGAAAACAATCCTAATAACGCAAATAGCAACCAACGAACAACATCACTGGTAAAGCAATCCATCAATGCATCAAAACTTCCGATTGTTCCGCCAGATTCTTCTATAATTCCTTCTACAGCTTGTATCACGGACGCAACAAAAATAATTACACCCACAATGGAACTTTCCCAACATCGAACCAAACTTCTTCCATCTAATTTTTTCATATCCCTAAACCTCTCAACATTTTTCACACATAAACATTTGTACTTTTTTGTCTTTCGATCCTCTCAATCAAAGAAATCATTATGTCGCATATACAAAACGTTCTGCAAAGATGAAAAACAACTCTATCCCACCACAAAGTAAGATTCCTGATACAATATGCACCCACATCAACCACCACTTTTTATTGGTCCATTTTTCATTCGTCTACTCTCCCAAAAATTCTATTCCTAAACCTGTTGTTCTTTCTTCACCTTAAAAACAGTAAGCTTCAAAATAACCGCTATCACTAATTCTGCCAATAAAACCACAATCACTACACTACCGATTGCCATATATACAAATGCAAGAGCTATTCCGATGCCGTTATTGTAGCCATGCTCATACCCCTTATACTCACTCAAGTCATACAAAACCACATTTGAAAAATCGGCGGTAATTATATCAGGATTCGGTGCTTCATTATAATAGGATGTACTTTTGATATCATCCAGATACTGCTTAAAATCATCCGTGGTGGTAAAGTCAAATTTCTTCCCCTCGCCTTCCCAGTAGGAGGTTGCATATGCTCCATGATTACAATCAAAAATGATATCTCTCATTTCTTCAATCGATGTTCCCCTAAAAGCGATTAGCTCATTATCATCCTCACCCAAATCATAATAATCATTTATACCATAAATGATATAGGCATCTTCGCCTTCCTCAACAGTAAGCACCTCCCAAAGCTCAGCCTTCTGAGTTTGGCTCGTCACCTTATCAAAATCAACTGTAGGAGCCATGAATGCTTTTTGACAATATACGCATAAAATGACACCAATCAAAATAATAATAACAGGCAATATTATAAACGCTATTATGTTGTACGTACGCACCTTTGCTTTCGTCATATCCATATCCTCCGGCTCTCCTAATAAATCGCCTATTGGCGACTCCATTTTATCTACTGAAGCACCAAAAACTCCCGAATCACACCCATTGTAAGTTCTATGTCCTCATCCATCACATAAGCCTCTACCACATAGAACTGCTGCTCTCCTAAATCACAACCAGCATAGATTTGCTGATATGTTTCATCCCCATTCACAAAGGTCTCTACTATGTAATATACCTTATTTCCCCCTATATTCATAGTTTGCACCTTCGTATCATCCAAATGTTTGCTTTTCTCAATATAATCTTTCACATTGTCATACCATGGAATATCAAATAGTGAACAGGTAACATCTACACGAGGCTCTACCATATAATATCGCTCTGCTACATATTCAGCTCCCTCATAGGTATCATCTACGAAAAAATTGTCTGGAACCTTATGGGTTGCTTTCGCATCACCAAATTGCATAGCACTTTCTGCAATCCATTCTCTCTCAATAGAACTTGGTTTCTTTTCTGCCATTTCCACCACAATGTCATCCTTTGTAGAATCTGCTTTATCTGTCTTTTCCGCACTACTTGCAATTCCAGCAAATATCTGTAGCATATCCTCATCGGTCACATTCTCTCCCTGCAACACAATCTGTCCAGCGATTCTTTGGTCTTCTTCGGGGGCGGCAGTATAAATGACAAGCATGGTTTCACCATTCAAATCTGTACAGTAATATGCATATTTTTTTTCATCGATTTCTGTCTCTTTCATATCCTGCACAATGCTGCCACCAGCATCGACTGTTTCCTGCGTGAATTTCTGTGGATTCCCCATGACCTCTTTGTAGGAATTATCCACAACCGCCATCTTCATCTGGAATATATTTTCCTTAAAAATCACTGTTCCCACAGCATCAGCATAAGTCATATCATAATTTCCCGGCACTACAAACTCATATCCACTTAGCACAAAATGCATTTCCTCCGAAGTATCTTGCGCTTCATTACTAGCCTGACCACTGCTTATATGACCGCTATCCGTCTGATTATTTTGTCCTTGTTCATCTGTCTTCTCCTTACCCTGCCAAGCCAGTGCCCCAATAAGCACCGCTAAAATCAATACCAAAAAGACCAGTATACCTAATGTGACAAACAAACCTGTATTCTTTTCCACTATTTCACACCCATTTCCTTTCCCGTTTTCCTCTATTGGTATTCCGCATAAACATACTCACCATCTTTTTTGATTGCATAAATATGATAATCGTTCGTACTGTAATGTATTACAAAAATCCGATTATCAAAGCTTTCCACTTCCAACTCCTGATCTTCATCCTCGGCCAACAAATCGGCTCTTATAATATTGTAAATTCCAAAATAATTTAGTTGTTTCATAATCTCTTGTGCATTCTCATGATTTCCAAGCGTCTCTTCCATAATCTTTAACTCTGCTTCTGTATAATGAATCTCACCATTTGGCGGATTCAAAATTTCTGTAGATTCGCAAGCCGTTACACCTTCACCCGTTTCTGTTCCAAAATCCGGTGCTGATATATCTGGCGTCTGATTGCAACCACTAATACACAATCCAAGCAACATACCAATTATGCATATTTTTAATTTCATTTTTTTCTACCTCCATAGCTTCGGAATCCCATCCAACAAATAATTGTAAAAATCAATGACAGAACCACCACAATAAAAGGTACAATCAAGGACTTAGCATAATACATAAAATGGATATCAGAAGATTCACCTTCATCATAGTAATATCCGATGTAATCTCCCTCCCGAACACCATTTACATCCAACCAAACCTTTTTATTTACAAAGTTAGAATTTTCGTCCATTATCTGTACATCCGCCAATGTGTATTGCTCATACACTTGGTCCACATAAGCCACATCCTGCTCTTTTCCATCCATTGTAAATGTATGATTGCCAACCAAGCGAACAGAAAAGAACACAGAGCAGACAAAAATCACTCCACTGACAAGCATAGCCACAAGAAAAATAATTCTATGTACCGTTAATTCAAACGCCGATTGAATAAAGATATTATTTTTCCATTCCTCTGTCTCAGAGATATCAGCATTCTGACCTTCCTCTAATTCGCCTAGCAAATTTCCTTCTGTTTCCATATCTTCACTTCGGTCATCGGATGTTTCATCCTTCCCTTCTGTCTGTTTCTCGACACCCTTTACAATGTAATCCAAGGTCACCTCATACAAATCTGAAAGTTGCATAAGCTTCTCTACATCTGGCAATGTCTTATTCAATTCCCATTTGGACACTGACTGACGGCTGACATTCAAATACTCAGCCAAATCCTCCTGTGTCATTCCTTTCTGATTGCGAAGTTTGAGCAAACGCTCTCCCACGGAACCATTCCATACTTCTGTCATTCTTCTTACCTCACTATTTGTAATCCATTACATATTGCAATGTATCAAAAACCACCTAATGTATCTAGCAATTTCCATTCCCATTTGAGCAACCTTAAGTTGCAACCCAGTATTTTCAATAATTTCAGCCATTTGTAAATTTTCATTTCCATCAAAAATATTCATACTTTCACGAACTTTTAAGATTTACAACATTTACTATCCCTTTTAATTATGATAAACTAGTTGTTATCAATGCACAAGGAGGATATTTCATGGCATACCAGAATTTGACCTTACTAACTGATTTATATGAGCTTACCATGATGCAAGGATATTTCAACCAGAAGAGCAACGATGTAGTTGTGTTTGATGCATTCTATAGAAGAAATCCATCTGGTAACGGCTATGCCATTACCGCAGGCTTGGAGCAAATCATCAGCTATGTGAAGAATCTTTCCTTCTCCTATGATGACATTGATTATTTACGCGGTTTAGGAATCTTCAGTGAGGATTTCTTAGAATATCTAGCTGGTTTTCATTTTACCGGTGACATCTATGCGATTCCAGAAGGTAGTGTGGTTTTTCCACATGAACCACTTGTGAAAGTAATAGCACCTATTATGGAAGCTCAGCTCGTGGAGACTGCAATCCTTAATATATTGAATCATCAAAGCCTGATTGCTACCAAGGCTGCGAGAGTTTGTTACGCCGCAAAGGGCGATGGTGTCATGGAATTCGGCTTACGCCGTGCCCAGGGACCAGATGCTGGAACCTTAGGCGCAAGAGCAGCTGTCATTGGTGGTTGCATCGGAACCTCCAACGTATTATGTGGTGAGATTTTTGACGTTCCTCTACTCGGAACCCACGCACATAGCTGGATTATGAGTTTTCCTGATGAATATACCGCATTTAAAACATACGCTGACATGTATCCCGATGCTTGCATATTGCTTGTGGATACCTATGATACATTGAAATCCGGTGTACCAAACGCCATCAAAGTGTTTGAAGAAATGAAAGCTGCCGGAGTCCATTCAAAGCGATACGGCATCCGCTTAGACAGCGGAGATCTTGCTTATCTCTCAAAGAAAGCCCGCAAGATGTTGGATGCTGCAGGATTTACTGATGCAGTTATCTCTGCATCCTCAGACTTAGATGAATACTTAATTGACAGTTTGAAAACCCAGGGAGCTACCATTACCTCCTGGGGTGTTGGCACCAACCTAATCACCTCCGCAGATTGTCCTGCATTTGGTGGTGTGTATAAACTTGCCGCCATCAAGAAAGAGGGCGAAGAGAATTTCACTGCCAAGATTAAAATTTCCGAAAATCCTGCAAAGGTTACAAATCCCGGCAACAAAACTGTATTTCGAATTATCGACAAAGAGACAGGCAAGCTCAAGGCTGACTTGATTGCTTTGGCAAATGAGGTCTATGACCCATCTAAGGACTTGGAAATTTTCCACCCAATTGATACTTGGAAACGCTCTACTTTAGCAGGCGGTTCTTATGATATAGAAGAACTATTACTTCCAATATTTAAGAAGGGACAATGTGTGTACACATCTCCGAAAACCATGGAGATACGCGCCTACTGCCAGAAAGAATTAGATTTATTGTGGGATGAGTCCAGACGACTTGTAAATCCACAGGAGGTACATGTCGACTTGTCCAAACCTTTATACGATTTGAAAATGAACTTACTGAACAAAAGGGGGAAATAACCAATGATTAAAGAAAACCGCAGATTGTGGAAGCTTCTCTTGCTTACGATACCTACCTTTGGCATCTATAATATTGTCTTCTGGTATCAATTGACTAGAGATTTAAATGATATGAACCGGGAAGAAAAGAAACTAAAGAATTATATTGTCGTACTATTGTTAAGCCTGCTGACCTGTGGCATCTACCGTTGGGTATGGTTCTTTTATGTGGCCGACCGCATCAAAACTACCGGTGAAGATTTGGGAATTAAGGTGGGACCAGGACCAGGAACCACTCTTTTCATTCGATTGTTCGGTACCTTTATTATAATTGGACCATTGATTTCCAACTTTATTGTTATCCGCAACATGAATAAGGTTGCAAAGGAATACAACAAAGGATTTACCGCAAGTACAACTGTCGAGAAGGAAAGTGCATGACACACATCCTCATAATAAGACAAATCATGAGAACTTCATACAAATGCTAGCCATTGTTTACAGTAGCTATAGTATATGCAAAAGAAAAGGAAAAGGTCAAATCACCCTTTTCCTTTTCTTTCTTTATTGGCAAACTTCGTGTATTTGCCCATCCATACCAATTCCACCGGTCCTGTAGAACCATTTCTCTGTTTTGCAACAATAATATCTGCAATGCCTGGTTTCGTAGACTCTTTATTGTAATAATCATCTCGGTAAATGAACATGATAACGTCTGCATCCTGTTCAATAGCTCCAGACTCACGCAAGTCCGACATAACCGGCTTGTGATCCTCACGACTATCCACCGCACGATTAAGCTGAGACAAAGCGATTACTGGAACATTTAACTCTCTCGCCAACTTCTTTAAAGAGCGACTAATCTCAGAAATTTCCTGTTGACGGGATTCCGAACGTCCGCTACCATTCATCAACTGCAAATAGTCAATAATAATGAGACCAATATCCTGGGTCTGCTTTAAACGACGGCATTTGGAACGAAGCTCCGCAATAGTAATACCCGGCGTATCATCTATATACATAGCGGTGGAGCCCACACGATAAGTAGAATCCATCAACTTATCCCAATCTGAATCCGCCAGCTGTCCGGTACGAATCGCCTGAGAATCCACCATGGAGTCCATAGCAATTAAACGGGTTGCAAGCTGTTCCTTGCTCATCTCCAGACTAAACAACACGCACGGCACCTCTGCTTTCATCGCAGCATACTGGGCAATATTCAAAGCAAATGCAGTCTTTCCCATAGCCGGTCTCGCCGCAATCAAAATAAGCTCTGAACCATGCAAACCGGTTAACTTCTCATCCAAATCAATAAATCCCGTAGGAACACCAGTAATCTTGCTTCCTCTCTTTGCAGAAGCTTCTATGGTATCCAATACATTCAATACAATCTCCTGCATCGGCACAAACTCATCGCCACTGTTACGCTTCTGTACAATATCAAATAATTCCTTTTCGGAAGACTCTAGCAAAACCTCTATCTCCTGTTTACCAGAATAACATGCTTCCATGGTCTTCTCCGTAAACTTAATCATCTTGCGAAGCACTGCCTTGTCCTGCACAATCTGTGCATACTGTTTTGCATGCGCAGAGGTTGGAACCACAGATATAATATCGCTGATATACTCCATGCTACAGACGGACTCTGGTGCACCCATCTCTCTTAATTTCTCACTTAAGGTCAACGGATCCACTCGCTTACCTTCATTGTAAAGTTTTACCATTCCCTCATACAAAACACCATATTGACTATGGTAAAAATCATCCTTTGTAAGAATATCCGATACCTCTACAATCGCATCTCGATCCATTAACATGGAACCAATTACCGATTGTTCTGCTTCTATACTATTCGGTTGTTTTCTCTTAACAACTGCCTCATCCATTGTTGTGTAACCTTTCTAATACTACAATTCGCAATAGGTGCTATTACCATTCTATTGCATCATTGCGTTATTCATCCTTTACTTACCAACCACATTCACCTTCAAGGTTGTGGTAACCTGCGGGTGCAACTTAATCTTAACCTCGTGCGTGCCCACAGCTTTAATCGCATCCTTCAACTGCACCTTCTTCTTATCCACTTCAAACCCTAGCTGAGACTTTACTTCCTCTGCAATCTCCTTGGAAGATACAGAGCCAAAGCTTTTACCCCCCTCACCAATCTTAATTGCAATTGTAATCTCAGATTCTTCAATCTTCTTACCAAGTTCCTTGGCTGCGGCAAGATTCTCTGCCGCAATTTTGTCATCATTTGCCTTCTTAAGCTTAAGGTCATTTAAGTTCTTACCAGTTGCTTCAATACCCTTCTTCTGCTTAATCAAAACGTTTCTTGCATATCCATCATTCACCTTAACAACGTCGCCCTTTTTGCCGACATTCTTTACATCTTCTAGTAAAATTACTTCCATTGCCAAACCATCCTTTCTTCTATATCAAATATCAATTTCTGTCTCAAAACTGCTCATGCTTGCATCAACGTTCTCCAAAACTCTCATTGATGGCACTTTATCATATTTATACTTCGCCTTCTTCTCGCATCTGTTGGAGCAATTGACGAATCTGCTCTTTGCCTTCTTCAATGGTAATATCCTCTATCTGTGCACCAGCCACCGTGCCGTGACCTCCACCACCAAAATGTTCCATTACCACCTGTACATTCACATCATCAATGGAACGAGCACTGATATATACCACATCCTCAATCTTAGACAGCACAAAGGACGCTCTTACATTCTCTACATCCAACAAATCATTTGCCACCTTAGCCGCCAACACCGTTGGACTATCAACTCCATCTGTTGGCACCTCAGAAATTGCAAAGTCATCTAAGAATATTTCTGCCTTTGCTACACCTTCTGACAACTGCTTGTAGCTTTCTATATCAATACGATATGCCTTACGCACACGTATCATATCTGCACCACACTTTCGCAAAAAAGACGCTGCTTCAAACGTTCTAACACCTGTCTTCGATACAAAATTATCCGTATCCACCAAAATACCGGCATACATTGCATCCGCTTCCGCTGGTCTCAGCTTTGGCTTATCCATACTGTATTGCAAAATCTCTGCTATCATCTCACAGGCAGAGGATGCATATGGTTCAATATAGGATAACGTCGCATTCTCAATAATCTCACCAGTCTGCCGGTGATGATCAATCACCACAATATTCTTGGTATGTGCCAACAGTTCTTCACACTCCGTATAGCTTGGTCGATTCACATCCACCACAATTACAACCGTGTTCGGGTCCACCGTCTCTAATGCTTGTTCACTGCTATAAAACATATCCTCCGGATACACGCTACTTCCAATAAAGTTATTCATTGCAGGACGGATGGAACTGGTCACTTCATTGATAACAATATGCGCTTTCTTTTCCATCATAGTGGCCAACCGATAGATACCAATAGCAGAGCCCAAGCTGTCAATATCTGGCTTCTTATGCCCCATAATAATAACCTTATCCTTATTCACCAACATTTCCTTCAAAGCATGTGCCTTTACACGCGCCTTTACACGAGTATTCTTTTCCGCAGACTGGGTCTTACCTCCATAGTAAATAATCTTCTCACCATTCTTGATAACCGCCTGGTCACCACCTCGTCCCAATGCCAAATCCATTGCCATGTGAGAGGACTCATAGGCAACCGCATACACATCATCTGCTCCGTTAATTCCCACAGCAATACTTAAGGTTACTGGTGTTTCATTACCAATGTTAATGCTTCGAACTTCATCCAACAAAGAGAACCTACCCTGTTGCAGTTCCTCTAAACGTTGCTGCTGACATACAAAAATATACTTATCCTTCTCTAGCTTCTTAATAATTGCATCTGCTGACTGCATATACTTGGTAATCTTACGGTCAATCAATGCAACTAAGAGGGATTGCCGAACTTCCTCTATGGACTCCATCGCCTCTTCGTAGTTATCAATATAAATATGACCAACCACCATCTTGGTCTTTTCCTTCTCTGTCAGTGCCTCAACCAAATCTGTCTCATCATACAGATAAACCGCAAAAAGAACATCATCCTTCTGGACATCCCCTGCCAATTCCTCGTGAATCACACGCTCCACATCCACACGACGAATCTCAACACGATAATTTCTGTCATTTTCAAAAATATGAACCGTTCTCACGTTATTATCTTCCGGTTCCATCTGCAATAGTTCCAATGTAATATCCGTAAAAATATGCTGAATATGCTTGCGCATATGCTGCGCATCACTTTTTACTACATTGTAAAATGCCTTGTTGCACCACAAAACACGACCTTTTAGATTCACCAGTGTATATGGCACTGCCAACTCTTTAATCAACTCTGTCTGCACGGAACCATGGGCAAAACTAAATGCAACCAAATCTGACATAATATTCGGTCTTCTCTTATAATAAATAATACTAAACACCACAATATATAACAACAAAAAACCACTTACAATAATTCCGCTTGTAGTATCCATGCCGTAGACTACGCCATTCATCACAAACAAAATAATCATCATTGCAAATGGAATCTGCAAATATTTTTCTATTTCCTTTCTCAAAAGACTATTCTTTTTCATAACCAAGCTCCTACTTTCTTTTCAGAAAAGTTCTTTACCTTTCACCCTTGCAAGCAAGTGAAATCATATCGCATATTACTCGCTTCGCAAGTAATCCGCTCAGCAATTCGCCTTGTCAGCGAATCCTATATCGCATATTACTCGCTTCGCAAGTAATCCGCTCAGCAATTTCACCCTTGTAAACAAGTGAAACTGCTAATCGCATTATACCATTTTTGGAAAGTTGACACAACAAAACATATTGTGTAACACACTTGAAAAACCACCATATTTGGGAATATTATCGGGATGCACCTAAACATTGGTAACGTGAAAACCTATTCCTTGTACTATCAGTTATAGATATCAAACTCCTCTACTGGCGGCTGTCCCCACTCATATATTACCACCTTTTCGTCCCAATCCATGTCATATGTAGGTAATTTCGCAATTCGAAACATCTTAAATCCGTTATGCTTCATATAGCGAACATACTCACTCTTTGGATAATACATCATCACAAATACGCGACGCGGATGTTCTTCCACACTTTTCTTAATATTGTTCATTACCTGTTCAAATATATTGATTTCGAAGGGATTAAAGAAATAAAAAACATTATCCTCTGGACGTATCACATACTCCTCTGCTTTTCCATTGATAATCTCGATGCGTTCCATGGTATCCCGAAAACGAGTATTATAATATGCGCGGTTATCCAATGCCAGTTCATACAAAGCCTCGTCCACTTCAATTCCACACACCTCACATTGAAACCTCTGATTCACATAAAACAGAACTCGTCCCTTGCCACAACCAAAATCCACCAATCGGTCATACTTTGTCAATACATCCTCTAGTTCATCAAATGCACAAATGAGCCCACTATAACTGGTGGGCTCATATCGATAATAGTCATCGTTATAGCGATTATTGTAGACAATTTCTGTACTTTCAATTCCAAGGAACTGTTCAAATTTGTGATTTTCGAAAAACTTAGGGGTACTACCCTTTTTCTTCTTCATTCTGCAACTCCTCTGCAACACCAACTTTAACCAAAGTTAAATTCATCAACCTGACACAACACACATTCATCCTCTTGCCTGTATCTTGAAATTCACCTTACATTCCGAAACAAACTGATAGTTAATATCTAAGGAATACTTCACCACAACCCTCAATTCATCCTCTGACTCTGTAATAGTGAGTTCTCTAGTCAACACATCCATCTGCAATGGTCCATAGGGGGTATTATACACCATAGAAGTCTTCTCTCCCCTATCAAAATTCAGAAAAGAATTGACTGCCCCCTTTTTCGTTATCTCAAAATGACCATCATAAAATTTAACAACATTCTTTGTAACTGGTATGCCTTCCTCTGGTTGCTCCTCATATAAAACATAGTGCTTTCCATTTTTCAAATAATAGTTTCCAATCGTTACCAACTCAACGGGATCATCATCCACATCAGGTTGCATACCAGATACACTTACTAATACATCTTTTGTCATTCCCATCTTCCTTAATAACTTTCTATATCCACAATCGTGGTCTCTGTCACATGACACGGCAACACACTGTCTGCAAAGGAAATAAACTTATCAACACCATCACTGACATAGTATTCATATTGTGGTTTTCCCTTGCTAACGTTCAACATACCCTGTTCTGCCAACATTTCCTTCAAGCACTTTGCGGTTTCAAATGCAGGATTCACAAGATTCACTTCTTCTCCCACATAACGCTTAATAGCATTACGAATCAATGGGTAATGGGTACAACCCATAACCAAAGAATCTACCTTGTATTCCCTCATCACTTCTAGGTAACGAGATACGATATCATCCGTCACTCGGTCCTCCAACAAACCTTCTTCCACCAATGGAACAAAGAGCGGACACGCTTTCCCTACCACTGTTACATCTGGATTCAATTCCCTTATGTATTCGTTATAAATACCAGACTTAATGGTACTTTCCGTTCCAATCACTCCTACATTACCAGTTTTCGTGGTCTGCACAGCCATCTTAGCTCCCGGCTTCACCACGCCAATAATCGGAATATCCAACTCCTGTGCTATCTCATCTAACGCTAATGCACTGGCTGTATTACATGCAACCACAATCGCCTTCACATTCTTTGTTTTCAAAAAGCGTACAATCTGTCTGCTATATTTCAAAACTGTTTGCTTCGACTTTGAACCATACGGCACTCTCGCCGTATCTCCAAAGTACACTAAACTTTCCCCCGGAAGTTGACGCATAATCTCTCTTGCAACAGTAAGACCGCCTACACCGGAATCAAATACACCTATCGGATTGTTCATCTTCATCATCCCTTCCGCTGTATACTAATACGTTCTCTTAAATGCCAATTCAATCTGCTTCTCTACCAATTCCTCTATAGACATGCCTTCTGCTTTCCACAACATTGGATACATACTAATAGAAGTAAATCCTGGCAAAGTATTAATTTCGTTAAATACAATCTTGTTCGTTCCCTCTTCAAGGAAGAAGTCCACGCGAGATAATCCATATCCATCAAGTGTAGCAAATATCGCTTTAGCAGCTTCTCTTATTTCTTCTGTCTTTCCCTCCGGTAAATCAGGAGAAATCACCGTCTTAGACTCTGCATTAGAATACTTTGCGTCAAAATCATAAAATTCAGCTGCCGCTAATATCTCACCCACACCGGATGCACTTACATGTGTAGCACTTCCTAATACTGCACATTCAATCTCTCTACCTATAATGTTACGCTCAACCAAAATCTTAGTATCATGCTTAGCTGCAACCTTCAAGCCCTCTATTAACTCTTCACGATTATGAGCCTTGGAAACACCCTGGGAAGAACCTGCCTTACTCGGCTTAATGAATACCGGATAACAAAGCTTCTCTTCCACTCTGTGCACTTGCTCTTCCATAGAACGAACATCCTCATCCGCATTATCCACATCAACAGAGCGAACCAATACATAATCTGCCTGATTAATTCCCAAATCATCTACAATAATCTTTGTATAAACCTTATCCATTCCTGCAGCAGATGCCAGCACGCCACAGCCTACATACGGAATTTGTGCTAGTTCAAACAGTCCCTGAATGGTTCCATCTTCTCCATACATTCCATGCATTACTGGAAAAATCACATCTATCTTCTTCGTATTCACATTGCCCTCGCGTAGTATAATAACTTCCTTCTTGGTAGCATCTGGAGAAAGAATGGCTGCCACGTCGGAGTCTTTCCAGCTTCCGTCTACAATGCTATCATAAGATGGAGCAAGCAACCAACGCCCTTCCTTTGTAATTCCTATATAGGTTATATCATATTTCTCACAGTTAATCGCTTTCGCAACCGTCTGCACAGAAATACAAGAAATATCATGTTCAGAAGATTGACCTCCAAAAATCACTGCAATGCTAATCTTACTCATATCACGATTCCTCCATAATTACCATTATCTATTTGATACAATCACTTTCCCTAGTATATCAAAACTCAGCAAGAAAAACAATGGTAGTATAGCATTGTCACCATGCGGCATCACGCCATGCTCTTTCATTCCACAACAATATCACTCTTTGCCAACTCTACTCATTCCCCTGTAGCCATTCTAATATCCACAATTCTGCTTCCACATCGGATGTAGCGAACAATTCTGCGTATTCCTCTGGAGTCAAATTCTCTTCCAAGATTTCCTTGCCCTCCTCTGACACCATGGCAGTACTTTCATCAATAAAACACAACGGCGGAAACATAACACACCACCAATTCTGTCCTTTGGCTTCCCCGATATCTACTCTCAACGCTTGGTACTGTCCTGCCGGAAAGGTAATATCCCCATAGGTTTTCGCAGGAAAAGTTTCTTCTGTCACATAGACCTCCACCGAATAATCATATCCTTGCTCTACAATGGTATTCACCGCTATGGTGTATATATTCTGCAAATTTGCAACAATTACATTCTTACTTTCAGAAACACTTTTGCATTTCTCCAACAACGGTTTCAAATAAGCAACCACATCCTCTTTTACTGCTAATTTCAATTCTTGGTCTTCACTACTATCACTGTTAGCTCTCACATGGAAACGCATAATTCCAGAGTACGGCTCGCCCTCATCGATCTGTCCATCTTCCTCGTCCATCACAAGAACATCTGATAACTCACCATCTGAATTCAGCAATTCCCCTAGAACAACATCTGTTGCTGCTTCTAAATCATCCATGCTAATTTCACCTAATGTTTCCTGCACCGGCGGTTCGTTACCAGAAACCGAATATGCCTTCGTAATAATATCAAAGCTATTCTGCACCGCAGCCATAGTCTGTTCAATGCCACCTTCTTTATTATCATTATAGTAAGAAATCGTTGATACTAAAAAACCGCCTAACGTACCCAACAATACCGCTATACACATATCTCGAAATACTTTCATATTCAATCCTTCTTTCTTTTTATTCAAGACTCGCCTGCAAGTGCTTTGCATCAAATCATAAAGTCTCTTATCTGAAAGTATTTCCTGATATATGTAATTTATTCAACTGACACCAAATGGTTCCAGTTATGTAAGATTGTTATATTATTATGCGAGAAAATGATAGAACGAAACCCTTTTCATAAGTTACTATCTAGCCTAGAACATACTAAAACAAGGAGAACACAAAATGTCAAAACCATACAACAAAAACGGTTCAAAAGACTTAACAACAGGAAATCCAATGCGACTCATTCTAGGCTTCGGACTACCACTGTTATTCGGTTTGCTTTTCCAACAATTATATAACATGGTGGATTCTATTATTGTAGGACAAGTATTGGGTGTAAACTCCCTTGCCGCTGTAGGTTCCACTGGTTCCATTAACTTTATGATATTAGGCTTCTGCATCGGTGTATGTAATGGATTCGCTATTCCAGTAGCTCAAAGTTTCGGTGCAAAAGATATGAAAAGTCTCAAAAGGTACATTGCGAATAGTGTATGGATGTCCGTTCTCTTTTCTGTTATTATAACAATCCTTGTAGGATTCTTAGCCAAACATATATTAATATGGATGAAAACACCAGACAGCATTATAGATGAAGCATACATCTACATCTTTATCGTATTCATGGGGATACCTGCAACATTTCTTTATAATATGACATCTGGTATTCTTCGCTCCCTTGGAGACAGTGTTATGCCCCTTGTTTTCTTAGTGTTCTCGTCCTTACTAAACATTGTACTGGACTTAGTATTAATAAAACCAATGGGAGTGGCTGGTGCAGCAATTGCAACTATCACAGCTCAAGCAATATCTGGCATTGTCAGTCTCATATATATGATTCGAAAATATCAACATCTTTCCTTTGAAAAAGAAGACTGGAAATTCAGCCTCACCCATAGTTTACGCCTATGTGGCATGGGTGTTCCCATGGGCTTACAATATTCTATTACCGCTATCGGAAGCGTTCTGCTACAAACTTCAGTAAATGCCATGGGAGAAACCATTGTGGCAGCCGTAGCCGCAGGAACAAAAATCACCATCTTCCTTTGTTGTCCACTAGATGCCATGGGATCCACTATGGCAACCTACGGAGGACAAAATGTGGGTGCTGGTCGATTAGATCGAATACATCAGGGACTAAAAGATTGTCTGAAACTGGGCATAGGTTACTCCTTGATTGCCTTTGCTCTTTTGGCTATTTTCGGAAAAAACATCGCATTAATCTTTGTAGATGCACAGGAAACGGAAATTATTCGATACACCTACTTGTTCTTACTAGGTAACTCGGCATTCTATGTTGCTTTGGCATTTGTAAACATTGTCCGTTTTATGATACAGGGGCTAGGTTATTCCACTTTTGCAATTCTTGCAGGAGTATGTGAAATGTTTGCCAGAGGTATTGCTGGGGTATTCCTAGTTCCAAACTTTGGTTTCCTTTTCGTAGCTTTAGCTAGTCCATTTGCATGGATATGTGCAGATGCATTTCTCATTCCAGCATATCTGCAAGTAATGAATCGACTAAAAAGAAAGCAGGCAACTTAAGCTCCATGTCATTTTCCGAGTTCAAAATACACAACTATAAAACGGAAGAAAACACGTCATACACTCCTCCCTTGTATGGTGCATCATATATGGAAAACGTAACAGTCCGAAAGAAACCTTGATATTTCTCTAGGGCTTTCTTAAATATTGTTGCCACTAGCTGTGGAGAGTTACCACAACCTCCACAGCCAAATGCCCCTAGTACCAAAACCTCAATCTTATGTTGAACCGCAACCCTCAAAACCCCTTCCACTCTACGCCGTAAAATCATCTCCAAATCCTCTATATGCATGTCGTCAATAATATTCTCCTCTTTTCCGCTATTATGAACAAATACCCTGCTTACATCTGGTGCGCTACAACAAATCACATCCACACGGAAGAGTCCATCTGCCTCTGACGCACACAAATCCCCGTCCTGCGAAGACAAGCATATTACATCTGGTATATAGGCACACACATCCGAATACATAAAATCTTCACATTGTCTGTGTACATCATAATAATCTCTTTTCATCTCCTCCGTGACACAGCATGGATATAAAGTTGTAGCTCTGCAAAGACTATTCTCTTGCCCACTGGCCCCTCGGATAACCGAACCTCCCGGATGACACGGTGCTGCAAAATTAAGAACTCCTACTCTGCACTCCGGATATCTTGCCACAAGCTCTCTTGCATCTCTCAATACTGAATGACGAGTGACAGAAACGACACCTTTTGTTCCATCATGCTTCGCATTTCCACTCTTCCCCTCTACAGAAATATCCTCTGTAGGATTCTTCCACAGTCGTGTCTCTTGTCGACTTTTACGGATTCCCTCCATCAGTTCCTTGTCCCTTTCGCACAACGCAAGACAAGCCTCAAATTCCTTAATTCTTCGTTTTGAATGTTGCTGAAATAACATATAAAATCCTTCCTTTCCATGTCATTAGCTCGTTGGTTTCTTTTATTATACAAAAAAGGTTGTCCGATAAATCGGACAACCCATGTAATTTTACAACTGTTAATTCCTATCCCTTTATTCCATTTGAAGTTGATGTAACCTTATTCCTTCACACGCATAACCTGATACGCCCACTGTGCATCAATCCTGCATACACCTTCCGCCGTATTACTATTCACCACATCCTTTGATTTCTCTTGCATGTCACGGTAGATATCCATGTTTATCTCAATACAAATTGGTTTAAGGTTTTGGAAACACGCTACGAAATGATAGGTTCCTTTTGTACTCTTGTCAAAGAAGATACCTGTAATCTGCGCGTCTTCCTGCACGTTCTTCTTGATAGCCGGTGCATATACCAACTTCAACATCTCCACATAGCGGTCATCTAAGCCCTCATCAAAAATGATAATTTTTTCCCTCAACTCATTTCCATTACACACAATCCGATACCGGTAACCGCCTTGTGCAAGGCGCAGGGTCGAATCCGTCTGCAATCTTTGATTGTACGCATCCAATCTCTGGCGTGCCCCATCATCCAACTTTGGAACAACCCACAACAGATATTTACGCTCCATATCATTGTATTGACTTTCATAGGCAACGTTAAATATACCGTTACATTCTGGACAAGTCAGCTTAAAAAGTGTATTCTGCAAAGCTCTATCACGAAGCGGAAGGTCATAAGGAATTTCCATCTTAGGAAAAATTTCCAGTTCTAAGTCCTTCCCACATTGAAAACACTGCATCTTTTGCTTTTTTACATTATCCATGCTCTTCTCCTAATTATTGTATCTCACATATTCTAAAACTCGTCTCTGAAGCCAAATACCCAATCCACAACTAGCATAAGACTTTGTATATTACGAATCAGAGGACACAATGCCCTTCTCTGCATCCATCGTAACTACCGCACCGGATTTCAAAATATCGGTTGCATTGGCAGCTCCCAGAATAACTGGAATATCTAGACTCAGACCAACAATACCTGCATGGGAATTGTGACCCTCATTCTCAACAATAATACCAGATGCCTGACGAAGCTCATCCATAATATCATTGCTGGTTTCTGGAAGTACAATAATATCGCCTTCCTTAAAGTTATCTATAATATCCATTTCATCTTTTCCAACACAAAGGCTTGCTGTTGCCTTGCGGTTATTAACACCTCGACCTTTAATTAAAATGTGCCCAACCACATGCACCTTAATCAAATTGGTGGTACCAGAAACTCCGAGCGGAACACCGGCAGTGATAACTGTAATCTCGCCCTGCTTTACATATTTTGCTTTCTCTGCTTCCTCGATTGCATGCTCGAACAAATCATCTGTATTGGTTTTCTCCTCCACCATCAAAGGAAGAACACCCCACGAAAGATTCAACTGTCTCCACACATTTTCATACGGGCTACATCCGATAATTGGACAAGCCGGTCTATACTTTGAAATCATTCTTGCAGTCTTACCGGACTTGGTTACTGTCACAATTGCAGTAGCATTTAAATCCATTGCCGTGGTACAGGTTGCATGAGCAATAGCATTAGTAATATCTGGATTCATCAAGCTGTCTCTGCTATTAAAACGTTTCACCAAATCAATATCAGCCTCGGTGCTCTCTGCAATTCTCACCATAGTCTTCAACGCCTCTACTGGATAAAGACCTGCCGCTGTTTCTCCAGAAAGCATAATCGCAGAGGTTCCATCATAAATCGCATTCGCAACGTCTGTTGCTTCCGCTCTAGTTGGACGAGGATTCTTCATCATGGAATCCAACATCTGCGTTGCAGTAATGACAATCTTTTCTGCATTATACACCTTCTTGATGATCATTTTCTGGATTGCCGGAACATCCTCAAATGGAATCTCAACACCCATGTCACCACGAGCAATCATAACACCATCTGATACACGGATAATCTCATCAATATTCTGTACACCCTGCATATTCTCAATCTTAGCAATAATATTGATAAAATTACAGTTATGCTGACTCAAGATATCGCGAATCTCCAATATATCATCGGCAGAACGAACAAAAGAAGCTGCAATAAAATCAAATCCCTGTTCAATACCAAAAATGATATCTGCCTTGTCCTTTTCGCTGACATATGGCATGGAAAGGGCAACATTTGGCACATTCACACCTTTGCGATTGGAAACCGGACCACCATTTTCTACAACACACAAAATGTCAGTCTCATTGATACTCTCCACACGCATGGAAATCAATCCGTCATCAATCAATATCTTATTGCCTACCTTAACATCATTTACCAAATCTTCATAGGTAATAGAAACCATCGTCTCATCACCTTCAACATCTCTTGTGGTCAAGGTAAATTCCTGCCCATTCTTTAATTCAACCTTTCCATCCTTGAAGGTCTTTACGCGAATCTCCGGTCCCTTTGTATCCAATAAAGCTGCGATTGGAAGTCCTAATTCTTCACGAAGCCTTCTTACTCTTTCAAGGTTGCGCGCATGCTGGGCATGGTCACCATGAGAAAAGTTAAACCTGGCAACGTTCATACCCTCTATCATCAAATCTCTTAATACCTGATCATCCTCTGTGGACGGACCAAGTGTACATATAATTTTTGTTTTACGCATTTTTTCGTCCTTGTATATTGGTTTACCAGACCAATATACTATTGTCCTTTCATTCAATTATTACTCTTATAACATAATCCTTATCTATCCAGCAGATTATCTCTCGATATTCTAGTATACAACGGATTACATATAATAAATGCATTTAATCGACCATTTCCCATTTTACAACAATATAAAATGAGCGACAAGGTTAATCTTTACCAATCTTGTCGCCCTTTTTTTATCATTCGTGCATTTATTCGTCAATAATAATCTCTGTCGTTGCCTTATGCTGCTCTACTGCATCTAATTTCATACGAATCTGCTGCATAATCATGTCCGTCTCCGCAATTCTCTCGGCACATGCCAAAAGCTCGTTTGCAATCACTTCCTCATCCTCCGGGTTAATGTCCTTCTTGTACTTCAATTCATGGTCTAAACTCGCCCAAAAATCCATGGCAATGGTACGAATTTGAATCTCCACACGCATTGGTGTCTTACCCTTAGAGAAAAAAACCGGAATCTCCACAATCATGTGATAGCTTCGATATCCATTATCCTTTGGATATTTGATGTAGTCCTTAATCTGAATCAATCTGAGGTCGTCCTGCATAGCCAACATCGCCGCAATAGTATAAATGTCGTCGATAAACTCACATATAATACGCACACCCGCCACATCAGACAAATTCGTCATAATTGCTTCTACTGTAAATGGTAGTCCCTTCTTTAACAGCTTTTGCGTGATACTCTCCGGCTTCTTCACTCTAGAAGTAATACTGCTAATAGGATTTCGATGATATCTCACCGACATCTCGTCATTCAACACCTCTGCCTTTGTCCGTACCTCGCGAATCGCACATTTGTACATCATCATCATTTCTTGAAACTGCTGGGAATTCTGCATCACAATCTTTAACTGTTCCATTATATCACCATTAAGCATCGCCACTTCATTTTCCTTCTCCCGAAGGCTTGGTAGCATAATACTTTCTTGTTCTGTCATGTCATCACCTCTGTCAATCGATTCTGTCGTAAAATTCATTCTATTCTATGAACAAATATCCTTGTTAATATGTTACATCTTCATCCATTACAAATACAGTATCCTTTTATTATTTACAAGCTACAGGTAAGTATAACACAAGTTTATTAAGGAAGTATGAACAAAATGTTGAAGAAAATATGAAAATTCTCCATTCCATATATCATTCTTTTGAAGCAAACAAACGCAAAATGACAGCGAATCAAACCCCTTCACTGTCATTTTGCATCATTCTATAATTAAGTTTTCCTATACCTAGCTTTGTTACTGACACCTTTCTTTTTGAGCATTGCCTTGTAAGCTTTATATTTTTCTTTAGGCACTTTAATGGTCGCTTTGGCCTTAATACCTTTAAATGCCTTAGCACCCACCTTTTTTGTTGTAAGTCTCTTTGTCTTAATTGTGATTGTCTGTAACTCTTTACACTTTTCAAATGCACTTTTCCCAATTTTAGAAACCTTTGAAGGAATCACGATCGACCGCAAAGAGATACATTTATAAAATGCTTTATCGCCGATGCTAGTCACATTCTTGCCCATCTTCACGCTCTTCAAACTCTTGCATCCATAGAATGCATTCTTCCCAATCGTTTTCACATTTTTTCCAATCATAACTGTCTTTAGCTTTGTACATCCACGGAATGCGTTGGCCCCAATTGTGATAATGTTACTTCCTATCGTAACCTTTGTAAGCTTCTTATTATCACGAAAAGCATTCTTCGCAATGCTGGTTACCTTGTAAGTCTTATCGCCAATGACGATAGTAGCTGGAATAACCAAAGTTGTGGCATCGGCATCATGGGACTTTACATATACCACCGTGTTATTCTTACCTTCATTTGCTATGATATACTCCGCCTTGCTATCTTTGTCTATTATGGAAGCTTGGTTATCAGATTCACCAGAACCATCAGAAGACCCCTCATTTCCCGAAGAATCCGTAGTACCACTTGATTCCACCGCACTAACAGTCAAAACTCCATCTTCCACTGTCACTTCATAGTTATCACTTGTAATTGTTCCTGTAATCTTATATGTACCTGCTGGCGAATCCTTGGTGGCTGTTGTTGTTAAAACAACCTTCCACTCATCGGTTGTGTCTCCGTCAACCAATGTCCCTTCTGTTACAGTATAAGTAAATGTTGGATTCTCTTTGCCCTGCTTTCGCTGTGCGTCATCCACACGAATGGTGATGGGTTTCTTTGTAATCTCTATCTTTCTGCTTGCACTTTTCATTCCGTAACCACCACTGGAAACCTTACAATAATAGGTGTATTCGCCTACCTTCTTATTAGTTGGCAGCTTATAAGAAGCAGCCGTTGCACCATTCACTGCTTTTCCGTTTTCGTACCACTGGTATGTTATCACCTCAGTCCCAAGCGTAGCTGTTGCAGCCGTTTCAAGTGCTATCGCGTCCGTGTAACCATAGACTACCTTTTCACTCTTCGCAGAGGAATCTAGAGAAAATGGAACATATCCGCAGATACACTTCTCTGAGCCATCACCGTAGCTGTGCGCCTGCGCATTCACCTTTGTCTCTTTACAAATACTACACACCTCATAAAAGTGCTGCTGCCCGTTAAAGCTTAGCTGCGGTGCATAATGCTTGGTACAGGTAATAGCCACTGTACGGTGCTCCTCGCTTACGTTCGCACCATATTCCACAGACGAAATCGTTTTCCCACCAATATCTTCCGGTAAAGAAATTTCAATAGCCTCCTTGGCATATTCGTATACCCAATCAATCGTTACAGAAATCGTTCCATCCGTCTTTTCTTCATAGGAGGCCTTCACACTCACCCATCCATATCCATCACCAGAAGGTGTCTCTGTTCCTGCTGGGTAAAAAATGGAAGGAACACGTAATTGTTTTGTTAAATTCTCGTCATAAACGGTATCCCAATATTTTCCCGTTGTTTCCAGGGTGCTCGGCAATATCATATATTTCAGCCCCGAGCAGTTATAAAATGCTTGCTTCCCGATACTTGTCACACCTTCCGGTACCACAATGGATACCAAACCGCGACACTCTTCAAAGGCACTCTCACCTATGGATGTAATCTGATTCGGCAGCTCGATTGTCTCTAGAGAAGTACACTCACGAAATGTACATTCCCCAATGGATGTAATGTTATCTGACAAGCGAATATTTGTCAGTGCACTACATCCGTAAAACGCTCGTTTCCCCAAGGAAGTGACATTATTTGTCATCTCCACACTTTCCAAAGAGGTACAGGATGAAAATGCACTTGTACCGATTGTGGTAACCCCGTCAGGAATCACTACAGTTTTAATATTGTCACATCTGGCAAATGCTTTATCTCCAATGGTTGTTACCCATGCCGGAAGGTTAAATTCCGTCAAACCGGTACATCCGCTAAATGCATTTGTACCAATGGTCTTCACATTTTCTAAAAAGCTCAAATCTGTCAAGCTAGTACAATTCATAAACATTTCATCTGGAATGGTTGTCATATTATCCGGCAAATTAACCTCTTCCAGGCTACTGCAATTTACAAATACACCTGTGCCAAGATCTGTCAACCCTGCAGGGATAGTAACACTCTTAATGGCTGTATATGTAAAAGCGCTATTTTCCAATGTAGTAAGTGTCGATGGAAGCGTAACTTCCGAAAGTGAATCACAAGAGGCAAACGCCACCTCCTTAATCGTTTCCATACCCTCCGGCAAATTAATCTTTTTTAAGTTGCCACAATCCCGAAATGCGCCGTTTCCAATTCCCAAAATCGTGTCAGGCAAAGTAACAGTCTCCAAAGAATCATTATCATAAAAAGCCGGATCAGAAGATGTCCAGCCAGCTATATATTTCACTGTGTAAGCTTTGCCATTGTAGCTTACAACCGACGGAATCGTAAGATTCTTTTCCGTTCCGCTGTAACTAGCCACCGAAGCCACTTCATCATCATATAAATAATATTTCAAACCATCCGTTGTCGTTGTAGAACCGATAACACTGGCTGCCTCCGCTTTCACGTCTAGTAGGCACAATAAAAACATTATTACCACTATAGCCCACAAAAAATCCAGCAATTTCCTCATACCGAGGACACTCTCACTTCTACATTTCATCCTATTTACCTCCAACTCTCTCTAGTGTCAAGCGCCCTTTTTATACACTCAGTTTTATATTAGCACATTGTCTTTTACTACACAAACACGTACAATAGGCATTTTCGACCGTTTAATCCGATTACTAACGTAATGGAAATCCACGATACAAACCTTTCTATTTCTCTTCTTTTATCGTTTATTTCCTTGACTTTTTCTTCCATATTCTATACAATTTACTTTAGTCATTAAAAGCGTTAAAGCTTTGAATTTAAAAAGTAAAACTTAACAATAGCATTATTATGTATGTGAAAGAAACGCTTAATAAATACAACATTCATAGGAACAAAGGAGAAGAATTATGCCGATTACCGAAGTATTGGAACGCAATGTCAAGATGTATCCCAATGACATTTGCTTGGTAGAAATCAACCCAGAAGTAACCGAAACCCGTCGCGTTACCTGGAAAGAATATGAATTGATGGAACCAAACCCATCCACCCACTATAGAAGGGAAATCACATGGTCTGTTATGGACGAGAAGGCAA
Source organism: Lachnospiraceae bacterium (assembly GCA_017439675.1). Classification (GTDB taxonomy): domain Bacteria; phylum Bacillota; class Clostridia; order Lachnospirales; family Lachnospiraceae; genus CAG-590. The sequence continues at coordinate 178,494 of JAFSIQ010000039.1, forward strand.
ACCGTTTTGCGAACCTTTTGATTAGCCGCGGAATCAAGAAGGGCGACAAGGTTGCCATTTTGTTGATGAACTGTTTAGAGTGGTTACCAATCTATTTTGGTATTTTAAAGACAGGAGCATTGGCAGTTCCTTTGAACTTCCGCTACGCACCAGACGAGATTGAGTACTGTGTTAACTTGGCTGATGTGGATATCCTTGTATTTGGTCCAGAATTCATCGGACGTGTAGAGGAAATTGCAGACAATATTAGCAAGAACCGTTTATTATTCTACGTTGGTGACAATTGTCCTTCCTTTGCAGAGGATTACAATTCCATGACGGCGAACTGTTCTTCTATGTCACCTAATATCCGTTTAACTGATGCAGATGATGCAGCGATTTATTTTTCTTCTGGAACTACAGGTTTTCCGAAGGCAATTTTACATAACCACGAAAGCTTGATGCACTCCTGCCGTGTAGAGCAGAATCATCACAGCCAGACAAGGGAGGACGTATTCCTTTGTATCCCACCTCTGTATCACACCGGAGCAAAGATGCACTGGTTTGGTAGCTTCCTTGCCGGAAGCAAGGCAGTATTGTTAAAGGGTACAAAGCCAGAATATATCCTAGATGCAGTATCTAAGGAGCACTGTACAATCGTTTGGTTGTTAGTACCTTGGGCACAGGATATCTTAGAAGCCATCGAAAGTGGCAGAGTCAATCTCGCTGATTATGAGTTAGACCAGTGGAGATTGATGCACATTGGTGCACAGCCAGTTCCTCCAAGCTTAATTAAAAAATGGAAAGAAATCTTCCCGAACCACCAGTATGATACCAACTACGGTTTGAGTGAGTCTATCGGACCAGGTTGTGTACACCTTGGCGTGGAGAACATCCACAAGGTTGGTGCCATCGGCAAAGCCGGATTTGGATGGGAAGTTAAGATTATTGACGAACAGGGTAATACTGTGGAACGCGGTGGTGTTGGCGAATTATGTGTAAAGGGTCCTGGTGTTATGACCTGCTACTACCATGACGAGAAAGCAACCAACGAGGTATTACATGACGGATGGTTATACACCGGTGATATGGCGCAGGAGGACGAAGATGGCTTTATCTTCCTTGTTGACCGTAAGAAGGATGTTATCATCAGTGGTGGTGAAAACATTTATCCAGTACAGATTGAGGACTTTATCCGCACTCATAATGCAGTACATGATATTGCCGTTATCGGTCTCCCAGACAAGCGTCTCGGTGAAATTACATGTGCTATTATTGAGGTGAAAGAGGGCATGACTATGACAGAGGATGATGTAAATGAGCTTTGCAAGCAGCTTCCGCGTTACAAAAGACCTCGCCAGATTATCTTTGCAGATATCCCTCGTAACCCAACGGGTAAGATTGAGAAGCCAAAGCTTCGTGAAATGTATGCCGGCGGTAGCGTGGTTGACGCACAGAACAGAGGATAACTGACATCCTCATCTATCACAATTATATTTCAACCGTTATATATCCTAGAATGAACTAAAACAACAAGACCTCTTGGAGATTTATATCCGAGAGGTCTTATCCCTTTTATACACTATATTGAAATATCCATTCTCATTTTATCACTGTATCTTATATAATCGAACAAGCCAAAATGCTATGTCACCAAATATCATTAACATAAACAATATCGTATACCATACTGGCAGATTTATCGCAAACACTTGGCATGCAACCAAATATGTAAAATTCACAATCATAATCAATTTCATTGTCTGTATCATATATTTCAATGTTCGATACACCCTTTCTCTATTTTCCTCAGTAACCTTTACCCCTGTATTCCACGCTTGTGGAAATAGAGAAATCAATGTAATAAACAAATAGAGAATCCATTCTATAATTGGAAGAAGTACAATTCCTTCTTTTCCTTCCCATCGGTCCACTTGACCTAGAGCATCATAGTGCGCTGGTATTTGATTCGGAATCTTTTCCCACATCGCAATTAAGCAAATCACTGTTCCCACAAGCATAAGCAAACAAAACACTTCTATAATAATGTCAATTTTACTATTATTTACTTTCATAGTATTTCTCCTGTTCTTACACAAATTCGAACTCACATAAGTTCTACTTTTCCATAATCATCACAACAATTATACTACATTTTTATATAACACAAGAGGTAAGCACACTCTAAATGCACTTACCTCCATAAATATTATTCTTCCGTTGTCTCAACAACTTCTGCCACTACTTCTTCCGTTTCCACTGTCTCTACAGCTTCCTCTGTTGCTTCCGCTCCTTCTTCAGGCACTAATTCACTGCTGTCAAAGTTCTCAACAACTTCTTCGCTATCAAGCTTCACGCTACGATAACGCTTCATACCTGTACCTGCAGGAATCAACTTACCAATCAATACGTTCTCCTTCAAACCAATCAATGGATCAACCTTACCCTTGATTGCTGCCTCTGTAAGAACCTTGGTTGTCTCCTGGAAGGATGCAGCTGACAAGAATGAATTTGTAGCAAGAGAGGCCTTAGTAATACCCAGCATAACCTGAGTACCCTGTGCAGGCTCCTTGCCTTCCGCAATGGCCTTTTCATTGGCATCATTATAGTCTAATACGTCTACCAAAGTACCCGGTAAGTATTCCGTATCTCCGCCAACTTCAACCTTAATCTTCTTAAGCATCTGACGTACAATAACCTCAATATGCTTATCGTTGATATCTACACCCTGTAAGCGGTAAACCTTCTGTACCTCACGAATCATGTAATCCTGAACAGCACGAACACCCTTAATCTTAAGGATATCATGTGGATTAACCGAACCGATTGTAATCTCATCACCAGCTTCTACCATCTGGCCATCCAATACCTTAATTCTAGAATCATAAGGAATTAAATATGCCTTAGACTCACCAGTCTCATCGTTGGTTACAACAACCTCACGCTTCTTCTTTGTATCGCGAATCTGTACCTTACCACCAAACTCAGTGATAATAGCAAGTCCCTTTGGTTTACGAGCCTCAAATAACTCTTCGACACGAGGAAGACCCTGTGTAATATCGTCACCCGCAACACCACCAGTATGGAAAGTTCTCATTGTAAGCTGTGTACCCGGCTCACCAATTGACTGAGCAGCGATAATACCAACAGCCTCACCAACCTGAACTGCTGTACCAGTTGCCATGTTGGCACCATAACACTTCGCACAAACACCGATGTGTGACTTACAGTTCAAAATATTACGAATCTTAAGCTTTGTAACTGCATTACCATCTGCATCTACACCAGATGCAAGAATTCTCTCAGCGCGCTTTGGTGTAATCATATGGTTTGCCTTTACAATCATGTTACCATCTTTATCAAATACAGACTCTGCTGCATAACGACCTGTAATACGCTCCTGGAAGCTTTCGATCATTTCTTTACCTTCCATAAATGCCTCTACTACAGAACCAGGAATCTCACCTGTACCCTCGCAACAGTCAACCTCACGGATAATCAAATCCTGAGATACGTCTACCAAACGACGTGTCAAATAACCAGAGTCCGCTGTACGAAGCGCTGTATCAGAAAGACCCTTACGAGCACCATGGGCAGAAATGAAGTACTCCAATACATCAAGACCCTCACGGAAGTTTGACTTAATTGGAAGCTCAATGGTACGACCTGTTGTATCCGCCATCAAACCACGCATACCTGCCAACTGCTTAATCTGCTGATTAGAACCACGAGCTCCAGACTCAGCCATCATCTTAATATTATTGTAAGTATCAAGACCATCCAACAATGCTTTAGTAAGCTTCTTATCCGCTGCTTCCCAAGTTCTTACTACTGCCTGATAACGCTCTTCCTCTGTAACGTAACCATATTTGAACTTCTCCATGATTAACTCTACAGTTTCCTGAGCCTCAGCAAGAATTTCCTTCTTAGCCGCAGGCACGGTCATTTCTGAAATTGATACGGTAAGTGCACCCTTTGTAGAATACTTATAACCGATACTCTTAATATCATCCAATACTTCTGCAGTCTTGGTTGCTCCGTGTGTATTGATACACTTATCCAAAATAACCTTTAACTGCTTCTTACCTACAAGGTAATCAATCTCTAACAAGAGCTCATTACCTGGAACAGTACGATCTACAATACCCAAATCCTGCGGAATAATCTCGTTAAACAAAATTCTTCCCAATGTAGATTCCACGATAGTAGAACCTTCTGTACCATCTACCAAAGTACCCTTCATACGAACCTTAATCTTCGCATGCAAGGTAATCTCACCGTTTTCATATGCAAGAATTGCCTCATTCTTAGACTTAAAAATCTTGCCTTCGCCCTTGTCTCCTGGTTTATCAATGGTCAAATAATAGATACCAAGTACCATATCCTGTGAAGGAACGGCTACCGGTGCACCATCGGAAGGCTTCAACAAGTTGTTCGGCGAAAGAAGCAAGAATCTACACTCTGCCTGTGCTTCTACTGATAATGGCAAATGCACAGCCATCTGGTCACCGTCGAAGTCCGCGTTGTAAGCAGTACATACCAACGGATGAAGCTTAATCGCCTTACCTTCTACAAGGATAGGCTCAAATGCCTGAATACCAAGTCTGTGAAGTGTCGGAGCACGGTTCAACATTACAGGATGTTCTTTGATTACATCCTCTAATACATCCCATACTTCAGTCTCTAGCTTCTCAACCATCTTCTTAGCAGACTTAACATTGTGTGCTAATTTTCTGGATACTAACTCTTTCATAACAAATGGCTTGAACAACTCAATTGCCATTTCCTTTGGAAGACCACACTGATAAATCTTAAGCTCTGGTCCTACTACGATAACGGAACGTCCTGAGTAGTCAACACGTTTACCAAGTAAGTTCTGACGGAAACGTCCCTGCTTACCCTTTAACATATCTGACAAAGACTTAAGCGCTCTGTTACCAGGTCCTGTTACCGGACGTCCACGACGACCGTTGTCAATCAATGCGTCAACCGCTTCCTGAAGCATACGCTTCTCGTTACGAACAATAATATCAGGAGCACCCAACTCCAACAATCTGTTCAAACGGTTGTTACGGTTGATAATTCTTCTATACAAATCATTCAAGTCAGAAGTTGCAAAACGTCCACCATCCAACTGTACCATAGGGCGGATATCTGGCGGAATAACTGGAACTGCATCTAGAATCATCCATTCTGGCTTATTATCAGAGCCTCTAAATGCTTCCACAACCTCTAATCTCTTGATAATCTTGGCACGTTTCTGTCCAGTCGCATCCTTGAGTGCATCCTTAAGCGCAACGCCCTCTGTCTCCAAATCGATGGAAGCAAGCAACTCCTTAACAGCTTCAGCACCCATTCCTACACGGAACTTTCCATAGCCAAATTCTTCCTCTGCATCTCTGTATTCCTTCTCAGTAAGAACCTGCTTGTAAGCAAGATTTGTCTCACCTGGGTCTAATACAATATAAGATGCAAAGTACAATACCTTTTCTAATGTTCTTGGTGAAATATCAAGAAGCAATCCCATTCTACTTGGAATACCCTTGAAGTACCAAATGTGCGATACAGGTGCAGCAAGTTCAATGTGACCCATTCTCTCACGTCTAACATTTGCCTTTGTAACCTCTACACCACATCGGTCACAGACAACACCCTTATAACGAATCTTTTTGTACTTACCACAATGACATTCCCAGTCCTTGCTTGGTCCAAAAATTTTCTCACAGAACAAACCGTCTCTCTCTGGCTTCAATGTTCTGTAGTTGATTGTCTCAGGCTTCTTAACTTCACCTCTTGACCATTCTCTAATCTTATCCGGAGAAGCAAGGCCAATCTTAATCGCATCAAAATTCATCTGCTGTTCTGTTTCTTGATTATTCATTACTGACATTCGTCTGCTCTCCTTCCATTACTCTTCGTAATTATCATCGTCATAGCTATCATTGTAGTCTTCTGAATATTCGCCCTCTAACTCAAAGCTCTCATCATTCTCATCTACTCCGCCATAACCATGTTCTCTCATCTCAGACTCTTCCTGGTTATATTCCATATCGCCATAGTGTCTGATATCGTCATTGCTGTAGTCTGCACTCTCGCCAATTTCAACCTCAGTGTTGTCATCACGAAGAACGCGAACATCTAATGCAAGTGACTGGAACTCCTTAAGCAATACCTTAAAGGACTCTGGAATTCCCGGTTCAGGAATATTGTCACCCTTAATAATCGCCTCGTAAGTCTTCACACGTCCTACAACGTCATCGGACTTCACGGTCAAGATTTCCTGCAAGGTGTAAGATGCACCATAAGCCTCTAAAGCCCAAACCTCCATCTCACCGAAACGCTGACCACCAAACTGTGCCTTACCACCAAGTGGCTGCTGTGTTACTAATGAGTACGGACCAGTTGAACGTGCATGAATCTTATCATCAACCAAATGATGCAATTTCAAATAATGCATGAAACCGATTGTAACCGGTGAATCGAATTCCTCACCTGTTCTACCATCACGAAGTCTTACTTTACCTGTTCTATTGATTGGAACTCCCTTCCACTCTTCTCTGTGGTCACGGTTTTCATAAAGATAATCCATTACCTCATCTGCAACCTGAGACTTCCATTTCTTCTCAAACACATCCCACTCTTCGTTGACGTAATCGTTCGCCATCTCAAGGGTTTCCATGATATCTTCCTCATTTGCTCCATCAAATACTGGTGTGGAAATCTTAAATCCTAACGCTTGAGCAGCAAGACCTAAGTGAATTTCCAATACCTGTCCGATGTTCATACGAGAAGGTACACCAAGTGGATTCAATACAATATCAAGCGGACGACCATTTGGCAAGAATGGCATGTCTTCCACAGGAAGAATACGGGAAATAACACCCTTGTTACCATGTCGACCAGCCATCTTATCACCAACGGAAATCTTTCTCTTCTGTGCAATGTATACACGAACAGATTTATTCACGCCTGGTGGCAACTCGTCCCCTGCTTCTCTTGTAAATACCTTTGTATCCATAACAATACCGAATGCACCATGTGGCACACGCAAAGAAGTATCTCTTACTTCTCTCGCCTTCTCACCGAAGATAGCACGAAGCAATCTCTCCTCGGCTGTAAGCTCAGTCTCTCCCTTAGGAGTTACTTTACCAACTAAGATATCACCTGCACGAACTTCAGCACCGATACGGATAATACCGTTCTCATCCAAATCCTTTAATACATCCGGACCCAAACCTGCCAAGTCTCTTGTGATTTCCTCTGAACCAAGCTTTGTATCTCTAGCCTCTGCCTCATACTCTTCAATATGAACAGAAGTATATACATCTTCCTGAACTAATCTCTCACTTAATAATACCGCATCCTCGTAGTTATAACCTTCCCAGGTCATGAATCCGATTAATGGGTTCTTACCAAGTGCGATTTCTCCGCCCGCTGTAGAAGCACCGTCTGCGATAACATCACCAGCCTTAACCTTCTCACCCTTTACGACAATTGGTCTCTGGTTCATACAGTTACCCTGATTACTTCTTGCAAACTTGATAACATGGTAAGTATCCTTCGTTCCGTCATCACATTTAATAACGATTTCCTTGCTGGTAGACTTTTCAACAATACCATCGCGTTTTGCAACGATACACACACCAGAGTCTACTGCAGCCTTTCCTTCCATACCAGTACCTACTACTGGAGCTTCTGTCTTAAGAAGCGGTACCGCCTGACGCTGCATGTTAGAACCCATAAGGGCACGGTTCGCATCATCGTTCTCTAAGAAAGGAATCATGGATGTAGCAACAGAGAATACCATCTTAGGAGATACATCCATCAAATCTACTCTATTTCTGTCAAACTCAGCAGTCTCCTCGCGATAACGACCTGCAATGTGCGCATTTACAAATGTTCCATCCTCGTTGATTGGCTCATTTGCCTGTGCTACTACGTAGTTATCCTCTTCGTCTGCTGTCAAATAAATAACCTCATCTGTTACCACTGGATTCTCAGGATTGCTCTTATCAAGCTTACGATAAGGAGCCTCAACAAATCCGTACTCATTGATTCTCGCATAAGTAGCAAGTGAGTTAATCAAACCGATGTTAGGACCTTCTGGTGTCTCAATTGGACACATTCTACCATAGTGTGTATAGTGAACGTCTCGAACCTCGAATCCAGCTCTGTCACGGGATAGACCACCAGGACCAAGTGCCGATAAACGTCTCTTATGTGTCAACTCAGAAAGCGGGTTGTTCTGATCCATAAACTGTGACAACTGGGAGCTTCCGAAGAACTCCTTCACTGCTGCCGTAACCGGCTTAATGTTAATCAATGACTGTGGTGAAATTGTCTCGATATCCTGTGTTGCCATTCTCTCACGTACCACACGCTCAAGTCTTGAAAGACCGATACGGTACTGGTTCTGAAGCAACTCACCTACTGCACGGATACGACGATTTCCTAAATGGTCAATGTCATCATCAGTACCGATGCCATACTCTAAATGCATGTTGTAGCTGATAGAAGCCAAAATATCTTCCTTTGTAATGTGCTTTGGAATCAAATCGTGAATATCACGCTTAATTGCACGTTTCAATTCCTCTACATCTGTATACTCTTCTAATAACTGTGCTAAAACAGGGTAAAATACATCTTCTGTCACACCAAGTTCTGTCGCATCAAAATCAACATAGTCCTTGATGTCAACCATCATGTTAGAAAGTACCTTCACGTTACGTGTCTCTGTCTGAATCAAAACATACGGAACGGCTGCATTCTGAATAGCAGTTGCACTCTCTCTTGTAAGCTTGTCTCCTGCATTTGCAAGAATCTCACCCGTCACAGGACTCACTACATCCTCAGCCAACACGTGACCTGCAATACGGTTCTTAAATGCAAGCTTCTTGTTGAACTTATAACGACCAACCTTAGCAAGGTCATAACGTCTTGGATCAAAAAACATCGCGTTAATTAAGCTTTCAGCACTTTCTACTGCCAAAGGCTCACCTGGACGAATCTTCTTATACAATTCAAGCAAACCATCCTCATAGCTGTTGGATGGGTCTTTCTCAATACTTGCAAGAATCTTTGGCTCATCACCAAACATCTCACGAATCTCTTCATTGGTTCCAATACCCAAAGAACGAATCAATACGGTAATTGGCACCTTTCTAGTTCTATCTACACGAACGTAAAATACGTCATTAGAATCTGTCTCGTACTCTAACCATGCACCACGGTTAGGAATTACTGTACATGAATATAATGTCTTACCTAACTTATCATGACCAATTGCATAATAGATACCAGGAGAACGAACCAACTGACTTACGATAACACGCTCTGCACCATTGATAACAAAAGTACCTGTCTCTGTCATCAAAGGCAAGTCGCCCATAAAAATGTCATGCTGATTAATCTCATCTGTTTCCTTATTATGAAGACGTACATTCACTTTCAAAGGAGCCGCATATGTTGCATCTCTCTCCTTACATTCCTCAATTGAGTACTTAACATCCTCCTCACACAGCTGGAAATCAATGAATTCCAAACTTAACTGACCACTGTAATCTGTGATTGGAGAAATGTCTTCGAACACCTCTTTAAGTCCTGTTTCCAAGAACCACTTGTATGAGTCTTTCTGTACTTCGATTAAATTAGGCATCTCTAGTACTTCCTTTTGTCTGGAATAACTCATTCGGATTCCTTTTCCCGCTTTCACAGGACTGATTCTGCTCTTTTCCATTGACGTTTTCACCCCTTGAATATTGATTTTTCGTAACTATTCAGTACCTTCATAGTTACAATTCGCAAATCCATGAAAATCAGCTACGCCGATGGGATTTGCTCACGCTTGTGTCACTTTCTTACGGCCTCAGCAGTAAATGCTTCGACCTGTACTGAACAATTACGGTTTTTCAATGCTTTTCAGCATTTTTTTAGATTATTGCGGATAGATGCCCACAATAATCACATTCTAGTATTCTATCACCGTAAAAAACAAGTGTCAACCAAATTTTTCATATTTTCCCAAACATTTTTTGAATACAATAGATGTTGTGCTATGGCCAAGGTCTCACCGCAATATCTGCTCCCATTGTAGTGGACAAATGAACTCCGTAGTCTCCGGCCTCAATGACATAGCCATCACCGATATATAGTTCTGCATGGTTGGTCTGGGCTTTCCCCTTCTTGTATCTGCCCCGAAGGATGATGTCACCACATTTCAATTTCTTGTTAGTCTTCAACTTTCTTCCTACATAGTGTTTACCCTTCTTGTAGTAGTAATTGGCAAACCCGTCCGAATTTAGCGCCCAAGTTGTATTGCCGATATTCAATCCCGCTGCCTTATAGGAACGCCACACGAGAGAACTGCAATCATAATACCCTTTCTCCATTCTTCTTGCCTGACTATACTTAGCAACTCCAATCTGGTCAGCCGCATATTTCACAACCTTGTACATTTTGCCCTTTTGTACCACAAGTAAGACATAAAATGTCTTTCCATCTACATCCATGCTAATCCATGTAGTACCTAGCTTCTTCCCCTTTATCTTATCACTTGGGTTCACCACTGCAATATTCTCATCTGAAATCGTATAGCTTACCACCGATTCTGGCTTTATTCCCGTCACAGGCACCATCACAGTCTTTCCCCTCTTCACAACCACCACCTCTTTGTTAAACTTCGGATTGGAAAAGAGAATGGTAAATGTCTGTACCTTTCCGTCTATGGTAAGGGTAATCTGCTGCTTTGCCTTCTTGTTCTTTGCCGTAATCGAAAGCTGTAAGCACTGCGTCTCTTCATTTCCATACAAATTGATGTAACATTTCTTATTTGAAAATGTTGTAGTGTTCACGTCATTTCCAAAATACCAGCTACTATATTCCGAAGTGCCCGGAATATCAATGGTCAAATTTTCCTTGCGCGCTACCACAATCGTCGTCGGCACAGATGGGTCTGTCACATCTAACATTTCAGTAAAAACCACCATTTCCTGATTTGGATACTCCACCGCGGCTGTAATTGTCACATCTCCCGCTTTCATCTGTGGTGTCACTAAGCCCTTATCATCTACCGTTGCAATCTCTGCATCCGAAGATGTATAGGTAATCGGATACGGAAAATCCTGTCCATTATAGATGGAATAATTACATGGGGAACTTCCAACCAAAATCGCCAACTCATTAGGCATACTACCAAGCTTATAATAGGTTATCTCTACGCAACCTCGCGTCGTTGTTCCGTTATCATAGCTCGTGACAAAAATATAATATTTCCCAGATTCGATGGCAGAATTATCAATACACAACACGCCGGAATCTTCCTCAAGCAAAAAATCTTCTATACCGTACCATGCATTTCCACTTGCATCCTCCACGCGGCAATCCCATATATTCACACCATTCAACTGCTCCACATACATCTGCTGTCTTGTTCCCATAACACAGGACTGCATCCAATCCATCTCCTCTGCCACCCACTCCTCTTCGTATGCGTTAGTTGCATGTACTTCTCCAACACCACAACAAAGACAAAGGAATGTAGCCATCATCATACCTAATAAAATCATATGTAATGAATCACTCTTTCTCAATCTTCTCATGCGTACCTCCATTAACATTCTCGCCTTGATATATCAAACTTCATACAACTGTTCAAATATCTCCAAATACTGTTCCTCCACCTCAATGAATGGTACATACTCCTGGGAGAACATACTCATCATCTCCGGCTCCTCCTGAGCCATTTTCTGCCCCAACAACACCTTCATATCAAAGTAAAGCATATCATCATCCACAAGCTTTACCAATTTCTCTTCTTCTGTTGTTAAATCAGAACCAAGATATTTTTCATACACCACGCGGATAATCTCATCTTCCCATTCTCTGTACTGTGGCATTCCGACCTTAATAGGACGGGGCACATCCGACATATAGGCTTCGCCCGCATCATGTAACAGACATGCAAGACACACCCTCCTGCTATACCCTCTCGCCATTGCTTCTAGCGCACAGTTCACACAATGTTGACCTACCGAAAAGAAATTCTTCACATGCCCATTACCACGACAAATATAGGAAAGCGCATGCGCAATATCTTCGATATGAATATTCTCCTTGCTTGGTGCAGTTGGGTAAAAATGATCTCCCGTGTAGGTGGTAATATAACCCACCTCCTGCACATAATCTTTTTTGTATAATTGTTTGTTGTCCACCATCAACTCATCTCTCCCCTTACAATCTTTTCATTCACATACACCTTGAATTCGTTAATCCGCTTATAGTCCGGTACACTCGGTAACGCTGTATTCGCCTTGGCATATTCAAACCGCTTTTCGTACTCATTTAATAGGTCGTAAAACTCTACCTTCGGCTGGCGATTCTCATCTAGGTATTCACCATTGCGAATGCTCATTAGCAAATCATGTTCATCCGCTCTATAAGTAATAATCTCTTCCTTTTCCAAAATATCAATACACATCATATAAAGACGAAGCAAATGTGCCATATGCTTGCCAAGCTTATTATGACTAATCGCCTTCTCGTTACGCATACCAGTTTTGTTATAGCTACTGACAATGGCTTTCATCTCATTCCACATTCCAGCCCAGTCACGCAAAGGATAGTGCTGCAAGTTCACATCCATAAAAATTTCTGTATCATATCCTTTTTGCACTGCTGTATCCACATACAACCTCACATCACTTTCATCGTGAGGATAATATCGATTGCGGAAATCATACTGGGCATTTTGTATAGACTTCAAAATATATGCCTCATGCTCTGTCTGACTCACCAACCTTGCTGATTTGTTCTCCATTCGGCGAAGCTGGCTACTGGCATAACCACCAAAGGTGTGAACACAAATCTGGGAGAGAAACATTTTCCGATTATTTAACAACTCTTGTCCAAGCTCTGACACATGCAGATATTGCTCTGACTTACAACCCAATATTTCAATGGTATTCGGATTATTGTTGGTTAAGAGCTGTATCATTTTATTGAAGGAATAAATGCTGGTATCTGTCGATACATCTACCACCTGCTCGAAATCCTCACCTAACAAAATCTCTTGCTTGCTATTAAATGCAATACCTCGCACATCTAAATCACTGCTTTCTTTTTCCATGCCGTAGGCGTGACTACCGCCCAGGGTAAGTAGCATTACGTTGTTGCCGAGATGTTCATTTTCTCTCAGAAAATCATACTCCCTAGTATTCAGCTTGTTCTTAATTTCTTGTAATTTCATAACCAGCTCCTATTGTTTTTATCAAATAATGTCTTTTTCTTTGATGCTCCATTTCACTCTTAATCGTGGACGGCAACGTGACAATGAATCTTTTTTTCTGATTGGCAAATGCCTTTTTCGCAATACCTATCACACGATAATCTCTTCCATCAATGCTAATGCTTTCTGGTACAACTACAGATGCCGCATTGCATTTCAGACTTTTCTTGTATAATACCGTACCACCCAAACGATTTCCGCATACAACCTGATAAAAAGCTTTACTCTCTTCATCTTTTACCACTGTCCCCACAGACAATGGTAACTGTTTCATAGAAATGGCGATTTCCTGTTGCTCAGAATCGGGTGCCTCGCCCACCTGATACAACAAATAATCTCCTGTTACTCTCATCCCATAAATGGACTGATTCTTAACCGTCTCTCTTATAATACATTTCGTACGTTTATCATCAAAAGAGTACTGAAAAATCCGTGTCGGTGTACTATATAAAAGATTGTCTTCATATTGTGCTATTTTTCCATAGCTCCCAATCCAGTAAGAATTCATTTTGGCGTAATTCATCCATTTGTCTGTTAGTTCAACACATACATCGCCCTTCTCCGTAAGTGAATGTTTTACAAAGTCATGGCGGTATAAATTCATATCCTCCTCATCATTTCCATTGATATAATACCAACTGCCATCTCTATAAATCATTTGCGTCTCAACATTATCCCAAAATGCATCATCATATTTCGTGCTCGTACAAGGTTGATATCCTTCCTTTTCCCATGTGCGGTCCCCTATTCCTGTTTCGCTCTTCAAAAAATGTGTATGCATAACCCTGCCATACTCATCTGGTATGGGGTCGTCATGAGTTACATCTACCATATACCACTGTCTATCTATCTGCACTTCATTCCATGCATGATATCCTTCCTCAACATCTCCCAACATAATACGGCTAGGAATTCCCAATTTGTTCATATAATATTGAAATACCTTTGCATATCCTTCGCAAACCGCTTTTCCTTCCAGTATATATCCCATAATATTATGATATTCTGGGACATCTGTGTTTCTCTCTCCATACACCAAATTGATACACATATAATCATGTATAAATAACGCCTTTTCCATATCCGTCATATCCTCATCAATAAACGCTAAGGGTTTGTCCATTTGTTCAAAAACCCATTCTTCATCTGTTTGTCCATAATCTAGATATCTAGGTGAGATATAATCCACAACATCCTCTTGCACCACCTCAAGCGATCCGGTAGACAGATCAAATGTATAATCCATTTTGGGAACATAGGGACAATTTCCTAACACATAATATAGTTCCGGATGCTTATATAACACCTTTCGATATAAATCCCCGCATTCTTCCGTTCCAATACCATAAGAAAATACATTAATCCGCGTTTCTCTTCTTTTGAGATGGTCCACAATGTACTCCTCGAAAGATACGCCATTCACAACTCTAGTTTCGATTTCCATTGCAAATGCGTCTATCCTTACAAACAACGCAGACATCAAAATAACAAAACAAATAATCCCCTTTTTCATATAATCCTTCCTAACCTACGCACCCTTCTCTTAAGTCACTATTTCTGCATATATACAAATCTCTTCATCTCAACAAAGATTAACATTATTATTTTATCACAAAACTCTTCAGTGGCAAAGGCACATTGAAGAACCGCTACCGCGTTTCCTTGACCTGTCGCACATCGCAAGCCTTGCTTGCTCAGTGTCGCGGCGTTCGCCAAATGGAACCGCTACCGCGTTTCCTTGACCTGTCGCACATCGCAAGCCTTGCTTGCTCAGTGTCGCGGCGTTCGCCAAATGGAACCGCTACCGCGTTTCCTTGACCTGCCGCACATCACAAGCCTTGCTTGCTCAGTGTCGCGGCGTTCGCCAAATGGAA